>NZ_CAJHCI020000006.1:657500-1585258 GCF_904848545.2 Acidithrix sp. C25
GCCGCAGGAGACCTGAGGAAGGCTGTCCCTAGTACGAGAGGACCGGGACGGACGTAGCTCTTGTGTGCCAGTTGTCCCGCCAGGGGCATGGCTGGTTAGCAACCTACGGAAGGGATAAGCGCTGAAAGCATATAAGCGCGAAGCTCTTTCCAAGATGAGGTCTCCCACAGGGTTAACCTGGTAAGGCCCGTGGCAGACTACCACGTTGATAGGCCGGAAGTGTAAGTGTGGCAACACATTCAGCTGACCGGTACTAATCGGCCGAGGGCTTGGAGCTAAATATAAAGCTCGTGCTCGCTATAGGTAGCTCGATGATTCGAGCAACCAAGATATTCCGGTGGCCATAGCGGCGGGGAAACACCCGTTCCCATTCCGAACACGGAAGTAAAGACTGCCAGCGCCGATGGTACTTGGGGGGCAACTCCCTGGGAGAGTAGGACGCCGCCGGATATATATTTGATAAATGAGCGAAGCTACATTGGTAGCTTCGCTCATTTTGGTTTAATGCGTTTTTGCAGTGTCACTTTCCGATTTGGCTAGGCGTGTTTCTCCGGTTCGGTTGAATTGCTTTTTGGGTGCATTTAGCGTTTTGGCGGATTTAGCGTGCGGTTTCTCTGTCAAAGGGAACAACGCTGGATAGTCGTTATTGTTTATGGACGAATTGCTTGGTTGGTGAATTGTTTGTTTTTTTGCATTACTAGCCCAGAGGAACCATAAGAGTGCGTCATTATCCACTTGGGTTACATATTTTGGCAGTTTATGGTTGCTATGCAATTGAGCCTTTGGAGCTAGGGTAAATCCCTGCATTTGCGCGATTTCTATCCACTGCTGTCGTTTTTGGGTGCTTTGGCTTGGGAGTGATTTCAGTCCTTTAGGCTTTGGCTTGGCTTTTGGTCACTGTAAGGTTCGATGCTTTCTTTTATCATTGTTCTGTCTTTGCGACTTACTGGATATGCTTTAGTCGTTTAATTTAGATGGTTCGTGTTTTCGACCTTGCTTTTAGTCGAAGCTTTCCGAGATCCATCTCCTGAGGGTGGTCGAGATGATTAGTCACTGTTTTTTCTTTTTCCCAAGGTTGGTGAAGAGGTGCGTTCTTCGGTTGATTCTGTTTATTTTTTGGCGATCAGATTTTAGGATCTTTGGTACTTCGATGGTGGAGGATGGAGAGGTTTGAGGATTGGTTTAGTCCATGTGATTGTTTTACCATTTAAGGATTGGCTAAGTCTGGTTCTATTTTTTAGTTGACCATTTACCTACTATCTCTAATCCTTCTTTTTTCGGAGTACAAAGCCAAAATTGGGTTGGGATACGCCGTGCAGTTGTCTCCTGGGAGATAACTTCGTAATTGAATTTTTATCCGTTTTGGATTTTAATCTCCGTACTTAATGCCGAACACGGCATAGCAAACCCATTCGCAGTCAAAAAATACCACCCGAAAGAGTCGATTTATGAATTGCGCAATTTCTCCTAGAAAGTCGATCGATCCCACGGTGCATAAGCCAGAGAAGCTGGCTCATGCTAGCTTGACTCGGTTGTCCTGGAGGCTAGTTGTTTTAGATTGTCAATATAAACGTAAGTAGGTTTAGTTTTGTGGGTCAATTTGGATTCGCTTAGATGGGTAGGAACTATCCAATTGGCAAGCTCAAACGGAACTCCTAACAACTGAATCTAACCTAAATTCAGAGATCCCTAATTATCTCTGAATTGCTACTGGATCTCTCATGGTGCGTTTTGATAATTGAAAGTTGAGTGGGCCAGTAACCTAAATGTGCTGGGACCATTTTTGGTTTAGCGTTTTCGTCACGATAGATGTGTGGAGGTGGGATTGACCCAATGGTAGGTGCATCTGATAGTGGTTCGTTGCCGCTTAGATCTTTCGTTTGGTTAACGCTAATGCGTCGGCGTTAATTCGATGAGGGGGCGAGATAATCAAGTACCAGAGATAATTTGGCTAGCGATCCTGTATTTCGGATCAAAGGTGAGAATACGGCGCGCTATGGCGGTGTTAGATCGTGCTGATGAGTTTTAACACCACCGTCCCATGTCGGTTAGCTTTACTCAAAAGGACATGAAGGCGAACCTTCGAAATCCTGGATTGTTTTAATTAGTTCAAGCAGTGCTGGAATGGCGGATATGATGGCAGCCTTGGCATCTAGATTGATGTCGTCAAGTCCCCTAACCAAGAGCGACAAGCGGTGGTCTCTAAGAGTGGAGATAGTCTCCTCTCCATATGGAGTTAGACAGAGGGTGCCTACTCTTCGGTCATTATCTGAGGTGGCTCGATTGAGGATGCCCAGTTTCATCAATCGTTTGATTAAGGTGGAGGCTGTATTTGGAGCAATAGAGAGTGCATTGGCCATTACGCCTACTCTCACATTGGGGTGATCATAGACATATCGAAGTAACTCATATTCAGGTGATGAGAAGACGCCATCTGTGTATAACTCTCTTTGGCTTCGACGAAGGGTACGCCGAAGTTGGCCAATGGCCTGTGCTAATTCCACCGCAACTTCGTTAGTGTCACCATTTGCTTCGCTCATCGACTATAGTTTATTCTGTAACAGAAATAAATCTCCTGAAGGTCTCAAAATTCTGCGTTAGGTAATTGGTTTCGTTCGATCGGTCTCGATATCGCTTGTATCTCCTTTTTCGGCGGAGTTAGGGACGCGACAGGTGGGTAGTCAATTGCCCTTCATATGCATTTTGGAAAGGTCGCCAATGGCCGCTTTACTAGCGTCAACTAACGGTAAATCTGTATCGCAGAATGATCGATATAAATGGATTGCTCTCTCCAATACTACTCTAGGCGTATTGATGGCGACGATAGATTCATCGATCACCCTTATTGCGCTTCCAGATATCTTTCGAGGAATCGGCCTCAACCCACTTGGACCGGGTAATAGCTTTTATCTGCTTTGGATGATTCTTGGGTTTTTGATCGTAACAAGCGTCTTGGTGGTGAGTCTTGGCCGTTTGGGTGACATCTACGGTCGAGTTAAGATGTATAACCTGGGCTTTGTTATCTATACGGTTGGCTCTTTGCTATTGACCATAGACCCCTATAAGGGAAGGTCAGGAGCCCTCTTTTTGATCGTTATGCGTTTGGTGCAAGGGTTAGGTTCGGCCTTCTTGGTGGCTAATGCTTCGGCGATTTTGGCCGATGCGTTCCCGGCAAACCAAAGAGGTACGGCTCTTGGAATCAACCAGGTCGCTGGTATTTCGGGTTCCTTTATCGGCTTGATTTTAGGAGGTTTACTAGCTCCTATCGATTGGAGATTGATCTTTCTAATTTCAGTCCCGATTGGACTTTTTGGGACCATTTGGGCATATCTAAAGCTAGAGGAACGGGGTATCAGAAAGCCAGCTAAGATCGACTGGCTTGGCAACGTTACATTCGCTATTGGATTGATATTAATTATGGTTGGTATTACCTACGGCATCCAACCGCACGGTACGAGCGCCACTGGATGGACATCCCCATTGGTTCTTGGAGAATTGATCAGCGGCATTGCATTCTTTGCGATCTTTGGATTTATTGAAACCAAGAGCGCCTATCCAATGTTTCGAATTTCCTTGTTCAAAATTCGGGCCTTTAGCTTTGGTACGATATCTACATTCTTAGTCTCGATTTCTCGCGGCGGCTTAATGTTTATGCTAATTATTTGGTTGCAGGGGATCTGGCTTCCCCTCCATGGTTATAGTTTTTCCGCCACTCCATTGTGGGCGGGAATATATATGCTCCCTCTAACTCTGGGCTTTCTAATTGCGGGGCCCATGTCAGGCTACCTGTCAGACCGATATGGTCCTAGAATCTTCGCAACGATTGGTCCGATCGGAACAGCGTTAGCCTTTGTGGGGTTTCTAGAACTCTCTGTCGACTTCTCGTATTGGACATTCGGCCTTATCTTGTTTGTCTCGGGCCTCTCTCAAGGGGTGTTTGCGGCGCCGAATCGTGCTGCGGTTATGAATAGCCTTCCGGCTGAAAACCGAGGAGTTGGTGGTGCGATGAATTCGACCTTTCAAAACTCTGCGCAGGTGTTTTCTATCGGAATTTTCTTCTCTCTCATGATCGCAGGGCTATCAATCTCTTTGCCTGGTGCGCTAGTTAGTGGATTGGGTTCTCAGGGAGTAGCACACGCTACAGCTGTAACGCTGTCTCATGTGCCTCCTGTTTCCGTGCTCTTTGCCGCACTCTTAGGGTATAATCCGATAGCTAAGCTTCTGGGTCCCCACAATATGTCATTGCTTTCACATCATGCCGCGACCGTTTTGACTGGTCGAACATTCTTCCCGAAGTTAATCTCAGCTCCTTTTGCATCAGGGCTGCGTGAAGCTTTCATCTTTGCTATCGTAGCTTGCATCATAGCTGCCGTTATTTCGGCTGGTCGGGGTCGAGGTGACAACATTGCGCTCAAGTCGGAACTAAATGATGACTGGCCGATTGAGATAAATGTCGAAGGGATCTAAGGGCTCTTGGGAGCTAAAGTAGTTTGTGCTGTTGCCAATAGGAAGATAATTAAAAGAGTCGCCAACTCTAAATGATTGGTCGACGTTACCGAACTTGATTAAGTGCTATTTAGTATCAGTAATTACATCTAGATGGTGCTAGCTTTTGGCTAAAGTGATCTTTTTGTAGGTGTTGTTGTTTAGGCTGGTGGGCTTGGGGTCGTAATGATTGATTTAATAGTTAATTTAATCTCAACTACTTATTGTGATAGTGATAGTTATGTGGATAAGCCAAGAGTTATTGATTGTTCATTTGATTGTAGATTATGGTAAGGTTTTTTTCAAGAGATCTTTTTATAATTAAAGTAAATTTAGCTATTCAAAGTCCATAAGCCTATGGTAAATGGTGCGTAGTTGGTCTTTGATGTCGTTTTTATGCCGATAATCTACCCCCTAGCTAAATTTGGGCCTTGTTCCTATTTCGCAGCAGAGCTATCGACAATGTAAAGCTTTGCTTGAAGATCATACATTGCTATACATTGCTTGAGATTTAGTTCGCGCGATCTTATTAGCGCCATTAGTGTTGATAATTTTATTAACTAAACATAGGGTGTTAGCGGCAGCTATATTATTAGATTAGTTTGCGTACCAGATCTCAAATATGTTAGCCTCAGGCGCTCCTAGCTTTACGCTAAATCAAATGGAATTAGGTCTTGTTTTGGTGACTTATTTAGCTGGTAATTACGCCAACTCTGAAACGACGAGGTGTCGCTTGGGCTTAGACGCATTTGCATTGCCGAATGGGGCCATCATTCACCAAAGAGAAACTTCAAGATGTCAGATCTAGTGACAACGGCTACAACTTTGGGGCCATCGGTAACAGCTAGGGTACGCAACTTGAGATCGTGCATAATTGTCGCTGCGGTCTCTATAGTGTCATTGACCTTTACCGAGGCTGTCTTCGTGGTCTCCATTGCATCGGCGACCTTGGATGCGTATGCGGCGCGGAGCTGCGTCTCGTAATGCTTGACAGCAGGTGGCCACGCGCCAAATTCAGCGAATATCCCAAATACCGTGGGAAGGTGTAGTCGAACACCCTCGACTAATAGATCATCATCGCTAAAGATTCCAATGAGCGCTGCTTTGTCATCAAGTACTGGCAGTACTGAGACGTTGTTTTTGATTAATTTGGCTGCCGCCTCTTGGATTGACTCCTGTGGCTCGACATATATCAGGCTGGTTGACATTATTGAGGAAACTGCGGTATTCGATGGATCACGTTTAGTGGTTGCCATAGCTATGATCTCCTTTTACTTTATCAAGGTCACATTAGATATTGTGGCATTTATATCTACAATCTACTCCTATTCGAGATGATATTCCATTTTCCTTTAGGAATGGCTACCAAAGGTTACTTTAGTGCTAATGATCTCGCATCCCGCAAAATATGATAGCGAGGGTAGGTACTTTTTGAAGATCGCTGGTTCCAATGCTGATTTGGTTATTCACTGCACTCATCGCTTTTGCTTTGCGGCGACAAATGCTTACCGAAGGTGAGGATGACTAGTTTCTTTGGAGATGAACTAAGCAACCGACAGACCATGCCTAAGGAGTTCAATGTCTTGAATCAAAGTAGTCGTATGTGCCCTAAATCATCCAGCCTGCTTCGGTGTCAGTAGGAGATAGATCTGCAGTTTCCTTGGAGGTCCTTCGACTATGGTTTTCAATTTGCTTCATATTAGCTAGTTATGGTTGGGATTCTCTGGCCATGTAGGCAAAGTTTGCTATCGAACCTCTATTGGATACTGGTTTTCAATTGGGATAAATGTTTTGCCTTTGGTCCAATAACGTTGTTATTTGTCCAGTTATATGCGGATAGGCAAGCGTATTTATGGTCGATTACTTTTGACAGACTTATGAGTTTTTAGGGAATAGGTACCTTGGAAGCTGTATCCATTGGTGTGGGATTGTCTGGAACAAGGAGGCGCGCCGAGCTTTTTATGGGTTAGGGGCAATTGTGTGTAAAGATCCTTATTGGCTGGTGGTGAATTATTTATTTCGATGGTCCTCCAAATCGATCCATCGGCAGCGCTAGTCAGTTCGCTATCGGTGGTTTTTTCAATGAAGGGTACGTGGGTTAATTTTCCATCTAACGATATCGGATCATTCCAGCAATTTAATGTAACCCTGGTGTGAATATAATCATAAGACTTTATTGATTAATAGGATTGTAATTCGCCCATGTACGGTAGTTTGGGATAATGAATTTCGAGGGTTTTTTAAAGGAACTTGAGCCGACCGTAGGGTCGCTTATGACAAAGCATCTCGGAATGTCCAAGGAGTGGTTTCCTCATGAATTGGTACCATGGTCTAGAGGTCGTGACTTTGTGGCTGGGGAGGAGTGGGACAGTTCTTCTTCGACCATTAGTCCGGGAACAAGAAGTGCACTCTTTGTCAACTTACTTACAGAGGACAACCTTCCGTATTATTTCAATGCCTTGCTTGCGGCTTTCGGAAGTGATGATAGCTGGGGAGCCTGGGCTCGTCGATGGACAGCCGAGGAGCACCGTCACTCCATCGTAATTCGTGACTATTTGACGGTCACTCGTTTGATTGATCCAATTACCCTGGAACGTAGTCGAATGAACCAAGTGTCGAATGGTATCGTACCGGAACCTGTCTCTCCTGTCGACACAATTGCATACGTTACTCTTCAAGAGCTCGCAACTAGGGTGGCCCACCGAAATACGGGTAAGTTAATCGGAGACGAAGTTGGCTTTGCTATTATGGCTCGCGTTGCTAGCGATGAGAATCTCCATCATCTTTTCTATCGTGACTTGACCCTGGCTGCTCTGGAGCGAAATCCCAGCGAGACGCTTGAGGCGATCGAACGGCAAGTCCGAAGTTTTTCCATGCCTGGAACTGGAATAGATGGGTTTACGGAGCACTCTAAGAATATCGCAAAAGAGGGTATTTACGACTTTAGCCTTCATTACGACCAAATCATAGTTCCAGTTGTCCTTAGGAATTGGCGAATTTGTGAACTGAGCGGCCTTACACCGGAGGCGGATGCTGCTCGGGAGCGACTAATGAAGTTTATCGCCCGCCTTGAGGTGGCAGCTCGACGAACCAGAGCACGCAGAGACGATATTGAGGGTGCGGCTCAATCTAATATGGACCGATCATAGGGCGCTCGTCGACAATATAGACACAGGCCTGGTCTATGTGTCATAACCTGTGATATCACTTTAGATTTAAGGCGATTTGTTGCGAATTCGTTTAATTTGTGGTCGCTTTAGTCCGGAATTAAGAGAAGGTCAGTTATCTCGAGGTCTAAAGCATAAGCGGCGCCCCTTACTACTTGGGTTTTCATATCCTTTGAACTTCCTCGACGATACAATTTACGACCTAGCCCAAGTAGGTTGTGCTTTTGACGCCTTTGTAATGCGATTCTAAACTATGTTCGGGAGGTTTTGCACTTTGGGTGATCACCCACTCGGGACAGGGCTACTTCTGCTTGTGAGGGGAGTTGGTGGTGGTCGTAGCACTCCTAGCTAGTTTGATGGATCCATAAGTACTTATGGATCCATCAAACTAGCTCCAAATAATTAGCGATAAAGAAATAGCTCCAATTGATAGATAGCTTCAGGTTTATCCTTTTTTATCGGTCCAATATTGATTGATCTGGTGTGGTTTTTCCGATCCAAATGCATTGGCTAAAATACATTGTATTGAATGGTTTTTTACCTTGGGCATTAGGGAGTCCTTCGGTTGACTTTATTCGCTAGGCTAGTGACTAAGTATTGTGCACCTAGATTTTTGGGTATTTGATAGCTTTATCTTCTAGTTAAAATTGGATATCAGAAGATTGTGGTTCTATTTTTGTGCTGTAGTTTTGGGGGCCGTCTGTGACGGAATCCACAAGTTATATTGAGGGATATTTGGAGGAGTTGCGCCTTGTCTTTGGGAGGGCTAATGCAACTATAGACGCATATTATCAGGATCTAGGGAATCTGAGTGCGGTTCTAGAAAATCTTGGCTCTAACCTTTTGAGCGCGGACTCTAGAGTAATCGGTATCGCCATTGACCAACTTGGCAGCCGTTTAGCAACCACTTCCTTGGTGAGGCTTATCTCAGTCGCTAGGGGTTTTTATCGGTATCTCCTAAACATCGGAGCGATCAATCTCTCTCCGCTTGAGGGGTTGGAGGTTCCAAAGGCTCCGCTATATTTCCCAGAGGTATTGGAAATCCACGAAGTGGAAGCGCTCCTAGATGTAATTAATCTTGGTACAGATTATGGAGTTCGGGATCGAGCAATGTTGGAACTGGCCTATGGCTCAGGACTTAGGGCTTCAGAGGTAATAGGAGCCAACGTTGATGATCTGGATTTGGAAGAGGCACTTGCTCGAGTTCGCGGCAAGGGAGATAAGTTCCGCATTGTTCCTCTAACTCCCCTTAGCGTGTCCATGTTGAGGAGGTACATCTACGAAGGAGCTCGTTCGAACTTGGAGGGCCATTCTCGCTCCTCGGCTCTCTTTTACTCCTCTAGGTCCAAGCGGATTTCGCGTCAAGCGCTATGGCAGATAGTGAAGAAATATGCACTTTTAGCGGGCATTCGAACTTCGATTCATCCTCACACCCTACGCCATAGCTGCGCGACTCACATGGTAGCAGGAGGAGCCGATATTAGAAGTGTGCAAGAACTACTTGGTCACTCTTCGATTACCACAACTCAGATCTATACCCATATAACTCCAACTAGGTTGCTGGAGGTCTATCGAGCTTCGCATCCGCGAGCGTAGTTTATCTATCGGGGGAAAGATCTCTATAATCTTAGCATGGAAGAAATTAAGGCTGAAAATAAGTCAATCAAGGAGTTTCTAAACCAAGAGCGTGAGATATTGACGGCCAAGGTACAAGAACTTGGCAAAGACGCAACGGTTAATGGTGGCTATGATCCTAACTTTGCCGACTCGTCAGTTGTGATTGCTGAACGGGTTGAGGCCGAGGGACAATTGGCTAATTTAGAGGTTGCCCTTGCCGAGGTGGAGGTTGCACTCACCAAGTTGGATTCGAATAACTATGGCATCTGTGAGAGTTGCCATAGAGAGATTGCCACCGAACGGCTAGAGGCCATCCCTACCACTCGGTATTGCCGTGATTGCGCATCAAACCATAAGGCCTAGCTTCAATTACAAGGGCGAAAGTTGTAGTTACCACAATTCGCATATCATTGATAGGTAACAAATATGTGTAGACGTGGAGCTAATTAGTTGAACCGTAAAGTTCTAATATATGCCGGTATCGCCCTTGTGGCATTTATTGCTCTCTCAAAAGGAATCTTGAATGTCTACTTAGGTATAAATTTTCTTGCGGCGATCATCGCTCTTGTCTTGCACGAGATTTCGCATGGATTGGTGGCTCTTTATTATGGCGATCATACTGCAGCTAAAGCGGGTCGCCTCCGTCTAAACCCACTGGCTCACATTGATCCATTTGGTACATTGATACTACCGGGTATGTTGATGCTTTTAGGGCTTACCCCGATTGGATACGCCAAGCCGGTGCCCGTAAACGCCGCTAATTTGCGCAATCCAAGACGTTCATCCTTGGTGGTCTCTTTAGCGGGCCCAGTTACGAATTTGATTCTCTCGATATTAGCCGGGATCATTCTTAGAATCTTTGTCTTTTCGAACTCCTATGGCAGTACGACTCCGATTCTGGGTGGGTCCATAAATACCACTAGCTTAATTGGCTATTTCTGGGTTTATTTCGGCATAATAAACGCTATTTACTTTATATTCAACATTCTTCCTATACCGCCTCTTGATGGTTCGGCTATTCTTCGTCGCGTTATAGGTGAGTATAAGTTTGCTGCAATTACGGCTAATCTAAAGTTTTTGATACCGATTCTACTTTTGGTAGTCTTTATTTTCCCAGGGGCGCTGAGCTCGATATTTGCGCCAATCGTACGATTATGGCTCGACGTTTTTCTTCCTTCGACCGCTTACCTATGATTTTAGAGCCATATCTCCATTTCGATGGAGGTCGACGATAGCGGGGTTGCAAATTTTGGTGAGTGTGGATTGTTCGATCTTAGATGAAGGCACTAAGGGCCATTTGAACCTCTTGGAACGTAGCGGCCCAACTCTTTGATGGGCGTCAAAGTCGTTTTTTGGTACGTATCTCTTTGCCTTTTCCCTTATAATTGAGTTGGTCGAGTTTTTCCCATTGGCGATCTTAAAAGGGCTCTCCTAAAATAGATGTGGATCAAGCAACCCTTTCGTAGGGGAGCTTGAGATCAATCGGACCGCATGAAAGCATCACCAAAGCAAGTGTTGATTTTGCAGAGTGAAGACCATAGCATCTAGCAATGGCGGATCTAATTTATTGTTTAGACCCTCAAGCCTTCCGTTGGAGACACCCTTTTCAAGCTAGGGGGCTCAATAGCAGCCATAATTCCATCTTTATGGGTTCGAATTGTCTTTGACAATCTGACAAAGCTAGGTATCCGTGATCGTGAAGCACGAGCACACCAGGAATCCAAGAACTCAGCTACTTCGTCATTGGATAATCCACTACCGAATATCCCTCTTAGGGATTCTTTCATCTCTAAGGGCTTTAGAAGTATTGCAGCGGTTGACTTTATTTGACGTAGAGTCTCATTTTGGCGTTGAGTCAAATCACCAGGATTCTTTAGTAATGCCCATCTTGCACTCACAAACCTACGGGCGTAATCTGGAGTAGGAAGTTTTCTCAGTTGGCGCCATAGGTCGCATCTTACCTCCTCCAGGGCCTCAGTGCCCAATTTAACGACATGAAAAGGATCGAGGTTGCGACCTAAGTATCTGGTGTGCGATCAGCGAAAGCTTTAGCAAAAGCTGGTCCCATGTCCATTGTTGCTACTTGTGTGAGAGCTTGGAACGTTGCGAACCAAGCTCACATAAGAACCCATCTAGACTCTTAGCGCTTTTTCCTTCTGCTCCATAGACGATCTTTCCAGTTTCATGATCTGTTACGGGCTCTAAATAACTTGGGTTATGTACTTATGGTGTTTACGATAGGCAATCTCATCTACCTCTATTATTGAGAGCTTCTCTAGTCGCTTTGGATCGATCTCTTTGGCTACTACTCTCTCACAGATCGTACCAACTGTTTTCTGAGCAATCCGGGTGAGCTTCGTAACTGTTGTTTTATCCATCTTTGCGGTTGAGCCGGCAACTAGATGTTCAAAGTCTCTCGTGAAGCGTGTTACTGGCCATTGAGAACTGCAAGTTGGTGGACACGAAGAATGCATACAAGTGGCCATCACTTTTGCACATTTTACCACAGCTCGCGTTTATCTGAGGCCGCTTTTTTTACTATTACAGTAGCTATTTCATTCGGTCCTTCTATGGGCATTTCTTGTCGAGGAGGTGAAATAATGTAACCTTTGGTCGCAAAGGTCTATTAACTACTCCAACTTGCATCCAAGAGCAGTTAATTGTCGATTAGATGAAAGTGCTCTATCGAGGCGCAGTGTGATTTTTAGATAGGGTTGAGATTTCGTTGAGGGCGACTTGGAAAAGATCTCTTTATTATTCTTTTTTATGGGTAGTAGCTACAGGTTGTTGAGCCTGTGGGCGAAGATCGTTGGATTATGCGTAAACGCGAAGCGTTTTCCACATTTCAACTTTCGTTTGCGTAGCAATCGTCCACAACTCAATAACCCCCATTACGTTCCTGGATAGGTGGAGGTTCTAGATTCTAGATTCTAGAGATCTAGCGAGTATTGACGGCACCGCAAGTTACCCAACCCAACCAAGAGGCCCCATCGTGAACCCCAATGGCCCGTTACGCGACGATAGAGCGACGATAGACCATCACCCAACCCAACCAAGAGGCCCCATCGTGAACCCCAATGGCCCGTTGCGCGACGATAGACCATCACCCAACCCAACCAAGAGGCCCCATCGTGAACCCCAATGGCCCGTTGCGCGACGATAGAGCGACGATAGGTTTGCTTGCAATCGAACAAATTGGCCCCATCAGCTCTTGGGCATGAAGTTGACATGGCGAATCAGTTGACATGGCGAATCAATGAGATCGTGGAACATTCGCGACAAGGGTTGGATCCCGTGGGCTTTGTCTATATGGTGACGATTCGCTATCCTTGTTGGTTCTCTTTGGTCAAGAGCTAAGACATATCGTCATTAGTTCTCTAAAGTGTGGGGTCTAAAGCGTGAGATCCATGTGTGGTCATTTGATTCATGAGGAACGGAGATTTCTCCGAGTCTGGTGACAGTAGGGCACCAGCAGCTATCAATCGAGAAACCGAATGGATGTATCAATCGTCCTGATAGTCGCCGATATAGATAGAGCACTACACGGATAGAGTCCTATATAGATAGAGCCCAACCAAGGACTATGTTAGGCCTTGGTTGGGCTCTTATTTGATTATTACTGGGTTTCTAAGAGTGTTATCTCTATATCTCTCCCATGAGTTCGCCTACTGCGAGAGGCTCGTCGCAGTGAGGGCACAGCCCGCCAATGCCAACGCGAGTCATGAAGACTCCACAATCGCTACAGCGTTGTATGCCGAGTTCGTGCACTCCACAAGAAGGACACTCATAGATACTGATATTTCGACGAGGTTTACTTATTCCAACTATGGCATTGCTCACCAATCCTTGATGGCGTCTTCGATAGGCTCTATGTTTACAAGTTGCCGAACAATAGATGCGTCGACCGATTGAGACAAATTGACCTCCACAGATAGGACAGGACTTCTTTAGAGAGGGATCATCTAACGCCTCTCTATCGTTGTGATAGGAGGGATCATCTAACGCTGGTCTCTGGCTCATAGTGGCACCACACCTTTACCCGAAAGAGCTTGGCTAAGGCGAATAGAGTCTCCTTTGGTTTCTATGAGATGGCCATGATGAGCCAGACGATCAACAAGTGCTGCAGCGAGAGATCTAGGCGTGATGATCTCGTCGAAGGACGCTATAGGGTAATTCGAGGTCACAATCATTGAAGTCTTCTCATAACAAGCATCGACCGCCCGATAGAGAGACTCTGATTCCATAGAGTTCATAGGAAGTATTCCTAGGTCGTCAATGACAATCAAATCCATTCTCATCAATTTGAGCATCATCTTCGCCAAGGTGTCAGTGGCCTTAGCTATATCCATATAACGACACAGAGTTTCAGGGGTGTACCAAGCTACCCTGAAACCTGCTTCGATTCCAGCACTTGCAAGTGCCTCCGCCAGAAAGCTCTTACCCGTTCCAGGAGGACCAAGAACCAGTAAGTTCTCTTTAGTCTTACCCACTCCAAGTTGGACAATCCCATAATGGTTCTATTTGGAATCGATGATATGGATGAGTCAAACCCCTCTAGGGTTCGATTGGAGGGGAGATTCGCTGCTATGCGGCGAATCTCTAACGTAGAAGCATTTCTGCCTTTTAGCTCGATTTCCAATAGCAGCCGGATCATCTCCATGGGATCCCATCGCTGTGCTCGGGCCGAAAGAGCTAAATCATAGTAGCTCCGCCTAATATGAGGAAGCCTAAGACGCTTGGTCATAGCTTCGATCTCGTCTTGGATTATATTATCGGCCATTATGACACCGCCGCAAGTTTGGACCAGGCGTCAGTAGATGCACCATAGGGACCCTGTGGTGAGCTAGATGCACCATTAGAACTCTGTGGTTTGGAACTCTGTGGTGAAGTGGCCTTAGTTCCACTACGAGCTGACCTTTTGTGAATTACCAAGAGATCAGCTATTACCGAGTGATTGAAGGCTCCAAGACGAAGTGACTCCTCAATTATTGAAGAGGAGACTTCATTATTGGCGTAGCCCACTAGATCTGCTATCGAGGTTTCAATACCGCTGGCTCCACTATTACAAGCCCTAATGAGCCATTGGCTAGCATCAGGTGTAATTGAAAGAAACTTAGCCTGAGTTTCATTGGTCGGAATCGGCATCCTCACAAGTGGGCCATTGGGATGATCTGGTTCCTTATGAGAATCGTCAATGACATAGCTGAAAGCTTCTCCTCTTGCATGGCGAGCTATTTCGTTAACATATCCACCAGCTTCTTCCTGGGCTACGATGACCACTTCTTCCCCAACGCTGCGAACATAGACTACTTCGCGACGATATTTCGCTGGTACCGAGTAACCACAGTGGTTGAACCTAACGATGGGCATCTTTGGCTCTACCTTGCGCATCACTCCATAAGCACCGAGATAAGGCACTTTAGGAAGGCTATGAAATGTCATAGCCTCAGATTGAAGTACCACTGATGGGATCTTGCCTGAGGTTGAGTGGACAACGGAGTTGATAGAAGTGGTATAGGCGGCACATGCAGCTTCAAGTTCAGCGATGTTCCTGTAGTTTTGAACGAGGTTGGTGTCTTTTGGGCAGATATCTTCTTTTGCCACCCTAACTGCAGCTTCTACTCCACCTTTTGATGCTGGATCATAGACAACGCAAGTTTGGATACTAAAGCCATACGCACTAGCGAAGGAGACCATCTTGGGGTTAATGACAGCCACCCCTGCGATATGCTTCACCGCGGCAGTCTTAGCGTTGTCGGTGAGTACATAAGCCGGAATACCCCCTATGTACCTAAAGCAGTAATCTAAGGCCATAATCACATTGGGCAGTGACTGATCCGGGATCCATTTAACGATCCTCACCTTAGAGAAAGGGAGATAGAAGTGAAAGAGTGTGGTCTTTTTCCCATCGATCACAGGACCATGAAGAAAAGTCATACTGTGCCCATTTCCCCATCTCGGCAATCCAAGGCCAAAAGATTCTTTGCGTAGATTTCCTCCAGGCGACCTTGGCTGTAGCTACAGCTCTTCTAGTGCTTCGAATTGAACCGTTATAACCTAGCGCCACCAGCCTGACATGGATCGCCTTAGCCCGGACCTTAGCCTTAGACTTGTCAACGGCTTCCTCAATTACGCCAGCGAACTTATCGGTGGCCTTAGGACGCCTCTCATATTGACCCTGTCGTATCAGTTGTCCGGCATTTCTTGCTTGAACATACTTCTTTAGGGGTATTAGGAGAACAGCCAACGAACTGCGCTGCTCCGTTATACGATCCAAAAAGATCGTAAGCCTCAATAATTTCCATGGATTCTTTGCTATCCTTCACTTTGGGCCCTTTCTCGGCATTAGGAACTGGATAAATCCATAATGCCCCAAGATAAGGGCCTTCATTCTTCTTTTTTCTCAAAAAGTGATAGCCAGACCGCCTTTGCATGCCCACTCTCGGGTCCAGGAGACCCGAGAGTGGGCCGTCACGCTAGGCGGTCATCCTGTATGCAATTTTCGTGGCTATATTCATTCATGCCAAATGGCCATATTCATGCATTTTCAAATGGCCGTTGACAAAGCGAGATTTACGATACCGGTCACCCAAATGGCACTGACTCAGTGATTACTCCATGATTGGGGCATTTCGGTCTCCGTAGGGCACAAGAGATCCAAGTACGACGTATTCCCATGTCAAGATGTCTCCAGCGAGAGTTGATAAGTTCTGATGTCGTAGCGGTAGTTTGTTTTGAATTTACGGCTTATTCAACAACACGGTGGACATGCGAGCTTGGATCGTGCAAGTTTGACATCTACAACAATTTCATCTCCGTCGGGTAGGCGCGGCCCATTGCTGAGCCGTGCCCCCCCCTAAGAACCCAGTTGGTAACTTTCATCGCACTAGGCTCAAGCCTTATGAAGGCCCCTTTCGGAACCCGGTTTTACAACCTTTACGATGCGGGCTTGCAGCCTCTTGACGTTACTATTGAGTTCCGACCAATCGATCTTTTCCCAATGCGTTTCGTCAGTAGGGCCACACGTGGCGTTAGCCATGTTCGTTTGCCTTCCTAGCCTATGAGGTTCTACGAACCATCTCGTAACTCTGCCTATTTCACAACTGCGACCAAGGAGAAGTCTGCTTGGCTTCGCACCAGGTAATGTCTCAACAGGTAATGTCTCAAGGTGTATCCGTCTCTTTACAAGAGCGTGTTTCGCTTTGCCTCCAATTGAATATTCCACCAATCGGTATTCCCGCATCCCCATCGGCCTTCCTTAGCTTTGGCTTGCCCAATTGCTTGGGCTGGGATACGGGCTGACCCATCTTTCCGAAAATCAACCTATTCTCCCAGCTAGTTGAGTATGTGGTTTTAGGTTGGGACACTACAAATGCGTCGCAATCGTCTTTATCCGTTTAAGGGGATCACTAACTCCTAAGAGACGGTAGATCTCTTTGTGAACCGGCTCAGAAACACCACTAGTGCGGATGTGATAGACGACGCCTTTATCTGATGTAAGAACTATGGTGGCTCGGCGGTGACTGTTGAGTTGCTCTTTAATGGTTGACCATCTTCTCTTATCGTTATTTTGCCTCAAGGTCAGCTCAATAGCACTAAGGAGGTGATAGGCAAGTACTGAGATGAAAAGGTGAGCAGCAGTTCGGCTAGCTAGTTGATGATAGACCGGTCGAAGTCCAAGATCACTCTTGAGGGATCTAAAGGCATCTTCTACTTTAGTGAGAGTCGTATAGATATTCCAGATCTCACCTGCATCTAGCTCGCTATGGCTGGTGTCTATGACGTAGGCTCCTTGGAGATTATCATCTTTGGCTTTAGTGGGTTTTTCTGTAATAGTGAGATTGATTACTTTGTCAAAGCGTCTCTTTTTGATGATCTTGCCATGGTCTTGATGATATTCAAGGGATATCTCGTATTTGGAAGCAATACTTGGGTACTTGGCCTTGATGCGTCCGATACGCTCTGAGACAACTGTGGTCTTAGATATAGAACCCTTTGTGATTGAGGTACTCAACGAAGTGATATCTACTAAGAATCTCTCATTAGCTTGACTAGAGATCGCTGATTCCTTCTTGGATCTCCCCAAAGAACGACACAACACCACGGTTGTGGTGTTGTTGTTGGTGGAAGAGGAGGAGATGGAGGAGGAGATGGAGGTGGAGGTGGCGTTAGTATCAGTGTCGGTGCTGTCGCTGATATTGTTGCCGGTATTCTTGCTGGTGGCACCATTACGGATATAGTCGTCAGTGTCGGTGCTACTGTCGCTCTTGATGATTTTGGTGTCGTTGCTGCTGTCGCTCCTGGTGAAATTGGCGATCTTGCCGTTGCTGCTGCCGTTGCTGCTGCTGCCGTTGCCAATGTCGGTGGTATCGCCGTTACTGCTGTCACTTCTATTGTCGCCGGCATTCTTGCCGGTGGCACCATTACTGTTATAGTCGTCAGTGCCGGTGTCTTCTTCTAGCGTTTGCACTTGTCCTTGTACTTGTGTTTTCACTTGTCCTTGTACTTGTGTTCTCACTCGCCCGTGTGGCTTTTGTGGTTCCACTTGTAGCTTTTTCACCAGTACTGGGGATCCTTGGGCATCGTAGATCTCGGTGAAGCCTTCCATCTCCATGAAATGGCTTCGATAGAGGCTCTTTTTGTTAGCTCTCTCAATTACTACGTAGTTGAGATTGCGCTTAATAAGAAGTTCTAGGTTTGCCTTGGTAGCAATTCCCCTATCCATCACAATGGTAGGAACAACATCCCCAAAGAGAGATCCATCCGATAGAGACTCCAAGGCATCAAGTACGCTAATGAGAGTTCTAGGCTCAGAGGTATTGCCCTCATGTATCTCTGAGTAGATGGGTAGTCCCCTGTGATCAACAAGTAGTGCCAGAGAAACTAATGTGCAATCAAAACGCTTCTCTTTGGAATGTCCATGTTTAGCTAGGGAGTTCCCCTTAGTAGAACCTTCGAAGTAGGTGTTGGTTAGATCAAAGAGAAAGAGCCTGGTATTCGTCCTAAAGAGATCAGAGCTAGCTCTATAGAGTGCTGGCTCTATGACGCCTTTAGCGTCATAGAGCTTATCTGCAATTGCATAGACCTTATCCTTGTGAAACTTAGAGAGATCGATACCACATATCTCAGGTAATGAAGAGTTGGAGTTGATATACGAATACGTCTTTCGATCAGATCCAGGATGAATAAGACGAGCTATTATCGTTGCCTTGGCAATGCCAAGAGATTCACCCGATAGACCTGCACTCTCTAGGATCTTATCGAAGCTAAGAGCTTCATAGAACGAGTTTCCTATGAGTTCTGGACCGATACTTCTACTATTGATAGTCTTAGCACTAGAGAGATCTACCATCTCAAGGTCAGCCTCAGTAGCTCTTGTTTCTTTAGCGGCTGCAACTTCGGAACGAATTGCATACTTAGTGATTGCTAGATCGACGTATCTGGCAATAATAGGATCTGATTCAAAGAGTGAGGTTACTCCAGAGAGTCCTAGGTAATAGCATTGGCAATTGCATTGGCCAGAGCTGGCCACAATGACTTATCCAGGTCCAGTTCGGTCAAGGTCATTACTATACGTTGACGGGGACCTTTTTCACAGCGGTAGGACTCAACGAGTTGGTACTTACTGTAGCTAACGCCGGTCTTTTTATTAACTGTTGGAGTTTCACGGATAAACACAACAAGACAATAGCACCATGTCAGAGCTAATGCAAGTCATAATCAAAACTACTCAAAAATTAGGACACTACATTCGCGACCCAAAAAGACCTAATACCCATCTACCAGGGCATCTATAAATCACACAAGCCGAAAATCGCCCAAAATCCCCTCAAAAGGGACCAATTGGGGCGATTTTTCGGGAAATCTGCGAAAGAAGGGCTGAGAAATGTTCCACTGAAATAACATACGTTGGGGTTAGGGCCTGCCTTTTCACCGGTGGGAGTTATTGTCAGCGCGCATCCAATCTTAAAAGATGCGACCGTCGCAGGTAGCTTTTGGTCCAAGCTCATCAGCAACTTTGGCTTGTTTGTAATAACGATCTTTAACCAGCACTTCACAAATGTTGCTCATACCCAACTAGCCCCAATACCGTTCAGCTAGGTGGTCGGATTGTCGCGCGTGGCGGACCGCTGTGTTGGGGCCAGTCGGCATGATGGGAACGCTTCACTTGCCATTTAGGCATCTTGCGCTTGATTACCCGGGGATTGGATCTTCTGCGGCGAAGTGGATTCAGCCTCCGAAGAAGTGCAGTGATTGCCCACGTCCAGAGATGTGCGTTACCCTCAGGGTCGTGAGGGGGAAAAGGCGCCCTGTTGGGCCAAAGATCGGCGTGCTATACGCAGCGCTGTGATAAAAGATATCCTCTCGGGCTCCTTGTTTGCGTGAGCTGCGGCTTCGTACATCATGGTGCGAATCGCGTAGTGACAGCAAAGGTGTCCCCAGATCTCTTGTTCTACAAGTTCGGGAGACTTGGAACGCAACACCATCCGCGGACCGCGCTGGTGGGTTTTTAGCTCGTCAAAGACAGAGCCGATCTCCCAGCGCTTCGCATAGGCCAGAGCGAGTTCGGTTGCGCTGGCGACCGTCTGATCAAGAATGGTGGTAAGCAAGCGATAGGACTCGGGGTTCTTACGTCCATCGTCGATGCTGTAGTCGATTACCCTCACCACTGCCGGCTGCGCTCTTCGTCCTTGGTTATCCGATGGCCTTACCTCGGCCAACCATGATCCGTCGGCGAGGGTCTCTAAGTAGCGGGGTTTCAGGGAGGATCCCACTCGCCAGGCAAGATCCGCTCCGGAGCAGCCGCCTGGGTCTAGAGGTGAAACCCGTAGAAGCAACTATCGGCAAGTACGAGCATTCCCGGGCTAAGCCGACTGACAAGCTCTCTGGAGAGCTCTATCTCCCCAATGGAATAAGAACCAACGACAGCTTCGAAGACTGCGTGGCTTCCACGCTCGGCAAGAGCCACTATCCGAGCTTGGGGAAAGGCAGCCCGCTCACCTCTGCTCACATGAGCTCGGCCGAAATACTGGGAGTTCTCCTGGGTATCGGCGACCTCGATACAGGTACCATCGATGGCGACTATCCGCCGATTTGCCAAGAAGGCACCCTTGGCATCATTGGGCGCCAGTGGAACAGCTACCTTCGAAAAGAGTTCGCGAAGGGGCTGGGCGCCAAGGCGAGCCTGGGCTTGGAAGATCGCGGACTTCGATGGCGCTTGCCAGGTCTCATCCCATCCGGTCGCCCAAGAAAGACCGTCGGTCAGCTAGGCCATCACCTCTTCATAAGAGCCATCGGAATAAAGCGCCATCCCGATGGCGAAGTAGGCCATAACCCGAGCTGGCAAAGTTCGTTTGCGCTGCTCGGTACGGCCTGCAGCAGCGATCACCTTATCAACGAGATCGGCGGGAAAGACCCGGGTCAATACTCCGACCGATACTAAATCCGACAACCGGCGGTCTGTAACCGGCTTTACCCATCCAGCACGTGGGATAAGCACGTATTACACGCTTGTAACGCTAACTGAACGGTATTGCAGCTAGCCCTCGCCCCTTAGGGCCTTGTTGCTGGCAGTGTCGGCTTCACCTCACGGTTTGGCCTATGAGATTTCCCGCGGGTACTTTTCCGACAGCTCCACACCAGAGAATTACTCCTCTCGCATGTGTCGGTGGGCTTGTCAGCTGAATGACAGGTTCCTCCTTTCGGAACAGTTAAATTCGGTGACTTCATGTCGCACTGAGATAAAAAATCGTTGACAATGACACCTTTAACGTCAAGCAACTGCTTGACTAGAGAGTTAGCGTGCACGGTTAGATCTCCTAAATCTGTGTGTTAGTAACTTCAAATTTAGAGGTCACAAACCGTGCACGTTTCATTCAATGCTTTTAAAGACCCAAAAGTTCTTATCGTACAGGCGTTACTTATCGGTTATGGGGTCTTGGCGACCCACATGAGGGTTAGGAGAGCCCTTAAAAGTTCATCTCTATCGTGCACCTTTTGGATCTCATGATTGGCTTGCAGTGTCATTCAGTGAGTCAAAGCTCTGGGCCAAAGAACTCCGTGAGAGGAAGGGTTAAAGAGCATCCCTGTGTAGGTCAGCCGATTAAGAGCCATCTACGTTTAGGTTGGTGTCGCTTAAGTTGAAGTTGGGAGTTCAAAAGCCCTAGAAGATGCAAGTTGATGGGCTTTTGCAAAGGCGTTATATGGACAGCTTCGATATTCATATAACGTTCAATCACTCTTTATAGTCAGCCAGACCAAGCAAGAAGACTCATTGGTCCGATTTGGGATTATCGCTTGGGTGTGTTGAGTCTACTTGAGCACTTAGATAGCCTGCGATGCTGGGTAGGCACTGGTGGCTCCACCTTGAGCATAGCTGGGTCCACCAAGACCACCGAAGCCAGGGCCACCAGCGGGACGTGGGTTATTGACGAAGTTGGTGATAGCTGTATTTAGATGAGACAGGATCTGAGTGGCTTGAGTAGAGGTTATCTTTCCAGCGGTTACAGCGGAGTTGATATTTGCTGTAGCACTAGTTACCAACTCTGAGATCAAGGTAGATGGAGAGATATTAGCTGCCGTTGCTACTGCGGCTAGGGTCTTTCCAGCTTGCAAGTCTGCTTTGAGAGCAGATGTAGTTGTCTTTAGGTCACTAGCTGCAGTTTTCAAGAGATGATCTCCAGCAACAGCTCTCATAAGACCACCATGGTGTCCACCACTTGGGCTCGTCGTTGTGAATGAAGAGAGAGCCGCAGGTATCGATGTAGATGGGGTTGTGCTCGCAGATGATACCGCTGGGGTTCCAAGTGTTGCACCTGCTAGCCATCCACCGCTTATCGCCAAAACTGTAAGACCACTTGCTATCTTTGCGTTTAGTTTAATTTTTCTCATTTGAACTTCCTCTGAGAACTAATCCCCATTAATTTTTGTCTTTGGCGGTTACGAGATATTATTAGTCACGTAGAGTAATATTAACTTTTTCCGTGAACCCATTAGTGACTTCATTTAAAATCCTACGTGTTTCTATTGTCTTTTCGAGTTGGGGTTCAGAGCTATAATATTCCAGCTATAAGCAGTTATAGTTCCCAGGTCATTGCTTATGCTACAACGGATTATCCATTGAAAAGTGTTATCTTTCGATAGTTCTTATTTTAGTAAGTTATTGGATCCGAGACAGAGTGGTGGCTACATCTAATAAAATATCTCGAGGGTGAATTTGGGCTTTATCTTTAAAAAACGAGAGCAGTTTTGAGCCATCGTTCGAATCGATACAAACTATTCCGTTCCTAAAATCTCGATCATCGACTTGAATATTTCTAGCTCGCTCAATTAGTCACCAACTTATTAGGGGAGTTTTAAGATTGGGATTTATCATTTAAAGATCCCAGATACGAGAATGCGTTGTGTCTATCTTTCAGTCAAACCATAATAAGGATTTATTGGAACTACTTTAGTGACCCATTTTTTTTACTGGAGGTTGTCGTTGGGAGCTTACTTAGGATGATGCATCTGAAAAGGCAGTGGTAGCCTAGGTTACTTAATGCGCAAGTGGGAGTAAGACTGGTTCACTGGAACTTTCTAAGGTGGCACTATTAGCCATCAGATCAATCTATTGGTCTAAGTCGATATTCCTGTGCTTGAGTAGCATGGATTCTAATAAGTCTTCGTGAATTGGAACTGGATAGATTCTCTTGGTTCTATGGACTGGCTGCATAGGAGCGATGAATTATAGGAAAATTCTCATTTATATTTAATCTTAACTGGTTTAATGCCGTCTTTATTTTAGGTAATGATAATTAATTTAATTTGCGAGCGAATTTTGCCAGCCGGGAGCTTCTCTCCTAATTCGCTGACAGATCTTTATGGTGGTTTTGAGGTTTATACAAAATCAATTAGATGCGATTTCTCGAATATGATTAGGGACGTCAATGATGGATGCGATTATTGATCTGAGATGGCTACCGTTATCGGGCGTAAAATTTATGAGTGTTAAGTGTATAAGTCCTTGATAATTATTAGAAGTGCTTATACACGTGCGATCTTTGTGTGAGTCCTCTACGTACAGCAATTACGGGCGATAGCGCGTGGGTGATGGCATTGTGGGTTGCGGTTCAGTCCAAGGTGGTAAAAGTTAGAAATAGCTAGCAAGTAGGAAAGTTGTCCTAAGTGGTGAAGTGCTTAGCCCATCGCCCAAGATGAGGCATTGGCTAAATAAGTCAACCATCTTTTAGGATTGTGGAGCCTTGGTTTCTGGTTTGACGGTATTGCCATTGGGCCATATTGGAAAAGGTGGGTCATTGCCACAAGCCATAGTCCTCAGGAGGCAATTTTGAGCAAATTACTATTGATTTACCAGGTTATGTCGATAATTTTCATAAGAGAAGTTGACGATTCAAAGTCATATGCATCTTGGCACCTTAGTTTTTGAATTAGTTAGAGAAGATTGCCCTTCTTGGGTGGATCTATAAAGATAGGGAGAATAAGAATAATGAAGGTAACAGTCGATCTTGATAAGTGTTCGGATCATGGTCAGTGTGTCTTTGCGGCTCCAGATGTCTTTGCCCTTAATTCGAGAGGCGAATTGACCTTTAGGGACGTCGCGAAAGGTACTTATGTCTCAGGTGAGCTCGATGAGGATCTTCGCGACTCGATCGAAGAGGCGATAGATGTATGCCCAATGCAAGCAATCGAGATAGAGGATTGACGTCATTGGAAAGATCAAGGGTCGTCGTTGTCGGAGCTTCGCTTGCTGGGCTTCGCTCGGTGGATTCAATTTTGCGGGCTGGATATTCGGGTGAGGTGATCTTGATCGGTGACGAAAGGCATCCACCTTACAATCGGCCCCCACTCTCGAAAGAGGCACTTTCATCGTCAGAAGGGTTTGATGCGATCAAACTTCGTTCTTCGACCAAGCCGGATTCATACAAGATGATTTTGGGCGTTGGGGCACGAGCGTTGCAATTAGAGGAAAAGACGGTAATCCTTGAGGATGATACTCTCATAGAGTTTGATGGTCTTGTAGTTGCTACAGGTTTGCGCAGTCGTGCTCTGGCGATTCCAAAACCCAAGAATGGCATATTTTCCCTTCGGAGTTTTGACGATTTGGAAGCTATAAAAGGTGCTTTGATCCGAGCTGGAATGCGAATAGCAATTATTGGTGCAGGATTTATTGGTGCTGAATTGGCTGGTACCCTTACTAATTTGGGCCATATGGTAACTATAGTCGCACCCGAAGAGGTGTTGATGCAAAGGCCGTTGGGCAACGTTTTGGGAGGAGCTATAGGACGTCATCATCGAGAAAGAGGAGTGGAGCTTTGTCTTGGTCGCCTCCCGCTAGAGATCGAGAGTGGATCCGATGGTTTTACCCTTTATTGCGATGACGGTACTATTATTAGGGCGGATCTGGTTATAGAAGCGATCGGTTCGATACCAAATGTGGAATGGATGCAGCAGAATGGCCTTGATTTGGGTAACGGTGTTCTCTGTGATGAGACCTTACGCTTTGGCCATGGTGGAGCGAACTTTGCGGTTGGAGATGTGGCTCGCTTTCCAAATTTAGCTTTCGATGAGGTTCCACGTCGAATCGAACATTGGGGAATTGCGGTGGACTCCGGTCGCTATCTCGGTAAGGCAATGGTAAGCCTTTTGACATCGGGAACCATTCCAACGTCATTTAAACCGATGCCGGCATTTTGGTCCGATCAGTTTGATCTTAGGATTCAGTCTTTTGGAATTCCCGGATTAGTCGTGGACCCTAGTCAAATTCGGATTCTGGAAGGTGATATCGATACCGAAGTAGCAATGGGCTACTTCCAAGAAGAGACCATGGTTGGCGTAGTTTTGATCGGATTGGGACAGAGCCATATGAAATACAGAGACGAAGTTGAGAAGTCTCTAAAGTCACGTTAAGAGGTCGTCAGTGGTAATCTCCGCCAACTTCTTGGAGTAATTAGTGAACCTCCCCGCCCTTACGGACGGGGCTTCTGGCTCCGCCGTTTGGTTGGGGTTACCAAGCATCGCTCCCGTCACGCCACCACGACCAACTGGTCTGGTACCGATGAATCGGTACTGGTGGATGAGTTTGCTAGCTTCGGCTTGCTAATCTGAGTTGCCTCAGACAAGGCCCGGTTCTGGGCACTACTTCGGGCTCTGGCCTTGCGGCACTGCACCTTGGGGTGTGCTTCACGTTGATCAAGTGACCAGCGCTCGACAGCCCGGAGATACGTGACTCGGACTTTTATGTCCGGTCCAATTGGAGTGTATTCCCCGCATAACGCCTTCTGGAGGATATTGATCGCTCCTACAGCGTCTCGATGACAAGTAAAACCACAAATAGGGTTCTTGCATCGGTAGGGCCGACCTGATGGTCGATTGCGTGTCAAGCACGCTGGACAGGTCTTGGTTGAACCTGATTCGTTCAGGAAATCTAGGTCTAATCCGGTCTTGTCTTTGAGGTAGCGTTCCTGTCGACCCCTTGACCACTGGGAGAGTTGTTGACGACCGTGGCGGCCCATGCGCCGCTTGGACTTGGTCTCCTTCTCAATACCCCTCACGTCACCAACTATAACTCTGGCGGTGTTGTGGCTAATGACGTGATTGGCCGCCTTGTTGGAAACCTGATGATCAAAGTCACGAAGCGATAGCTTTGCTTTGGAGTTGATCTTCTTCTTCGCAGTTACCAGCCTTTTATGCTTCTTAGATCCATTCTTGCACTTGCTGATCTTGTGCTGTAGTTGACCGACGGCCTTGTTTCTTTGTCGTTTGATAGCTGGAGCTTCGCGTCCATTGATAATCGTTACGTCTATGGTCTTGTCATCTACCCAAGTAGCTAGCGCCATAGAGTTGATGATTCCTTCGTCGATGGCACTCAAAGCATCACCCACCGAGACTTCTCGGAGAGTCTCATAAGGGATATGCAGACTGAATCGTCTTTTATCTCGATCCCAGCACAGTTGAATCTCACCCCATAGCCCAGGGTCAACCTCTTCGCCAGTTGCAGAATCTAAAACGGTGGGAATAGAAAGATCTATACGCGGACGGCCCCTACCTAGTGACAGGTGGAGTTGACCTTTGGAGATACGCCAGCCAGAGTTCTTCGAGAACGATAGAGGCCGGTAGTTCTTCTTACGCCAAGGAGATCGGATCTTCATACCCTGCATGCGGTTTACCCTAGCTGTGGTTATGGCCTCTGAGAGATCGTGAGCGATTGTCTAAAGTGGTATGGGCGTGTAATGGACGGTCTTGGCGAGGTATCGAGTTGAGAAACCCTTGAATGTCGTACTTATTAGGAGAGCGCTTGGCTTTCCATTCGCCATGGACCCAATTGACCGCTTGGTTCCATAACAATGCTGCCCCATGGCACGAGTCATGGGCTAGACGATAAGAGGCCCCTGTCAGAGTGACGGACACGATAGCTGTTGTATACTCTGCGCTTTTACTAGCCATTTGATAACTAATATAGCATTATCTACTAAGGACTATATTTCACTACATGACGATGATTGGCGCAATGGAAGGCATGTGGTATATCAATTACATGCACACATCGTCTTGGTACCTAAATATCGACGTAATGTCATAACCGAGAGAGTTAGTGACGAGATCAGATCTGCGATTCTTGAGGTGTGTACTCGTTTCGATTCCACCCTTGATGCTTTTGAGACAGACGGCGATCATGCCCACCTACTGATCACCAACGCAGCTACTGATCACCTACCCACCTACTGATCACCTACCCACCTACTGATCACCAACGCAGCTAAAGTTGCCCTGTCGAGACTGGTGATGTCCATGAAGACACTTATCGCCATGAGAGTAAGGGCAAAGAACTGGCCGGAAGTCCGAGAGGCTTTGTGGGGGGAGCACTTTTGGTCGCCCTCCTAGTCGATAGTGTCTTGTGGTGGAGCCCCATTAGAGGAAGTGAAGAAGTACATAGAAAACCAGAAACTCCCAAGAGGTAAATCAGGTAGACCGAGAAAGAATTAGGTCGCTTGACCCCTCCCTCACGGAAACCGATTGCGCTCCCGTTGGTTCAAATGAAGTTGGCGGAGCCAATAGTAGAAAGACGGGTGTGAACCATTTCGAATATCATTTCAGGCGAAGACACCTTACTTCATGGAGGCTTGTAGCGATTTCACAAGGGATTTCCAAAGGGAATCGATACCGCGTGCTTGAACACCACGCTTTATCTGGTAAGCGAATCTTCGAACTCTGCAATTAAACGCAAGGCCCCGTAACGAAATAATCTTGTCAAGGTGATTGGTCCTGCGGAGAGATGGTGTAATTCCTTTCACCATGAAACTCAGCCCGATCGATATTTATCTGACGCAGCTCTTCGTCACTGACCTTTACCCCAAGAGGGTAACTGTTGGCGTCAAGTTCAGCGTTGATTTTGAGTCCGGTCGTTGTTTTCGCGTTAGCAATTGAGTTGATGATTACCTCATGCGAGACAAGAGGTCTTGCTCGCCAGTTCATTGTGATGTATGAGAACATCTTATGTTCAATCTTGTTCCACTTTGAAGTTCCAGGTGGTAGATGACAAAACGAAATTGGTATACCAATTTCGTTTGAGAGCTTTTAAAGTTCCAGTTTCCAAAGGCGAATCCTGCTTTCGTTGCTACCTCCGCCGTCAGCTGTGATCATGACTTTGGTGGTAGCTGGATATGCCAGAGATCCCATCTTCCGCCACCACCGAAGAATAGACTCTGTTGCAAAGCTTGCGGTATCGTGGTCTATCCCGACGCTCACCCAGCCTTTATTGCGACCGATGTCATAGACACCGTAAGGATTGGTCCTGCCAAGGGATGGATCGATAAAATCATTTACCAGGACTTCTTCAGCTTCACCCTTTGGTCTCCATGTTTTACCGCTGTTAGCAAATACACCAGTTAGTTCTTTCTTCTTGGCGTCTACCGATATGACAGGTTCACCTTCATCTAAAAGAGTTTTTGCACAAGACGCTATGAATTCAAACTGTGCATTACGATCAGCGTGTTGGGGACCTTCTAGATTCTTACGATTTGATTGCAGGCTGTAGTTGCGTTCGTGCAATAGGTTGGCCACTATAGAATGGCTTGTCTGGTGGCCCTGAGCCCTGAACTCATCTGCTAGTGGTCTGGTGGCCTTGGTGGTTCATCGAAGCGGCGATTGGGGATCACCGATAGTTGTTGACTCAAGGAGTGGTTCTAGATCGCCTGGCAGCGTATCATCAACTAGAACTGTTCTTTTGCGACCGCCACCTGGTCGTCTAATACGGTCGTCTTGCTTTCCCTTGGAAAGATCCAGCCCCGCAAGCTCCTTGAGTCCTGTATAGATCAGCCGGACGTGAAATATTCGTTGCTCGTGATACTAAAGAGACCCCACCATAACCGAGCACCTGAGCCTCCGCTGCCAAATACAGCCGACGCTGACGTTCGTTCAAGATACCCGAGATCAGTTGGTAACGCTTAGATATTGACGGTTCTTCGCCTACGCCCATACGATAGCGGACAAATTACAAGCATGTAATCATTATTTAATTACAAGTCTCAAGTCGATCTAATGCGACATTTTTAACAATTGCGGAGGGTTCGCCGTCTTTAGAACAGTTTTTGAAGATGACAAAATACGACGAGAGCGTTGTTATGGCAATATGGAGACCCCTTGGATTATCTCTAGCGCATGTGCTTCACTAGATCTATGGCTTTCAGGTGTGACTTCATGTCCAGCTATGAGATCTTCATCACGCTAAATAAGTTGGCCAAAGGAGTTGGCTTATGACACCTAACCTTTACGCTGCCTTCCGTCTCACTTTGGCTAGGGTTGTAGTGGGCTCATCATTTGACTTACTTGGTAATTGCCTCACCAATAGCCTCAAGGGCTCTTAGTAGGTTTTGACTTGAGGTCGCGAAATTTAAACGCGCAAAGGTCGATGACTCTGGTCCGAAATCAGAGCCTGAGCTTAGGGCCACCTTTGCTTTTTGTAGGATGATACTGGCTGGATCATCTCCTAAGCTAGAATTTTCGAAGTTGAGCCAGGCCAGATATGTTCCCTCAGGCATTGAGTAGCCAATGGGTAGATCGTGATGGTTTATAAAATCGCTGATCGTTTGACGATTCTTTTCTAACTGCCCCATAACTTCGTCTTGCCAGGCGTCGCATTCGCGCCAAGCCACTGTGGTTCCAACCATTCCTAAATTAGAGATGGCTCCCCGCATATGAAATGAGATCTTCTCAAAGCGGCTCTTGAGTGCCATAGATGAAAAGCCTGCAACTGCGCATCGCAAGCCAGCAAGGTTGAAGGCTTTCGACGCCGAAGTCAGTGTTATCAATGAGACGTCATAGTCGTCGACAAATTTAGCAATTGGGAGGTGTGAACGCCTAGGGTAGGTGATTTCTCCGTGGATCTCATCTGCCACAATTAATAAATTATGGCGACTAGCGATCTCCAAGGTGGCCCTGATCTCTACTTCAGTCATAACTCGACCGCTTGGATTATGAGGGTTACAAAGCAGGAGAATTTTAGCTTTTGGATCCGAAGCAATTTCGTCTAGCTGTTCGAAGTTGAACTGCATAGTGTCATTGGATTCAACTAGGGGGTTGAAGGCGACTTGGCGATCCAACTCTTTAGTAGCATGCATGAATGGAGGGTAGATGGGACTTTGGATGATTACGCTGTCGCCAGCTTCGCTAAAGAGGGAGATAGCGAAGTAAATCGATTGCACTACGTCAGTGGTGAGCAGTGCTAACGATGGGTCGACCTCGCATGAGAATTGATCGAGGTAACGACCCTGAAATGCCCCAATTGTGTCGTCGTATACCTCTTGTCTGGAATAGCCCAAGCCAAATCCACCAGCCGCCTTTGAGATTGCATCCACTACAGGCTGAGCGGATCCGAAATCCATATCGGCGATCCACATTGGGATAACGTCATCTTCGTATCGATTCCATTTGGTTCCATATGGATTACGTAATAGTTGTAACAACCGCTCTGAGGATGCGTTAAAGGTGTCGGACATGGCGTAGCTTCTCATTCTTTCGATTTGACTTTGTAGTCATAACGATAGATGGACTTCATATCTAGACCTCTTCGGGGTCTGATATTCCATCTAGTTTCTGGCAGAAACAACTCTAGCGTCTGGCCGAAACAACCTTAGCTTATGAACGACACTGTATCTAGCTGGATTCTGGAGGCTTTGGTCGTTTTTTTTGTTAACTATGGCCCAAAGATGATTTGAATGCAGACCAATTGCCAAAATAGTCGATAATATTAAATCTTTCCAGCTCAAATCGGCCAAACTACCAAAATGGAACATGGCGAAAGAGCCATGCACTCATGCCTTAGTATTTAGAGTTCAATCTTAGCTGCCGACTCGTTGTTATCATTTGGCAGAGATGAAATGATATCTGCCAAATTGGTAAACTGAGAGGTGGACTCGTCGATCTCGCTATTTTTTGGATCTAGTAGAAGCCTTGGTAGTTTCGGGGGTTCAGAGAATAAATTATCGCTCTTTGGAGGTGGAATGTCATCCTCACAAGACGCCTTCGGGGAATCTAATTGTCGCGCTGCCCTTCGTCTCTGGCAAGCCAATTTAATTAGAAGGCTAAGGCCGATGATCAGGAGTAAGAGTTCTAAGGCAATCTGAAATCCTATAAATGGTACTACGGCAGTCACGCGGGTCCTCTTCGTCTTTAGAAAATGTGGAGGTACTCCAATTCCATTATTTGATAGAACCTTTAAACAAACAAGTGATTGTTTATAAATTTGCCCCGGTCAAAGCCAGTTCCCTCTTAATCGTCGCTTTTTTGTTTCATTAATTTACATACTAAATCTATATATTACAGAAATGTTAGATTGTATTTTGCAAATTGCTGCAATATTTAAGGGTCAGGGGTGCTACCAGGCTTTGACATAATCGCATGGATTTAAATGGCGGTGTTGCGTGCTAATTTTTACATTTAGACGTTTGGTTTGTATTTCAATGGGTGAAATAGAGTTTGTATTTTGTTTCCCGATTAGATGCAGAGCGACTTACTCTTTATAGTGCCGTGGCTTAGATTTGACTCGACGCTGGCTTCGATATCACTTGTTAGCGCCCCCACTAGGGCTGCTACGCACAGATTGTTGGATTGTGGCTACGGTTGCGTTTTATGGTAAATCACATTGGCCATGGCGCCTGGTGGTGATAGATTAAGAAGTCTTGGTCGATATCTATACACCGGAGTCGTTTCAGGCTCGAGTCGGTAGTTTTGTATTTGATCTTTTGGAATTCTGTTAGAAGGTGGCTTTGTGAGTAGTTTGTTACCAAGAAGCGTTGAGATAGTCGAAGTGTCCCCTCGGGATGGACTGCAGAATGAGGCTGTAAATTTTAATAACAGCGAAAAACTCTTTCTGATCGAGTCCGCCATTGATGCAGGGCTAAACCGCATTGAGGTTGCCAGTTTTGTAAATCCTAAGCGAGTACCTCAGATGGCTGATGGAGACGAGGTTCTTCGCAGTCTCTCCGAGCGTGCCATGCAAGGTGCTATTGGGCTCGTCCTAAATGAGCGCGGTCTCGATCGTGCACTGATGACGAGGGTCCGAGAGATCAATTATGTGGTGGTTGTGACTGAGACTTTCTCGCAGAAAAATCAAGGTATGTCTGTCGCTGAGAACCTCGAGGCGCTTTATAGGATAGCCCCTCGAGCAGCGGCGAATGGACTTTCATTGACGGTTTCTCTCTCGGCGGCTTTTGGATGTCCTTATGAGGGCGAAGTTAGCATCGATAGATTTTCTAGCGTATTGTCGGCCATTGCGGAACTAGAGATTGACGAGGTGGCTATCGCCGATACCATCGGTGTAGCAGTTCCACCGATGGTTGAAGAGCGAGTGGCGCTCGCCAAAGAGTTGCTACCTAGTGACCTAAAGATTAGGTGTCACTTCCATAACACCAGAAATACTGGGTTGGCTAGTGCCTATGCTGCGGTTATAGCGGGTGTGGATGCATTGGATTCATCGCTTGGGGGAATTGGTGGTTGCCCCTTTGCACCTCGAGCAACTGGTAATATCCCGACAGAAGATCTGTGCTTTATGCTTGAGCGTTCCGGAATCTCTACTGGGGTAGACCTTGGAGCTGCTATTGAAATCTCGGAGTGGTTATCACAGAAGATGGGTCGCCCAGTGCCTGCACTACTGGGTCGTGCTGGAATCTTTCCGCCTCAATAGCTATTTCGCAAAGGGTGGAACTCATTGGCGGCGAGTGGGATGCCGTTAGATGATTTTAGGTTGTTGTAGAGGTACCAGAAGGGGCAGCACTTGGTCTTTGGCTTTGCTCGTTGATATCTTACAGGAGAGCTATCTAGTGCTAGTGCCGGGTTCTAGTGCCGGGTTCGTCTAGGTTGGCAGTTTATTTTATCCTGAATGCGTTAAAGCCTATAGGGTTCGTTGGAGTAGGTCATCGACTGGTAGTTAAATCATTTTCATGCCGAGACTTCAAGTTTGCAATGGACTCTTATGGTTTAAGGTCTTTGTGAAAGGTCATGCCACAATCTGAGTATGTATTTTGATCTAGCCACGTCAAGAGATCATTTAGGGGCATTGGATAGCCAAGGAGAAATCCTTGGATCTCATCGCAACCTAGGTTATCTAACGATTTGAGAGTTTCCTTATCTTCCACGCCTTCAGCTACGACTGAAAAAGAGAGTGCGTGACCTAGTTCGATGACGCCCTTTACGATAGAGAAGTCCTTTTCGCTGGTTGTGATATTCTCGATATAGCTTTTATCTATCTTGATAGCCGATGCCGCGACATTTCGGAGATGATTTAGGGATGAGAAGCCCGTTCCAAAGTCGTCAATTGAAAAGCGAAAGTTCTGTTCGGATAGACGCCTAAAGACACGCAGGGCATTGTCAGGATCGGCAAGCGACATCGTCTCGGTGAACTCCAATTCTAGAAAGGGAAAGGGTACGTTTCCTGCGCGCAACATCGTCTCTATTGTCTCAGCGATAGTTTCATCGGTAAAGAGCGATGGAGAGAGGTTTACTGCTATTGGAAGGCAGTATCCAAGTGCGCAAAGGGTTTGGATTTGATATATTGATTTTTCCAGGACCGTCTCGGTCAACGTCCTAATCTGACCGGTTTGCTCTGCCAGCCTGATGAATTGATCTGGTGCAACAAAGCCTCGTACACGGTGTTTCCATCTAGCTAGAGCCTCAAAGCCGGTAATCTTGCTAGTTTTGATGGCCATCTTAGGTTGTAAATAGACTTCAATCTCGCCGTTGTCGATCGCTTCAGTCAAATCAGACAGAAGCATCAAAGTCTCCGTGGTGGGATCGTTTGGCTTTGGTACGTAGAACTTGACACGAACTTGGGAGCTTTTTGCGTCATACATTGCCATGTCAACTTGACTTAGAGTCTTTTTCTGATCGGGAATGGAGCCACAGGGAACAATCGTCGCACCTATGGAAGCTGAAATTAAAAGGCGAACGCTTGAGAACTGCATAGGATAGGTAATGTCATCGAGGATGCCGTCGAGGATTGCCTGAGCATCTTTTTGTAGAGTCTCACGAGCTAGTGAGACGAAGATTCCGAACTCATCTCCCCCAATCCTTGCAATCGTGCAGCCGTCTACCACACATGTCCTAAGTACATCTGCGATCTTAAAGACGACCTTGTCTCCAACTTCATGGCCTAGTGCTTCATTAATCTGTCTGAATCGGTCGACATCTAGTGTTGCGACCAAGAGGCCCCCAGAAGAAGAGTTGTAGTTTTCTTCTAGGGCAATAGCTAATGCTTCCCTGTATGAATCACGATTCCAAAGGCCGGTTAGGCGGTCGAGGCGTGCTTGATTTAAATGGGCATGTTCTAATTCAGTGCGCTGAATCGTAGTGTTCAAGCTAGTCATAACGCCGTTGAGGAATTCCAAATTATCTTGCCGTACGGTAACGTCGTTCCGAGGAACTATTATTATTGCTCCCAGGATCTGATTTCGTCCCATGACCGGCAAGACGGCTACCTCGATGAACTGCTGTGATATCGCGCTAATTTCAAAGCCACCAAGCATTTCAGCCCCCCGTAGCAGGGCGACTTTTACCGCATCTAATGACTGTGCGACAGCGGTATTTCGACGGACATTTACTCGAATGGTAAATGGCTCTGCGTCTTGGTGAGTAGCTCCCACTAATATGCCAGAGTCTTCAAGTATTGGTGCGAAAAGGACGAAACGCGCGCCGCAGGCGTTTTTCAGCACCGCTATTGCCTCATCAATAGCGGATTGACTATCCTGAGCGATCATAAGACGTTGCCCTAGCTCTAATAGAGCTTGGGAGGTGGCAGCCTTTAGGGCTAGACGTGTCTTGGCTTGGAACATCTCTGTCGTATCAATGGCGATCGCCATCAACTGTTCGATGGATCCATCCCGGCCTGATTGTGCCTGGATATGGAGATCGATCTGTGTCTCGTGGATTTGGACAGATCCGTCAAATGACGCTTTGTTTTCCAGTAGGCGAACTACTTCATTTGCACCGTCAGATTGAGACTCCAATGCCAATGTGTTACCTTTGGCTATTTTAAAGAATGAAAATTCAGGGCGCGCTGAGGCCAACCCCCCTGCGTTCATAGTAACAACGCCATCTGAGTCGGTTGCCAACAGTGCTACTGGTGCATTTGCTAATAGCTTTTCCATGTTCAGACCAAAGTTTTGCTGTAACTCTTGTTCTAAATGGGCTTCGTGTATGTCTTCGATTTGGAGGAGCAGATATTTGGAATCTTCGGGGTTCGGTACTGAGAGTTGGACTCGTACCCAACGTTTGGATCCGTCCTTATGCACTAATCTCAGATTGTTGGTCGTGGTAGAGGAGGGCTGGTTCATGATTTCGTACCATTGGGCCATTGCAAGAGACCGTTCGCTCTCCTCGATGAACAGGGCTGCTCGAATACCGATTAATTCCTGCTGGTTTCGGCCAAGAATCTGACAGATGGAATCATTTGCAACAACGACCTTCCCGTCTTGATCGAGTAGGCAGATTCCCATCGGGGAATGTGTTATTGCCATGGCTAGGGTTCGTTCTTTGGAGGTGATTAAATCATTTTCGACTCCTGCCTTAGTCTCCTCGACGAAACTATTCCATTTGAGTGAGATGATTTTTGCAATTCGTTCGAGAATCTCCACCTTGGATTCGTCAAAATAGCCGACTATTGGCGAATATACAGCTAACGTGCCACGGTTATTCCGGTCAACCATGATCGGTAGCGTTACCAAAGATGCCAAGTTATTTTGTTGCGCTTCCCGTCGCCATGCACGCATCTTCATGTCAGATGCTACATCGTTGACGACTGTGGTCACTTGATTACGAATCGACCGTGCAGATGGTCCTCGTCCTTTTGTACCTTGTGTGATGTCAGTCTTAATCGAATCTATGTATCCTAGGTCTCTACCAGCTCGCGCTCTTGGTAGAACCGAGACATTATCCTCGCCTAATGTTCCGATCCAGATAAGGTTGAATTCTCCACTTAGCACCATTGAATCGCAGACCGACTGAAATAGCTCACCAATGGTAGAGGAGTTGATCACCTCGATTGTTACCTGCGAGAGTGCCTCGTAGAGGTGTAGAAGGGAATTTATTCTGCCGGCTAGCAAGTCCTCACCTTTTGAATCGGGAAAATAATTAGAGTCGTTCATAACGCCCATCGCGTCACGAGACGTCCGTCCAAACTCTTTGTGTTCTTTAGGGTCATTTGGGCTATTTCTCCAGGATCACAGGCGACCGTTGTTCTGTACAATTCTTATCTCAACTTAGAGCTCCTAGATGGAGTCGTTAATTCTATGTGATCTTTTATCGGACAGAAGTCTTGCGAACTTCACATATACGATTTCGCTTTGCTCGAATTGGTCTGATTGGAGATCGAAATCGAGCTACCTTTAGTGGCCGAATTTTCGGTAGAACAATCGCAGCCTTGGATTCACCCGGACAGGATAGAACGTTTCTGGAATTTTCAAATATTTTAGTTCAGGATGGGTGTGCTGCTTTGACTGTGCCTTATTAGCAAATTATTTTTAGTAGGTATCCAGAGGGGCTCGGGTGAAATTATCTTTATCAACATGACTTTACCGAAGGCGGCTATGCCAAGCGTGTTGTGCAACTTCAACTAATTGCCCTATTTGGGTGGCGACACATCCTAAGGGGTCCAATTGGACCGAACCATCGGGTGATAATGGTGGAGGTGAGCGCGGAATCTTCTCATTTATTGCTACTTTTGCTGGTAGAACGTAAAAGATTTATCACGTGAGCTTTGAATCGCTATAGGGTGGCTAGCCTTTTTTCTGTCCTAAGTCCAGTTAACGGGAGATACATGGCTGAATCGCGATTTTCAAAGTTGGCTCCAAGAAAAGTAGTGAATGGTAAGACAATCCGCTTTTGGAATCAGCTCATTTTGATCTTGGTTATTTACTTTGGCTACGAATTGACATCATCGCTGGCCTCTGGGGCTACATCGGTGGCTCGAACCAATGCGATTCGTGAAGTAAACATTGAAAAGTTTTTTGGCTTCTTCTTTGAAAGCTCTTTCCAAAAGTACTTTTTAGACCACGCCATTTGGCTTATCAAGTTAGCAGATATCTATTATACTACCGTCCACTTCTTGCTCCCGGTTTTGGTACTCGTTTTGCTATTTTGGCGTTATCCACACCGTTACATCCTATGGCGAAACACCATGGCTCTTCTAAATGGATTTGCCCTCATTGTCTTTATCGTCTTGCCTGTCATGCCACCGCGCCTTCTTCCTCGTAGCTATCATTTTGTCGATACGCAAGCTGTAATTGGCGGTGCTGGTACGCTAGACGCGACTTTGATGAAAGACGCAGGTAACCTTTACGCCGCAATGCCGAGCTTGCATATGGCCTGGGCGTTGTGGTGCACCTTCGCAATCGTTTGCGTGGTAAGAAAGAGGTGGCTGAAGGTTCTTTTACTTCTCCATCCAATTATTACTATATTCGTAGTAATTGTCACTGCAAATCACTTTTGGATCGATTTGGTCGGTGGCTTTATCGATTTTTACATCTCCTATTTCATCGCTGGAGGAAGAAAACTTGAGTTTTGGAACGAGAGAGGTAGATTTAGTGATTTGCAATCGCTGACCACGCGAGGGGCATCAAAATAGTCAACGCGGCCTACATGCGCCAAACATCTCCTGATCCAATCTGTCGGTATGTCTCTTTGGACAACCGATACGGTTATGTGTTTGGCTGTTACAATCCCTCCTGGGATTGTAACAGCCAGGGTGATGCAGATCACGTAGCCTCCATGAACATCAAGTCAAAGTTCCAAGATCGCCAGATCAACCGGTTCACTCCCTATCGGTAAGTGAGAAAGAGCCTCGATGAGAGGTTCCTACGCTAAATGGAAAGCCGAAAGCGTCCCAATGGGTGCCAAGGCTACCGCTTCGGTGAGGACTCCAAGCAAACCACGACGATGCAGTTTGGACGTGGAAGATGGACAATCACCGACTCGCCTTGGTTCTGTCTCTATGGATAGAAAGAAAGACACAAAGGCGGCTGGAGGAAGAAAGCAAAAGAGGTGCATATAAATGTATATGTATCTTGGAGCGGAATCTCTTTTGTGCCTAGAGGATCTCCAGCAATAAGAAGGATACTTGTGGCGATGTGAAGCTTATCTATAACTGTCGAGTCCGGCTGTTTCAGACCAAGTTCCATGGCGGTGACTGAGCTGTTTATCTGTCCAATTTAGGTCTTTGATCGCCAAGAGCCGATTCTTGGCGATTGATTTACTACTGTTAGCCTACTGAAGCCAGATCGTGAGAGATTAGCTATCTTTGTGCTGGGGTTCGGTGACAAAGGCAAGATCAAACCCTTTGACTTTTAAGCTATTTTTCCATTGAGGTTGGCTCTACCATTTCGATGGTGCTAAATCGTCGGGGAGTTAATCTTTCAGAAAAGGTTACCACTCGATGCTTTCGATGTTGCTTAGCGATGTTTATAATCGCTTGGCAAGAGGTCTCTATATTGAGATGGGCAGAGGAAACTCTAGCTAGCTCCCACTTTGGGTGTGGACAAACTTTTGAACTGGTAGCCACCTAACACCAGATTTGTGCTGTGCTGCAATGGCATGGATAGTGTTACAACTTCCCCTGTATTCTACGTAATGAACCTGTCCACTGTTTAGCGTTTGTGGTACCAGGATGGAACAGACGTAGGTTGTAACTTGAGTGGGGACGTTAGCCGTAGTAGGTGTGGATTGTTGCGCTGTCTGTAGCGCCAGGGCCGCTGCTGCATGTGAAGAAGGAACCCATTTAGATGAGGTCGGGAGCGGTTGATGGTGAATTGATCCTAGCCAAAATATCGTGACAATTACACCAATTCCGAAGATGATCATATCGATTGTTCCGGCAAGCATAGGAACAAGATCTTTCTTAGAAAAGAATTTCTCCGTTGAAGCGTCGTCAACCTTTTCAGTGTCATCGATTGTCTGTACCATCATGTTACCCCTAGATCTACCTTAGATACAAGATCTAACGTTTAATGATAGATGAATTATTGCCGCCGTAGGGTAATTCCCGAAATTGCCTTCCATCTATAGGTCGACATGGCCCCAAGATGAATGCTAGCAACGGTAACGTGCTTATTTGTTTACGACCTTAGACCACCATCTTGCCTCCGCTCTAGAAATGCTAGATTAAATTGCGTCGGTTTAGCTATTCCAAGTCGCCTTCACCTAGGTTGAGAGACCGAAATTTAAAAAAGATGCAATAGCGTTCCATGTAGCTTTGGCTTCTGGTATGGGAAATAGGGGCCATACATGCCAAAGGTGTTCTCCAATGATCAACTTGCACCTTATGCCTATGCGTGCGAGGTTGTCATAGAGACGAAGCGAATCGTCAAATAGAATCTCATCACTTCCAACGAAGATAATCGTCTCTGAGCAATCATCTAGGTTGCCAAAGAGCGGAGAAGCCAAGGGGTGACTTGGGTCATTTTCTCCTAGATAGAGTTTTGCGGTAAGTGAGATGCCGTCACTATTTAGCCATGGGTCAATCTTGGAATTAGTCATTACCGAAGAACCTGAACCGGTCAAGTCGGTCCAAGGGCTCAAAAGAAAGATGCGACGGGGGAGCGCTAGTCCGAGCTTCTTTAATTCCTGAACCAATGCAAGAGCTAGGCCCCCACCGGCACTATCGCCACCTAGGACAATATTGCGGGCTTCGACGCCTGATTCTAAAAGACCCCTGTAAGATTTTACCGCATCTATCACTGCAGCTGGAAAGGTATTTTCAGGGGCGAGTCGATAATCGATTACGACGGCGGAGCACTGCGCTCTTTTGGTGATTTGGGAGATGAAGTAACGGTGCGTCGCCGGGGAACCACCAATGTAGGCGCCTCCATGGAGATAGTATAAGACCATCTCACTGTGTCTTTTTTTGGGGACTACCCATTCACATTCAACGCCGCCATAGTATCTGGTTTCAGTTTCAATCTCTAGAATCCTAGAAATTACGGCTTTTCGAAGAGCGCTCTCACCTTTTGGCCTCTTAGGGAGTTTGGTCAGATCAAGTGGTCTCTTTCGGTTTTGTTGTTTTTTTATAAGTAAAACTTGACGTGCTACGTGGGCTCTAAAAGAGGTATCCATCTATACTTTCACCATCTAGATCAGAGTGTATCTTTGTGAATATCTACTCCATATCACAATAATATCCATCGATAATTATTTGAAATTGTATTGAATTATCTGAGATTTCAAGATCAAAGCGAGATCGAGGGGTTTTGCTCGATAATGGTTCCATGCTCCACGTGCCCTGGATCCTTAAACACAATTGAATGTGTATAATTCCTAACGGAAAGAGCAGACCCAGAGCTCAAAGATAAGTTAGAAATCCATGTAAAACATCGGAACTTGCTATCGTCCTGGATCATCTAACGCTCCGTCCGGTCAAGGCGATATTTTGCTCTGGCGACTATTAGGTCGCTCCGCTTGCTCAATGAGGCGGACAGCAGCAGGTCAGTTTGATTATGTAGAATTCGGTAACGACCTTTATCAGGAATGATCACGGGGATGAGCACTACTATCTGATTGTCTATAGAGTTGCGAAGCTGATCGATATAGTCGACAATCGGTTTGACAATGGATGAGTAGTCGCTCTCAATTATCTCTAGCTGGATTCCAGGATTCCATTTCATCCATTCTTTGGCGAGATCGTCCTTTTTCGTAGGAGTCAATTTTTGAGATTCATCAAGAGTCGGGTCGGTGTTGTATACATAAAGGGCGATCGCCTTTTGCCCAAGAGATAACGCTTCACCAATTGCGTACTGGGTTAGTTTTGAGATTTGAGAAATAGGTATTATTACGGTTGTTTCTTGTGATTTCGGCTTCGAAGGAATCGTGCCTAATTGCAGCGATGTGCTTACTCTTAGATAGTAGTTTTTGATGCGTAAAAAAAGAAGAATGATAAGTGGAACTGCTATCACTACGAGCCATGCACCGTTGAGGAACTTTGTGAGGAGGAATATCAAGGTGGAGACTCCGGTCACGGTCGCCCCGAATCCATTGATTGCAGCTTTGCGTTTCCATCGACTCGGCTTTGTTCGTTTCCAGTGAACCACGAGACCTATCTGCGAAAGGGTGAATCCTGTGAAAACACCAATTGCAAACATGGGAATCAGATTATTTGTGTTGCCATTGACTCCGATAAGCAGCAATGCTGAGAAAAACGAGAGGGTCCAGATTCCTGTGGAGAAAACTTGGCGTTCTCCTTTGAGAGCAAATCTGTGTGGTAAGAAGTTGTCCTGAGCCAGAAGACTTGCTAGTATCGGCAGTCCTCCGAATGAAGTGTTTGCGGCGAGACCCAGCACCAAGGTGATAATTATTGAGAGTGCTAAAAAAGCGAAATTGCGACCCATCGTAATAGCCATGATTTGGCTTAATGCTGTCTGGGTGGCGTTTGGTGCAACGTGAAAGCGATTCGCGAGTACGGCAAGACCAATTAGCATGCTACCCAAGATCAGGCCAAGAAGCATTTCGGTTTTTTTAGCCCTTGGCACTCGGGGCTCCTTGTAAAGCGGTACTCCATTTGCTATCGCTTCGACGCCAGTAAGCGCGCTGCAGCCGGCTGAAAAGGCTTTGAGAATTAATAAAATGCCCAGAGTCTGTGTGGTCTTCGATGTGATGTGAAATGTCAAGTCTTTGGCCGAAAGCGCCAGGGGATGGATTAGCCCCAGTACGATGACGGCATAGATGCCGATAATGAAAAGTGCAGTCGGAAGTAAGAAGACCCTAGCTGTTTCGCCAAGTCCCCTCAGGTTCATTAAGGTAAGAATTGCGAGAAAAGCGAGACATGGGGGAACTGTTTGGGGTGCAAGTTGCGGAAAGGCTGAGGTGAGCGCCCCCACGCCAGCCGCAATTGAGACTGCCACTGTCAGCGTATAGTCAACTATTAACGCAGCTGCTGCGACGAGACTGATGTTTTTGCCCAAGTTGGCTTTTGAGACCGCGTATGCTCCTCCGCCGGTAGGGTATGCTTCGATCACCTGCCGGTAGGATGTGACCAGGATAGCGAGCAGAATTACGATTACAATCGTAATTGGTAGCATGGCGTTCAATGCAGTTGCCCCACCAACCACCAGGACACTTAGGAGAGCTTCTGGACCATAGGCTACCGAAGTGAGCGCATCTAGCGATAGAGCCGAGAGGCCCTCAATCGGATTGATCCGTTCTTTTGCCGACTCGGATGTGCGCAGTGGTCGACCGATCAACAATCTCCAGAGGTTGAGAGGACTTTTTTCCGATCTGGTCGTGGTAAATCTTAATTCCCGTTGAGCTGGTTCATCCTGTACAGTGGTGGAATTAGAGGCGCTGTTTCCTGTCCGCCATTTGTTTCGATGAACCATTGCCACCTAATGCTAGTCCGGCGAATGAATATCTGATATCTCGATATCGTCGAGTTGCGAAATTACCAACGCCCGACAAGTTGCTTGGGATTGATGAATACCCATCGACATATCACCAAGATCTACTACTTGTGTTTTTTGGGAAGCTTCTCTTTGCTAAAAGAACAGTTCTTTAGGTTTGGGCTGGTTGGAAGGCTTTCAATTGATTAATCCCCTCCTAATTTGAGGTTTGTATCTATGATACAGATGGAGAAAATCATTTTGAAGCCAAAAAAGCATATCCAGAACAAGGTGCCGAGGAAGGTCGCCGAAGGGTACAAGACGTTCAACGAAGAGTTTCTTGACCATGATGCAATCGTAAGGGGTTAAAGGCCATCAAGCGCTGCAAACCAGCGCCATGAAAAATGTATGAAGACGATCATCGCAGCATTATGAGGTCTGCTAGTGGATAGTAAGTCCATCTTTTAAGTCCCGCTCTCCTGAAATCGGCATAACCCTTATGTCTATCCGATCGATCTCCATTGCGCCGCAACACAATTGACTTCCCGAGCTGAATCTTTGAATATGAGCCCAAGGAGATGAACTTGAAAACGGCGACCTATCAGGCAGCACCTAAGAAGCACGAGTGCTGTTAGGAATCAATGACTATGACTTGAAACTATTTTTGAACTCAATGCTCTCTTGGGTGCCATGTGCGCTGAATGCTAACCATAGTTTGACCTTTTGAGCTTCCTGGCCAAGTAATGCAAATTCAGAGATGAGGAAAGAAGCCTCTAGCTCCGTGGTTCTTTCGATATTAATTTACTAGAAAGGATATCAAATCGGCACAAGCTGCGTTGGTAGCGAGCCAGGGTGATGAGCGTTGAGCTGAAAGGCGGAGATACCTCCATTTGATAAGTGCTACGAACATGAGCAAAAGTCAACGATGCTATGACGAATAGAACCCCTTATGCAGAATATCACAACCCAGGAAGAATCAATGCTATGGGTTTGCCTGGCTGGTTGCCTCGTTACTGGCTAGACGGTGTCTCTTGTTAAAGTTGGCATGAGCGCAGTAGCGGCGGGGTAGGGGCCCAGTAGTGGCGCAGCAATGGCAGGGGTAGCGGTTTTCCTATCGAACTTGCGAATCAGTCGTGCATTTTCTCCCTAAGGGAATCCCCGAAACGAAATAAACCGAGGCCAAAAGCTAATGGTACGAGTACCGGATGCTACGCAGCGGGGAGGAGTGAGCTGTAGCGGCGACGTTGGTCTTATAATGAAACTTTGAGCAAAGGCGTAAGGATGTTGCTGGCAGCACAGGCGAACCGACTGTAGCGGACTAGCCAATTCAGCAGCCAAAAGCAGTGATCACATGAGGACGTTGGTCGATTTTCTCTCAGGACTGATAGCGCATGGACCTATATCGCTTTAGGGAAATCTTTTCTTTGAAATGGGCTAACTTTATAGTAGACCTCTTATGGGTCTAGCTTTGTTTTTATAGTCGCAAATGAAGGGTAGTGGAACTTTGCAAGATGACAACTCTTCGATGAGTCCTGGTCCAATAGCCCTAATCGGTTCTGGTGAATATCTGGAATCGATGGCATTGATTGAGGCATCACTACTCGATGGACGTAAACCGAATTTTATTCAGATTCCTACTGCAGCTTCCGCAGAAGGGCCCGAACGCCTTGCATATTGGATCGAACTCGGCAGGGCACAAGCAAGGAGGCTTGGGGTCCAGGATGTCGCTGTGCCAATTGGCAATCGTATGCAGGCGGATAACGGTGAATTCGACGGGGTACTAGCTGAAGCCGGGTTGATCTATTTCTCAGGCGGCAATCCTAGCCTCCTCGTTGAAACTTTGTCGGGAACGAGATTTTTGCACCTAGCAATTGAATCATGGCTAGGCGGAAGTGCCTTGGCGGGATGTAGCGCGGGAGCAATGGCCTTAGCTGGTTGGATCCCTAAGCTCCGACCTACTCATAAGGAGCGTCACGGGTTTGGAGTTATTCCTGATCTAGCCGTGATCCCCCATTTTGATCGTTTAGTCGGACGCTTACCTCAAGGATTGGTGAATTTTGGATTGGAAACATCTAATGGAATCGACATAGTTGGAGTCGACGAAGAGACTGCTCTGATCTGGGAGGATGGATCTTGGAGGGTTGAAGGTGTCCGCAGTGCCTGGTTGATTCGCGATGGGGAGCGATACCGTCTCGGTCGTGGCCAAGATTTGGCGACTTGGAAGCTACCGATGCCAAGGTTGACCTTGAATCCTTGAGGTAATTGTTTGGTATCTAGGCGGAAGGAATCCAATGTTCATAGATCACGGCGTGACCATATTATTAGAAGTATAGCAATCGGACATTGCTTTTGTCCTTGAAGATCAATGATGAAAAGCGAGCACTTCTCGGGAAGTGGTCGAAATCAATGGATAAATAGTTAATTGAGCCTCAACGGTTCTGAAACTAACTATAGCTGTGATTTGCGGGTTTAGAGATTTCACATGCTTGGAGGTGGTGTATAACCAGTCATGAAGGATCTAGTAGGTTTTGGTAAGCTCGCCGTGTGATCTCTTGGCCCAGATGATGTGAGAATTCCGTTTTTTCGCTTTGTGACCCTCCTATTTGATAATGAACACAAAAAACCCCTTTGAATGGGGTCAAAGGGGTTTTTTGTGACTGGGCTAATTCTTTTCAAACTGCCTTTTTAGGAAGTTACTTTTGAGTTGCTGCTTCTTTTGTTTGAGGGGTCGAAATAATTTTTGCGACATCTACGTCATATTGATTGGTTCGTCGTTCAAGTAGGTAAGGAAGTACGTATCGGTCAGCTCCAAGATTTCCAGCATTTTGCCATGCGAAGATCAGGAAGACTCCGATGAGCAGGTAAATAGGATTTACACCGATGGTTCCGGACAGGAGATACATGATGTTCAGGCCGACTCCAAAGAAGGCTGCAACTCCGGTAAAGAGGCCAATAATAAGGCCAAGGCCGATTGCGAGCTCTCCCAAGGTTACCAACTTGGCGATGATCGCATGGTTAGGTCCCACGAAGTTGGTCATGAAGGAGACCCACCACCCATAAACGACAGATGCGTGTGCACCAGTGGAATGGGCTTGAGCTGATGTCGCGAATCCGGCTACGCCTTTACCTCCATTCCAGAAGCTAGAATATTCTGCACCGAACATCTTTTGCCAACCGGCATCCAGCCACTTATAACCGAGCCAAAGTCTCGCGACTAGCCAAATATAGCTGGCTCCCTTGCTTTGATATAGCCACCTAAAAGGTCGTAAAGTTGAAACATTTACTAGTTGAATTTTCTTCATCTAAAACACCTACCCTGATATTAACCTCGATAGGTATGAGATCATTTATCTCTTGCTCTCTATCAGAGGCTTTAATTAGTAATCTAATAAATTGCTTATCTTTAGACAAGGGCCCTTTGCACCTATCTGGTGTGACCCAGGTCTCGAAATGGCCCTAATGCCTTGTAGATCTCTTGACGCATGTGGGGTGCGAGTTTAAAGCTACGTATCGACTCCTGTTTGTAACGCCACATTTTCGATTGGGCAGTTAAGTTATATCTATGGAATGCTCAATCCCACCAGAGATATTGCTTATCTAAATAGACTAATAAATCTAATTATTATGAGCAGGCAAAATTGTGAATTGCTAAGATCGGTCGGTAATAATTCCTCATTGATATCGATTAGTTTATTTATATTCTTAATTTCAGTTTTGATATAATAAGTCAACCTCGGAATAAATTATTGGAATTTGTATCGATTAGAATGTCATTAGGCAAGGCCTTTGACTAGATAGAACCGCAATAAGTATGGCTTGGTCCTTATTGTCGCAATAGTCTGAGTTTGCATCATTGATCGGGCTTTAGGGGTTTTCTTTTTCTGGAGCCCCTAAAGGTTTCTAATGGATCTATCTCAAACCGACCAAAAACAGATAGGTTTGTCTCTTTTAGAATTATGGTCGCCCAAGGTTGCCTTGATTCTTCGGGCCAGCAACACTAACCCATCTTTCCGAAAATCAACCTATTCTCCCAGCTAGTTGAGTATGTGGTCTTACGTTGGGACACTACAAATGCGTCGCAATGGTCTTTATCCGTTTAAGGGGATCACTAACTCCTAAGAGACGGTAGATCTCTTTGTGAACCGGCTCAGAAACACCACTAGTGCGGATGTGATAGACAACGCCTTTATCTGATGTAAGAACTATGGTGGCTCGGCGGTGACTGTTGAGTTGCTCTTTAATGGTTGACCATCTTCTCTTATCGTTATTTTGCCTCAAGGTCAGCTCAATGGCACTAAGGAGGTGATAGGCAAGTACTGAGATGAAGAGGTGAGCAGCAGTTCGGCTAGCTAGTTGATGATAGACCGGTCGAAGTCCAAGATCACTCTTGAGGGATCTAAAGGCATCTTCTACTTTAGTGAGAGTCGTATAGATATTCCAGATCTCACCTGCATCTAGCTCGCTATGGCTGGTGTCTATGACGTAGGCTCCTTGGAGATTATCATCTTTGGCTTTAGTGGGTTTTTCTGTAATAGTGAGATTGATTACTTTGTCAAAGCGTCTCTTTTTGATGATCTTGCCATGGTCTTGATGATATTCAAGGGATATCTCGTATTTGGAAGCAATACTTGGGTACTTGGCCTTGATGCGTCCGATACGCTCTGAGACAACTGTGGTCTTAGATATAGAACCCTTTGTGATTGAGGTATTCAACGAAGTGATATCTACTAAGAATCTCTCGTTAGCTTGACTAGAGATCGCTGATTCCTTCTTGGATCTCCCCAAAGAACGACACAACACCACGGTTGTGGTGTTGTTGTTGGAGGAAGAGGAGGAGATGGAGGTGGAAGAGGAGGAGATGGAGGTGGAGATGGAGGTGGAAGAGGAGGAGATGGAGGTGGAGGTGGCGTTAGTATCAGTGTCGGTGGTGTTGCTGTTGGTGATTTTGGTGTCATCGGTGCCGGTATTCTTGCCGGTGACACCATTACGGATATAGTCGTCAGTGCCGGTGCTGCTGTCGCTCTTGATGATTTTGGTGTCGTTGCTGCTGTCGCTGTTGCTGATACTGTTGCTAGTGTTGCCGGAGGTGGTGTAACTGTTATTGTCGTCAGTGCCGGTGTCTTCTTCTAGCGTTTGCACTTGTCCCTGTACTTGTGTTCTCACTCGCCCGTGTGGCTTTTGTGGTTCCACTTGTAGCTTTTTCACCAGTACTGGGGATCCTTGGGCATCGTAGATCTCGGTGAAGCCTTCCATCTCCATGAAATGGCTTCGATAGAGGCTCTTTTTGTTAGCTCTCTCAATTACTACGTAGTTGAGATTGCGCTTAATAAGAAGTTCTAGGTTTGCCTTGGTAGCAATTCCCCTATCCATCACAATGGTAGGAACAACATCCCCAAAGAGAGATCCATCCGATAGAGACTCCAAGGCATCAAGTACGCTAATGAGAGTTCTAGGCTCAGAGGTATTGCCCTCATGTATCTCTGAGTAGATGGGTAGTCCCCTGTGATCAACAAGTAGTGCCAGAGAAACTAATGTGCAATCAAAACGCTTCTCTTTGGAATGTCCATGTTTAGCTAGGGAGTTCCCCTTAGTAGAACCTTCGAAGTAGGTGTTAGTTAGATCAAAGAGAAAGAGCCTGGTATTCGTCCTAAAGAGATCAGAGCTAGCTCTATAGAGTGCTGGCTCTATGACGCCTTTAGCGTCATAGAGCTTATCTGCAATTGCATAGACCTTATCCTTGTGAAACTTAGAGAGATCGATACCACATATCTCAGGTAGTGAAGAGTTGGAGTTGATATACGAATAGGTCTTTCGATCAGATCCAGGATGAATAAGACGAGCTATTATCGTTGCCTTGGCAATGCCAAGAGATTCACCCGATAGACCTGCACTCTCTAGGATCTTATCGAAGCTAAGAGCTTCATAGAACGAGTTTCCTATGAGTTCTGGACCGATACTTCTACTATTGATAGTCTTAGCACTAGAGAGATCTACCATCTCAAGGTCAGCCTCAGTAGCTCTTGTTTCTTTAGCGGTTGCAACTTCGGAACGAATTGCATACTTAGTGATTGCCAGATCTGCGTATCTGGCAATAATAGGATCTGATTCAAAGAGTGAGGTTACTCCAGAGAGTCTCTGGGCTATAGCATTGGCCAGAGCTGGCCACAATGACTTATCCAGGTCCAGTTCGGTCAAGGTCATTACTATACGTTGACGGGGACCTTTTTCACAGCGGTAGGACTCAACGAGTTGGTACTTACTGTAGCTAACGCCGGTCTTTTTATTAACTGTTGGAGTTTCACGGATAAACACAACAAGACAATAGCACCATGTCAGAGCTAATGCAAGTCATAATCAAAACTACTCAAAAATTAGGACACTACATTCGCGACCCAAAAAGACCTAATACCCATCTACCAGGGCATCTATAAATCGCCCAAGTCGAAAATCGCCCAAAATCCCCTCAAAAGGGACCAATTAGGGCGATTTTTCGGGAAATCTGCGAAAGATGGGCTAAGCGATATAGACCCTGATGTCTAGCTATCACCTGGATCTCACCTGCTGCTTTTCCGGTTGTCGTTTGTCTTTTTTATCCCGAAGTTTTAGTTATCCCGAATTAATTGCCCAAGTCCTGGTCAGGGTCTCAAGAGTAGGCAAATCTTCGGGATAACCAAAAGATCAAACCCCAAGTGCATTTACCCAAATCACAACATCATCCATACTTATGACACCGACAACAACGCCGGTTCGAGCTATGGAGAACCAGATGGAGAAACAGCTTTCACTTGAGGATTTGATCGTTCGTAGAAGAGAAGCGATTGCTCCCCTTAACCACAGCAAGTCAACGCTGTGGCAATATAACTACGGCTGGGAAGAACTGCGCTTTTATTTTATTGCCCATGGCTACGACTCATTTTTGATTGACCTGGCAGGTCGTTATGTTGATGAGGCCAGGGTAACCGACAAACAAGATGCGCCAAAGATATGGAAATTCAAGCTATTTCGTCATACCCGGGCAGTGCACTTGTACCAAGGAGGTATGCCGCTCTCGTGCATCAAGGACTTTCTCGGCCATGTATGTGTCAATGCTACCGACAGCTACGGCGCTGTTGACTTGAAGATGATGAAACAAGCACTTCTAAAAAAAGTTTGTAAACGGCGATGCCCCTCGAGAGATCCCACTGTGGTAAGACGATGAAATGCTGTTGATGCAGGTATCTGGGTTGAAATACGCGAACTTGGTTATTCCGAAGGTTTGCCTACTCTTGAGACCCTGAACAGGACTTTGGCAATTGATTCGAGATAACTAAAACCTCGGGATAATCTCATGGTCCTTGGTTAATAACGCCTGCTTTGGCGAGCCTATCGAGCTGTCGACTTACGCTTTGGTGTGATATACCAAGCGATGTTGCTATCTCTCTATTGCTGTAACTACCCTTGGTTACAAGAGCCAATAATTTACGGATATCCTTCATATCCACCTTCCATTTCTTTGAAGCCATTTATGTTGATTCCTCCTTTGGTGTCCGCTTTTTTAAGACGCCAAAGCAAGTTAATCAGATAAAGAATCAGGTGGTCCAAAGATTCCGGCGAGGTGGTCCAAAGATAAACGAAAAGTCAGTGGTCTTTGAATGCTCCACAAACACTGCCTAATTATCTGATTCTTGCTAGGAGCTAGGGACGTTTGTTCTTTGCGCTTACCGTCTCACCCAAAGATTTCCCGGCTTTGTTTATGGCTTTACTGGGCCCACCCTCTATCGACTAACGCATAGGTTCGACGACTTAAGACTTTGGTTTTTTTACGCGCATTCTCACCTTATGCTACTTGGCTATTGGATAGAGCGTTAGATCGACAGCCGATAATAACTATCTCTTTATCGATAAAACGGGGATAGTTGTATCCAGCTTTCGCGTTTGGGGTCATTAAAAGTCGGGCTCTTCGTTTCCGTTCAGGTGGTATTTAACCAGCTCATACATCTCGTCAAAGAATGAATTGAGGGAGCCGAGGGTGCCGTTAATTCTATTTTTAGGTATGAGGCTTATCGGATCGAGGATTTCTTTGCTAAGTTCGCCGAGGTGTTCAGCCAATGCGATTGGACTCTTCCCGTACCTTTTCACAGTGGTAAATCTAACTACATCATGGAAGTCTGGCCAACCAAATGTGTCTGTGATGTTGTCTGGGTCGTTAGAAAGAGAGTCCCTTTCATCACCATCTCTCAGCTGCGAAACAAGAGCGTGTAGCTCATTTGGCTCGATTCCAAGAAAAGTTAGCGCGAGATCGAGATCGTTCTCTATCTTGTCAGCGATCGCATTTGCCAAAGCAATCTGATGTTTGCAGGTTGCGTCCCAGTCATAGCAGTTACAAACTCCCTCCATGGCGAGATGGTCGAGGAAGAGTTTAGTTCCATCACTCAATGTGATTCCCATTAGCGCCTCATTAAGACGTCCTTCACGAAAGTCTACGTAGCAAGCTGCGTCGCTAGCGATTGCGTTCGCTAGAACTTCAGCATGAGCGGAGAAGCTTTCGTCTACTCCGACGGCGACCTTGTACCTTTCTGAATTGGACCCTCGTACATGACCCAATGCAGCACCATCTTCGATCGTCAATCGCTTGGATACGGCGCCTTTGCGCCAATAGGATCGTCCTCGAGCGGCCCGATCTTTTCCAGAACTTCGCTCTAGATTATCTAGAATTATCTGGAGCCACCAACTTCGTTTGGCGTTACTTCTCGAGGGGGCTTCTGGAGTTCGACGCACATTTGCAAGGACGGCCATCTGCTCCTCGAGGTTCAAGGAATGAAAGTTTTTGGAATAGAGGATCTGTGATATCAGGTTTAAAGGCGACGAAACCAATTCAACTGCACCTGTTTCTTTGTCTAATCTTGTTCGGATGGAGTGAGGCTGAGGAGGTCCATTAGCGCGGTGTCATCTAGTTCGGTGATCCAGGTCTCTCCAGTTGAGATCAGACTATCCGCCAGAGCCTTCTTCGATTCGATTATGGCATCAATTCGCTCCTCGAGAGTACCTTCGCAGATCAACTTTCTAACCACGACGTCTTTACGTTGTCCTATTCGGAATGCTCTGTCTGTGGCCTGTGACTCTACTGCTGAATTCCACCATCTATCGTAGTGAATCACATGGTTGGCCGCTGTTAAATTTAAGCCAGTACCACCTGCTTTTAGAGAAAGTAAAAAGATTGATGGCCCGCCTGGGGTGGCAAATTCACTTACCATCGAATCACGTTGTGGCATTGTTGACCCGCCATGTAGATATAAGACTCTTTGTCGAAATCGTTCTTGGAGGTGTTCGTGTAGGAGATTGCCAAATGTCGTGAATTGAGTAAAGATGATTACCTTTTCATCACCTTCTAAAATCTCCTCTAGCAGCTCCTCTAGCCTTTGCATTTTGGCCGAATTACCTCTAAGCGAGGTGGCTTCTTTTACCAGGGTCGGGTGGTTACAGATCTGCTTCAACCTGGTGATCGAAGCCAGAATCGCTCCGCGTCTCTGCATCTGACTCGCTGATTCCAACGACTCTTGTAGTCTTAAAACTGCATTCTTATAGAGTGCTTCCTGTTCTTGAGAGAGGCCGCAGTACTCCTTGATCTCGATCTTGTCTGGGAGGTCAGCAATAATGGATTTATCTGTCTTTAGCCGCCTAAGGAGGAAGGGAGCTATAGCCTTGCCAAGGTGGGTTGCAACCGTCTGGTTGTTCTCCCTTTCAATGGGAATCGAAAACTTAGTTCTAAAACCAGTTCTAGAGCCAAGAAGGCCTGGGTTTATGAAGTTCATAATCGCCCAGAGTTCGCCGGTGTGGTTCTCTACCGGCGTGCCTGTTAGTGCAATCCTGCGGCTAGAGATAAGAGAATTCGCAGCAACTGTCATGGCTGCGGAGGGATTTTTGATATTCTGGGCTTCATCAACGACGACGCGGTGCCATTTGAGCGCAGATAGCGTTGAGATATCTCTAGCCAATAGGGAGTAACTCGTTATGACGACGTCGTGTTTTTTTACACTCTCGGTGAATTCGACTCCATCTGACCGATTGGATCCATGATGAACCATTACCGAGAGGGCGGGGTAAAAGCGTGCGAGCTCTCTCTTCCAGTTTCCAACGACCGAAACCGGAGCAATTATTAGAGTTGCATGAGTCTCGGTGATCTCTGTGGAAGGAGAATCAGAGGAAGATGTCGATGATGGGGACTCTGAAATTTCAAAGGTTGCCGCCGATAGTAAATCTTGATGTTCCTGGGCTAAGAGCGCTATTATCTGTGCGGTCTTTCCAAGGCCCATATCGTCAGCTAAGCAGGCGCCTAGGCCTATTGCCTCTAAGGAAGCTAGCCAATCCACCCCGCGCCTTTGATAGTCTCGAAGGGGGAGTGTGAAGCCTTTGGGTTCTACGAAAGACTCCAGTGCTCGCTTGCGTCCCTTGGCCATAGCATCGATAAGTGTTTGGGGGTCTGGTCGCTCGATAGAGATGAGATCATCGTCATCTATATCGCCGATTGTCTCAGAGAGGATTGATGCGAGTGTTCGCTTGGATTGTTGCTCGTGGCGTGTTAGATACGACAGAGCCCGGGTCAATCCACGCCTGTCTACGAAGAACCAATCGTCATCGACTTTGGCTATCGGACTTTGACTTGCTAGCAGCGACTCTATCTCCTCCCGCGAGAGCTCCCTTTCGCCAATGCTAACTTTGGCGGTGAAGGTAAAGAGCGCTTCAAGGCCCATCTTGGGATTCTTGGACTTTACAGGCGCGCTAGAAATATGCACCTTGGGCTTTATCGCATCGCGGAGCGTGCGAGGTAGCAGGAGTGCAACGCCCTCTTTTTCTGCGAGGATGGCGGCGGTTCCGCGCACGAATGTAATTACATCGTTGCTTGGAATTAAGATCCGACCACCTTTACCAAGTTGGGCAGCCTGCTCAATCAAAGGATCATAGGTGGCAATGCGAGTGAGGGACTTCAGATAGATTAGCTCAGCTTCATCCGGGGTGATTTTGAGTTCGTCGAGAACCGATTCAAGGTCATTCGGCGAGCTTGGATCCAGGAAGGTTCCTAGCGCATTACGTTGAGAGAGGCCAAATGCAACCTCCCATAGGTCCTCTGTTGGGTCGGCGTCTTCGTCACTTGTTTCGGCTTCGTAATATCCAGGTGGAGAGATCCTTAGGGCTAGTCGTAATGGAGCGAGCTCGCCTTTTACTCGTTCTCGCCACTCATCTAATATCTCGGGGAGTCGACCTTGAAGGGTGAAGTTAGATACAATAGGCGAAAGTGGATTATCGGCTAGTTTGGCCAAGAAGTGATCTAGTGGTTTGGAACCTGTGGCGTGGTAGTACGAGAACCAAATCGGATCGCTAATTGCCTCGCGAATCTCTTGATCCAGCATGATGTCGATGGCGATACGAAGCAATTTGGGTGGTAGCGCTGCACTTTGATCCCTTGTAGATAGGACTTTTGCGAATAGTTCGCCGGTTCCCTCTTCGAGAATGTGGCGAACGAACTGAACATCTTGGCGTCCCAAAATACTCTTCCATCGACCGTTAGCGGCACCCGGGTTGCCAATTATCGGCGAAGCGTAAGGAATAAATTGCTGTCGCTTTACCAACGAGAGGGCAAATTCAGCGATTATGGCAAGGGTTTGGGTAGATGGTGACTGCATGAAACGAAGGGTCTCATCTGAACCACTGACAGAAACTTCCAACTCGCCTAGCTTGTCTAGGACCGTGAGAATCTGATTTGCGCCAAGCAGAGGCATTGTTCCCAAGATAGGAATCGAGAAATTCGATAGCCCGGACTTTTTAGGAAAGTCCGAAGGTATCTCTATCCAATTATTTGGCGATGGTTTTGGGACTCCTTTTGCGCAAATGGGTAGTCGCAGGCTATCTTCGGCCAGAAAGATTTCGACTCCACTAAAACAGCCCTCTATTGCTGTTCTGAGTCCCGATCGGGTCTTGGTTGGCCACCAAGAGAAAGGGTGCCGTGCGCTTTGAGTATTGATAGCGCTTGTTTCGGACCATCGGGTCTGTTCGAACCAAAAGACGATCCGTCCATTTGGCTCAATAAAACTTTGGATGAAAAAAGACAGCATTGCTCCTGTCGTATGGGATGATCGCACTTAGTTATGGCGTCAATCATCTCGTTGATTCACTAGACCCATCTAGTTTAGCCAAGATTGAAGGCGTTGAAACTATCAACTAGTGATCGGTTCAATCTTGTATATAGTGAGTTTTGGCAGGGCTAATGATTGGATTACCTCACTTTAGCTAACCGATCCATTAGCTTGCTTGCGTGGTTTGTGTCCGCGCTCATAAGCTGAAGGTAGTGAATGTTGGGCCAGAGCTATCGCGATGCACTAGAGGTTTTTGCGCCTTGTAACCTTGCAAGACGACTCTTTCGGCGATCCATCTTGGACACTACCATTCAGCAACCAAATCTAGCATAAACGTTACTATTGGCTTTACGAGGATGTCTTGGAGGTGCTGGAGCTATTTGGTTGCCACTCGATCGTAAATACCCCGCTTATCAGACTTTGGAAAATGAGCGAATCAAGCGCCATACCAAGGACAAGCTCGGGCGAACCCCCAATCGTTAGTGACTTGAGGCATCGTTACGTGATGAAATTTACCTTACTTATCGATAGGATTTAAGATTTTCCTCAACGATCTACTACTTCGAGAAAGCAAAGGTAGACGCCCAATTCGTCTACTTTTATTCTGCTTAATTGAAGTATCTTCTATAGTGCGCCTTATCTAGAGATTCAAATAAGAAATATGATTGGCGCCAGGTAAGCGTCACCACGTGAAGCTTGACAGATGGGTGGAATTCTTGTCGGAGATGCTCATCCCGTTCGGATGCAACTCTGGCTACCTGTTGGGATTGCTAACTTCTCAACAGGTAGATATGCATTCGATTGTTCTATTGTGGATTGCTAACTTGGATTCGATATCGGACCAGGTGCTACCAACAACCCTGGAACTTTTTTCTTTTTGGGGTAGACGCCGACAAATACAGAGTGAGCCGCCAATAGTAATTTAGGGCAGTGCCTCGAACCTTGATTTAGCTTAGAGTGGTACAGGAGTCTTGTACTTGCTTGAAATTGCTGGTAGATTCAGAGTTGGGAATGGTAAAAAATTCGATGAAATTCAATTCAAACTAGCTGGTAGTTAGGTCGATTTAACTATAGGACTTAAAACGAATAATTTGCGCGGCAAAAAAGTAGGACAGATCACTATATGTTTGTAAAAAAGGGCAAGCACTTTCGTCAGCCGCTTCATATGATGCCTAAGCCTTCGCGTCAGCCGCTTCATGGGATGCCTAGGCGTCCCAGAGGTAAGATTCGTGTATCCATTGGTTTTAGCCTTTTAGCCGTCGCGGCGATTGGTGTGGGTTATCCCTTGTGGTGGAATAATCGTTCTTCGAGCGGAGCTGCTGCACTTTTAAAAAACACCTCGAAACAACTAATTGCAACCGCATATCGTCAAAGGCTGGGACAGGATTGCATAGCTTCACCAGGACCCGGTGTTCTGCAAGTTGCCAAGATCTCGCTAACTGCTCCCGTTCAACAAGGGCTAGGTAACTCGGTTTTGGATATCTCGATTGGTCATGACCCTCTAACGCCATGGCCGGGACCCACGACGACAGCCCTATTTGCGGCTCATGATGTAAGCTTCTTTTCACATCTTTCTCAGCTCAAACCCGGCGACACTATTACCTACACCGTGCCCTGTGCCACCTATACCTTCGCTGTAACGGGTGCAGTGGTTACAAAACCGGGTGCTTCGGTACCGATATCCAAAGGCGGCGGAGTGGTTCTCGATACCTGTTGGCCGCCCAATGCCCTTTGGTATACCCCGGACAGATACGTAGTAACAGCGCGATACGTTGGAACCAAGCCTCAAGGCTCCATTGATACCAGCTCAACTGTTCCATCTCTACCAACTGTAAAGATTGGCTTTGCCATTCCCCAAGGTCTCAACCCTGCGTTACTCATTCTCGGAAATAACACTCAGATGATGGGTGAGATGCAATTTAGCGGAACCCCATCAAGCTACTTTGAGCAGTCGAATGCGCCCCTTGTGATTGAGGCAACAGCGTTACAGGGGTGGTTTGGTGTCATTCACGCATTGGAGGCCTCTTCTCAAAGTTGGTGGCGATCGCTCGCGCCTTCAGTTACCTATCCAACTTCGTTATCTGGGGTGAACTTGTCGTCTACCTCGGCGCTCTCAATTACAGAAGACATCGATGGTACAACTGCGACGGGCGTAACCCTCTCGGGGGGACTGAATCATCGGCTAGTTTCGGTAACTGAATCGATATCTAACAATGAACTCTCTATCACGAATGTGACGTTTGGCGCCTGATTCTTTGTCGATCCAATAGTTTTTGAGCGATAAGTAGTTCTTTTACGTCGGTTGCATTGTTGGTTTCTTTGATGACAACCCATTTCAAGGTTGGCATCGTTTGCGATGACCTTGAAGTTTCACTTTCGCCATAATGGCCATAGCGAAGATGTCTCAGGATGGTTTGTAACCAAGCTCGTGGTTGCAAACAAGCGCTAAACTATTTCGAACCTTGACCCTTTGCTCTTTCGAAAGAGACTAAAGTGCCTGCCAAGACAAGGCTGTCTAGTGGTTCTTGGTCTTCATGGTTGGTTACGTAGTTGCTCACCGCGTAGTTTCAATTCGTTGAGCAGTACTGAATCTATTTCAGGAGCGCTTTGTCTCAAAGCTTTTTTTATGTCGCTGTAGACGGTCGCCTCAAGGCCACAACGACGACAAACCTCTAGATGAGCCTTTGTCTTTCGGCGGGATGGTTCAGGCAAAGTTCCATCTAAATATTGCTGCAGTCTTCGTATGTTGTGCATACATTCGATCCGCTTTGCGGTTTCGATAAATGGATTCATCGCAACCCTCTCTTTGGTGCAAGGCCAGCATCGCTAAGGTGTTGGCGAATTGACGATCGACCTCTGTGTAGGCGGCTCATTACCGTCCCTTGCGGAATGCCAAGGGCTTCCGCGGCTTCTCCGTAAGATAGGCCAACCACATCTATAAGTTCAATGACGAGGCGTTGAGCTGGCACCAAAGCGTTTAGGCCGGTTAGAACTTCCTCTCCAAATTGGCTCGCGAGAAATGCATCCTCGGCGGAGCCCCCGGAATGGGAGGGATTCTTCGAATTCTCAAATGCCTCAAGCTCCTCTTTTGTGATAAGCGAAGGCCGTCGCTTGCGGTAACGCTTAATTTGAGTATTTCGCATAATAGTAAAGAGCCAAGCGCGAGGGTATAAGCCATCAAAGTTGCCAAGGCCCTTGTAGGCATTTAACAAAGTCTCTTGGACAAGGTCGCTTGCGTCGCTGTGATTTCGAGTAATGGATAATGCGACGCGCGTTAGTACTTCGATTTCTGGCACGACATATCTATCGAATGAAATATTTAGCTGATCATGATCACTCGCGTTTGCCACGTTTGAGGAACCCTCTTTGAAGTTGAGCTATTCCAAAATAATTAAAGATTGCCTTTTGAGGAGTTGGCTCGCAGCTCCATTTGATTTTGAAGAACTAGCCAAACCAATGATGAAGAAGCGAGTTTTGCGATGGTTAGTTCTCCTTGAATCCACTACCGATGGTGCAGGCTTAGGAAGGATAGTTCCTATAAGCCGTATCGCACACTTTGATGATCCAAGATCAAGCCAAAGTCAACTCGAGTGAGACGCCATCTGCGCCCTCAAGGGCAGGATTGAATGCATGGACCGAGCCTACTCCTCGGTCGGAATGTACCATATCGACCTGCCATGCATTCCATAGGGCTTACCTAGCCGGTCTCTCTGGCTCATTGACACCTAGGGTTGGGGTTTGGTTCGTTGTTGCGTTTTGCCTACCTCAAAGCAACAGGTTGGGTCTCGATATTTATCGCGCCAATAAGAATCCTTTTTTGTTGGCGCTAGGTTCAAACCGATAGATAGATGGCTTTAGCACGCTCAGAGATCTCGTCACTCTTCGTTTACTCTTTGGTATTCCCGATAGGATCTAAGACAATGACCGCCATTCAAATCTTTGCGTCTTTTACTAACAACGTTCTCTCTAGCAACTGGCTCAGAGCACTAATTGCGATGGTGGGCTCTGTTGTCTTGGTGGTTGTCGTCTATGGAGTTCTCTCAAAACTATCCAAACGAAGACATTCCAAACACTTTGTTATGGTTATAAATAGCACCCGAAAGTCTGTTATCGCCTTTTCCTTTGCGCTCTCTGGCACTGAGTCGATTAGATTCGCCCCTTTTCGATGGCGACTTGGCCTTAACTACGCTGCTCAAATAGCGGTAATTCTTACAATTGTCTGGATTATTGTAAACATATTGGCCGTCGTATCCACCATGGTGGTGGAGAGATTTGATATTACGGTGGTCGACAACAGAGACGCGAGACGCACAGTTACCCAAGTAAGCCTGATCCATCGGGTGATATCGATCACGATAATCATCATCGGCATCCTGGTATCGCTCACCACCTTGCCAGCGATTAGGACGTTTGGGACTACGGTCTTGGCTTCAGCTGGCGTTTTGAGTATCGTTGCTGGAATCGCTGGTCAGTCAACGCTAGGTAATATGATTGCCGGGATTCAAATCGCATTTTCGGGTGCACTGCGGATTGGCGACGTCGTTGTAGTCCAAAACGAGTGGGGCACGATAGAGGCTATCACGTTGACATATGTGGTGGTAAAGATTTGGGACGAACGCAGGCTGGTATTGCCTGTCTCATATTTTGTAAATACTCCCTTTGAGAACTGGACGAGAGATACTTCCCAGCTCCTCGGCGCTGTTTTGATCTTCGTTGATTACTCGGTCTCTATCCCTGAATTGCGTAAGGAATTGATCGACTACGTATCTAGCCATCCTCTATGGGATAAGAGAGTAGTGACCTTGCAGGTTGTCAATTCAACTGAACTAGCTATTCAAATTAGAGCTTTAGTTTCATCATCAACTTCGGGAAATTCATGGAATCTACGCTGTGACGTACGCGAGCACTTGATCACCTATCTAATGGATAACAACCCTGGCAGCCTTCCCAGGGTGCATATTGACGTTGCAAAGCCGGCCGCGGGCAAGGATACGACGCAGAACTAGACGATCTGACATTAGCGGATTTAGCCCTAGACCATTACGGGACGAAATCGCTCCTCTTTCCTTTGGGCTAAAAATCTCTCAGTTCCATTCAAGTGTAACCAATTCGGCACCTATGGGCATTTTGATAGTGTCGGAGTGCCACTAGGCAAGAATCGTAGATTTTTACTTCAAAGTTAGCTTTTCTATGGCGGTTGTCTTTTGATCAAAGAACCAAAGCGGTCCGGTTGGTAGGTGTTTAGTTCCTTCGCGATGCCAAAGGCCGTTGAGAATACCAAGCTAGCGGCCACGAAGAATGTATACATGTGGCCATCTCTATTCATGATGTTCTACACATCGCTTTTACATGTGCCCCTTTTTTCAACTATTGGGAGTCGCTATTGCGGCCGAATCGTCCATGGGTATATTCTTTGGAATAAATGGAATGCTTTAACCTTTGGTTACGAGGGCCTATCAGCCGCCCAAAGACGCATCCAAGAACTGTAATTTGTCGATTAGTCAAAGTTGGACTCCGAGTTAAAGTAGATTTTCAGATAGTCTCAAGAGTCAAGGGCCCTGGCTGTCAAGTGAATAGAGGTCTAGGTTTTGCTAACTGCAACTAACAAGACCCCATTATCTCAAGTTTAGGAAGTGTGCAGACAATGCTAATGATTATGTTGTTGGAGCCATCATGAATCCAAGGTCAATGAATCGAGATGATAGCAATCCAATGGAATCTCGCCAAAGGAGATATGTCTCTCCCACGGCGACGCTTATGTGGATCCTATTTGGCGCATTTGTCTTTGGAATTGGATGGTTCGTTGGCATCTGGAGACTTTGGATGGATCAAGGATGGACTACTGCCCAAAAATTGATTGCGACTCTAATAGTGCCCGGAGGGCTACTGCCTGCCGTTACCCTTTTGGGGATGCCTTCTGGATCATCGAGTTGCTCCACAGGGTTGGTTGGTCCTAGCCATCAAGGACCTGTTGTAGTCCATTGCATCACAACAGGAATAGTTAGTTCCGCTATAGCTCTTTTTGCCTTGGCCTTGTTGATCCTAGCTCCCATTTCCGTTGCAATTTTTATGCATCGAAAGTACTATCAAAACGTCGCCGTAAAGCTTTGAGTTGTTATTTGGAGCAACCGCGAACCATTCCGATTGCAGCTCTCATGGGAAAAGTGCTTTGTAGCGGTGATCGTAAATTTTGCGCCTAACAAATGGAGTCTATCCAAACTTCGCTGTGGCATGCGATGATACGATCCCTTTGTGCTGCTACTTCGAGCAATTGTTCCTACAGAATCAGTCCTCTAGGTCGAAGTTGGCAAAAGGATACATCCAAATATTTTTTAGAGGTTATCAGTCCTGCCATCGAATCAAATTCTCCTTTGACTTAGATAAATTGGAAGATAGAATTGTGCGCTGGAATAAAGAAGATTGACGGATATGGATCTGTCGCGATTCAACTTTACTATTAACGACAGACCCTTATCGCCGTCCTTGTGAAACTGGTTTTTTCCTTGGGTCTACAAGTGCCGGTCTTTCAAGTGAATTCTAAACCAGGTGCTATTTAATCTTGTGTTGTCATTTGGCACTTATCCATAGATTCAATGGTTTTTCCTTGGCCTGCCTAGCGAGCCCGTATAAGCGTCTTTTCTCTTGAAGAATGACCACGGGTGCAATTGATACCTTCCAGCTAGTGTCCCCTCTCATAAGTTCCCTGAGTTCTAGTTCCCCAGATACTTTGCCATCGATGCGAATATCTCGTCAGCTGTCTTTACCCACCTAAATGGTGTTGGGTCTTGGTTCCAGCGCTCTGCCCAGGTGTTGATCGAAGCAACGAGTTGCTTTTTTGACTTATGGGTGGATCTGCGGAGCATTTTGGTAGTCAGTTCCGAGAACCATCTCTCAACCAGGTTCATCCACGAGGAGTAGGTGGGTGTAAAATGGAAGTGGAATCTGGGGTTTTTTATGAGCCAGGCCCGTACAGCATCGGTTTTATGCGTTGCATAATTGTCCAGGATGATATGGACTTCGAGTTCTTTTGGAACTTCTTTTTTCACCTGATCCAAAAAGGCTATGAACTCGATCGCCCGATGAGCCTTTGTGGTGTTGGTGATCACCTTGCCAGAGGCAACATCAAGTGCTGCAAAGAGATTTGTTGTGCCGTTGCGTTTGTAGTCATGTGTTTGCCGCTCTGGAACAAAAGGTCTCATGGGAAGCAGTGGCTGGGTTCTATCCAACGCCTGGATCTGTGTCTTTTCGTCAATACATAGTACCAGTGCAGCATCAGGGGGATTGAGATAGATCCCAGTTATGTCGCGGACCTTTTCGGTAAAGGCCGGATCGGTACTGATGTTGAAGTATCCCAAGACATGGGGCTTGAGGCCAAAGGTTCTCCAGATACGTGAGATGCTCGCTGGTGATACCCCGATCCGCTTGGACATTGAAGACGTCGACCACTGGGTAGCAAGCGGGGGCTCTTCTTCCAAAGTGATCCTTAGAATCTCGGCGATCTTTTCGTCATCAATGCTTCTCGGTTTTCCACTTCTCGGTGCGTCATCGAGAAGTTCCACTCCGTAGTTGATAAAACGCCGCTTCCATTTGCATACCGTCTCTGTAGATATCTGAAGTCTTTGCGCGATCTCGTTGGTGTCCAACCCCTTCGTTACTCCATAGGGCAATGCTGGCCCTTGCCACCTGTCCTATGGGAGCTGTGGACTTTCTTACCACTGCTTCTAATTCGCTACGTTCTTTGGGACTGAGCGGAACCACCGAAGCTTGTCGTCCAGATCTCTTCTTGGGCGGCTTGCTCTGGTTGGCATCAATGTTTGGCTCCTCTGAAACGGTGTGACTTTGCATCGTTCTCCCTTGCAAGGTTATGTCCTTACCAAGGAGAACAACCTTAGAAGGGATTAATTCCTCAGTTTCAGGGAAATTATGAGAGGGGACACTAGCTCTATCTATAGTTGGCGAAACGGTGCCCTTGAAGTCAATATTTGGCAGTTAGATTCGCCATTTTTAGGGTTTGAAAAGTAAAAAAAAAAGGGGGGGAGGATGGGCTCAAGCGAGCATGGCATTGGCCCATTGAGCCCATCCGGTGAAAAATCGTCAGTTTCTATTCGTCGGCAACGATTGATCCGACTCTGTCGCCAAGCCCAGGGTTTCGCTTTGAAAGAATAGCGGCATAGATGACAGCTAAAACAACGATTGCGAGTGCGATGTAGGGATACCAGTTATAGGGAGTTGGTTGTCCAGGCTTAGCAAGGTAGTAAAGAGGTACCACTATTGATAAAGCACCTAAGATCGGCAAGACACCGTGACGGACAACCCTAAAGTCTGCCGGTCGGTATTTCTTGTAATAAAAGGGCAGAGCTAGGTTGGCCAAAAGGTAGACAATTAGTACCAGAATCGTTCCCATTGTGGATGACTCCGCGAAGAAGTTGATTGGGTCCATCGTCCCTGAACCCAACAAATGCGCGATCGCCCATCCGCCGATCAGTAGGACCGAGATACCTATAAAGGTCAAAATGGCGTTCATTGGAGTACGCCGCTCTTGATGCACCTTTCCAATTATTGAAGGCAAAAGTCCCTCTCTGCCCGCTGAGAAGATGAGCCTGGCTTGAGAGTTTGTCCCTGCCACCAGCGCACCGAGGGTAGAAGTCATACCAGCTAGGTATGCAAGAAATGCCAGAATTCCTATTGTCCCATTTGCGACAGTGATAAAAGGTATCGCAGCATTTCCTAGCTTGGTAACGTTGTAGTTGAAGCCTGTCACGGTTGCATACGCAAAGACGATATAGCTAATAGACATAATTGCGACCGAAGTAAATACGGCTTTAGGGACATTCTTCCTCGGTTGTTTGTCTCCTCAGCAAGGGCTGCGGAATTTTCCCAACCGATAAAAAGATAGATTGCTAGCGGAAATCCAGCCGCAAGGCCAGACATCCCATTTGTTATATGGCTTGGTTCAAACGGAGTTAGCGAAAGGTGGCCACCGTTTTGGATGATCGCTACCACTGCCACGATTATGAGAACTGTTATTTCGAAGGCGAAGAAGAATCCAGCGACTTTGGTCGAAACCGAGACACCTCTAATCATCAAGATCACGGCAAGTATGGTAAGGATTACCGTTAGGATACCCCAAGGTACGTTCCACTTTAAGTAGTGGTTGAGGATGATAGATAGAAACCCTCCCGAGACTGCAATTACCGAGGCCATGGCTACTATGTAGCCAACACCAGCCAAAATAGCAGTGGTAACTGCACTAGTTGGTCCAAATGTCTTTCCGACGAAAGTTATAAAACCTCCAGCAGATGGTTGAGCTTTAGAGAACTCCGAAAGGGTATTGGCTAGAAATGCGATGGCTATACCAGCGGCAACTATGGTGAGCGGTGATGCTACACCTGCGGTAACCGCTAGGAATCCAAAGCCGAAATAGAAACTCATCGCCGGCCCAATATTTGCCATTGTTGCAGCCGAAATATCAACTACGCCCAATGACCCAGAGGCCAACCGATGCTGGCGGCCGGCCGGAGCCATTGGTCTAGGTTCTACCTCTGTTCCAGACAATTTACCGGGAACAATATCTTCATTTGTGTCCAAAGGAGTTAGCCTTCCTTGATACATTATGGCGTGCCCCATTACACACCATCTATTTGAAGGATCTGCACCCCGCACCCTTGCTTCAAGAACGCTCAATATTTCGTTCTCCAGCATGGGTATTAGATCTTCTAGGAAAGGACTTTAGCAAATCCTAAAATAGGATCCGCTAAAAGTCCAGGATATTTACCACTAGAGCAATTTTATATTTGTGTATAATTCTAATTCATTCGATTTCTCCTGGCGGAATATCTAAATACGAGCAACAGAATCGACGTAATGTGACAGCTTGGCCTTGATTCCCAGGATTGGTAACCGTCTATGGCTCAGCGAAACCGCACATGGTCTATGGCCTCTATCGCTTGGAAGGACAGCTACTAATATGGTTTCATTTCTGCTAGAGCATAAGATTTCTGTTAATGATGAAGCGAATTTCGTTACCGTTAGTAGCATCTTCTCGATGCAGCCTTAGATTGAAGCCCGCTGGGGCGGTGTGCTTTTTAATCTGGCAGTGGCGAACTTAACAATCATATTGTTGAAATATAAGTTAGGGATATGCTAGAAAGATCCTAGAGACTCCTAGGTTTCGCAGTAGTCACCGAATCGCCTTACCACTCGTTCACGACTTCGGATCATAGAAGGAGATAGCCGACGCGCCATATGCTGGCATCGCCATCCCTCCAACATTGCATCAAATAACATCGGCTCTACGCGCAGTGGCGTTCCAGCACCCACCAAAGCCAATGCAGCCGAACCAGACGGTCGTCTCATTCGTGCTCCTCCCTGTTGTGGCATCAGATACAACATTATGTACTTCGACCCAACTTATTAGATGCATCATTATTGCATCTAACTGACTACAGGTGTTATATATCCATTCCCACCAGCGCTTTGGTGCGCGATGGACAAACTCCTATAGAACTGCTTAAAACTGTTTTCCCAGGTGGGAACTAATCACGAACCATGCTGAATGATGCATCAGACCTAACATTGCTCATTTTTCGCAAATAATCTAACACATGTGGAAAACGCTTCGCGTTTACACACAGGTGCCAGATCTCGACCACAGGCTCAACAACCAGCTACTACTACTACTAATTAACAAAAAGCTCTATGAATTTTCCTTAGAGTCGCGAACCCCTAAAAACAGCCCGATCCAAAAATCACAATAATTTTGGACCATTAAATGGGGACCCGCCACCGGCGCGATTGATTGAACTAACGCAGATGAAATTGTTCTTCGACGAGAGGTAATCGAGATAATTTTGAGTAGCGCTATCTCTTATGGCAACCCAAGTGCCGACTCACGCGGACGAAGTGTCAACGAAATAGCGTCCATAGTTATCTGTGGTTTGACAGCGAAAGTTTTCCTTATCGATGGATTGAATGCGGTTATCATCTGATAAGCGATAATCTTTTCAAAAGAGGCAACTGTCTAAGTCGGATATCATCCTTGAGCGGAACTTTCGATCTTGAATGGGCTTTTGGGTCGGCGAGCCTTGACTCTTAACGTAACGTCAGATTTCTCTGGCTCTGGAGGAGGTCACCATATAGTTTCTCGTGGGCCGACTTGTCGCCTAAGGTGTTTTAAATGTCTATATCGAAGATCATCTGTTGGAGTGGTCGTTTGCTTTGCCTCTAGTACGATTATCACGGCAGAGACCCTTTGGGTCGGCACAGCTGCTAGGTGCGGTTCCCGCATCTCATTGAGCTTTGAGATATTCAGCTTTGAATTAGTTAACGATGACGCTAACACTTAAATCAACTTTTTTGCGGTGGTAAATTTACTGGCCTAGTGTCGCCAACGCGCCAAAGTTGGCGACTGAGGGTTATCGCAAAACCAGCGAAATGCTAGCGCGAGACGTGACCTGTCGATTCACTTGCTTGCCAAGTCGTCTTTTATTTGTATTTTTTTCTATGGTCATCTATCGCGATGTGATTTTAAATGTGTCTGACCAAAGCAAGTGCCGAGTGGTAAGGAATGTTCAGTCTCGCCAGCTTAGATCCCCAAAATCATGTTGTGTCGATATCAAGATTAGATCCTCTGGCGTTCGGCAATAGTTATTGCGGCCACCAGTCAAGATAGTCTTACCTGGGGTTTACCTTCACTATTTTCGAGATAACTTTCGAATTGGGTTACCGCGATGGAATCTTTAAAACTTGTATGGGTACTTTGTGTAGTAGCAGTCGCCGTGGCCTGAACCCAATACCGAAAAAGGAGTATTCCCTGGATATTTTAGCCAAGTAACCCCTTGTGGTAGCCCTAGTTCCATAAGGCAATAATCACCTGCTGCAGTGAATTTTACTGTCGCTCAGAAAGCCTAGAGTTGTGCCACTTTTGAGATATTGCTCAAAATAGACGTTTTTTCGCCCCGGAACCAGGTATGGACCTACATTTTTCAAGGTACTTTGCGTTCCTACCTTGCACCATTTGAGCTGTCGGCTCAACAGATAAAGTGCGTTATTCGGCGAATATTCAATCAATGATCCATTCGGAAGGATAGTTTCAGGGCTATTAGAGGAGACGTAAGGCGGTAAGCCTGGCAGGCTTGGAACTCCACTGACCACCTCCCAATTGGCACCTCCATTACTAGAGATGCGCAAAGAATAGGATGAAGAGCCAGAAAGGAGATACCGGTTTGAGCCCGATTTGAAAAGTTCGGATTCAAAGCATGCATTGACAGAGCTAGGCCACGGTATCTGTTTTAGCGTAGCAGTTGAGGACTTCGAGAATAGGAGTGATTGGGAGCTCCCGTTCATGGCGCAATTTCCATATGTAACTCCACCAAAGCGGACGCAACCTCCGCTTTGTGTGCACTTTAGGGAACCCGTAATCCAGTCCTTGGCGTTGGTGGTAGTCTCAACTGCCAGATTGTTGGAAGCTGTGTTAAAGAATACCGAGATTCCATTTGTGTTTTGAGCAAATCCATCAAAGCTGGAAGGCGCCAAGCCGGATGGCGTTGGAATTTGACTCCAGCTCTTTCCTAGGTTAGAGGTAATAACTGGCACAAGCATAAACGGGGGACCGGCCGACGAACTATTTTGGCTGCTAAACCCAGCCGCTACGAGAAGCTGGCCCGATGAAGTCTTGTAATCGACCACGGTACTACAGACGTGAGGACCAAACGAAGGAGACCCTAGCAGGCTTCCGAGCGTCGATACTGGTATGTTTGATCGAGTTCCATGGTTCAATTCGGTGATGCCACTTTGAGTGCAACCTAACACCACACCGGGCAATGATTGGTTTATCGCAATCGCCAATAATCCCCCCAACTGCGGGTTTGTTGGCGATTTGAGTGGATAGCTACTCAGGAATGCCGCTGCATCTACTTTAACTTTTATTGCGCCAAGGTCAACGAAGGCGGCTTGGTTTCCACTTTTCTTGTATTTAATCAAATGGTAGGTTGAGATTGCCTTTGGGGTCATGTTGAATTGATAGACGAATGACTGGTTGGATCCTATGATATTGACCAGGGGAACGGATCCTGCAATTTTTACCACTTGACCTGGATAAACGCCTTTTGCACTCAGCTTCAAAATTTGCTTGGAGCTTGGTGGGTTGCTGGTTATCGAAAAATTGGTCTTACCTTCAGACGATCCGAGTCCGCACCCTCTAAATGAGACTAAACATTGCACTGAGACTTCGTAACTTCCAATCTTAGGATATGCAGGGAGGTCGTTATTTCGCGCTATCCAAGGTCCTGAGGGAAGGGTAAGGCTTGCCACAAAGTTGTGTGTTCCGCTCCAAGAAAGGGGAACTCCGTCATATTGAAGGCCCACTTCGCAGCCAGCCCAGCAAAAATTTGCATAAGAGGGGAGTGGAGATAGGTTTCCACTGACTTGTCCATGAATGGTAATGACGGATCCAGGCGGTCCATTTGAAGGAGCGAGTGAGAGCAAAACATGGGGTCCAGAATTGCCTTGCGCGTTAGTAGTTGGAAAGCCTTGAATTGTCGCATTGGCTCCTCTTTGGTTGATGCCTTGATCGACACTTAACCAATATGTCCCTGGTCTGAGGTTTGGGATTCGATAGCAGCCCGAGATTGCTCCACTCATCGATTGCCTGATTCCTCCAAAGGAACACCCCGCCTCAGGCAAAGTAGTGGCTACCAAAGATGGGTTGGTTGGTGTCTTTTTAACGTTTGCAAGTGTGACTGTTGCAGAAGAATTGGTTGTTTGCTTGGGGGTGGTGCCAGTTGTGGTGCTATTTCCACATGCACCCAATATCAGTGCTGCGAGGGTCAGTGCCAGCAGCGACCACGAGAAACTAGAGCTTGTTCGTCGATAGGATCTAGAAGCTATATCGTCACCTTCTGTTCTAGTGTTGCAGGCAGGATATCCAAGATTGACCAAGAGCCCTCAGGAGATTTAAAATTAGATTATTCGCTTTGAAATCATAGTTTCCGTCCCATAATAGCCCATCCTTGGCCCCTTGTCAAGGCCTAGGAGTGTCAATTATTGTAACTAAGGATATGTGGGTCGTATTTTGTGGGTCTTGCCCAGTGGCGCTATCAAAGATTCTGGTTGGGTTCAAATGTTGGCACAATGATTGGTTGGCACTTGTCGCCTTAGGCGATAGCTTGATGGCATTTAGTTGCAACCAAGTCAGTCGCCAATCATATTCAAAGAACTTTAGAGCGGACCCATTTGCAAGTTGCATCTGCTGAGGTACGAACTGATCCATACTCCTGGAATGCCATATCGATTGGGCGCATTTCAAATAATCGTGTGGTGGATAAATGATAATAAAGAGGGCTCTTTTATGGTAACTCCTAATCAGGCGGCCAAAATAGGCTATCGCTTCTTCGCCGATCCAAGGAACTGCGGATCTATTTGGACCAGAAGTTCGAAGGAGAGGGCAATTCACTTCTTTAGTGATTCAGCGCAATCCTATTTCCGTAGTTTTCATACCATATTGATCCTCCAAGATTAGGGAGTCATTTTTGGGAACTACTTCGTGATATCTAGAGGTAGTAACTTCAACATTGTCAGTGGATGCAGTGGAGATTCCACAAAGCCATAGTGGACATAGACGACCTTCGCATTCTCATCCTTTGCACGCATGGGAAATAGCTGTTGTCTCTGATATCTAGGTTCGACCGCCAAGCGGTTCAACGGAATCGCCGGTATCTCTTTGGGCTGGTTTCGAAGTTATTTTTTTGGCGAAGGTGCGTGAAGTATGAAAGCGCTTAAAGAAGAGCTGAATGCAAGTTCCTTGCTCGCCACCTGTCTTCGGTGATCAACCAGGTTCGATTGGTAGCAGTGGTCTGGTTTTCTGAGAGTTCGCATAACCAGTCAGTGGTTCAGGATGGGTTTATCACAATCAAAGCCAACCGGAATATGTCCCGTGTCAAGCGAGTCAAAAAGGCGCAGTGGCTTAGGGTCAATGTTGTGAATCCTTGAGAATAAAATCCTACGGAACGAGTTTGCTCATTGCCTCTGGTAGGAGCGATGGTGAGGTTCCCCAGATTTAGTGGACACCTGTTAAGCCAACATAGATTGTTGGTAGAAAGGATGTCATCATGGGAGCAACAAGGCGTAAATTCACCCTTGAGTTCAAGACTGAAGCTGCTCATCGAGTTATAGATTCCGCCACGTTCATTCCAGAGGTAGCTAGTGAGCTATCTATTTCCCAAGAGGCTCTATATAGGTGGGTAAAAGATGAACGAATACGTCTAGAGGCAGCTTCTAGTGTCAATGAAGGACCACTGAGCGCTGATGAAAGAAGAGAACTCATAAAGCTTCGTCGTGAGATGGCAGAGCTCAAAAAAGATAATGAGTTCCTGGGAAAAGCAGCCGCGTACTTCGCAGCCAAGCAAGCAAACAAGAAAGATTTGCCCTGATGGAAGCGGAGTGCGCTAACTTTGAGATAGCACGAATGGCGCGACTACTTGAAGTGTCTCGATCTGGCTACTATGCCTGGCTACATCGGTTAGAGAACCCAGCCGATGCCAAGGTGGCTAGAAATGACCTTGAGGCAAAGATACTCTCCATTCACAGGGAATCTAATGGAACTTATGGCGCTCCAAGAATCACCGCTGAGCTTCACGATCGCGGGGAGGTAATCAGTAAAAACAGCGTTGCAACTCGGATGAGAGATCTTGGAATAGAGGGTATATCCCCCAGATCATTCAAGGTCAAAACCACTACCGCTGATCCAAAGGCTTGTTATCCCAGTGACCTCGTCGAACGTGACTTCGACAAGGGATATCTAAATGCCGTTCTTACCTCGGATATCACTTACTTGCGAGTTGGAGAGGGATTTGCCTACCTTTGTGCTATTCGTGATGAGCACTCCGGCAGGGTGCTTGGATATTCTGTCGATCGCCACATGAGGACAAGCCTTGTCATTGAAGCACTCCAGCAGGCAATCTCCCTCAGGGGAGACGATATCCAAGGCGCAATTTTCCATACCGATCGCGGGAGCCAATTCACCGATCGTCGCGTCGTGGAACTCTGTGAACAGAATGGCATTATCCGGTCAATGGGTAAAACTGGATCTTGCTACGACCATGCAACAGCTGAATCGTTCTGGTCGATCTTCAAACACGAGTACTTCTACCGGCACGTATTTGAAGGTATGTCCGAATTGAGGGCTGGGATTAGGAGTTACATGGACTTTTATAACCATAAAAGGCGGTACTCGAAGATCGGTAACGTCTCACCAGTTGGTTATGAACTAACATTATTGGAGTCCGCCAAGGCGGCGTAGTCAATGTGTCCATTATTTATGGGCAACCTCAAATCTGGTCAACACCCAAATCAAAGACAGATGCCATAACACAGGTGACGCAGCGGGGCTATCAGCCTTTGGCCCTTCGACGCATCTACATAGCCAAGAAAAACCCCAAAGAAGAGACCCTTGGGAATTCCCCTAATGGGTGATCGAGCATTCCAAGCTTTATATAAGCTGGCACTCGATCCCATCGCAGAGACATTGGAGGATCCGAACTGCTGCGGATTTCGTACCGCCCGCTCAAGGCAAGATGCGGCCGGACAGTGCTTTATCGTGCTGGCGAACTGCAACCGGGCACAGTGGATACTTGAGGGCGACATCAAAGGCTTCTTTGACAATATCAGCCACGACTGGCTAATCGCCAATATCCCTATGGACAAAGCGATTCTGATTAAGTGGCCAAAGGTTGGATACTCAAGAAAGAGGAAGGCTCTTTCTGAGTGACCTCGGGACACCGAAAGAGAGCCCAGTTTCAGCAGTATTGGCAAATTTGACACTAGATGGTCTTAAAACACTGCTCAAGCAGCAATTTCGAGGTCGCAAGGTCAACATGGTAAGATTCGCGGATGATTTTATCGTCACCGGCATCTCTAAAGAGCTGTTGGAATACCAGGTGAAACCTGTGATAGAAGCTTTTATGGCGGAGCGTGGTCTCATGGCTTCACCGGAAAAGACCAATATCACCAATATTGCTGATGGCTTTGACTTCCTGGGTTGGAACTTCCGAAAGTACAAGGGAAAGCTTCTGCAAAGGCCCTCTAAGGACAACATGGCTGCGGTTAAATCTAAAATATGCCAGATCATCTCCTCTAACAAGACGGCTAAGCAGGAAAGTCTCATACGGCAACTGAACCCGGTGATCCGGGGCTGGGCGAACTATCATCGCCATGCCCTTGCCAAGGAAACCTTTTTCTCTCTAGATCGATATAGCTAAGGTAAGCATTCACCGCCTCGAAATCACCTCTAGCTGAACCCGATAGGATCCAGCCCTTTTCGTGGTGGTTCAGACGTAGCGTCTTTGTTTGCCTAGAGCATTAGTATCTGACCGGTCTTATCTCATTGAAAGCTATTTTTTAGAAAACTTTCGATGAAGCAAATCAGATGGAACTTGGATGGATGATCGGCCAATTCCACCCCATCCGCAGTATCCTGTACGAACTTTCGGAGCTTCCTCCCCCAACAACCGCTGATGCTAATTATTAGCCACATAAGAAAGGGGGGCACGGCTCAGCTATGGGTCGTGCCTACCCGACTACGTATTGGAATCAGCTACCCATTGTGCTATTCCTGGCTTAGAGTTGTCCGTAATCCTCAGAAAAGCGAAAGACAACTTTCTAATCCAACAGCGGGAGGACTATGGACAAATAAATATCAGAAAACGAGCCATTTAGGCATTAATTAAGGGACCTTCTAGTGTCCCCTCTCATAAGTTCCCTGAGTTCTAGTTCCCCAGATACTTTGCCATCGATGCTAATATCTCGTCAGCTGTCTTTACCCACCTAAATGGTGTTGGGTCTTGGTTCCAGCGCTCTGCCCAGGTGTTGATCGAAGCAACGAGTTGCTTTTGTGACTTATGGGTGGATGTGTGGAGCATTTTAGTAGTCAGTTCCGAGAACCATCTCTCAACCAGGTTCATCCACGAGGAGTAGGTGGGTGTAAAATGGAAGTGGAATCTGGGGTTTTTTATGAGCCAGGCCCGTACAGCATCGGTTTTATGCGTTGCATAATTGTCCAGGATGATATGGACTTCGAGTTCTTTTGGAACTTCTTTTTTCACCTGATCCAAAAAGGCTATGAACTCGATCGCCCGATGAGCCTTTGTGGTGTTGGTGATCACCTTGCCAGAGGCAACATCAAGTGCTGCAAAGAGATTTGTTGTGCCGTTGCGTTTGTAGTCATGTGTTTGCCGCTCTGGAACAAAAGGTCTCATGGGAAGCAGTGGCTGGGTTCTATCCAACGCCTGGATCTGTGTCTTTTCGTCAATACATAGTACCAGTGCAGCATCAGGGGGATTGAGATAGATCCCAGTTATGTCGCGGACCTTTTCGGTAAAGGCCGGATCGGTACTGATGTTGAAGTATCCCAAGACATGGGGCTTGAGGCCAAAGGTTCTCCAGATACGTGAGATGCTCGCTGGTGATACCCCGATCCGCTTGGACATTGAAGACGTCGACCACTGGGTAGCAAGCGGGGGCTCTTCTTCCAAAGTGATCCTTAGAATCTCGGCGATCTTTTCGTCATCAATGCTTCTCGGTTTTCCACTTCTCGGTGCGTCATCGAGAAGTTCCACTCCGTAGTTGATAAAACGCCGCTTCCATTTGCATACCGTCTCTGTAGATATCTGAAGTCTTTGCGCGATCTCGTTGGTGTCCAACCCCTTCGTTACTCCATAGGGCAATGCTGGCCCTTGCCACCTGTCCTATGGGAGCTGTGGACTTTCTTACCACTGCTTCTAATTCGCTACGTTCTTTGGGACTGAGCGGAACCACCGAAGCTTGTCGTCCAGATCTCTTCTTGGGCGGCTTGCTCTGGTTGGCATCAATGTTTGGCTCCTCTGAAACGGTGTGACTTTGCATCGTTCTCCCTTGCAAGGTTATGTCCTTACCAAGGAGAACAACCTTAGAAGGGATTAATTCCTCAGTTTCAGGGAAATTATGAGAGGGGACAAGAGCATTGGATGATGCTCGCGCTGCGGCGCAACTCCTAATGAGATCTCTAGAATCGGGCGTAAAGAAACTAGTATCATCAGCCTGTGAGCCGTCGACGATAGGTTGATGGAGAGATCTATCGTCTTTGATTTCGGGGATTCCAAATGCTGATTTCTGCCCTTGGCGAAATTGATCACTTGATCTTGCCATTTATCTGCGCAATTGAATTAGATGGATCTAGCGCTTGGGATAATGCTAGAAATTGCTAATTCTGCGAGGGTATCCTATCGGGGCGTTGGATGCTTTGGGATGCCGGAATCTCTTGTTGAAGTGTCACCTTTATTCTTAGTGGCCCAATCGTGGCTTTGTTGAATTCCATCTAAACATAAAAGCCTTTCGTCTATTTTTATCTTTAAAGCCGTGTGCTATTAAGGCCCTTCGAAATTTGGATATTCGAGGAGCTAGGGTCTTCGTGGGCTATCACTGAAAGGTACGTCGTTGTTCCCTTGAATCTGATGCCGATTTTTACTTTTAAAATCGGCCTTCATCTGCATTTTAGTTAGTAGAGCCCATTGATGTGCAAACGAGTTTGCTTAGTTACTTTTATTACTCAGTCTGCTCCAAGAGTAAATGATGTGGGATCTAGGATCACTGTTTGGCTGGTGTCTGTCAAAATGTTAGCTCTGATGGTGAATTTAGAGCGGGAAACTCGACATCGACTCGGACCAGGTAAATCTACCGATTCATCGAAACCAACGAGTTGTCGCCAACGAGATCGAATACAACTGTATAGAAGTTATCAAAAAGAGGTCGGTGGGTAAGGCGCCTTAGGAAAATCATTGGTTTGACCCACGTCGAGCCATGCTAAAGAAGCGTTCTTTAATGGCGATGATAAAAATCAACGATAAGGAGCAGCTTACATGCGGTCATATTCTGGCTAATTGGATTATTTAAGTCACAGAAGACTTGGTCTCTATAAAGAGTTGTATTTTCTTAGATTGGATTGAAGTACACTCCAACTTTACGGCCATTAGCTCAGCGAAGATCAAACTAAATCAAACACGACTTAAGCCGATATAAAGATTTACAGCTCATTTTGCTTGGAAGGTGGTTTCATGGTGCGACTTTTGACAAGGAGTACTACCAGGAGGGCTGCGTCAAGGGCGCAATTGGGTCGAATTAAATTCGAAAGCCCAGAGGCTGTGGTGGTCCAGGTCTCCTCGTTAGCATCGGCACTCGGAATCCATGTTGTAGATATATGGGGAATAATAGATAGCCTTGCGACTAAACTCGAGGAGCAGACTAGTTATTTTCATAATATTGGTGAAGTCGCCAACGATGTTGTTCTTTCTAACGAGAGAGTCTCTGAGCTTGCTCAGAAGACTAAAGTCGTAGCCCAAGATGTTGATAACCTTTTAGAGTCTTCAAAAGGCACAGTCGATAGTTCGCTATCTGAAATACGATCTTTAGCCGCTTGGGTATCGAACACCAGTGACGAACTAGTAGAGCTCGGAGTAGAACTTCAATCTGTAGCTAGCGTTGCCGCCAGCATCGATCAAATAGCTCAACAAACGCATATCTTGGCTCTTAATGCCCGAATTGAAGCCGTGCGTTCCGGAGTCCATGGAGTGTCGTTCGCTGTAATTGCAAATTCAATTAGAGACTTAGCAGATCAGACCATTTCGATGGCTGGTTCTATAGGCGAGAAGTTATCTGGGTTGACAGAGCGGGTTAATAGCCTCGATCGCAGCGCCCAAAAGGCTCGCCATGGGGCAAGTAATACTGAGACAGGAACTAACTCCATATCGGGAGTTATCACCGGTGCAGCTAGCGCCGTCTCAGAGGTAGATCGGGACGCTAGTGAAATGGCAAGTGCGGCCCAAGATTCCAGTGGCCAGATGGCGCAATTCAATAGTTCTCTGTCCATGCTCATTGAAGGAGTTGAAAGCAGCTCGAGGGAGTTAGTTCTAGCTAAAACTAAGAGTTCAGACCTTCTAGACGCCGTTGAGGTACTGTTGCAGAAGGCGAATGCCTCGGCGATCGATACGGTGGACACCCCCTTTATTAAGCTGGCGATAGATACAGCAGCGGATTTGTCGCGTCTCTTAGAGAATGCTATCGCGAGCGGAAGGATCAGTGAGGATGAGGTCTTTGATGATGACTATGTTCCAATAGCTGGCAGCAACCCTCCTCAGTACCTAACTAAATTTGTTCGCTTGACGGATGAGTTATTTGTTGCGCCCCAGGAGAGAGCCTTGGAAATGGATGCGCGCATAGCGTATTGTGCAGCGTCAGATCGGAATGGATTCGGGCCAACCCATAATCTAAAATTCTCAAAACCCCAAGGACCTGATCCAATCTGGAACGCTGCTAACTGCAGGAATCGATTAATGTATAAAGATCGTACGGGACTTTCAGTGGCTAAGAACCAGGATTTGGTGCACTTGCAGACCTATAGACGACATATGGGAGGTGGCCAATATGTTTTGATGAAGGACGTGTCATCTCCCATATGGGTGAATGGATTGCACTGGGGCGGATTACGTATTGGATATACGGCATAGATTTATGCTTTGCTGACTCAATTTATACAATGGTTACGGATTGGTTCTCCCATCCTCACACCTGGGGCCTTATGTTATCCTATTGATGCTCTATGCTCGCTTTTAGATCTTACTCATCATACGTAGCCCTCTTTATGCCACTGGTTTCGATGCGAGTTATCGTCTCGCATAGCTCAGTATTCAACACCTAGCCGGGCAGCTTCTTTCATGGATTAAGGAATGAAAAAGTTAGATTGGCAGTGGCGGGTCATTTGAACGGAAGCGTTGCAGTTGACCTAACAATCGTCAGTCGCTTGCGTTAGCTAGGTGGCAGGGGTAGCTTCGATGATAATTTAACACCTAAGTGAAGTAATTTGCCTACGATGACTCGCGAATTATTCATCAAGAGTCACCTATCGACAACTGCCCGGTCTAGCGAAATGAGCACTAAATAAATAAGAAGATGCGCACGTTAATTAGTGACAGTGGTACACTTTGGGGGTCTCACTTAAAGCCGAATCCAGGACTTCGGAGTTGCAGGGTGCTCTCTCCGTTAGAATTTACATCGGGCTTTTCCAGGCGCTAGTATTTCGGCGTGGAAACAGCAAGACCAATTAGCCATACGAATTCTCCAACTAGGAGTCCTGAAAAAATTGCCGCGAAGGTCGCGGTCGTTGACACCGAGACCACGGGCCTCTATAGGGACGATCGTATCGTTGAGGTTGGTATCGTTCTTCTGGATTCGCAAACCTGTGAGATTTTCGATGAATTTGAGACATTGGTAAATCCGGGTCGTGATGTTGGGCCAACTAGGATTCACGGAATCACGGCTTCCATGGTTGCGGCAGCACCCTCGTTTGATGAGATCGTCTATGAAGTCGCCGATCGCCTCAACGGATATATACTATCGGCGCACAACCTTGCCTTCGACCAAAGAATGATTGATTCTGAATTCACTCGGGCAGGAGCAATATTCGAGCCTGGAAGGGGCCTTTGCACACTTTCACTGTCGAGGATGAGACTCGACTTGGCCTGCCAAGAGTATGGGATTCCACTAAAAAGTGCACACAGAGCACTAGATGATGCTCGTGCTGCGGCGCAACTCCTAATGAGATCTTTGGAATCGGGTGCAAATAAATTACTATCATCAGCCTGTGAGCCGGCAACCATAAGCCTTGGTCATCTTCATAAGCCAACATATGGCCTGGCGATAACCCGTGACGACGTTGCGCAGGTAACCGAAGTAGTTCGCTTGCAAGAGGCGCACCGTCTTGAAATTGTCTGTGATGATCCGACCTTACTACCTTATTTAGATTTGCTCGGCCTAGCACTAGACGATCTTGTTCTAACTGAACAAGAGGTACGCGAGTTGAACAATGAAGCTCTTAGTCTCGGGCTTAGTCCCAATCAGATTAGCCTTGCTCACGAGCAAGCTTTCACTTCACTGATGGCTGATGTCGGCTCTGGAAATTCTGCGACAGAGATACAGTTAATGAAGGTTCTGGCTCCTCGTCTTGGAATCAACGATCGAAGCATGTTCGCAACTCATATGAGTAAACTAAGTGCGGAGTTGACGCCGACGGTTTGTTTCACTGGAGACATCTTCATAAAGGGTCACTTTGTGGAACGTTCAAAGTTGGAACAGTTAGCTTTAGCTGCAGGTTGGAGGGTTGACGGCACTGTTACCAAGAAGCGGTGCACGTTGTTAGTGGGAGATGTCAACTCCCAGTCTTCGAAGATGGAAAAAGCTCGACAGTTAGGGATCAAAATTGCTAGCGGTGATCAGTTCGCTGGCCTAATTGGCCTTTAGCTATTTTCCCCGCATGTAACGATGCTATTCGCCGCCCCATTGACCTTTTTTCTTGGTCCCGAAGAGTGATCTGACAGGAACTTATTGCTTTAGAAGTGGGGCTGTGGCCCCGTTCTCAATGCGAGGGCTCTCTCCTAGGGGTATTTACCCTAGGGTCTTTTCAATCGCAAGGTAAGAGTAAGGTAGACCCTGACAATCCTCGCCATTAGGAGAAGATTCTAGAAAATGGAATTGAACCGTTTGTTTTGCGACCCTTTTCTGCCTTGTTCACGATGGCGATGAGCCCATTAGCTCTAACCCTACTTTAATGTATGCAAGAGTTGTAAAGTTGCAAAGTCCAGTTGTTTTGTAGTGTCTGTTCTCTCTTGCGGTGCTGGCTAAAGGTTCAAGGTCTTGGCGATTGCCGCGCTTATTTAACTCTTTTGAAACGCTAGCTTCTTCGACATTGATTATGGCTTCGGCTACGAGTTGAATTCTGGCTAGCTGAGATGAACCTGCTTTATCGTATGGATGGCCGATCTTTTAATAAATCGGGTGTAGCTGGATGACGTCTCATTGAGTCACGCTGACAGTGCGGATTCAAAATTGGTGATTATTGGTCTCATTAAGCCAAAAAGCCTTGCTGTATAAGAAAACTAGGATTCGACAAAACTACTTAGGCATGTTCTGGCCGTAAACATTATGAAGGCCAAGACCAAAGATTGGTAGGACCTCGGAATTGATACAAAAGCAATTTCGAGTGCATTCTAAGAATGAAAGGTAGTACCTTTGATATGAAGAAACCATAGTGAAGGTAGATAAACGATGGCAATAAAAGTTCTTTTCGAATTTAAACTCAATGAAAATGCAATCGACCAAGGAAAAAAGAAACTCAGTGAAATCCTCGTTGATACCAGGGCTTTTGATGGTTGCGTGAGTGTCGAGGTAGTTGCCGATCTCAAGGATGCCACTCATTATGTGCTGCTAGAGACCTGGCGATCCAAAGAGCACTATTTTGCCTATGGAAAATGGAGAGCTGGAGATGGAGCCACGGATTTGGGAACGTTTTTCTCCGCTCCTCCGGCGATTTCGCTCTTTGAAATCACTGATATTTAGTATTTGAAGGTACCGCTCGGCTACACCTGCGAGCCGAGCGAGTGCCAAGGGCAGATCAGTAGATTCAAGCCGCTAGTTATGAAGAGATAGCTACAAAGATAGCCAAGGCAGTTGACTCTCTCGCAGATTCGGCTCAGTGCTGTTCAGCGCTTTGGATATCTTTTACCGTAGAACTGTGTTCATGAAGGGCGTGTAAGGCTGCTTGATCGCTCTCGATAAGCGAGCGGATCCAGCGCTCAGATTCGGTGACGTGTATTGTTGATGCGGCCGATGCTAGCGTGGGATTTCTTTCGGCCAACGCTTCAACTATTCTACGGTGTTGCTCGAGGGTAAACGACTGAACTCCCCCTAGATAGATTCCGCACCATATCCTTGCGCGAAGCGCTTTCGTGGATAGACCGCGCATGAGTGCACATAGGGTCATATTGCCGGTAACGGCCATTATTTGTTCGTGAAAGTCAAAGTCAATGACGATTAGTTCCTCAACGTTATTCGCCTTGTACATAAGTTCGAGGCTGTGGCGAAGATTTGAGACTTGTTCTTCATTTATTTTGAGGGCCGCGTAAGCTGTCGCGACAGGTTCAAAGAGTCGTCGCACTTCAAATATCTCTATAAGAGAGTCTCCTTGAGCTAGGTCAACTCCTAACCCAAGGCCACTCATCAGAACTTCTGGCCCTAGACCCGAAACATAAGTTCCACTTCCTTTGCGAACCTCAAGAACGCGCAGCTGTACTAAGGCGCTGGTCGCCTCACGTAGGGAACTTCTAGAGAGGCCAAACTTAGCTGCGAGTTCGTTCTCTGACGGTGGTCGCTGGCCTGGACAGAATTCCCCGTTGGCGATCAGCCCCATAATCTTCTCGATTGTCTTTACGGATACGTTCATATAGATGTCTCTCTCTGCCGGGCCCTTTACAGCCTCCACATGGCAATGGAGATAATCAGCAAAAGGACCTCTCGTAGATGAACTACCCGATACCTTTTGGTACCTCCTCATGAAGCGGGCCGTCATAGTTGAAATAGTGCGTACTCCATTTGCAAAGGCCCGCGAAGGCGGTGCACTCGAGGGTATCCATCCAGTAGACCTGCTAGCAACCTGTCTTGAAGCAATAGTTGATCCAAGTGGTATTCAATCCAATTTGATCGACGACGTAATAGTTGGGTGTTCTCTACCAGCGGCTGAGCAGTCCGGCAATATCGCGAGAAATGCGGTACTAGCCGCGGATATTCTGAGGATGTCCCCACAGTCTCTATCGATCGTAAATGCGGTTCATTCCAACAAGCGATACACTTTGCAGCACAAGGAGTAATGGCTGGCGCTTATGACGCGGCAGTGGCCGGGGGCGTAGAGATGATGGGACTTTTGCCTATGAAGGCGAACCGGATGGGAAAAGACGAAAAGGGTCCGCGCTTTCAAACGCGTTATCCGGCCGGACTTATCCCCCAGGGTGTTTCAGCCGAGCTCATAGCTTCTAGATTTGAAATCTCGCGCGATCAGTTGGATGAGTACTCTCTACGGTCGCATCTCCTGGCTCAAAGTGCCATCACCGAAGGATCTAAACTACAAGATATTATCCAAATTGAAAATCAAGGACGTGTAGTCCAAAAGGACGAGGGAATTCGTCCCAATTCGACCCTGGAAGCATTGTTATCGCTTCGCCCAGCCTTCTATACACCTGAGATGGCAGAGCGGTTCCCCGAGATCTCTTGGTGTCTCACCGCCGGTAACTCTTCGCAGATCTCAGATGGAGCAGGGGCTGCATTGATAGCAAGCGAAGCCTTTGCTAAAGAAAATGGCCTCATCGTAAAAGGATATTTGACTAGTTTTTCCGTTGTGGGCGATGATCTCATCATGATGCTGACTGGAGTGATACCAGCTACTCAAAAACTCTTGAAACGGGCAGGTCTGGAGATAAAAGATATCAATCTTTTTGAGGTTAACGAGGCATTTGCCTCGGTGGTTCTTGCTTATCAAAAGAAGTTAGATCTTCCTCTCGACTCTCTCAATGTCAGTGGTGGAGCGATTGCTTATGGCCATCCTGTGGGTGCATCAGGAGTTCGTCTTTTCGCTCAGCTGATAGATGACCTTACTCGACGCGGCGGAGGAAGAGGGGTTGTAACAATGTGTGAAAGTGGAGGAATGGCAAATGCAACTTTGGTTGAGGCGTTAGGTAAATGATCGACTTTGGACGATATGGAGCGTTAAATAATGCTTGAGGGTGCTTTCAACTTTCGGGACTTGGGAGGAATCACAACCTCCGACGGCAGACAAATTGTTTCCGGTCAACTTTTTCGTAGCGATAGCTTGCAGGAGCTAACCGACAACGATGTCAAGATTGTCAGCGAGGATCTTAAAGTGCGATGCGTTCTCGATCTCCGTTCGACTCAAGAGGCAGTATCGGAAGGTCGAGGTTTACTTGGGCGGCGACCATTATGTTATGTCAACCTTCCACTCATCGATGTGGATAGCCCTCACGGTGAACCTGGGGAATTGACCGTAAATCAATACCTCGATCACTTGGAGTCAGATGAGAATTTGTTTTGGCTATAAACCTATTAGGTTCGCTGGTTTAACATCCAACTGTGGTTCACTGCGCGGCAGGTAAGGATCGAACTGGTGTCCTTGTAGCCCTGGTACTCTTTCTGATAGGCGTACCGGAAGAGGCAGCTGCGCTCGATTATTTGAAGACTGCGGAAAATATGGATCGAGTAGTTCAACGATTTAGGACTTGGCCGCGCTATGCCAATAATATGGAGAATCTCCCTGAGGAGATAGATAGGTGTGAGCCCAGAACGATCGAGACTTTCCTAAGAGTGCTAAATTCTCGCTATGGTGGAGCACATGAGTGGGTACTACAAAAGGGTGTCTCTGTGGATGCGATAGAGCAGCTCGGCGCTAGCCACTCTGTTGGGTTTTACCTTTCCGATTTTCTCATTGTTTTTTTAGAGAGCGAAAGCTGCCTATTTTGCAGTTATGATCGTTGGCAGTACACCTGAATGTTGGGTAATTCATCGACTGTGCAATTTTGATAGGTCTTCAGACTTAATTTGACAATCAATTAGGCGACCTGAGGAGGACAACATCTGTTTAACAGCTGGTAGGACTTCTAGGGGTACACAAATTAGGTTGCTGTAAGCCTTGGCCGAGTTTCGAAGCCTCCTGTAACTCTGAATTTTTTGATCTTTAGTTGAGTGAATGCAAAGGTTTGCGCTAATTATGGACGCGATGAAAGCTTGGTTTGGGATTTTGGGACATTGTCAATCGGGAAAGCGGTGACTGTCAGTATGGATTGCACGTTTGTCCTATTCTTCGGCTGAAGGTCTTTTATACCTTAGGGTCATAAGACGTTATTGCTCGATTAACAGCAAGACCAATAACGATATCACTATCGTTGCGCAACGGACAATTAAAGAACGGAACGATTATCTCTATGGTATAGGACCTGAGCAGTAATCGCAACTACAGTTTAACTTTCCACCGTTAAATCTGAAGACCCAGAAACCTGGATGCGGTTAGATCTCAGTTATCGAAGCTCGTCTTACCAACAAGACGTAGTAGCAGAAGAATCCGACAAACGGCTGCACTCGGTAATACGGAGATAGACGAGCTTTCATCGCCATGTAATTGTTAAAAAATGCTTTTTCATCTTTAGATCGCCAGCAATGGATAATGCTGTGCGAGTGGGCGAAAAGACGCCATCCCAACAGGGGAGCCAAATAGATAAAGAAGATGCACATCATAATCGTCGCCAACCAGATTTGGGTCTCATGTTGCGGAGCCTCTTAGGCGGGTGTCAGACCGTCCTCGCAACTGGTGGTGCCACGGACCAGCTGCGGTCTCGATTCACGCTTGTCATCTCTCGTTCGAACGTGATAGCCGAGAGACTGCTCATAGTTATTGGACAGTCTTGATTCGATCAACTATTAGACACGGGACAACCTCATCCTCGCACAGGTGATAGCTAGCGCAGATGCGGTGGTAGCCGTCGGCGACCCAGAGCGGCGCACCTCGCACCAGTAGTACGGGGGAGAGTTTCTCGCCGGACTTCACCTTGTCCAGATCCTTTTCCACTTCGTGGTCATCGGCGCCCAAACAGGGCAGGCCGCTGGCCCGAAGGAGGTCCTTTGCCGCAAAGTGGTCGATCTGCGAGCTCGCTTTTAATGCCTTTACGATTTTCTTTGCTTCGCGGGGATCGGTCAAGAGAGACAAATAGTTGAGTGCTGCTGGATAGTCCTTGTCCTCTGGCTCTTCCTTCCAGTTCTCTGTTTTCATATGGTCCTCCTATTTTTCGGGCAAATCGGTGATAAGTTCACCCTGAAGTGAGCTGAGACCTGCGTTGTATGGACACTGTATTTGGAATCACGGGGAATTCTTCAGATTCGATCACCGAAATTCCCTAGGGCGACCAACCTGCGACGTGGATTTAAAGAAGTTTATTGAAAACAGCTTAACGGATCCAATGTCTAGAGTCAACTAGTTCCCCTAAAAGTCTCTCTACCAGATGCTCAATCAACCTCTAAAGGCGTAACGAAGCGCTATTTGCCACCGTCCAAGCCCCGGCATGGTAGATGTTTCGATTAATAATTAGTTGTTTATCGGTGACCTGTAGAAGGTCGGCGTCCGAGGAGAAGATGCGGCAGAGTAGTCAAAGGAGGTCCGCTGCGGTTATGAGTGATCCTCCCTGCTCTAGCACGGCCCGACAAACTGGCGAGGAAGCGCTTCTCTGAAGCGCGTACCACCTCTGGAGAGCGCTCGAGTTTGTGCTACTCTGCGAATTAGCCCCGGTTGGATCTGCTTGCAAGCAGAAGTCATCCACAACGACACAACCGATGGCTGCGATCAAGTCGACCTAGAGAGAGCAGGCATCGCGACCAACGTGGTCCGACTCGCTAGGTTCTTGGTAACGCCGAGTTTATTCCCGACCCTCAGCGCAACTGGCGAGGGATAACGAGCGTCGACGAATGTAAGGCTGTTGTGAAGTTCGGCCTGCTCTTCGACCTCGACTCCGCGCCAGGCGGTTTAGTAGTTAGCTTCGACGAGTGCGATCAACTTGAAGCGCTGAACTCGCAATTTGCGACTTATGGCCCAGGGCGACCAGATTGGAAGAGTCAGATTCCGTTCGAAAAGCATCGGTGATTAATTCGGGCTTGGAGTGCAGAACCAATTTAGTGTCGGCGTATTCAATTAGTCCGGCAGTCATGAGCTTCCAATATCGAACTTCTTCGAGCAGGAGACAAGATTGATCCAATGGAGTGCAGTGTCGTGATAGACCGCTCAACGAGCGATTAAATTGATCGTCTCAAGTGCGTTCGTCTGAATCTCTAATAGTCAGTGGCGTGGCCGTCAAGGTGTTATGGCGAATTTTGCGGCTAGAAGTTGAAATTTGATACTGAAACGGTACCATAGGGATATGGCTTTGACCCTTAGAACAGATGCAATTCTTGAGCATGCGCTCACCGCACTCTCGGAACTCGAAGGAATCTCTCGTCAGGAGGTGATCCGTCGGGCAGTGCTCGACCGCCTTGAGAGGAATGGTCATCGTGCACGAGTTGATGAGTCGACGGAGCGCTTGTTGGCACGTTGGAGCGACGTCTTGGAGCGACTTGGTTCATCGTGAGTTTGAATACCTCGAGCTTGAGGAACTCTTCATGATGATTAGAAGGCTCGATATTGGCCCGATTCGTGATGTGGGATTGTTGGACTCGGCAATAAATAGGCCACGTTCTCGGTTTCATGGCGAGGAAGCATATGCAACTTTTAGTTTCAAGGCAGCTGCACTCCTTCAATCCATAACAAAGAATCATGCCCTAACAGATGGTAACAAACGTCTCGCATGGCTCAGCACTGTAGTTTTTTGCGATCTGAACGGCTACGCACCCTAACTTGGTGACGACGATGCATTCAAGCTTGTCTATGAAATTGCAAGTTCAAGATTTGACGTTGAAGAAATTTCCCAACGACTTAGTCTCAAGCCACTGATCTAAAAGTTACATTCACCAACAATCTATCGATGTGTCTAAACACATGAGCCCATGTCGGAGCCTTGTAGGTCGGCCGCCCAAGGCACGTTCGCATAGCTTAACGCGTGAAAATGTGGGCAGAAATGTGGGCAAGACAGGATAGCCGAGACAGGGAGAACCGGTTCCTTCAAGCATCCAATGCCTAAGATAAGCCATTAGCTAAGCGTTGAATGTATCGGATTACTTTGGTTGTCTCGTCAGGGCCACCTTGATCGATCCACATTATGACGCCACAATCTCGGGAGGCGCTTCTGCCCGGGATGATTCACAGGACAGTAGACGGCCCCTTGAGCCCGGTGTACCCGTGTGCTTGAGTCCGGGAGAGATGGACGTCGTCTCTGCGATAGCGTGCATTCGGTAGGACTCGGTCGGCGTTGACAGGGTCCCGAAGCTTGATTAGTCAGCAATCGCGTTTGAAGATCGATGATTTGCTCAATCCTGCGCATTCATGCATCGATGCTATCGAGGGAGTTGGCCGAGTTGTCTTCGAGGTCGGCGATGGCGTTGGGAGTCGTAGAATTAGGAGCCTTTACTCCAAGTGGGATCCGACGTTTGTCTGCAAGACCAACCATGAGCAGATGAATGGCGCATATTCCTGCGAAACTTGCCACCCATTCTCGCTGAAATGTGCCACCCCTTAAGAGGGCGTAGAATGGACTCAGGAACAATGGATCCCAGAAGGCCTTGGGCGCAATCTATCGGTGATCCAAAACCAACCCACCGAAGGTGCCACACGCCCAATAGGCGAGAACCGAAAGGGTACTGCGCCCACGCACGCAAGTCAGGAGCCCCAGAGCAATCCGGCCCATGGCCTCTTCGTCAAATAAACGTAATGCCTTTTTTTAACCCTTGGTACTTGCTAAAATGTCTGGGGAAGAGTACAATTAATATTATCACTCCAGAACCTCGGTGATTTCTACCGAGGAGGACGGCATGAGTGAAAATACAATAATTCCCGACGACGGGTCATTAGACGCTGCCGAAAGCATGATTCAAAGCCAGTGGAACCAGTTCGTACATCCCGTTCTTTCGGTCGACTGGGGATCGTTGCCTACATTCCTAGCCCCCACTCCACCGAGTTCGACCGACCAAACCGACTCTCCGCGTCAAAGCAGGGCACGACGCTTTCGGATCCGTAGAAAAAACGGTCGGGACGGCCAGTTGAAACCCCCAGTGTAGAGCAATGCCCTTGGCCGATAGTGATCTCACTCGTGGAACCCATGGTCGGCCCGCTTCGCCTTACTTTATGAGCAGATTCAGACCCTCCGTTGGGCAGTTCGAAGCGCCGGTGAGGTGGTGGTTGAGGATTTCGGTCCTCCAACCCAAGAGCGTCCTGTCCAAAGTGACGATCTCCGGCACCTCCTCGACAAGACAGTCGGCGATCGTCTTGTCGAGGAGAGTGGCGGCGGTTGGGGGATTTGTCGCTATCATAATGTCCCCATTGAACTGCCTTTCTAGCTCAGCAAACCATCGTTGCGATGGTTTGCTGAGCTAGATGACCGTTTCAACCTGTCTCACAAGTGTCATCCACATCTCTCTTCAGAGACATTCATGATAACCGTGACGGCAAGATTACGACCACGCCTGTCTTCTTCATTGGATTGGTAGGTTTATTTGATGAATGTCGTTCTCTTTGAGTAGTTCAAAACGCTTACCGCTTGAAGTGGCCAAAACAGGAGATGCTGATAAACCAGCCAAGGCGATGTTCATTTTGACTCCGGCTTTGAGGCACGTCACTTCTAGAGAGCTATTCCTGATAATCTGTCAGTCTTTGAGTACGACGTTATATGGTTCTGAATCGTCCACTTTCTCTGGGTAGGATCACAGAAGGCAAAGGAGCTACAGTCATGGTTTACAGAAGTCCTAATGCGCTGGAGCAAGCACTCATCGAGCGTTTTTGCAACATGAGGAGACTCCCTCGATGGAGCCAGCAGCTATTGAGAATCTCGTGACGGGCACGGTCGCGTTGAGAGGTCATCGTGTCTACTGAACGTCTAATCGATATCTTCACTCTCATGGCAAACCACGAGAGTGAAGATCCCCATGGCTCGTCACTCTGTTCCGTCGCGAAAGAGATAACCGAACTGAGTGGCGCCGGCATTTCCATTACTTCGGAGGACGGCGGCCAAGAACAACTTTGCGCGAGCAATGACGTAGCGCAAGGTTTATTGGACCTCGAGATGACTTTCAATGAGGGACCGGGACACGATGCGAGCCAGAACGGCACGGCCAGCGAAGTCTCTGACCTCATGGGCGAAGGCGGGCAGCGTTGGACGTTCTATTCGCCCGAGGCGGTCAAGCTCGGAGCTCGAGCGGTCTTTGGCTTCCCCATCCATATTGGGGCAGTTGTCTTTGGCGCCTTGAGTCTGTACCGCGACAGCACGGGGCCGCTCAGCGAGGAGCAGTCCTCAAGTGCCTATCTCATGGCTTCGGTCATCGGCCGCGCTGTTCTGGTGATGCAAACCGGTGTCCCCAGAGGCGCCATCGCCAACGAACTCCAGGGCCAGTCCACCTTTGATTTCTCCGTGCACCAAGCCTCGGGGATACTTTCGGTGCAGGCTAAGCTTTCGGTGAAAGACGCCCTGATCATGCTTCGCGCACACGCGTTTGCTGTGGATATATCTCCATCCGAACTCGCGCATCGAATCATCGACCGTGGCACTCGGTTTGACTTTCAGTCTAGGGTCTGGCTAGAAACAGACCCGAAAAACAGGGAATACGAGGAATATGGGAATTAGTGTAGAGGCATCCGGTAGTTCATCCTCAAGGGTCGCCGACCGTTCTTGGGGGAACCCAGCAAGACGAGGGAATTATGAGTAGAGAATCACTGATAGTCAGCACGCTGGTCGAGTTGGCCGACAATCTCGTTGACAGCTTCGACATCATCAACATTCTCACGACCCTGAGTGATCGCTGCGTCGAAGCCTTGGAGGTGGACGCCGCTGGGGTCTTGCTGGCTTCACCCGGTGGAGAACTGCAGTTCGTAGCTTCCTCGAGCGAATCGATGCGCGTGCTTGAGCTCTTCCAGATCCAAACGAATGAAGGTCCGTGCATGGACTGCTACCGGAGCGGTGTAGCCGTAGTGAATGTGGCCCTCAGCGAGGCGAACGGACGTTGGCCGCTCTTTGCACCGCGAGCAATCAAGCACGGCTTCCACTCGGTGCACAGCCTTCCCCTTCGACTGCGGGGACGTACCATTGGCGCTCTCAATCTCTTTCGAACATTGCAGGGACCGATGGAAGACGGAGACATTGCCGCCGCGCAAGGCCTCGCTCACGTGGCGACCATCGCCATCCTTCAACACCGCGCGATGCTCGACGCCACCTCGCTCAATGAGCAACTCGATCACGCTCTCACCAGTCGCATAGTCATCGAACAAGCGAAGGGCATCATTGCCGAAGCGACGCAGTGCAGAATGGACCAAGCGTTTGGGCGACTCCGTGCTCATTCACGCAATCACAACGAAGGTATCACTTTGGTCGCCTCGGCCATCGTGGCGGGAACGCTTCAAGCGAATGATTTGGACAATCCGACGTAACGAAGTTCGGGGTACTGTGGAGAGTTCGCAAGATGTTTCGCATCATACTGCCAGCCTCTGAGATCCGAATTGACGAGTTTGCGACCAAGCATTAGTGTCTCATTGAGTTGGTCTTGCAGGCTCAGCTACGCCGATCTTTTTGTGTAACTGTGATGCAGGCGCCACTTCTTACATCGAACTTCTCCAGAGTGCGACTATGCAATGAGACGTTCGCTCCATCGCCTTGGGCGAGGCGTGTCAATATAGAAACCGAGGCTGTAGGATTACGAGAGTGGAAGGTACGCGTGAATGGATTTGTCACTCTTTTTACGATCGGAGCGTTCCCCGCGTCGAGACTGCGACTACGGCGAGGTCACTTGCGCCGTGATCGACCCGTTCGCTCGTGAAGTGACCCACCTCGTCTTCGAGCCCACATAGCGCCAAAAGCTCGGTCGACGGGTGCTGCTCTTACCTATCGAATCCTCGAACGACGGGGTGCTTCGGTGCAAATGAACGAGTTCGAGCAACTTGAGTTATCTCTTCTATGCCTACCGTTACTGAGCTGGATCTGTTCTTCGTTCTACCATAGTTTCGATGGTCGGGGAGTCCCTTCGGTATGAGGGTCGTCGGGTGTTATCCACATCCATTCATGCAGCGAAAGGTGGTCTCCTTCAAGCACTAGTGTGTCCATGTGTCGCTGATTGCCCCTTGATCAAACCTCTTCGCTGCAATTGCTACGCATGACCGAGGATTCAATGCTGGTGTTGGGGGTCATGAAATCACTCGCCGACAGGTTTATGTTCATCAATATGTTGGGAGTTCGTGGGTAGCTTTGCTGCCAATCCCCAAGTTGGGGTATCGCCTGCTCTCGGACACAGCGGTTGATCTCCACAATGAAACCGGTCTCTTCCATGAATGGAAGGAATGCCTGGGGACTGAGTAGCCCTCGTTCGGGGTGTTGCCAACGAATTAGCGCTTCGAATCCGGTTATTTCTGCCACTCTCGAGCGCAACTATGGCTTCTGTCTCCCACGAGCGCCGCGCCGGTCCACGTGCAGATTCCAGGCTTTGACAACGATTGGGAGCGAGATGACTCGATGAGCACCCTCACCATTCCGGGAGAGGTCGAATAGGAGCCGTAGGGTTGGCTTGTGCGTATCCAACTGGTGGAATTGCTCACCAAATGGGACTCTGGACCCCGCTTACCTATGCCGCTTGTAAGGTAGCAGTTTGCTCGAACCGAGTCGGCGATAAATGATTGATGTTCGAATGTCTACGCTTCTGGTTGGACCACTGGATCGAAACAAAGATTGCGGTTCTTGCTTCCTCTCGAGTGCTAATGTCGGTTCGGTATACGAGTTCTTTATTGCATGGCCGCTAACACACCAGATAAGATGAGAACCGTCTTCGTTGTGCTACCGGGGGTCTCAGACAAACTGGTATCGGTTAGCTGAGGTCTATTTCTCCGTTTTGGCTTCTGCCGAGCAAGACGAGACGCTTTGGGCTATCAGCTGCATTGAAGGCATTAGTTCTCTCAAGTTGCATAGTTGCTGTTGTTTTGTCAGTGAAATCAATACTGGACGTATAGTCATGAGCGAACCGCAGGGCTTTGATCAAGACGCTGGGGTCGTCATAGCGGGTGAGTTGACGCAAAGCTCCAAGATAGTCATCTCTGAACACGATGGGGATAATGATTCGTGATTGGTTACCAGCGACTAGTTCCGCGTTCATCATTACTCTTGCAGCTCGCCCGTTTCCATCATCGAATGGATGGACCTCAGAAACCAGAAACATGGTAAACACGGCACGCTCCCATGCTGTATCGAGTTCCGCTAGACGAGCAAAGCCTGCACGTAGCGTTCCCTCTGCTAGATCGGGTCGTACAAATACGGAGTCGCCCGCGCGGTTAGCAACTTCTTTCAGTCTCCCAGGGTTCTTTTCCGGTCGCCCAGCGAGAATAATTGAGTGACGATAGCGGAGCAACTCCACGAACTGCTCCCCCGAAGTTGCCACGCTTGACATCTCTATCAGGTCGTTGACAACCTGGTAGGTACCAGTAAGGTCGTGTCCATCTTGGGTTCTGCCATAAGGGACCTTGCCCTCATACACGAGATCAGTAGCTTCGTCTAGTTCGAATTCGGTCCCTTCTATATAGTTTGAAAAGTAGGCTTCGAAAAACGGAAGACAGCTCCAGCGTGGGTCGTTGGGGTCTGCTGGGTGGTTTTGCGGCAGGCTGCGATGCAATGCTTGAGCCAAAAGATCGAACCTTTTAACTCGATCCGCATCGTATGGAAACCCGCGTTGTCGAGCAGCTAGCGCTTGAGAACCCGTACGAATAGTCCTAGTACCAATCGCTGCACCAATCATCTGTTCTAATCGATCGATGCCAGCTGCTGGCACATCGAGATCTCTGGCCATAGCTTTAGCTCGATCTCGATAGTTACGTAGATGATCCTCCCCATCTATGCGAAGTAGTCGATCAACCCAGTCGGCCAACTCATTATCGGTGAACGCACGTCGCGGGCGATTTCTTACCGCTCTCGCTGGGCGAGTATTCTCCGCTAGGGCTCGCCATCGCGATGCCTGGTACAAACCGCCAGGGAGTTCAATATCTCCCTCTAGCGGTCCAGGCCCTTCTCGAGCCAACACCATAAGACCTGGAAGCTGTACTATACGGGCCTCAACCGGACGAACAAGGTAGAGTACTCCATCAACCGGACCACCCGAGGCAGCTGACCTGTCGCTGATCACGGCATCTGGCATGAGGTGGCCTACGATGGTCTGCCACTCTCGCTCCACTACTCCCGTCACATCATTTACCTCTTGGGTGTAGATCCCAGGAGCGATACGGACAAGTTCGCCTCGTTGAACACGACGGCTTAGCGTCGACGCTGGTTGATCAGTAGCGAACACGATGGAGTTAGCCATGCTTAAACTTTCATTATGCGTAGTTATTACCCGCTTAGCATAGCAGAGGTGGAAGAATATCCCATCCTAAGAATGAATACATCGCCGTATCCCGGCTTCGGCAATGCGAAGAGTCATCGGTATATCATGAGAGGCGCTATCTAAACTTGGATTCATATGCGTCCAGAAGCTCAGACGTATGTTGCAGCAAACAAGGAGGTCAGATGACATAGACCGAGCGACAGGCTCACGATAGCTAGCCGGTGAGAGTCCGGTCCAGGGAGACGCCAGAGTCCTTGTTAGAGAAGCCCCCGGTTTGGATAGAGATGTCCGGGTCGAAGCCGGGTGGATCAATATCCGAAATCTCATTACCCCTGACTACCAGGGAGTTTATGTATGTAATCTCTTTGAAACCTGACGCGGCGCCAGGAGGTGTCCCAGATGCTGGGTCATAGCAGGAGGAAGTGTCTGCTTACTTACGCTGGGCAGCACGGTCTATTTTCAGTTGGTTGAACAGGGCACCAAGCTAGGCATTACTTTGCCAGGGGCCACAGGGCTCGGCCTCATCAACGGCCGAAGTCTCAGTCCAGTATGACTGAATTCTTTCCCTGGCCCTGGGAGCGCTGCGTGTTGATCCAACTGCTCATGCCTGGTACTCTTTGTTGTCAAAGGAGGCGTGGATGCACGTGATCACCCGAAAAGAGGAGGAACGGATCGTCATTAGCGACGATATCGTGATTACCATTGTGGAGTCGAAGCGGCGGTCGGTTCGAATTGGGATCGAAGTTCCCACCGAGATCAGGGTTCAGCGGAACCAGGAGTAACCAGTGTCAGTCGAGGCGCGACTATGGAGTTGATCTCGCCTGCCTTCCACCCCGTCGATCAAAGTCAAGTTCTGGGTCGGGCTCGGACTGGCGACATGTCCATTTCATAATATCCCCATTGAACTGCCTTTCTAGCTCAGCAAACCATCGCAACGATGGCTTCCATGAACGACGATCGCCCAACATGACCTGCCGGCTGGGGCGGCCATCACAGCCGCCCGGCACGGTTATTTCGAGATGCTCTGGATTGACCCTGGACGATTGCAGCGATGAGAACGCAACAGATGTCTTGGTGTACTCTGCGTTCTAATTCTCAAGTCCAGGCCGATTCCTCATGCCAAATCAACCCCCAGATTGGAAACCGCGGTATCCTGACCCCTAACTTCGTCCGCGCCTCTCTCAGGCAATCCGAGGTAACCACCCGATACGCCGATATAGCGGTTGACAACTCGACTAGTCCCTGAGTCCCTGAGTCATAGGTGCTCAAGCTCCAGACGCAGGGTCTCTACCGTCCACGTCGGAAGTCCGCATCCGAGAAAGTCACCGTCGCGAGTAAGGATGCCAGCATCCATGGTCATGGCTAGCGCGACAGGAGCCCAATCCTTCGGATCTTGTGGCACTCGCCGAAGTGCAAGTTCCTTCTTCTCCTCGTAGGCAGAAGAAGGAATGATTTCAATGGTGCGGCTGGTGAAGAGTTCATCAACGTCGCCTAACAGCAGATCGACTTGTGCTTGGCTCAAATGACCATGGCCCACAATCTTCTTGGCCCGTTTCGGTAGTTCGTGTTGAGTCTCTTCCCATTGGTCTTGAGCGATGACGCTGCGTAACTGCGGATGGCGGAACAAATCGCGTCCTCGTTTGCGGAGCAGCTCTGCAGCGAGCACGCTCGTATCGACCACCACAATCAATTGGCTCTCCTAACCCTCATGTGGGTCACCAAGACCCCATAACTGATAAGTAACGCCTGTACGATAAGAACTTTTGGGTCTTTAAAAGCATTGAATGAAACCTGCACGGTTTGTGACCTCTAAATTTGAAGTTACTAACACACAGATTTAGGAGATCTAACCGTGCACGCTAACTCTCTAGTCAAGCAGTTGCTTGACGTTAAAGGTGTCATTGTCAACGATATTTTTATCTCAAAAGATGAAATTGTTGTAGATGTCAAACTTGCACGATCCAAGCTCGCATGTCCAAAGTGTTGTTGAATAAGCCGTAAATTCAAAACAAAATACCGCTACGACATCAGAACTTATCAACTCTCGCTGGAGACATCTTGACATGGGAATACGTCGTACTTGGATCTCTTGTGCCCTACGGAGACCGAAATGCCCCAATCATGGAGTAATCACTGAGTCAGTGCCATTTGGGTGACCGGTATCGTAAATCTCGCTTCACGAGAGACTTTGAACATCTAGTTGCCGGCTCAACCGCAAAGATGGATAAAACAACAGTTACGAAGCTCACCCGGATTGCTCAGAAAACAGTTGGTACGATCTGTGAGAGAGTAGTAGCCAAAGAGATCGATCCAAAGCGACTAGAGAAGCTCTCAATAATAGGGGTAGATGAGATTGCCTATCGTAAACACCATAAGTACATAACCCAAGTTATTTAGAGCCCGTAACAGATCATGAAACTGGAAAGATCGTCTATGGAGCAGAAGGAAAAAGCGCTAAGAGTCTAGATGGGTTCTTATGTGAGCTTGGTTCGCAACGTTCCAAGCTCTCACACAAGTAGCAACAATGGACATGGGACCAGCTTTTGCTAAAGCTTTCGCTGATCGCACACCAGATACTCAAATCGCACTCGATCCTTTTCATGTCGTTAAATTGGGCACTGAGTCCCTGGAGGAGGTAAGATGCGACCTATGGCGCCAGCTGAGAAAACTTCCTACTCCAGATTACGCCCGTAGGTTTGTGAGTGCAAGATGGGCATTACTAAAGAATCCTGGTGATTTGACTCAACGCCAAAATGAGACTCTACGTCAAATAAAGTCAACCGCTGCAATACTCCTAAAGCCCTTAGAGATGAAAGAATCCCTAAGAGGGATATTCGGTAGTGGATTATCCAATGACGAAGTAGCTGAGTTCTTGGATTCCTGGTGTGCTCGTGCTTCACGATCACAGATACCTAGCTTTGTCAGATTGTCAAAGACAATTCGAATCCATAAAGCTGGAATTATGGCTGCTATTGAGCCCCCTAGCTTGAAAAGGGTGTCTCTAATGGAAGGCTTGAGGGTCTAAACAATATATTAGATCCGCCATTGCTAGATGCTATGGTCTTCACTCTGCAAAATCAACACTTGGCTTGGTGATGCTTTCATGCGGTCCGATTGATCTCAAGCTCCCCTACGAAAGGGTTGCTTGATCCACATCTATGTTAGGAGAGCCAATCATTCAGGCAACTGTCGCCGGAGGTCGAACAGCTGCGCCAGCTCCTCTTCGGACATACCCGTGTCTTCGAGGACCTTCTCTACCGTGACGCCCAACTTGGCAATAGCACGACGCACTTCGTCCTGATCACGTTCGAGCGGGATATAAAACCCAATCACCTGACCGTGCTTGTTCACGGCAACCGGATCGGAGCCGGAAAGGTAGGTGCTTGCATTGTTGCGAAATTCACGAACGCCGACGCTTTTGAGTTTGCCCATTGTGTCTCCTTTGTGTACACAGTATAGCGCTTTATGGGCTGACCGTCAATGGCCCGGTTGTCCCTTTCATAATGTCCCCATGGAACAACCTCTCTAGCTCAGCACACCATCGTTGCGATGGTTTCCCAAACCAGAATGCCGCTTCAACCTGTCTCACAAGTGTTATCCGCATCTCTATTCAGGATCCACTGGACTTAACCCGCTGAGCCGGGAGTTCTTCGATGGGGGTCGAGTGGCGGGGAGGAACTTCCCCTCCCCGCTCTCACAGAACCGTGCGTGAACCTCTCAATTCACACGGCTCCTAGCGAACCGACTTTTGGTATTACCCCAAATGACCAGTGAGCCCAAAGATTGGGTTCACGTTCGGCTATTTGAGATAGGTATTTCCAAGCATTTGCTCGTATGCTAAGTCGCCTGTACTTTTTGCGTGCCCATCTAATCAAATAGATATTGATACGACGGAGGAGTTGGCCTAATCTGGATTTGTAGAAGCGTCCATAGTAGTTGATCCAGCCTAAGATCACCGGGTTGTAAAGCCTGGCGAGTTCGGCTATGGTTTGGCCTGTTTGGAGGTGAATACGAAACCGCCTAAGTTCTCTGCCCATTTCTTCTACCGCTTTATCTGAAGCCGCTGGCAGGAAGTTGTTAAACTGCTGCTTGAACTTATTGCGGGCGTAGCGTGGTGCAAAGGTAAATCCTAGAAAGTCAAAGCGTATTTGTTCGAACTCTCCTTTACGGTTGGAGTCCTTACAATAGACGATTTTGGTCTTTTGTGGATGTAACTCCAACTTGACCTGCGTCATTCTCTGACCTATAGCCTCTAGGATCTCTTCGGCTCGTTTCTTTGTTTCCACATGTACCAAAAGGTCATCCGCGTATCGTTCAAACGGGGCATAGGGTAAGTTCTTTACCATCCATTTGTCAAAAGCGTAATGTAAGAACAGATTCGCCAAAATCGGAGAAATCACCCCGCCTTGGGGTAATCCTTGCTCTCGATCTATTAGTTGTCCATCTTTGTTTTGCATTGGAGCTTTCAACCAACGTTTGATGTAGAGAATTATCCATGGCTCTGATACGTGCATAGAGACAGCTTTTAGCAGCAGTTCATGATCTATTGTGTCGAAGAAGGCCTTGATATCTAGATCAATGACCCAATCGTACTTCCAACATCTCTTGCGTGCTTTTTCAATGGCATCATGGGCTGAGCGATTCGGCCTGTAACCATAGGAGTCTTCGTGGAAGACCTCTTCCAATCTTGGCTCTATGTAGGCTTTAGCTACCCCTTGGGCGATGCGATCTTTGACGGTTGGAATACCTAGGATTCTTTTACCGCCATCTGACTTGTCTATCTCGACATATCTAGTTGCCGCTGGAAAATAACTTCCAGAAGCCATTCGATTCCAGAGTTGGTAGAGATTGTTCTTTAGATCCATCTCAAAGACTGAGATGGACTGCTTATCAATCCCTGGTGCTCCTCGATTGGCTTTTGCCTCTTTGTATGCTTTAAGTACGACGTACTTGTCTTTTGTCAAAAGCTTTTTCTTGTCGTGGTCTTGTCATTTGATCCCTCCCCCTCAACTTTTACCTTGAGAAGTTGTTCATTTGCCAATTACAACTAGATCTGCTGTTTACTCCATCTCTTTGGCTTACATCCTCATTACAAGGACTTCGTAGCTACTACGGGATGGTCCGCCCCCAATCCATAGGCATTTGGTACTTTCCCTCTTGTTGATCTGCAACTTGTAGGTTTTTCCTCATCTTTGGGCTTAGCCCATGTGGGCTTAGCCAAGAACGTCTAGGACTGGGTTCTCATGTTCCACATAAACGCCTGATGTTAAGCTCACGCCACCTACACGCCGGATGCCCAAGGAGCACTAATTGGGTTAGTCTCCAAGTTGTCCCGAAAGTTCGACGTCCCTCGGTTTCGACATCATCCATACCAATTTCGAACGCTTCGTCAGTGGTTTGTTTTCACTCGTCTTCTTAACTCATACCTGAAAGAGTCATTGCTCTAACTTTTCCGTACCGCTTTGGACAACAGTCTTTAGCTAATGCCCCGTACGGTGGTTTGGAATCTCCTCCCAAAAGGCGATCCCGGAGGGCCTACCTCCATCATCTATGTAGCATTGCAGTGTGATTGTTATCAGCTTCTACATGATTTACAACCTCTTTCATTCATGACGCACGTCGAAAGTTGGGTTGAGCTCGCCGAGGGACGAGGTATCACCCGGGAGCGCTATCGCGGCACTTCGGATTTAACGGTGGCTAGAGGTTAAAGTTCCATTTTTATGAAGTCGCTTTGGAAGTGGTACAGGGGTTCTGCCAGAATGGGATTTGACAAAACTCACAATGGAGAGCCCCTGTGGAAAAAGATCATAAAGCAATTTCTAAAATCTTGGTTGGTTTAGTTGATATTAATTTGATACGCGTTGAAGATAATCTTGGTGAACCGCTCCATGTTCACATTGAGTGTTCTAATTCACAAAAGCAATGTCCAACCGCTGAAGGCAAAGTTCACCATAATGGCCTCAGAGTTGTTGAGGTTGTAGACCTACCGTCTTTTGGTCGCAAGGTTATTCTTTTTTAGTCTAAGCACAGATGGCGATGTGCAAACAAACACTGCCCCCAACTTCTCTTTTAGTGATGATGATCCAAAAATAGCTCAATTTCAAATACCCACAAGGTCGTCTTCGCCTAAGTGATCGGGCGGCTAGATGGGCAACTTATGCTGTTGGAGCCCAGCGTCGTAGCGTTTCTTGTGTGGCTAAGGAACTTGGCTGTGATTGGCATACGATAAATGACGCAGTCGTTGCCTATGGAGCTGCATTGGTGGATGATCCTTCACGTTTTGGTGCTGTGGATGCTCTGGGACTAGACGAGGTCTTGTTCTACCGTGAAGGTAAGTATCACAAACAGAATTGGGCTACAACTATTTCTAGATGTGAGACGTGGTGTAGCTTTAGATGTTGTAGCGGGTCGAGGCGGAGCCAATCCAAAGGCTTGGATTGAAAGTCAAGAACAAAGCTGGCGTGATGGAGTTAAATGGGGAACCCTCGATCTATCTGGTGGTTACAAAGCCGTATTTAGAAAGGCTCTGCCAAAGACAACCCTTGTAGCCGATCCATTTCACCTGATCAAGCTGGCCAACCAACGAATCGATGAAACTAGGCGTCGAGTTCAGAACGAGCTCTATGGGTCACGCGCAAGAGCAGGTGATCCTTTGTATAGAATACGACGATTACTAACTATGGCAGATGAACGATTGACTAGTTATGCCAAAGATAAGCTCGTTGGACTACTCAAAGCCGATGATCCAGGCAATGAGGTTGCTACTGCTTGGCAGGCCAAAGAGGCCCTAAGGGAGCTATATACCATTTCTGACCCGAGCCTCAAACCTCCGGTAATAGCGAATTACATCAATGTCAAGATTTTGGCTCGATCTGATAAGTAATTGGTCGGTTGTCACCGCTAAGGCGCGGTGGGTTAGCGTTGAGTTGTTCTATGAGCAGACTAAGGGCTCGATTGATGCGGGGAGCATCAGGCTGACGAATGGTAACGGTAATTGCTCTTGGGCTATAGCGGATCTCACCGGGCTGATGAAGCAAGTTACGAGTAATGCTCCGGTACTCATTTAGATCACAGAGATAGTTGTTGAGCGTTCGAGCCAAGTCAAGTTCTGCGTTGTAAGCGAGCAAGCTACAGACCATCTGTAAGGCCCGGCGATTGGTGACAGGCCAAGCTCTAGTGGCGTTGGGATCGATATCGGTAGCGGGGATCTTGGCGGGGATAGCTTTGAGTGCAACTCTTGCTTCCTCGAAGACCACACGTGCCACCTCGAGTTGACGCGAGAGACTATCAAGAGTGTTGTTTTTCTCTTTGATGTCGGCAGTTTGGGTAGTAGCGTTTCTTCCAATAGATCTCTCAAGCTCTGCAACAGCTAATTCAGCGCTCTTGAGTGCGTTATGGGCTTGAGTGCGCATGGGATTGGTTACCTTGGCTACATTAGGGCGGCGATCCATGCGATAGTCACACAACCAACCAATGCCGTGGTGGTCTTGTAAGTACTTGAAGCTGTTTTCGATGCGCCACCGCGATCTCAGGGTGTGTGCTAGGCGAGCAGCACTGCTCACCAAATCAGAGGTGAGGATCTGCAATGCCACCTGACCATCCTCATAGATGCTGATCTGGCGGAGCGCTCCGACATCTTCTAGATGAAGAGTCTCTGATGCTACTTGGATGTAGTGTCGATATCCATCTATGGTTACCCATGAGTGTTTAGGTAAAACACTAGGTACCTCAAGAGGGGCACGGCGATAGGTGACCCAGTCGAAGCCGGCCTTGTTCAACTCGGCAAAGACCTTGGGGTAGGCACCACCCCGGTCAAAGCCGACCATCACCGGGCGGTCCCCACAGATGACCCGTAGCTGTTCAAGAGGACCCCACATGGTTTTGGAGAGCGACGACGGTGCTCCAGATGAAAAACAGATGGCCCGCCAATTCTCATCGACGATTAACGTGTCGTTCCTACCTGGCTCGCCGCGTCGTCGGCGGGTATTCCAACCTTTAGCCAGTGGAGCAGACCCGGTATAGGCAACGAAGTGATCGTCAACAAAGAACACTTCCGGAGCGCTATCGTCGGCCTCTAGCATTGCCTTGGCTAGAGCTACTTGTACTCTAAGAGGATCAATCTCCTCGGCAAGGCCAGCGAGCCGGGGGCGCAGGGTTCGAAGATGAGGAAAGCGTTCCAAGCCGACCAGTGCTCCGGCGTCAGTGTCCAATAGGTGCTTGGTTCCCTCTAGTGACGATGCACCAAGTGCGAATCCAAAGGTTGCAACAAGCAACGTGGCGCTCACGTCGTAGCGGCGTGCGCTACCTGATGGCAACACACCGAACACAGCACTGGCACCCACTCGATCAAAAAAGCCATGCAAAAGCATCGCCCCTGCATAGGCACTTTGGCGGATCCCATCGCTGATGCGGGTAACTACTAGATTGTCGGTGTCGCTACTGTTTCCAAGATCGGGCTTTACTATGGCGGATTCGACTTCTATGTTTGCTTGATCGGGCTTTTCAACCCCATCAATGACACTGAGGCGTAGTTGTTCGGACTCAGGGCGAACTCGCCGTGCCAGAAGACGGCTCACAGTGGCGGTCGAGACCGAAATTGCAGCGGCGATCTCGGTCCCTGGACGGTTTGCATCCGCCATGGCATAGGCCTGAGCAATCGCCTCATCACTGAGAAGCCGGGGTCGTCCCATAGGTGGGACCAAAGCGGCGGAACCGCCCTTGGATGCTCTGCCGCGCAATCTCGAGATGTATTCGGGTCGCAACTCAAAGAGAGCAGCCACCTCTAAGCCCGAGGCTCCTGCCGAAGTAAGTGCCACGATGGCCAAGTTTCGCATTCCTAGGTCCGCTGGATCGTAGACGAAAACTGCCCGAGGCCCCCAGCTCACCACCATCTCGCCGTTTACCATCGTCTTAGTGAGCTTGAATGGCGCAGGCATACCCGGAAGCAATTCGATTTGTTCTCGGCGTTTTCTCATCTCCTTATCATAGCACTATTGAACGACTTATGCAATTCCTAACATAAAAGAAATCGCTGTTCAAAACGGGGATTGTGGCTCAACTACCGGAGGTCTGAGGCTCTTAATGGGTGGTCATATTCGGTGATATCTATCATCAGCTATCAGTGCTTGAAGTTGGTCGACCGAATTGCGAATGGTCAAAAGTGTTCTTATTTCGTTCGATTCGGTTAATGCCCTGATCAAACGCCATCCTTTTGCAATTTGTAAATTCCAATACCTAGTTTAAGCCCCCCCCCATACGCCAAGGCGACTTTAGCATTAGGATTATCCTTTTATCGACGTGATCATGGGCATTGCTTTTTAGAAGAAGCGAAGCGGTCAAGGCAGTGGGAATCTTCCAAAGTGATCATTGCGATCGATATTGATCAATTTTCTATATATGGTACGGTGATTTATGAAATTGTTTCGTTTGTCAGGAACGTCAGTACTTATCGCCCTTCTAACTATGGTTTTGGCTAGCTGTGGATCTAGCAAATCTGTTTCTCCACCGAAAAGTTCCTTGACCGAGGTGCCCCTTAGCAAAGTTTTGAGATCTTATACACCAAAGATCAACGTTGGCTCGCCGGTCAACGTGAATTGGGGCAATACTCCAAATTTGAATCTGAGCGGAGCTGTAGATATTACCAAATTTGGCTCTATTTATCGGGCTGAGTTCAATGGGTCAACGAGCCAGATCTTTGTAAGACCAACGCCCAAGTCTAACTTCGCCGCACTAGGAACGATCGACGGCGAGATTCTACAGTTGCAATTTCCTAGTCAAAAGTACGGATTTGCTTTGGTTCGAAACCCAAGTTCAAATCCGTCTGGTATTGCAACACTTACAACACTCTATTCAAGTAGTGATGGTGGAAAGAAGTGGGCAATGGTCTCTACGGGTCTGCTCACACAGATTCACTTCTTCAGCCCCCAAGATGGCGTTGGCGTTACCTCAGTGACAAACTCTACAGCTGATCAACCACCAAGTGATGCGATTGAGACAACGACTGACGAGGGAAAGAACTGGCGCATGACTCAAATATTAGCAATAGCATCATCAAATGGCGCTCTCATTAATAGTTCCAGTTTTTCTTTTCCTTCTCAAGAGGTTGGCTTTTTAGCTATCGCTAGTCAGCCAGGCGCCGGCTCTCAAGCTAAGACACTATTGACTACACACAATGGTGGCACAACTTGGAAAGTTGTATCAACTGCAGGTTTTTCCAATACCACGAGTGGTCTACCTATAACTGGGTACTTGGAAGAGGTCACCTTTACTTCGCCAACAAACGGATACCTCGTCGTAGCCAGGGGACCTCGAGGTGCAGTTTATTCAAGCACCGATGGTGGTATTAGCTGGTCTACCGATCAGATATTGCCGGCGTCACCTAGTCCATCTACCTCAATTGCATATTATCGACATACGACACCTTATGGTCCATTGGCAATTACGAACTTTGGAGCAGTTTGGAGTTCCAATTCTGCAAATACTTGGAAACAAGTCTTTCCCTCCTATTGGCCATCTCAGCTTTCATTTGCCGATCAGATCCTTAGTGGCCTAACCTTAGATGGCTGGGGAGTCGTAATTCCACTCGATTCTTCCAAGGCTGTTAGTTTTACCTCCATACCAGCTTCAAATCCGATTTACTTCAAAGACTTTAGTTCCGGTGAGGTCGCTATCTCCGGAGGCAATTATTGGCTAAAGACGCGGTCTGGGCCTTGGAAAGATATTCTGATTCCAAATGCGGGGCAAGTGCTCTTCTCAGATTTCCTTTCGCCTAATAATGGCATTTTGGTGACAACTGCGAAGAGAGACAAGATCGTTGCTACCTCTGATGGAGGATCTACATGGCGTGGCGTCCAAGCGCCATTTATGCCAATTTCTCTTGATATGTTGTCGACTAACAATTGGTGGGTGATCGGCGGCGTTCAAGGTCCACTTCTGAACAATCCCTATAAGAAGAATGTAAGGGTAACCACCTATTCGCTCTACCACACGACTGATGGAGGGAAAACCTGGAAGAGGTTTACCTCTAGTTATTGGTCAAATCTCGGTCCCTACGGAATCAAATTCCAAAGCGCATCGATTGGTTATTTTTGGACCTCTCAACAACTACTAGTAACTCTTGACGGCGGTAAATCATTCAAGGCTAGGCCGCTTCCTAGTTGGCTGCAGATCTCTTCAGATCATGGACTAGTTCCGACTGGTAGTTCTTCGGCGGTGGTAACCGACGGCTCTCTTCCTCTGTTTAGGACAAATGACAATGGGGCTAGCTTTAGCGCTATCTCATAAGGAGATTGGCAGTTGAATCTCCAACCAATATGGTCTCTTGCGACAAGAGACCATAGGCCGATCGTCAAGAGTGGCTTCGTCTAAGGGTATAACTGGGCGGCAAAGCTAGCGAAGGACTTCGGCGAGTGTGGTCGACGGCTACGAGTTGCACGAAATCACTCTGTTCTGATTTGGTGGTGGGTCGCCCACCTCTTACTATGGTGCATTTGTTGGATCATCCTTGGTACTGTTTAGTGAAAGTGAATTTAATATCGAGTTCTTGCGTTAATTGTCGCTCCTTTTTTGGTCTTCAAATAAGGCTAGGTTTGACGTAGCTTCAATCGATTAGTCCGAACAATTACGCGCCACTCGAAGAGATTGCTGCGCGAAGCACCTTTAGCTATCGGTTAGTGCGAGGATTACTCTTCCATGCTGACGTGATTACTCTTCGCAAGCAACGAGACCTTGTAAGGTCATTTTTAAGGGTGTTTGGGCGGACGGGCTCAGCCCGTTTACTTCAATATCGTATAGATCGAATATGCTTCACCAATCCAAAGTCGTGACTCGACTTTGGATTGGTGGAGTCAAAGAATTGAATGGTCACGGGTATGAGTGGATCAGCGTTATGGCTTATCGGGAATGAACGGTCCTTTCGTCTGAAACCGCATCGATTCCTCCAGAAAAGACCTCGAGGGATGGATGGAGGCCGATCCAAATCTTGTGGCATGATGGAATCGAAGTGATGCGCAGTCAACTGAACTTGGGAAGTGCATTTCTTGACTTATAGTGCATTAAGTAGCCCGGTACTTGGATCATTATTGAGCTAAAAAAGCATCGCGTCGCGAGAGGCCATCACACAGGGAATCGATTATGCGACAAGACTATCGGAGCTCTCAATTGGCAAGGAATGAGAACCAAGAACGCATAACGGTACATACCTATGTCAAAGGTTCCGACATAAAAACGGTCAACGCGGCCTACATGCGCCAAACATGTCCTAATCCAAAGTGGGGGTATATCTCTTTAGACAACCGAAACGGGGATATGTTTCACTGTCGCAATCCTTATTTGGATTGCAACTGGCTGGGTGATGTGGACTACGTAGCATCCATGAATATCAAATCAAGGGTTGAAGATCACCAGATCAGCCGGTTCACTCCTTATAGAGAAGTGAAAAAGATCCTTGATGAGATTCCTACGCCGAATGGAAAGCCAAAACGTCAAAACAGATGTCAAGACTACCGCTCAGGTGAGGACTACAAGCAAACCATTGCGACGCAAGTCGAACATGTAAGATGGGCAACTACCAATTCTCATTAGTTCTGTTCTTGTGGACAGGAAAGAATACACGAGGGTTGCTTGAGAGCGAAAAGAAACGAAACGAAATGTATATTAATGTATATGAATTTTGGAGCGGAACCTTCCTGGTCATTCGAGCGGATTCGAAGTTTCCAATTGAATCCCAACCACTTGACGAGTCGAAAGCTTAGATGTCCGTGTCAACTCACCTTCAAAGGGTTAAATCGCCGCCAGTACTATACAGATAATGATATTTTTATATCATTATCTGTATGCTTGATTGCGTGAAAACAAGCGTGCTATTGCAAACACTGGACAAGTGGGACAGGCATGGGGTTTGGGCTTTCGATGTGCCTCGACTCAAATTGCTATTTGATGACTCACCTGGCGACCTTCAGCAATCCCTCAAGCATCAAACTCGAGCAGGCAATATCGGGTTCTCCTAACATAGATGTGGATCAAGCAACCCTTTCGTAGGGGAGCTTGAGATCAATCGGACCGCATGAAAGCATCACCAAGCCAAGTGTTGATTTTGCAGAGTGAAGACCATAGCATCTAGCAATGGCGGATCTAATATATTGTTTAGACCCTCAAGCCTTCCGTTGGAGACACCCTTTTCAAGCTAGGGGGCTCAATAGCAGCCATAATTCCATCTTTATGGATTCGAATTGTCTTTGACAATCTGACAAAGCTAGGTATCTGTGATCGTGAAGCACGAGCACACCAGGAATCCAAGAACTCAGCTACTTCGTCATTGGATAATCCACTACCGAATATCCCTCTTAGGGATTCTTTCATCTCTAAGGGCTTTAGAAGTATTGCAGCGGTTGACTTTATTTGACGTAGAGTCTCATTTTGGCGTTGAGTCAAATCACCAGGATTCTTTAGTAATGCCCATCTTGCACTCACAAACCTACGGGCGTAATCTGGAGTAGGAAGTTTTCTCAGTTGGCGCCATAGGTCGCATCTTACCTCCTCCAGGGCCTCAGTGCCCAATTTAACGACATGAAAAGGATCGAGGTTGCGACCTAAGTATCTGGTGTGCGATCAGCGAAAGCTTTAGCAAAAGCTGGTCCCATGTCCACTGTTGCTACTTGTGTGAGAGCTTGGAACGTTGCGAACCAAGCTCACATAAGAACCCATCTAGACTCTTAGCGCTTTTTCCTTCTGCTCCATAGACGATCTTTCCAGTTTCATGATCTGTTACGGGCTCTAAATAACTTGGGTTATGTACTTATGGTGTTTACGATAGGAAATCTCATCTACCTCTATTATTGAGAGCTTCTCTAGTCGCTTTGGATCGATCTCTTTGGCTACTACTCTCTCACAGATCGTACCAACTGTTTTCTGAGCAATCCGGGTGAGCTTCGTAACTGTTGTTTTATCCATCTTTGCGGTTGAGCCGGCAACTATAGAGCTCACACTCTGACTTGCTCCTTGAAATCAAGCAAAGAGTATGGGAATGTCGTCGTGTTGAGATAGTCGACTAATTCCTTTGTGACTGGTTCAATCTTGGGAATGAAGCGATTGTGGGTTACAGCAGAGCGCCCTTGCTTCCAAACGTGTTCCTGGGGATTGAGTTGCGGAGAATACGGAGGGAAATGGACTGCTTCGATGTGATGCTCCCTAATTGCCTCTTGAGCGACGCTCCCTCTGTGCCATCCTGCCCCATCCCATATAAGCAGAATCTTCTCTCTTGGGTAGATCTTGCGGATCGCCAGCAGTATGGCCGCTGTTTCATGCATAGTCTGGCGCTCTGTTGCAAATGCATGCTCCTTGCCTGTCTTGAGGTTTAAAAACCCATAGATGCTCCGGTTCATTCTGGTTCCATTGGTCTCAATTACAGCTGGTGTGGTTCCTTTCGGTATCCACACTTTCTGAGTAGTTGTCGCCTGAGTGAGAACCATCTCGTCTTCACAGAGAATCACCGTATCTGGATCAGAGAATGCCTCTTTCAGACGTTCTTGCTGCTCGTCTTTCCATTCAGCTACCGCTTGTGGATCAGCCTTCTCGTACTGTTTGCCCGGCAGATGGAAGCTGAACTTACTTTCCCGAAACAGAACGTAATAGCTAGTCCTAGAGGCATAGAGAACACCGTATCTGCGCTTGAGTACTGTAGCCAGGATCCGTGTTGACCAAAACGGGGAACTGCTATAGCCGTGGTCATTGGGAGTTGTAGTCGTGAGCATGATTGCCACTTCATCTCTTTGAGACTTTGAGAGAAGTACCGGAGCGTTGTTATGGCGCTTGTCCTTGAATGCCTCAGTGCCAACGCTGCGGAATGACCGTCGAATTCGCTGTACATGCTTGACAGAGAGGGCTGTCCTGTTGAGGGGACTCCCATCTTCAAGGGTGAGAACTGCCAGCGCCCGCTTATATTCGTCGATGTTTTCAGTCTTCGCCATGAATGCTTCAATAGTGGCGAGTTCCTCGGGTGTAAGCATGTCATGAGAAGATTAACACACCCCACAAGAAATTAAAAGGGCTCATTGGAGCATTTCAGAGTGTTATGCGAATAGATGTTCAAAGTCTCTCGTGAAGCGAGATTTGCGATACCGGTCACCCAAATGGCACTGACTCAGTGATTACTCCATGATTGGGGCATTTCGGTCTCCGTAGGGCACAAGAGATCCAAGTACGACGTATTCCCATGTCAAGATGTCTCCAGCGAGAGTTGATAAGTTCTGATGTCGTAGCGGTATTTTGTTTTGAATTTACGGCTTATTCAACAACACGGTGGACATGCGAGTTTGGATCGTGCAAGTTTGACATCTACAACAATTTCATCTTTTGAGATAAAAATATCGTTGACAATGACACCTTTAACGTCAAGCAACTGCTTGACTAGAGAGTTAGCGTGCACGGTTAGATCTCCTAAATCTGTGTGTTAGTAACTTCAAATTTAGAGGTCACAAACCGTGCACGTTTCATTCAATGCTTTTAAAGACCCAAAAGTTCTTATCGTACAGGCGTTACTTATCAGTTATGGGGTCTTAGTGACCCACATGAGGGTTAGGAGAGCCCAATATCGTGCGTATCGCTCGTGGGATATATGTAAATCCCAGAGCAAGAAGTATGCCAGCTGAGCCCCTTCTCGCTTTGGCATCCATCATTAGACCATTTGATTTTTCATACCTCTCTCTCGAATCGGTACTGTCCGATGCAGGATGGATTTCGCAGATAGCGCAGAGATATACGCTTATGTCCACAGGACGAAGCTCCGTATTTTACACACCATATTGCGTGCTTGAATTTACTCACACGTCGCGAAAGGTACGATCACCAGAGATTGTTTTCGATAGGAGCAGAGATATTCATGTCGCAACTCCAAAACGTGCATATGAAGACCTACGTTTCACCAAGCGCAACCTAACGATGGTTGAGCTAATGGAAACCACGGTATCATGATGGCAGCCGAGTTTACTTCATTGCTTGAGATGGCTCAGGAGATCGCAAGGGAAAGGCAGGCGAGCGTACCCGCGGTGGTGAAGGAACTCTTGCACTACGAAATCCTTTAGGCGCTACTTCAAAGGGGACAACGGCAATGTATTTACGACACTATCGAACTTGCACTACGAAATCCTTCAGGCGCTACTTCAAAGTGGGAGTGCGTCAACCTTGGTCTTGACGGGCGGAACAGCACTGCGCCTTTGCTACGGCGGAGTTCTTTATTCCGAGGATTTAGATTTTGCTGGTGGACTAGATTTTGATCCCTCCCAAATGAAGCCTTTTATGGAACGGCTAAAAGACAACGTGGGGGCTACGTATGGGCTATTGGCGGAGGTAGATGAATACCTTCCTAATGGAAATGACAGTGTGCATGTCAGCCGATGGAAGTCAAAGATTTTGCTGCCAAACTTTGATAGGTCTCTGAAACAGAATTATGTCATTCACCTTGAAGTGGCAAGGATTTCTTCCTGTACCGGCGAAGTGCGACCAATTCAAGTTATTTCCAACAATGTCTCATTTGGCTACAGGTCTCTCATGCTCAGAGTCGAATCTAAAGTGGAAATTCTGGCAGACAAGATCGTTGCGCTCGGAGCACGCGACCATGTCAAGCCTAGGGACCTATGGGATATTCATATGCTCGCCCAGGATGCAGTCCTACTAAATGGCGACTTTGTGCGCTCCAAGATAAACGACTATCATCTCGATTATGCTCGTTTTCTCCAACAGTTGGCCGAAAGGGTTGCGCTGCTTAGAAAACCGCTCACGGTTAGTGGATTCCAGAAAGAGATGTCACGGTTTCTTGATGCTCAAATCCAGACATTTATCCGTGAGCCACGATATGTACACGACATTTTAGAAGTGGTCATCGGTGTGGCAGAAGCAGCTATTGGTGAACTCGAGGGGACCGCCCCATAGGTTCCATAGAAGTTCAGGCTACTTGCTGCCTAGAAGCTGTGTTCGACATATATCTTCTATTAGCGATAGAAGATATATGTCGCTTCAAGGTTGCAAGATGCGCATGTGACAAGCGGGCATCTAATTAGGGAGAAAAACTATGGAATTGAACAAAAGGCAGCCAACCATAAAGGGACCATCTGACTGGTTCACCGGTGACGTCTATCTAGATCGTCTTGCTAATGGTGGTGAACTCTCGCCTTTATCGGTTGGCTCCGTCCACTTCACCCCAGGTGCGAGGACGGCTTGGCATTCCCATCGCGGAGGCCAAACACTATACGTTACCGAGGGCAAGGGTCTCATTCAGGCACACGATGGCGAGGTCCTAGAGGTTACATCCGGTGACGTAGTCGTTTCAGGCGACGGAGAATTACATTGGCATGGTGCCACGCCGGATTACTATATGACGCACATCTCTATGACAATCGGTGAAGCGACTTGGGGACAACACGTCACGGATGCACAATACTTCGGTCCTTCTAAGTAGTCAAGGTTAGGGCAGCTACAAATGCGAAATTAATTGGCCTTTGGAGTTTGCAAGTTGCATTCTTGGGGCTCCAAAGCTGAATCAACCAACGGAACACAAACCGCAACTCGACATAGGGTTTGGTATCTTAAACGACGTATCCGTTAGTGATGCAACTTGTGAGTGGGATATAGATTCGATGGAAATTTTTCAAAATACTAAATCCGGGTAACCTCGCTTCACCGAAAATGGTAGCCAACTAGTCAAATGGTGCAGTAAGCGAGGTATGAGTCAAAGCGTTTGATGTCAAAGCGTTTGATTAAGTGTGCGACCCGGAATGTGACCCACAATTTGACCCGGAACGGCTTTCGGTGATCAACGGCTTTTCTTGCGAAACTGCCACCGTGAACATACCCACCCAATCAACGCAAGTCACACCAAAAGGTGCAGTGCCGTAAGGCCAGAGCCCGAAGTAGTGCCCAGAACCGGGCCTTGTCTGAGACATCTCAGACAAGCAAGCCGAAACTAGCGAACTCATCTACCAGTGCTAATTCATTAGCACCAGACCAGTCGGTCGCGGTGGCATGATGGAAGCGATGTTAGGTAACCCCAACCAAACATACGGAGCCAGAATCCCCGTCCGTAAGGGCGGGGAGGTTCACCAGTGCTGATGCATGTGATCTAAAAATCAACTTTGGGTTACCGCTCTATTATATTACTGTTGCCCAAAGAGCACCAAGGAGGCAGAGAGATGACGTTTAAACTTTTAAAGCAGGGCAACAGTGGGACTAAGGTGGTGATTATGATTGTCGGCTCAGTCGTGGCACTCATCCTCCTAACCTTTGCTATCATCGCCTCGAATCCATCTTCAAAATCACAGAAAACAACGGTGAGTAAAAGTTCAAAGAAAAGTACTGCTCAAAGTACCAAAGCGACTAATCAAGCCGCTGTCAGGTCTGATACCGTCAAATCTACCTCTACCACCTTGATTACCACTACAACTACCTCTGTCGCAACCAATATGTCGACCATTACCACCTTCCCGCCTTCATCGTCGGTGGCCAAGTCTTTGACGACGTTCGTAGGAAATCTGTCTGGCACCGAATCGAGCGCTGCGAGTGCGGCACAGATCACCTACCATGGCTTCATATTGAGTCCGGCAGTACTTGATGGGCAGACCCCAGTTGCACTGGCAGCCTTTTCCTATGACCCGAATTCACTCAACGTCAAAGTTATGGCTTACCAGCAGGGGCAATGGACTGTAGTTGCCGAACTCGCTCGACCTTCTGATGAACCTGCCGCTGTTGACCCCAGCTTTCCGTGGATGGTGACTGCCTCATATTCACCAGGAATCACGGTTGGTGATGTAACGAATAATCGAAAGCCTACCTTTTTGATCCCGTTAGACTTTGCCGACAATATTCCTGGAGCCTTCGTAATCCAAACCTCACCTGTCTCGATATCAAGCTGGCAATATGCTAACTTTTACCCTTTTGGAAAAGCCACTCCTACAAATGTCTTAGCCCGTAATCCATCCTTTGTAGGCACCGAAATCAGAAGTACCTACAACAACTGCAACCCCGACTGCGCCTCAGGCACGGTTACTGCGCAATATTGGCAATTCGACCAAACAAAACAAGCATTTAGAATGCAGGCTCCTAGTTGATTGGCCTTCTATTATGTGAGCGTATCAGTCATACCCAAGTGTAGAAAAGCCTTTGAAAATCCAAAGGGCACAAGTCCAAGCAGTATTTCAAGAAGATTACCAATATAGGTCAGGTGCTAAATGCCAGAGCTTGATCAGCGAAATTGCTCGGGGCTCTTTTGATATTTTAGGCTAGTGGCGCACTCGTGATGCAGACCACGGTGATTTAGAACACGTGGCCCTTTGTCTGCAAATACGATCGTCCGAGCTCGTTATGAGAGCGTCAAAAAGGAGAAGTGGCTCTCGTCTTGGCGGTAATGACGCTAACCGAATCTGATACCGTGCGCCTATTGTAAAAGAGATTCTTTACGTAGAGCGTCCAACCCTTTGATCTAATGGTTCCCAAGGGACAAATTATCGGGCTAAGGAAAAAGTACGATGGGTAATCTGCAGCCGATTTCACCGGTTGAGGAACTAACGGAAGCTTTTAATGCGCCAAATTGAGACTAACAACGCTTGCGAACGTGACTACAAACGGGAAGCAATGGAAAGTTTATGCATAAATATAATTCGACGACTTAAGAGAGCTAATACTAAATTTCAGGTACATTAATGTTGGTGGTGACTTTAGGCGTAGAATGCTCGCAAGATTTAGGATTTGGTGATCGCAAGTCGTTGAAAAGTCGGTACCTAAAAATCCATGCAGTCCACTCTAGGTCGAGCGCATTCTCGTATAATCGAGCTAAGGTCGGATCGACCTTAGCTTTACACTGTGGCGTTCGCCTTGGCTGCGCGCTTACACCTCGGCTTAGACCAGGACTGTCGTAGCACCTATACTCCCGACCATGACCGTCTGGGCCAAAAGCGGTCTCGCCGGTCCCGTGAGGACCTCCTCACACGTTTTCCAGCCCTTAATGAGCAGGAAGAGGGGTCCAATCAGCCCAAATGCTGAAGCAGCTGGAAAAGTTCGCCCAAGCCGACTATGCAAGTACTGATCTCCTTGATGCCGTCTACCAGTTCCAACAACGCCAGGCGCGGTACCGAGATTACGTCCGGAGCCATCGGGAGGATCCGGCCCCTTTGTTGGGACTTTCACTGTCGGAGGAAACGTCATCGACACTACCGCCTGCTCGATGCCGAGGAGGCGACTCTCCCTAGCAAAGGCGTCAACCACCAACTCGATCGGGCATGAGGCCGATCTTTACAACCCGAGGCTCGAAGGATCACGCATATTGTCAGCAGACTGAGCGCGATAATTCCAGACGAATCAAATGTTTGCTCGACGATGCCTTGTACGACCGAACAAGCGGGATCGGCGAACCTGAACCGCTCAGGCACGAGATACCTGGCACCTGGTCGCAGCGAATCACCAAGGGGCATTGGTTCGTCTGCCAACTGTTCGACGCGGACCTCTTGCTCCTTCAGTCCTACTATCACTTCGAGAAGTCATGACCCAGGTGATCGTGCTGAATGGCGGTTCGAGCTCAGGAAAGTCCTCGATTGCGCGAGCCCTTCAGGACATCTTGCCCAAAGTTTGGTTGACCTTCGGAGTGGACGCCCTGATCGAGGCGCTCCCTGGTAGAGGTGACGATCCCCGATCGGGATTGGTCCTCGAATCGGACGGCACCGTGACCATCCAGCCCGAGTTCCGAGCCCTCGAGGACGTCTGGTACGCAGGCCTGGCATTCATGACTCATAACGGTGCATCGTTAATTCTCGATGAAGTCCTTCTGACCGGAGGTATAGGGCAACGACGACTGCAAGGCGCATTGACCGGTCTTGACGTGTTGTGGATCGGAGTTCACTGCGACCCGAATGCGGCTGCCATGCGCGAAATAACCCGATCCGATCGCGTTCAGGGAATGGCAATGGCACAGGCACTTGCAGTGCATGAGGAGGTCATGTGCGACATCGAAGTCGATACTACCGATTACTCCGCTTTGGAATGCGCTCGCCGGATTACTCTTCGCGTCACTTCGTGATGCCTGAACACGAAAAGATCTGCCAACACGTGCTGGTGCCCATAAGGAATGCTGACAACGGATGGCTTTCCGGTACCTCTGGTGGTACCAGTTCCCCAGACTCGAATCTGGTAGGCATCCCGCGATATAACCAGTCGTTACGCGCTCGCGACCAATCTCCTGAACTGCAATTGGAAGGCTCCCTATTTAACGATCCGCTATTAATACGAGCTTGGTATCCATAACGTAGATGGAGGAAATTATTGTGAAGTCCAAAAGGCTATCCGTTTCGCCCGGAGTAAGCCAGGGACAGGCTCTTTCAGTCATCCGCTATTACCAAATAACAAAATTGCTCTAGCGTTTTCCCTGGAGTCGTTAGCCCCTAAAAACAACTTGGTCCAAAAATAACATAAATTCTGGACCATCAAATGAGGTCCCGCCAGCTCCATCAAGTATCTTCAATGACTATTTGATTTAGTCGGTAGCAGCAGTAGCAAACCGTTCGTGATAGTCGTCAAAGATTGTTGAATGGTGTATAGGCGCTTCGCGTTTATGTACAATTCAATATTCCCTTGCGAACCGATCGGCGAAGATTAAATAACCATTGTCGCCGAGAAATCGGAGAGTCAAAAACGGCTCAAAATAGCAAAGTTACCATTAATCTGAAAGCAGGCAGATGCGTCAACTATCCAGACATTTACGGTTATTGATCGATCGAGACTGGCGAAATGTTTAGGCATGTTGGACCGATCCACCATGACGCGCCTGGACGAAAGTCGGCTCTCCTAACCCTCATGTGGGTCACCAAGACCCCATAACCGATAAGTAACGCCAGCACGATAAGAACTTTTGGGTCTTTAAAAGCATTGAATGAAACGTGCACGGTTTGTGACCTCTAAATTTGAAGTTACTAACACACAGATTTAGGAGATCTAACCGTGCACGCTAACTCTCTAGTCAAGCAGTTGCTTGACGTTAAAGGTGTCATTGTCAACGATATTTTTATCTCAAAAGATGAAATTGTTGTAGATGTCAAACTTGCACGATCCAAGCTCGCATGTCCAAAGTGTTGTTGAATAAGCCGTAAATTCAAAACAAAATACCGCTACGACATCAGAACTTATCAACTCTCGCTGGAGACATCTTGACATGGGAATACGTCGTACTTGGATCTCTTGTGCCCTACGGAGACCGAAATGCCCCAATTATGGAGTAATCACTGAGTCAGTGCCATTTGGGTGACCGGTATCGTAAATCTCGCTTCACGAGAGACTTTGAACATCTAGTTGCCGGCTCAACCGCAAAGATGGATAAAACAACAGTTACGAAGCTCACCCGGATTGCTCAGAAAACAGTTGGTACGATCTGTGAGAGAGTAGTAGCCAAAGAGATCGATCCAAAGCGACTAGAGAAGCTCTCAATAATAGGGGTAGATGAGATTGCCTATCGTAAACACCATAAGTACATAACCCAAGTTATTTAGAGCCCGTAACAGATCATGAAACTGGAAAGATCGTCTATGGAGCAGAAGGAAAAAGCGCTAAGAGTCTAGATGGGTTCTTATGTGAGCTTGGTTCGCAACGTTCCAAGCTCTCACACAAGTAGCAACAATGGACATGGGACCAGCTTTTGCTAAAGCTTTCGCTGATCGCACACCAGATACTTAGGTCGCAACCTCGATCCTTTTCATGTCGTTAAATTGGGCACTGAGGCCCTGGAGGAGGTAAGATGCGACCTATGGCGCCAACTGAGAAAACTTCCTACTCCAGATTACGCCCGTAGGTTTGTGAGTGCAAGATGGGCATTACTAAAGAATCCTGGTGATTTGACTCAACGCCAAAATGAGACTCTACGTCAAATAAAGTCAACCGCTGCAATACTTCTAAAGCCCTTAGAGATGAAAGAATCCCTAAGAGGGATATTCGGTAGTGGATTATCCAATGACGAAGTAGCTGAGTTCTTGGATTCCTGGTGTGCTCGTGCTTCACGAGCACAGATACCTAGCTTTGTCAGATTATCAAAGACAATTCGAACCCATAAAGATGGAATTATGGCTGCTATTGAGCCCCCTAGCTTGAAAAGGGTGTCTCCAACGGAAGGCTTGAGGGTCTAAACAATAAATTAGATCCGCCATTGCTAGATGCTATGGTCTTCACTCTGCAAAATCAACACTTGGCTTGGTGATGCTTTCATGCGGTCCGATTGATCTCAAGCTCCCCTACGAAAGGGTTGCTTGATCCACATCTATGTTAGGAGAGCCCGAAAGTCTACGTTTACTATTTGATGTGTAGCTTTGCTGGCCCACCAGCAGTTGCGATTTATAAAGTTACCGATATTTAGCAATTTTTAATGATGTTTGATTGGGCCTATGGGTAATTTTTATGAAGATTTGAATTGACTGGGTAGACTTAATCCGAGGGAAAAAAATTTACGGACATGCTAGCTAAATCAATAGGTTGGCGAGTTTGAGCTCGCGGAAGCGTCAAATTCTCAGATTGAGTTGATCTGAAGTAATGAAGACGTGGGTTTATTCTTTTAGATATTGGTGAGAGTATTTAATATCTTATGGGACTTTTATCTCACGATCTGAATCTATATGACCAGATAGTATATTGCTATAGGTTGCCCGATAAAAGTACTCGACGGTAGTTTTGGTCAGGAATTACACAAATAAGTGATGATCAGCTTTAGTTTGTATATAGGCAACACCGGACTTTTGAACAGCATGAGAGTGATCTCGGGCGAATCAGTCGTTGATTGAATTCGGCTGAAATATTGCTCATAAGTCACTTGGTTCCGTTGTTATCGAAAACGCTTTACGAGGTTGAATTCACTCATAGATGTTCTCATTCATTACAAAAAGGTGGTTTCAAATACAAGGGCATTTGCGTCTAAAAGATTGTTAGCGGCCTTTGTGGAATCATAAGTACCCAAAGGAAGGTTTTAGAAACCGACAATGTTTCAATCCAGCAATTCTTGACGCTTCAACAAATGTAAATATTTTTCTACCCGATAGATCTCTCCGCCAACTGTAAAAGCCAAGGTCACGCACATCGGTAACGTAAGATTTCAGGAAGGCACTAGCGTCAAAGCTATAGATGCATTGAGGGCTTCTCACCGAAATAGATGTCCTGCCTCCCGTGCCAAGCACAACAGAAAGAGGCATAAATGGCTTATCAGACGGTAAATCCATATACAAATAAGCTAGTGCAGAGCTTTCCATACGCGTCAGATGCTGAGATCGACGCCGCAATCCTGAAATCTCACGAGGCGTTCTTGAATTGGCGTACCACCGGGTTCGCAGATCGATCGAAGGTCATGACGCGAGCAGCAGAAATACTTCGAGCTGATAAGCGTATGTTCGCGGATGTGCTGACGTTAGAGATGGGAAAGATATCCGCTGAGGCAGAGCTTGAAGTAGAACTTTGTGCCGACATCTTCGACTACTTCGCCGAGCACGGCGAAAGTTTCCTTAAGGATAAGCCCCTTGAGGTCAAGGGCGCTAAAGAGGGTACTGTGACGATTGTATTCGAACCGCTCGGAGTTATCTATTGCATTGAGCCGTGGAACTTTCCTTACTACCAGGTTGTGCGCGTTGCTGCTCCACAGATCCTCGCCGGAAATACTGTCTTACTAAAGCATGCGAAGAACGTGCCGGCTGCGGCACAGGCAATGCAGAAACTCTTCAATGATGCTGGGCTTCCCGATGGCGTCTTTACCAACCTATTCATATCGATTGCCTCTACCGATCACATTCTGGCAGATCCACTGGTGCGAGGAGTTGCGCTAACTGGCAGTGAGCGCGCCGGCACGATCGTGGGCGCCGCTGCTGGTAAGAACCTGAAGAAGGTCACGATGGAGCTCGGTGGTTCGGATGCATTCATCGTTCTCGAGGACGCCGATATCGACAAGACCGTTAAATGGGCGGTAATGGGGCGGCACTGGAACGCCGGGCAGGTGTGCTGTGGGTCAAAGCGGCTGATAATTGTGGATGCAGTATACGACGAGTTCATGGACAAGTACCGTTCTTCAGTGGCGGCACTGCGCGCTGGTGATCCGCATGATCCAGTCACGCAACTTGCTCCGCTGAGCACGCAAAGTGCAGTCGATATGCTCGCCGAGCAGGTGAAGACGGCTATCGACAGTGGTGCGACCGCAGAGAGGCTAGGCGAAGCAGTCCCTAAGCAGGGAGCGTTCTTCCAACCGACCATCCTCACCGATGTGAAGCCGGATAACCCGGCGTATCAGACCGAGTTCTTTGGTCCGGTGAGCTTGGTCTTCCGTGTCGCCGACGAAGACGAAGCGATCTCCGTTGCGAATGCCTCCATCTATGGATTGGGCGGGTCGGTGTTCACTCGTGACGTGGTCCGTGGAGAGCGTGTCGCCCGGCGAATAGAGACAGGCATGGTCTTTGTTAATCACCCAACTGTAGTTAGAGCCGACATCCCATTTGGAGGTGTGAAGAACTCTGGCTTCGGAACCGAACTCACCGAATTCGGCATCCGCGAATTCGTCACTAATAAGGTGGTCGGCGTCGTTGATATCGACGCACCCTTCTAGGTGATATAGGAGCTGGTCTCGGTATTTTATTGCAGTTGCGTCGATGGAGTTACGCCGTTTTTTCTTTACGTCGCTGTCGTGAGATAGCCGAGACTGGCAGTTGTTGGCCTGTCATCATGCGTGCGTGGTTGACGATATCGAGATGATTCTGTTACCCGTCTTCGATCTCGGAAGCTAAATGTTATTCGTGATTGCCAATTAGTTTTCTAAATTGGAAGTCCAAAGTGTGGTCATCTGATTTTATTGGCGAGATAACCCGAAACCATGGTGCGCGATCCTGCGGTGGAATGAAGCGCACCATTTGCACCTCGATCATTTAGTTAGCTATTTGGTAGCTACTTGGCTGGGTAGCGTTCACCCCGGAACCGTGAAGTTAGCCATAGCAATGCCTAAGAGCACTTCCTTGATTCATCGGTTCCAGTGCGAAAACGTGCACGAATCCTGGTCATCTGGTGGCGCTTTATGCAAAGAGGAGTATTGTGCGGATATTTGTTAGAAGTTTCGATACACTTCACTTCGGATACCGATTTCCACCACTAAGACGATAAGTTGGTCGTCGTCGATTGCATATAGCTCGGTAGTCGCCAACGCGTAATCGCCAGATCCCAAGAAAGCCTTTAAGGGTTCGAAGTTGCTTCCGCGTGGATCCGTCTTGAGTTTGTCGGTGAGCGCCCGACAGAAGGCCCCCGGACTAGAGTAGGTTCGCTTTCGTTCACTCATGTTGTGCGCCTGTTTCGTGAGGCTAATTTAGCGCTAGCAGCTTCGAACGGTGTGTCCCGCGCCTCTTGCATCCATTTTGCCGCCTCCTTGTCGCCGACGAGGTCGAGCAGCCAACGAAGAAGAGAGACCATCGTTGCGGCGTAGTCCGAATCGACCGGCGTGGGGGACAAGGCTCGCAGCGAAGGCTCCGGGGAGTCGAAGCCCTGGCGGATGGCGTGGCAGTAATTCCCAAGACTGCAATGGGACTCTATCCGGTTGTGTTATTGCAGTGTTCACTACAGAGTATTTAGAAGTATTCAAAATTTGGATTGAATCTAAATCGGATGGGTGACATCGCATCAAAACAGGGGGTTTTAATGCGACATCGCATCAAAACAGGGGGGGTTTTAATGTGATACAACATTAAAACAGGGGGGGTGGTATTAGCGTAGAATCATGCGCGACGATGAAATTCGTACTCGACTTCGTGAGAACAACCCATGGTGGCAAGCGGCCGCAGCCGGGCGAGATCCTGATGGGTGGGCGTTGGACGATCGCTCTCTTGTGTCGCGAAAGTCCTTTGATTTGGGATATCGATCCAACCTCCTTCACGATGTCGCCAACGGAGACGTGGATGATAAACTTATCGTTCTTCGAGGTCCTCGTCGTGTCGGAAAGTCTGTCCTTCTAAAAGACACGGCATTGACACTTTGCGGACGAAGTGACATCGATCCGCGCCAACTCATCTACGTTGCACTCGATGGTATGACGCTAGCCGACCTGCGCCGAGTGGTCCGTCTCGGTCGTGAACTCACACGTTCAATGGGAGAGCGTCGGCGAATTTGGCTCCTCGACGAGGTGACCGCGGTTAAAGGCTGGACGGCGGAGCTCAAATATCAACGCGACAATACTCCGTTTGGTAACGACACCGTTGTGTGTACGGGGTCATCGTGGGATGATAGCTCAAATGTCAAGAGAGATCTAATGGCGGGTCGATCGGGGGAACGTTCCAATCGGCGTTCACGTATACTTCATCCGATGTCGCTACGTGATGTACTGATCGCTACGAATCGCCTGAATCCATCCTTTGAAAAAGTACGTCCGTGGGAGTTGCAATCCCCGGACGCACTTCGTATCGTAGAAACACTCGAACCATTCGTAGACGAACTCGATCTCGCGTGGCAGTCTTATTTAACGTCGGGCGGGTTTCCACGAGCTGTAGCCGAGAACCATAACACGGGGGCGGTGAGCGACTCGTTTCTAGAAGATCTTGCGTCGTGGTTGCACCGCGATGTTGATCCCGATGCCCACGATGACTCGGTTCCACGGCTGCTTTCGACGATCGAACAACATTGCAGTTCCCCTCTTTCTAGGAAGACTTTGGCGGAGGAGTTGGGTTACGCCGATGGCAACGGATTCGATGTTCGTTTGAATCGACTTACACACGCCTATGCGGCGCTTTGGTGTCACCAGATCGATGTGGATGGGAATCGCAAAAGAGGTTCGCAGTCCAAGATGTATCTGGCTGATCCACTGCTCTCGTGGATTGGTCCTCGTCTGAGGTCTGGGATTCCTTCGCCAGACTTTACTCGTCTCACTGAAGCGGCGCTTGCGGTTTCGGTAGCTAGGGCAGTCGATGATTTGCAAACGGGACGTTGGGAATCCGACGATGCAATTGGCTATCTTCGGACTGGAAGTGGCAAGGAGATCGACTTTTCAAAGGTTCCAATTCCAAGTCCCTCTGGTGTCAAGCAAAGCGTTCCAATGGAATCGAAGTGGGTGTCGACTGGTTGGCGAGCCGAGGCAAGGTCAATCGAGGGTTATTTTTCGTTGGGAGTTGTGGCTACACGTACAATATTGGACACTTCTCATCCGGCATGGGCAATTCCTGCGCCAATTGTGGCACTTTTGCTTGAGTGATGTGGGCTTTGAACTCTCGGCAAGCAGTTTTAGCGTAAATAAACCAATAAGGTCGATATTGTTGCCAACGCCTTGAATCCGATGCGCTTTTGATTTTGCAGTTCGCCGCTTTATCCTCCCATCTTGACACCTAACGGTTCCCACGTATTCCTTGAACGATAAATGAAGCCCGTGAGATAGGTACTTTGGGTCTCGTTATTCGTAACCTCTCCGATTCGAGGAGTTGTATGGTGAAATACTCCCCGCCCTTACGGACGGGACTTTCCGGCGCAATTTCATGCATTATTCCCAGTAAAGACCATAACGGTTGAGTTTAGTAGGTTCTTTAGGTTTACCATGTATTATACTTTCATATAACTAATTTGAAAAAGGAGCGTAGTGTATACAACGAATCTTCGTAAGGTCGGAGGGTCAGTCATGCTTGCCGTTCCCCCTGCTCTCCTCGATCTATTACACCTACATTCAGGTGAGACTGTCGGAATTGAAATAGATAACGATCGGCTAGTAATTACAAAAGCTCCGCGAGCACGATACACCTTGGAAGAATTGCTAGCTCAATGTGATGGATCAGTGGAACTATCTCAAGAAGACCGGGTTTGGCTTGATTCAGAGCCCGTAGGGAACGAGCTACTTTAGTGGAACGTGGCGATATCTACCTTGTGTCGCTTGACCCAACTTTGGAACATGAACAAAGAGGCACACGTCCCGTATTGGTGGTATCAGCTACTGCATTTAATCGAGTCGTTAGGGTCCCTATAGTCTTGCCCATTACAACAGGAGGTAACTTCTCCAGGACGGCGGGTTTTGCTGTGTCACTCCAGGATGCAGGAACGAGTACCAACGGAATAGTCAGGTGTGATCAGCCGTGTGCTATTGATTTAGGAGCCGCTAATGCCCGTTGGTTGGAAAAGGTTCCAGGATCAGTTCTCGACGAAGTGCTGGCGAAGCTTGCTCCGATATTTGAATGAGAGAAACAGCAGACCTTCTAAGTTTGCCATTGAAACAGTGGCTCGTTGAAAATGTTTAAGGTTGCGGCGTCGATTCGGGGTTAGAAGTTTGCCTGAGTAACCTCCTTGAGTATCGCAATATCAAGGGTCTGGTCAACTACGATTCTTTTTAGAGAGGAGTTCTCAATGTTTGAGTTCCTTGAGACGCTTTACGTCGTTGCCTTTATTTCCGCCGTAAGTGCTCTTCCATCGGTGCCAGGTCGCCTCGGCAACACCAAAGCTCCAGGCAACCTCGCTTGCAGTTGCACCTTCATTGAGCATTTTGTCCCCTTCGGCGATCTTTTTCAACACCTGTTCTGGGGTATGTCTCTTGGACTTCATGAAATTTGCCTCCAGCTACGTCATGGATACAAAAATCGCGTTAGTGGTGGATTGATAAAGTGGGAGCCTTCCAGCTAGACAATTGGTTAGACCTGAGTTCGTTCCAAGGTAAAGCCACTATTCAATTTCGGGGAGTTGACAGCGAAGGTTGCGAGACCTGAGTGTTACCAGTTACACGTTGAATATGACAAAGTCCAATCAATACGTCAAGACAACTATCTCGGTTCCTGTTGAGGTGTATGCCCGTGCGACGCGCCGCGCTAAGGAACTGGGTACCAGTCGTTCGGCGTTCTTTGCCGGTGCAGTAGAGAAGGAACTAGAAGCGGCTAACTCATCGGCTGGCGTGATTGACCGCATTAACGCAGTGGTCGACGCCGTCAATGACGACACGAATGAATTCTCGACAACCGCGGCTCACCGTCTGTTGGCAAAGGACGACGGCACGAGGTGGTGATTCAGCGAGGGGAGGTGTACTGGGTGGACTTAGGAGAACCACAAGGGTCGCGACCCGCGAAGCGTCGACCCGTTTTGATCGTGTCTGATGACCTTTATAACTCGAGCAAGTTGGCCACCGTGGTGGCTGTAACCTTCACCAGCACACTCCACCTCGGTGATATGCCGGGTAACGTGCACATCGCCGAGGGCGAGGCGGGGATGACGCGCGCATCGGTGGCTAACGTGACGGCCCTTGTCACATTGGACAAGTCCGAGCTCGGACGCCGTACTGGCCGTGTGCGACCACTCACTCTCGAACGCATCGATCATGGCCTACGGGAGGTCCTTGGGCTTTGAGTGTTAATTGGTGTCAGGAAACGTTTGCCACTCCCAAAGTGAGCTTCATGACGAGTTCGTCCACTTGGTGGAGGTAATTTCAAATTTCTTCGATTTTCGATCTTGAACACGGCAATCGTTGGGCGCCACAAGCGTGAACGTTCAGAGCCTTATAGTGGGCCGCCCGGAGTTCGATCTGGCACCTTGAGAGTGTTTCCAGAACGTCCAGGGACGTCCATCAGCCTCGAAATCTGCTCGCCGGACGAAGTGCAATGTCCACCAACGTCCAATGACGTCCTCTCACGTTTGAATTCGTGGCTAACAACATAGATCCCGTTGTGGGTTCGCGGTTCGACCAGAAGATTGTGCGTATCGGCCTGCAGTTTTGGGACTAGCGCAACTTAACCTGAATCCACAGAAATGGACCAGCTTGAGCCCTTCGGTGTGACTTCAAGTCGGTTTTTAGGAACTGATTTAGGTTTGACGGAGGGTCTATGGCTTAAATCTGGTTTCAGAGTGCCAAATATGACCTAATCCCTTTGTGGTTGAGCCTGTTTGGTCATTTTTGAGATTGTGAAATCTCATTTTGGGTATAGTGACCTAATCCCTTGTCTTCTAGAGCAGTTCCTTCAAGTAATATTCAGTGTGTTAGGTAACCAGATGTTCAGGTGATGGCGATCTCAAACTTTCTGATCCGATCAAGAGCCTCTAAGAACTTATCCTTATAGTGCCAGTGTTCTTCAAGATGCAGTATTACTTTTCTAGCTGAACGAGTGATATGTCCTGCGATCTGAAAGTAACACCGTCGAAGCTTTGGTGTGGTTATTACAGTTTCTGTAATAGCACCTATTCGTGCCAGGTTGTGTGCAATTGCACCGTGCCAGGTTGTGTGCAATTGCACCGTGCCAGGTTGTGTGCAATTGCACCGTGCCAGGTTGTGTGCAATTGCACCAATGGCTAATTAGACCAGAGCCAACCAAACGGCATTAGCGTTCATGTATCTGGATGGAACATGATTCCGCCTAGAACCTCCTTTGAGATCCTTGATGACTAGTTCGATCTGGGCATGTGCTCGGTGATCAGCCTCAAGGAAAAGCGTTTCGCCTTGTCGATCGGTAATAAATGCGTGATAGTCATAGTCACTAAATAGTGCCAGCTGAGACCCTGGAGTAGGCTTGACCCTTCGTACGATAAGACGAACGTCTTGTCTATCTCTTGCAAATGCGCGATATTTCACTTCTGCTACATCAGCTCCACCTTCAAGCCAATAAGGAATTGAAGTCCATGTTTCTTCTGGTATGGCTGCAATAACCTGCTTCAATCGTTTTGACATCCGTGTTGTAATGCAAATGCGCACATCACCCGCACTAGCTGCGTCTCTAACGGCTCTTGAGTAGAACCCAGAGTCAAAACGCATGGTTATTTCACCAGTTGCTCCAGCGGCTCTCGCATTGTTGATTACCTGAGTTACAAACTCTCCGGCACCACGGGCGGTATTGGCATTGCCTTCACGTGTCACTATTCCAAGAATGTCACCTGTTTTACCAACAGCTGCTAGGTGTGGGTGATACCCCCTTACTTTGGTATAACCAAATCCAGCTCCTTCTTTTTTGTTTCCATATACCTGACATATCGTGGAATCAACATCAATGGTGAGTGACTCATCACCTGGACCTGCTCCAGCTAGCCAGGCTCGTTTTAGCAACAAAGCTGCAACTCGTTCAACATCTGCGATGTCACTGGTCTCAAAACTACGCAAGAAGACACCAAACCTAGATGGTGCTGGCATTATCTGACCAAGGATAACTTGCGCTTTTGGGCTTTCAAGGATTGCAGTGTCATCAATGCAATCACCACCGGCCAAGATAGATGCGACGATAGCCATAGCTTTTCTGCCAACATTTGCTCGTCCAGGACGATCCTCTAGGTCAATGTGTAAATCAAAGAGATCCCTAAGGCCAAGTCTCTCAGCAAGGGTGATAGGGAGTATTAACCCACTGTTGGAAACTGCGTTCGAATCGTCAAAGGTGACTATCAAACACTCTAAAGCACTAGTAGATGCTTGCATCTAAAAGGTGCTCCTTGAACTGATGGATTTGAAGTGTCTTCAAACATCATTCTACCAGGTCAGAGCACCTTTTCTATGTCTAAATCAAAGTCGATCGGCTAAATTTTCGGTGGATCCAGGTTAACTCGGAATACCCTTTAGAGCCTGGACGCAACTCCTTCATTTTTTTGTGACGTGATGTCTTCCCTGTATCTACCAACGGGCGCCGCAACTGTGGGCCTCGGTCACAGAGCAAGCAGCGACAACTTGTTCATAATAATTATGATCGAGATCATCGAGCCAGGACTGCACGAGTTCGAGATTCACTTCCAGCGCGAGGAAAGTATATAATATGTAGGCTGCATAACTCAAGGGTTGTTAGAAATTTGCCATACAGGGTGTCGCCAATAGGAATAACATAGATTCGTAACCGGAAGGCGCAATGGCCATTCCTAGTAGTAACAATTCCTGGACTTATGCATCAAAGTAAACCATTGCCACCAAATAAAACTATGGCCCACCAAAATCGCATATCCCGTAATCCATTTACTTTTACCGACTCTCGAGAATCATCAGGTCGCAAAAAGTTGTCCATCGCAACTCCCAACATACTACTAACATCGGTAATTACCTTGTAATAATTGCACTCATGACCATCTCCCCGTAGAGTAAGGATCCCTAGGTGTCAAGATAGTTGGCATTTATTCGAATAGAATACCAACCATGCAGGGCGAGAACTTTGATCGAACACGATGAAGCCTTATCCAAAGGATCAAAAAGAAGCTGTTGTCAAGAGGCTGAGGGAGCTGTTGTCAGATCCCAATGCACCCAGAGGTGCAATCGCCGATTTGGCTAAACAAGTCCAGATACCAAAGACAACTATCTACATCTGGAATCGTGAATTAAAGGACCAGATAGATCGCCAAGATCCAACTAAGCGAACTCCAGCCAGTTTATGGAGCTCAGAGGATAAGTTTCGGGCCGTACTCGAGACTGCTGCCATGTCTGAGTTGCAACTTGAAGAATACCTTCGCACTAAGGGAATTTTGAAAGAAGAGCTAAACGACTGGCGTATTACCTGTTCAAAGGCGAATGATAAAACCGGTGAAGCTATAGCTAAATACAGATCCGAATTAGCTAGCGTGAAAATAAAAACTAAGAAGCTGGAGTCAGAGCTAAATAGGAAAGAGAAGGCACTCGCAGAAAAGACAGCGCTGCTGGTGCTGCGGGAAAAAGTCCAGGCGATATGGGGGGACAAAGAGGTCGAATGACCTTTCCCTCAGATCGCCTACTTGCAGTAGAACTTATTGAGGAAGCTCATAACGGCGGAGCTAGGCTTAAACTAGCGGTCAAGGAACTCGGACTGTCACTGCGTAGCTTTCAGAGATGGAAATCAGAAGGTAGCCTAACCTATGACAAGCGTCCCTTTGCCACTAGGGCTAAACCCAGCTTTAAACTATATTAATTTCCAGTGTCAAGAGATCTTAGATACCCTAGATAAACAAGAGTTCTCGTCACTTCCTTCAGGTCAAGAAAGTTCAAGCCTAATCTGATCAGGGAACCGTGTGCTATGAATGCTAACCATAGGTCGACCTTTTGAGCTTCCCAGTCAAGCAATGCAATATGAAAGATGAGGAGAAATGCCTCTAGCTCGCTGGCTCTTTCGATATCAACTTACGACAAAGAGATATCAAACCGGCACGAGCCGCGTTGTTATTGAGCCAAGATGATGAGCGTTTCTTTTAGGGGACGGAGATACTTCCTTCGGTAAGTTCTACGAAGATGAGTAAAAGCCAACGATGCGATGACGCATCGAAATCCCTATGGATGACATCACAACCAAGGCAGAATAAATGCCTTTTGATTACTCTGGCTGGTCGGTCGTTTCAGGCCAGACGGGTCTCTTGTTAAGGCGGCATGAGCGAGTAAGGCGTATAAGGGCAAAGTAGGGGTGCAGCAGTGGCAGGGTAGGAGATTTCGTATTGAACTCACGAATTAGTCTTGTAGCTTTTCCGTAAGGAAACCCAAGAAACCGAAGTTCGCCGAGGCAAAAATCTAAAGGTAAGAATGCCGGATGTCATGCAGCAGCGCGAAGTGCACGGTAGTAGTGACGTCGGTCTTGTAAAGAGACTTTGAGTAAAGGCGCGAGGCTGTTGCTGGCAATAGGGTACTTCGAAACGCAGTGGCGCGTTTGCTCGCCTTCGGTGTCGAGGCCACCAAATGGTTTCGATCTTCCACTGTCTCTGCCATACAGGCATTGGCACCGAGCATGGCGGGGTGGTAGACCGTGCACATATCGGCCTTTGCAATTTCTACGCGGTGGGTGTCAAAGTTGTCAATCCCGGTTACCGGCATGGCGAAACTTGGAAGCTACTTATCTATAGTAACCATGGTTCCAATGGATCAAGCAATGAGGAGCCTTCCACTTACACATGGCGGTCAGCTCTCACTCTTACCGTACCCTTTTAACCAGATTAAATGCAAGCTGTTATATGTCAAAACCACTTCGTTTGCCTGATTCTTGAGAGTGTGTGAAAAATGCACCCGTCCGCTATCATTGGCCGAAGTCAAACTTTTTTCAATAATCTCTACGGTGAGCGCAACGGTATCTCCAGGTCGCACTGGTCGTTTCCACCGAACCTCATCGACGCCAATCCCAATCTTCATAGAACCTTCCACTAAGCCCAGCTTGAGAAATAGCCACCAGGCGATGCTGAGCGTATGAAATCCGGACGCAATGAGACCTTTGAAAGACCCATCTTCAGCATATACGCGATCAATATGCATCGCCTGTGGATCATATGAATGGGCAAAAGTGATTATTTCAGCTTCAGTAAAGGTCCGACCGCCACCAACGAAAGTTTGGCCCACCTCAAAATCATCAAAATATATTGCCATTGGTTTTCTCCTTCTTGTTTAACTTTAATTTGCCTTGGCTTGTAGCACCTTGGTAGGGCCTGTCCGATCGCTAGAATTTTCGCAAATAATGTGACTTGCGCTGCAGTGCAGTGCATTCCTTGCTCCATTTCGACAGTTACACGGCGGCAAATATTGGTTGGGTAATATCTCGTAGCATTTCTGGGTGCAGGCCACAACCGCTCTGGATGGCGGCTCACTTAGCGGCACGCGAACCCGATGCTCAAGCTGAGAGTACCCTCTGCGCCCTACGTATTGGTCGAAAATGATTGCATCGAGATGAAGGTCGGTTGAAGCTAGTAACATTGGCAAGGATAGTTCTTACTCTTCGGTGGGGTCAGCAACCAGCAAATCACGCTCGACATTCCACCCGAGCGGCCACTTCTTCTCCGCAACGGTACCGGCAGCATCAGCGAATGCCCGCAGAGCAACTAACACAGTTTGGCGGTCCACTAAGGGTAAACGTGCCAGGATCACTTCCAGTTCTGTGCGGCGTTTTCTAGTTACCTCAGTAACGATCTTGCGTCCCGGCGAGGCAAGTGAAACTCGGACTATCCTTCGGTCAGTGTTAGTCCTGCGACGTTCGATCAAACCCTTTCGCACGAGCCGATCACACATTCTTGTCGCGGTCGAAGGGCTCACTCCGAGCGCTGTAGCAAGCTCTGCCAGATTCTGAGGCCCACGGGCAGCCAATTCGACGAGGACCCTATATTGGACCAGGGTTACCTCTTCGTCAACGGTGGCAAGCGAGCGTGCAGCCACTGCGACTAGGGCACGGCTGGCCGCCAAGACCGCGTCGACCAGTTCCTCTCCAGCATCTAACGATTCCTGGTTAGCAATATTTGTCATTAGCATTCATTGTATATGGCTATACTTGCCATATGCAAGTAAATTTCCTCAGAGAACGGTCTGGTATTCGTTTCGCACCCAAGAAGAAGAGATTGAGGATAAGAAAATGAAGAAGGTAACTAGGGAGACGCCTGAAGTATCTCACATTGCTTTGAACGTTGATGGCTTAAGAAATCTCTTCCCAACGACCTCCGTCGCACATCAATCGCCGCGTCAAAGAGGCGCTAAGGCGAAAAACAATGACGGCCTCGTCGTCAGCGCGTTGTGTTCGCATTTATCGAGATCTCCCGACCCTAGAATCCGAGGTGGCAAGGCATGAAAAGCTATCTTTCGAGCCGGATCAAAGCGATGTCGTATTTGCCCAAATGGCTGATATTGGCTTCAGTTATCGGGATTATTGCCGGATTGGGTGCCGTACTGTTCTTCGAAGCGCTTACGCTCGCAACGCACTTCTTTCTGGGATACCTTGCTAGTTACAAAGTTCCGACCCCAGCCGGCGAAGGGAACGTTTCGGGTTCGGGACACTATCTCAGGGCCTGGGCTATTCCGTTGGTCGTGGTACTTGGAGGATTGATCTCCGGGTTCATCGTCTTTACCTGGGCTCCAGAAGCAGAAGGCCATGGTACGGATGCGGCGATTGACGCCATTAACCGAAACCCCCGTGGAATTCGCCTACGCGCAGTCGTTGTCAAGATTATCGCGTCAGCCGTCACTATTGGTTCGGGAGGTTCCGGAGGTCGTGAAGGCCCAACAGCTCAGATAAGCGCCGGCTTCGGGTCCTTTTTGGCCCGCGTGCTTGACCTATCGCCGGAGGACGGCCGAATAGCGGTATCTGTTGGGATCGGTTCGGGTATTGGTGCAATATTTAGCGCCCCGCTTGGAGGAGCGGTACTCGCCGCGGATATTGTTTATAAGGATGACTTCGAATTCGAAGCCTTGTTGCCCGGTATGCTGGCGTCTATCATCGCATATGCGATTTTCGGGGCGGTTTATGGCTATCAACCCTTGTTCAGTATCCCAGGCGGATACAATTTTACTCAGCCAGTCCAACTGGTCTGGTTTGCGGTCCTTGGGTTGGTTTCTGGTGGCGTTGGCCTTCTGTATTCCCGGTCCTTCTATGGTATCGTCAAACTAGCGAGCAAGCTTCCATTCAGCAAGAAGCTACGACCAGCGCTTGGAGCTCTCCTAACCGGGTTGATTGCGCTATGGTTGCCCGAAGTCTTGGGAACAGGTTACGGATGGATCCAAAAGGGTCTCTCTTCTGACCTTCTTCACGTGCCCCTTTACATCATCATTTTGCTTCCTATCGCCCGTATTGCAGCAACAGCCTTCTCCATAGGAAGTGGGGGATCCGGTGGAGTCTTCGGCCCCGGTATGGTTATAGGAGGATTTACCGGGCTTGCCATCTGGCATCTGCTACAACCCTGGGCTCCCGGCATTGGCCACGATCCCGCCGCTTTTGTAGTGGTTGGAATGATGGCAGTCTTTGGAGGAATTTCACGTGCTCCTATTGCCGTGATGCTAATGGTGGGTGAAATGACGGGCAATATTAGCCTTCTAGCGCCTGCCATGATTGCTGTTGCCATCGCCTGGTTCATCGTAGGGCGTTCCGATGATAGTATTTACCGTTCGCAGTTGAGTACCAGGGCCGACTCGCCAGCAAGGACGCCGACCTTCGGGCTACCATTATTAACTTCCCTCAAGGTAGCCGATCTAGTTCATCCAACAGTTGTTAAATTCCAAAACAACCAGCGCGTTGTTGAGGCTCTCAGGGTACTTCGCGAAGCTGGCTTGCCAGGTGCTCCTGTTGTAAATGGTGACGAGAAATACTTGGGTACAGTGAGGACCGAGCGTCTCGAAGAGATTTCTTCTGCGGCTCCCGAAGCCGAGATCGAAGGGTCGATCGACTTTGCCAGCCCTACCATACCTCTGTCGGCCAAACTCGATACAGGCCTTGAGCTGCTTCTTCAATCAGGATTGGGATGGTTGCCGGTCACAGGCGAGGATCAGCGCATTGTGGGTATTATCTCCGCTAGCGATCTCGTCACTGGCTACCACGAAGTTCTAAATTCCAAGGTCGGTTACGCTTATGACCTCACGACTCGTGTCCTTGCTGTTGAAGAACGTGTTAGCAAAGGGGCACCGGTTATAGGCCACATAATACGTGATGCCGGTCTCCCTCCTGGCTGTGTGGTGGTATCAGTGCAGCACAAAGGTGTTCGAAGTTACGCATCAGGGTCGACTGAGATCTCTGAAGGCGACATTGTGATTGCAATAGTGGCGGCTGAGGAAGCAGTTGCACTGCTCCAACGGTTGCACGGCGAAGACAATGCGCCTAATTCGAAAAAAAGGTCCTTATAGGATCAGGCTAGCTGGCAAGAATAACCCGAGCGCCACAGGGCTTCCTGAATTGGTAGCTGTTTGATGAATTCCATGCTAAATCCAATGCTGCGCTGGATTTCCCCAATCTAAGGAAATCAAAGTTAGCGACGAGACAACAGTCAAATGGGATTTTCTGGACCGCCATAGTTTCGGGTGTAGTACGGAGTCCTCGCCACCGGAGAACTCCGTACTCTATATTTGCAATGTACTAAACAATCACGAGCAAAGGTCCATGACACCGTACCGTCTCACATTTAAAATGAGCTCAATTAGAAAGTATCTAACTGTATTGCCTTCCTGGAACCGATTATCAGAACAACCAAAAGATTGAATTTTAGCGTCAACTGCCTCCTGTCGATTGCTGCATCAACATCCCTTTAATCAACCTCGTACGTAGGAGAACTGGGTGACCACTTTCTTTTGGTAGGCTCAGTATCCCTTGTCTATGACGTAGCGATATGCTCTTTTGTAACCTTGAGCTTTGTGTTCTAGGACAAACGTTCTAAGGAGTTGCGTGATCTCTTCGTCTAGATCTGCACTTTTGCGTTCAGGTGCTACGGTACGCTGCGTAGAACGATTTTGACCTGCTACTTTGCAGGCTCGTCTCTTTAGAAACCCCGAATCGTATCTGTAGTTTGTGAACTACCATACGACACTAACGCAGAATCAAAGCTCAAAGACTCCATTGTGCTCTGATCGCGTTTGCATTCGGCTTGTTAATTATATATGGCACTTGCGAATCGATAAAATCAGATTGACCGAAGGCGACCCTGGTGTCGCCTTATATCGACGCTATAGAGAACCTATCGCGAGGCTCTTACTCGTGGAAGGGAACACCCGGGGCTGGATGCTCTCGTTCCGCCTTCAAGGTATGAGGGACTTGGACGATGCGCAAGAGCGTTACCAGGCCAACACCACCAATAATGTTGCCAATAGCAGCCCATCCTGCCGTCTCTGCCCATTGGAGATAGCCAAATGGAGCATGCCCGGTATTCAATGCGGCAAACATCAGGAGGGAATTCACTATCGCGTGGTTGAGGCCAGCGGCACCGAGCAAGAAGGCTCCAGTTACAGCGGCAACTATCTTCCCAGATGTTTGCTCTGTCCCGTGCTGCATCCAGGTCATGAGAGTTATAACGGTTCCACCAATAATCGCGAGGACCATTGCCCTAATTCCAAGACCAAGATCGACGTAGTAGGAACCCGATACAATTGCCTGTGACCTCAGCGATGGAAAACCGGCAATTATGAGCCAAGAAAAAATCCATCCTCCAGCGAGGTTTCCGACGAGTGTCCCGATCCAGAGTCGTATCAGACCCCGAAATTGAGCTTGGCGAGCAATAACAGTAGAGACCGGTATTAGAAAGTCTTCGGTGAATAGTTCGCTACGAGCCAATGCCAAGGCGATAAACCCTACCGAAAATGCAAGACCAGCTAGCAGCTTTGAGTGAGTGGTGTATTCAACGAGCAATAGAGCCAAGACACCAGTACCTACATCAATCCCCCCTACAAATCCGGTAGCCAGCAATGGCACCATTCGGCGGAAAATTCGACGACGCCCTTCGTCAACCGCACGAATGAAGGTATCTTCTACTTCTACCTCAGCGACAGAATCATCTAGGGCGGGGTCGGACCCAACGGCTGGTCGTGCTCGCTTGTCAGCCTTTTCCCCGGCTGCTAGCTTTTCATCAGACATATTTTACTCCTTTGATTAGGAGTTTTCTCTATGCGCAGTGGTAGGTTTCTCTTGAAGATTCCAAATGGACGATCCACCGTACGGCGAGGTATTACCTAGGTCTTGTTTGTTAAGGCTAGTCCTATCGCTTCGCCTTCTCGTCGTGTCGTCTCAATTGGGACGAGTGAGAACATCTGGCAAGGATCAAAATTGTTGTGCTATCCGTCGACTGAAAACAGCCATGACGCCCGTAACCACGCTGCTCGCTATGAACTCGCAGTAGCTTCTTGGTAAGTGAGGAAGTTGGAACGCGCTAAGAAATAGCAACTGCCAAGATAGTTGTTACCTACAAATATCGCTCATGCAGCTTGGATTTGGATCTGACGGAACTCAAAGCTCTTCCAACAGTAGCCAATTTCGCACGCAAAAAGTGCACCGAGGTTTTACTCACTATTTATCCAACGCGCTACCGTCGATGATGAGCGTGACGTCAAAGGAAAGTCGATTAGCGCAAGACAAAACAAGCAGTCCATCTGCAGCAGATAAATAGTAGGTCTTGAAGCTGCGATATCCACTGGGGAACTCGCTGTGCTCTACTGCCCGAGGCGTCAATGCGTTTGGCATCTGTTCAAGTAAGGCATGAACCAAACAATAGGGCGAGAACATCGCTCGAAGTTGGTTCCTTTAAAATTACCGATTACCGCAGATGCTTGTGCTTTCAAAAGATATCGGATGCACTGGTGAAAGTGCCACCTTGTCTGACCTTAGTCCGAAACAAATCTCGTTGTAATTTTCTACCGCTACTCCACGGGAACATCGAATGGAAGCAGACTCGAATATCCATACTTCAGCTTCATTTCTATCAACTGAAGGGGTAAGCTCGTCGTCCACGTTCGTACGATCGAAGGGTTGGTCTCCATCACTATGACCAAGAAGGGACTTAGCGTCCTAGCGACTTATTCTAAGGTCCGCAAAGGTAACCAACCGGAGTGCACATAAGCGGTGAGGCCGGTTTCGTAGTTGGTAACTCGAGTCAGATAATTGGGATGCTTTCTATAGGAGATCTCATCCGCCGCTACTAAAAAGAGGTTCTCCAAGCGATTGGGATCGAGCACTTCAGCGACTACCCGCTCGCAGATCGAACCTACTGTTCTGAACGAAAATGCGGCTGACTTTGGTAACGGTGGCATTATCCACCTTGTAGGTTGACCAGGCAACCAGGTGCTAAAAAACTTGTTCAAAGCGTGAATATACTACTGATCGTGCAAATGGAACTGATTTGATCATTACGCCATGGCTTGGATACTTCGTTCGTCCAAGTTGACAGCAGGACTAAGTTTGGCGCACTCCAATATCCACATGTCTGAAGCTGGAGTTGATGGTTCTGGTATTGTAGGGGAAGTTCGTACTGTAATTGGAATTACGACATCCAAGCTTGAAGCGGGTGAACTTGAGCTTTACAGCTACCTCTCCTTTTATAAGAGAAACTTCACTTATAACGACACGTTTTAATCCAAGGATCGAATTAGCTAAATTGGTAGCTATATCAGGTCCGGTCTACCTTTTTGAGTGTTTCTCAACTAAAAATTGAGGGACTTGGATCCTGTAAAATTTCTTAAAGGGCTACCTCAGATCCGAAAGATAGGTGTTTACTGGGATTGTCGCTTGCTTTAGTGGTACCTGGGACCCGTATCTATGTCAGGAAAGCCTCAAATATTTGGCATCCTGCCGAATTCGAAATAGACAAGGTCGGACCTTGCCAAATCAGATACCACGGCTCGATTATTGGCGCACTCCGTTCCTCTTGGAACTGGTAGGCGTTTATAACTACCTAATCATTGCCGATGCGTCGCACTACAAAGGTGTCTCGCAAAAGCATCAATACTCTCGATTAATCGGTCAACTATTTCACGATAATGTAAAGCGTTAGACACCAAATTATCTGAGGAAAGGAGACTGCCGCTAATCAAGAGTACGGAATTGTAAAAGCCGTCGTAGAACTGAAGATGGTGAGCTAATGCTGGAGTTGCGATAAAATCATTAAGGTGAGGTCGGAAAGGAGCGGGGTCATGCGCGTCGACAGAATTAGCCAAAGCGGTGCATTGTCGTGTTGAAATCACCTCGAAACTCTCACTGGCAGGTTCGAAAGCGACTGTCCCGAAGCCTATTTTTAGTGTTATCCACGATACTGATCTCTGATTGCGGTACTTCGGCCGTGACCTCAAACACTACTTTGCCGCCCCAATCTAGTACTACCAGTACCACGCTTGCTGTTCCTAATTCAACTACCACGACCGTGGCAGCAACCTTGAGCTTATCTGCTACTGAGACGAAATTAAAGTCGAATAAATCTCTATATCCTGCTCCTATCGGCGCCTCCAAATATTCATCGTGCCCCAATCCTCTTGGAGTGGTTGATGGTTCAAATCCCGCTGGACAGTTGAGGAACTCCTTGATCCAGACGACTCGAGAGTGGCTCATGGCTTCTTCAATACCTTCGCGACTTATCTTGTCGGATAGGGCACTATGGACCCAGGTCTCGCTAGGGCCTACGCAAAATCCAGTCATGTCAGCTACGAGTGCAGAACATGTGCAGCTTCAGATCACCAAGTCGACGTCTCTTAGCGCTTATTCAGGTTGCTTTGCAAAGATAGTAAAGGACAGCGCCTTGGTCGTGGTATGCAATGTTGCAACTGCAACGGTAGCGGCCTGCGATCCAGGACTTTCCCTAGAACTGTACGCCCTCGATCGATCCGGTCATTGGCTTATGTGGCAGGAACTTGCCTAGCGATGAATGCCATTTGCTAACGATCGAGCAGAGCTATCTTCCATTTTCAGATCAGACTCTAAAGGTTGGGGGGTGTATCAAGGCCAACCATCGAACGTTCCAAACGCTTCAGATCATTGTCGATAATCTTCGTCTAGGATCTGCTCGATTAGTGCCTAGGAGGTATCCCAGTATTGGTGAGTAAGAATATTACACATCCCGATAATACTTCGCCATGGAATCTCTGGTCGTTCGCTCCTGAACTCATCACTTAATCCGTTGACGGCTTCGCCAATAACTCCGATTTGGGCATCACCGCAGATCGATACACTCATCCTCGCTCTCGTTACTCGCCCGCCAACGAACGATCCTGGGAGTCGCTACTAATATGTCAGCGACGCGTTCGACGCCATGTCGACCGCGCTGACTCCAATGGGAGAGCTTCGGACAATATTTTTGGCTCTATTGACCTTCATGTGGATCAACTCGCCCTATCGTACGAAAGTTTGAGATCAATAGTTCCACAAGAAAGCATGACCAAAGCTAGAGTTGCCTCAGCAGAATGTAGTCCATAACATCTAGCAATGATCGAGCGGATCTTGGTGCTCAAACCTTCAACTCGACCATTTGATACGCCCTTGTCAAAGCAAAGGGATCAATTGCGGCCATGATGCCCGCCTTATGGGTCCGAATTGTCTTTGACAATCGGACGAAGGTTTCAATCCGGGACCGAGAAGCTCGGGAACACCATCGCTCTAAGGGAGTTCACTTACCTCATCGTTAGAGAGATCTCCAGCAAATACAGCTCTTAGGGACTCCTTCATCTCGTATGCCCGCTAGAGTTTTCCACCGGTACGCTTGATTCGAAGTAGGGTTTCACCCTGGCAGTCAGTCAAATCTCCGGGGTTCTTTAGTAGTGCCCACCGCGCACCTGCGAACTTGCGGTCATATTCTTCGAGAAGGAAGTTCTCTCATCTGGCGCCATAGGTCGCATCTAACCTCTACTAGGGCTTTTTGTTCTCAACTTGGAATTACTCACCAAACGCGACACGGAACTGTAGCTTATCTATGCAACTTTCAACATAGCTGACTTGAGGGAGCTCAGTTGGTGAAATATCACCAATACGTAAATGTCTCCGCTCTCGGTTGTACCATTGGATCCAGACGAAGATCTCTATTCTTGCCTCCTCTCTAGTATCGAAGACTGTTCGATACACGAGCTCCTTCTTCAACGAGGCACAAAAGCGCCTCGGCCATAGCGTTGTCATACGATTAGCCGGTCAACGGTGAATCTCCAACGCTCCCCATCGACTTACAAGAATTGAGCGAGTCGTAGCATCTCTCTGACCTCGATACTCGTATATTGAGATCCGTGGTCGGAGTTAAGCCGAATTCGGCTTAACTCCGATTGTGCCGAGGTTTTCATTAAGCCGAGGAATTAATGTTATGCCAGCGTAGACGTGGATAGCTGGACAATTTCTCGGCTTAATATTTCGGTGTCAACGCGGGCTACGTGGAACCAGAAGTCCATCCTTGGTGAGGATGTTCTCGGCGGGGATATCGTTGCTGAAGTCTTCATCTTCGAGGTGCACTCGGTCCCTAACGGCGTAATGTCGATTCGCGCGGCCTTAGCATCTACATTCTTCCCTTTCGCAAAAACATATAGGCGAGACTGAATATAACGATAATCAGCAGGAACATTAAGCCGAGGAATTAGTCAACAAACCTCTCACGTCCAGGGAAAATTTAGATTCCTCGGCTTAATGAAAACCTCGGCATAATCAGAGTGAAAAATGGTATCTGACATCAGTACCTTTCCCCTGGTAGATCTGGCTTTATCGAGGCAATCTATAAACATCTGGGTGTCCATTACCTCGCTATCGAGTATCCAAGGATCCTTACTTGAATCGCGTCCATGATGCAGAGTAACCTTCCTACAACCAGCCCTCCCTGGTGCCGATGTAGGTAAGGTCGCTAACTCATAACTTGTCGGGTGCATCGACGGAAAAGTTACGCTGAACCAAATCAGAACTCTTTCTGGCATGTCAATCTGGCCTAGTGGTGATTGTTTTAGCTCTTCCACAAGCCCCAGTAATGGATAACTCGGCCATCAGGCGACTAGCGGTCGCTCTAGAGATACCAACACCCATGGCTCTAGGTTTATGGGTAAGCCTCGGTGCCCTGTAGATCCTACGGTTAGCTGAGAAGGCTTCAAGTAGCCTCGTCTTCAGTTCCTCACGAGCGCTATTTAGCTCTTCGAGTTACTTTCTCCTCACCGCCCAACGATAATAGGCAGAACGCGATACAGCTAAGACTCTGCAGGGCAAACTGATCGGAAAGTCGGCCTTCTGGACATCGATGATAGAAGCACCCTAGTTTCGTTGGACTTTCCCTTATCCAGAAGGTGCGAAAACTCAAGTCGCTCACTCCTTTTCCATTTACGGGCTTGCTCTTATCTCCTTGCGGAGACGGTTGATCTCGTCGGCCACAACACATCCGATCTTTCACCGCTGCTAGCCTTCTTTGCTCTCCGAGCGTTGTAGACCCAGTTGTTGAACGTCGCCTCTGAGATACCCAACTCTTCTACTACCTGTCCAATGGAACGATATTTGGATCTCCGCAAGTTTGACTGCGTACCTTTTAAATCTGAGTCAAACTCCTCTACGAGGCGTTACCTCTTTTGGATGCAATTGAAGGCTCTGCATTCTCCTTCGAATTAGGGAGAGTCGTGTCGCGTATCGTGAGAAGGTTTAAGACTTCCGGTCGCTAATTAGAGGTGGTGGTTGATATTTGACCAAGGCGACTAGCTGGGATGATACATTAAAGTAGTACTAACTTGCATTTGCACTTTTCGTGTTTTTAGATGTGTAGCCGCTTTCATATGCGATCGAAAGGATGATTGTTTGAATCCCAATTTGAAGCAGGATAGTTCTCTAGAGCGACACTTTGAGATGGCCGAAGCAACGGTTGATGAGTTGGTTCGTATTGTAAATTCCATCAGCGCTCGGGGGAAAAAGGCTAAGAAGGCCTCTCAAACTGGCTCAGTTCGAGATTACATCCTTGCTGTGACTGAATTGAAAACATTGGTTGAGGGGATTGGCTCGGTGGTGGATGAACTTAGTTCCCTTGCTGAAGTAGATGTCTCAAAGATAATGGAGTCGGGCTCTTACAAGGAGGAACTATTTTCTCTTTGCGAGGAGGAAGATATAAGGATTATTGAATCCGATGGAAAATTCCTCTCCTATCCGACAATAATCTCGCTTTCTCCCTCAGATGCAACAGTGATCATTGAAAAGAAGAAACAGCGGGGGATTCGCCCTAGTTTTTTGGTTGCTCAATTGAAAGGCCTCTCAAAGCGCCAATTTGGATTAAAGCCAGAAACATTTATTGAGATGATCGCAACTGCTTATGACCTAGTAGTTGCCGAAAAGGAGTTCCCAGCAGGTACAGTTGTCAAACTTGTGGATCTCTATAGAGTTTTGACGATTCTTCCAGCTGCTAAGAGTTACACGAAATCGGAGTTTGTGCGAGATATCTATCTGCTCGATCAAAGTGGAATTGATACCACCAGAGGTGGCCGTGTCTTGAAGTTGCCAGCAAGTGCAATGACTCGAAGTTCCGGCACGATGGAGACAGTTGCTAAAGGTGGTCAGATCAAGCTATACGCAGGAATCTCCTTCGAGGTGACGCAATGATAGATAGCGATAAGTATCTCGAGTTTTTCTCTCAAGAATATCTAACGAGCTATATACCCAGGGGAGGTACTACGACAAAGTTTGTCTTACCACCTTCCGGTGAAGAGGCTAACTTTGTTGATGCTATCTGTTCGCAAGCACAGTCGAGTGGACATTTAGTGGCACGAATTGATTCAGCGACCTCCAAGGTGCAGATGATCGAGCAGATTTTTTTTGGTATCGCAAGGCAGATCGATTGGCAAAAGCTAGCAAATAGCTTTACCAGAATTGCAGCCCATAGTGCAGGATATCCAGTTCCCAACGACGATCAGGATCTTTCTCTAGCGATGTTGGCTTTTTCTTATGGGGCTGATGAACGTGAAGTTAAACGCGATATCAATATCGTTCTTCAGCAAAGGATCTTCAAAGATTACTCTATGGTTGGAGAGTTTCGCATAGCAATGATGCGACTTTGCCAGTACGAACTCAAGAGCGGACAGGTTACAGAACTAGAGCGTGATTCAATAATTGCTTGGCTGGAGGGATCCCTAAGGCAGATCTCTCTATTGAAGAGTGCTCTAATCTTTCGTAAGATCTCTCGTTCGAATGCGAGGGCAATGCTCTTTTCTCTCTCTCGATGGATAGTGGCGAATGGCTATGAGGGATTTCTATTGACGCTCGATATCCGTCAATTTCAGAAATTGAGAAAAGAACCAGACATTGAGTCGCCCGGAATAATTTATAGTCGCAATGCAGTAATGGATGCCTATGAATCATTACGCCAACTCATCGACAATGCGGACGAATTTTCTAATTTTGCCACGATCGTCGTTATCTCACCTGAGTTTTTGAGTGACGACTCGCGAGGCCTGTCAGCCTATCAAGCCCTTAAGCTGCGGATTTATGACGAGGTGAGAGATAAAAACCGTGACAACCCATACTCTTCTCTTATTTCTCTCTCCTCTTCAACCGCGGAGGAGCTCTCCCAAGATCTCTTAGATGGTAACTTGGCAACTTTGAAGGAGGTGTCGCATTGAACGTGGATCAAGAGAGCTTAGAAGATGTACGACAGATCGCCCGGCGAGCGATAGAGGCACTTCGATCTGGAGTTCCTAATGGCGAGAGTGTCAAGGCACTTGGAACAACGCAGCGTTCGATTGTGGATCGATTTGAAGGTTTGCTTACCGAGACCTCCGATGCTACCAGCGATCGATCTTCCTTTGGCATGGTCATCAAGGGTGGTTTTGGATCAGGAAAGAGTCACCTGCTTGAATATCTAGGCGAAGTCGCATTGGCCAAACGTTTTGTGGTCTCAAAGATTGTCATCTCCAAAGAGACTCCGCTTCACAATCCTACTGCAATGTTTCGCGCGGCGATAGCTTCAGCTAAAGTACCAGAACGATCTGGATCGGCTATCGATGAGATTGCAGCTGCATTGAAATTTGATTCACCTCGATATGCCGCGCTCTATTCTTGGCTCCATCAGCCCGAGTGTAAGCTAGACCAGCGCCTTAGTGCGTCACTGCGGCTATTTGAGAGCTTTCAGGGTGATGAGGAGTTTGCCGAGAAGCTTACTCAGTTTTGGGCCGGAGAGCCCTTTTCTATAGCAGAGATGAGAAAACGCCTTCGCGAAGCTGGTTGGTTGGGAGGTTATTCTCTTCGTTCCACCAAGGCAATGGATCTCTCCTTGGATAGATTTGCATTTGTATCCCGCTTGATTCATGCGGCGGGTTTTTCTGGATGGGTGCTTTTGATCGACGAAGTTGAATTGATCGGACGTTACTCCCTGATGCAACGGGCAAAGTCCTATGCGGAGATTCGTCGCTGGGTGGAGGGTTCTAAGAAATACCCACCTTCGCCAATTATCTCGGTTCTAACCAGTGTGGACGACTTTGAAGGAGAAGTCCTAATCGGTAAGGGTGACTATAACAAGATTCCCCAACGCTTAGCTGCCAAAGACCGACTCGAAGAGGCAATGCTTTCAATCGACGCTATAGCTGGGATGAAGATATTGGGCAGTCGTCAATCAGAGCTTCAGTCTCCAAATGATAATGAATTGAACGTAACCTATGAGGCAATTCGAAGAATTCACGGCGCTGCCTATAACTGGGACCCACCACATGTGGGTGGGCTAGAGAGGTTGGGCTCAAATAGAATGCGTCAGTATGTGCGAGCGTGGATCAATGAGTGGGATTTGATCCGTCTTGACCCTACCTTCATACCGCAGACTACCGTAACCAAGGTTGAGATTGACTATGGGGAAGACGGTGATTTGACTCAGTCCCCGTTATTCGAGTCGGTTGATAACTCTTAGGCAAAGCGATAAGATTCTTCTTTTCTTTTTGAAACCATGGTTTCTCGAAGGCATAGACCTTTGACTTCTGGATGGATTTACTTGATTCTTCAAGTGATCTTTAGCCCATGGATGGTAACCGATCGTCGAATTTGACGATCGGTTCCTTCGATAGGTAGAAAGGTGCGATGTTGTATTGATTTGTGGTGTAAATCGTTACCAACGGTTCAAGTAATTCTAATATCTCCATATGCTAAAAATTATTGCTTTGTAAATCCATTTGGGTAACTGTTCGCGGAATTATTAAGGCAACCGGAAACGTTGACACTCTTGGAAATATCGAACTGATAGACCGCCAAGAACTTCGAGTTAAATCCTTTTTAGACTTTATCTCATTTGCTTGCTGTCGTAGCAGAATTGACTCTTCACTCTCATGGGCAGATGAATCGATTTGCGCGATAACTCCATGTTCGAAGAGAGTATTAGCCGGGATGGTTTGTACTCAAGGAGCCAACCCGTTGATTCTTGATGAACTTTCGGAGATCGACATATTGTCGGTAAAATGAGATAACTTTACAAGATCAGTCATTGTCTGTATAATCAGACAATGAGCCTTTAGAGTGACTATGAATTCACTATGCCCAGAGAGACAGATAGTGAATTCATAATCATTGTACCTCAGTCATTTGGACTAGCGATTAGAGAATTTCGCAACATCGTAGGTGTGACTCAAGTAGAGCTTGCAAGAAAATCCGGGCTACATCGCAGAGCTCGAAACTGGTTCGACTACAAATGCAGTCAAATATTTGGTAGATGCATTTAATGCTCTGAACCTAGAGATCATCGTTCGACCCCGTAGCGAAGTTTCATAGAGGTATGGACTTAGAAATTTGGCGAAATGGTGAGTGTATCGCACTAATTAGCGAAAAGCGAAAGCGAATGCAACTTCGTTATACAGATGGAGCACGTCCGATTGGAGCACCTCTTGTATCAGTAGCAATGGCCGTAAGTTCAAAACCCTATGGAGATAAAAAGGTACGCGCATTTCTTCGAGGGTTGCTTCCAGAGTGAGAAGCGCGTCGAATCTTGGCTTACGACTTCAATACCGCAATAATTTAGTTGCCGAACCCACCATGGTCTAAAGGCAAGACAAGCACCTCGACCTTCACTCCTTTTGGCACTACTCTTGAATTGATTTAACCAAGAGGAACTCATCCAAGCCGAAGCGACCAAATTCTCTACCGATTCCTGATTTTTTGTATCCTCCAAATGGAGCATTGGGGTTGAACGCCCCTCCGTTGATCTCTACTTGTCCAGTTCGTATCTGACGTGCAATTGATAGAGCTCGTTCTTGAGTCGATGCCCACACTCCGCCTGCAAGACCGTAATTAGAGTCGTTTGCAATTGCAATTGCCTCTTCTTCTGTGTCAAAGGGTATTATGACGAGCACTGGGCCGAATATCTCCTCTTGAGCAATTGTCATATCAGAAGAGACATTTGAAAAGATCGTTGGTTTGACAAAGAATCCAGTATCAAGGCCATCGGGTTTGCCAAGGCCGCCGGTTACTAGAGTCGCGCCCTCGTCGATACCTATTGAGATATAGTGTTGCACCCTATCCCATTGAGACTTCGAAACTAGGGGACCGAGGCGGGAATTCCTAGCAAAAGGATCGCCAACAGTCATCTTTTCAGCAGTTTGCGCTGCGATCTGCTCTACTTCCGTAATTTTGTTTCTCGGAACGAGCATTCTCGTCAAAGCAGAGCAGGTCTGTCCTGAATTGAGAAATGCCTTTGATACTCCATCTGCGACTGCGCGTTCAAGGTCAGCATCTTCGAGAATGATATTTGCACTCTTTCCACCTAGTTCAAGAGTAGCCTTTGCGATGCGTGATCCGCAAATTTCAGCGATTCGGCTCCCTGCTCGAGTAGATCCTGTAAAAGAGACCATGTCGACGTCTGGATGTGAAGCTATAGCCTCACCGACGATTGGACCGACCCCGCAAACTAGGTTGAAGACTCCGGCAGGTAAACCAACTTCGTCCACTATCTCGGCTAGAAGGAATGCGTTCAATGGTGCGACCTCTGACGGCTTTAGGACAACTGTGCAACCCGCAGCAATTGCATAGGCTACCTTTGCGGCTATCTGATGGAGAGGGTAGTTCCATGGGGTGATACATCCAACAACACCAATTGGCTCTCGAACAATGGTCGAGTTCCCAGAGCGCTCTTCAAAATCAAAGCTTGATGCTATCGATGCTGCGGTGTTGAATGAATTTATAGGTAAACCTACTTGGATGAGGGAGCTTAGGTTTTTTACCATGCCGACCTCTTGAGTAACGATTGTGGAGATTTCGTCTAGGCGAGCTTGAAGCCCCTCGGCAATTCTTGTGCAATACTTTGAGCGCTCATCTACTGATACCTTTGACCAAGTCTTGAATGCCCTCTTTGCTGCATCTACCGCCTTTTCTACGTCGGCAGCAGTGCCGGCAGGGACCGTTGCCATAACCTCTTCGGTGGTGGAATTGATGACGTCAATAGTCGAGGTTGCATTGGACTTAATCCACGATCCATCTACGTATATAGAATCTCTAACTATCATGAAGGGCTCCCTGTAAGTAATAGTGAAATTGAAAGACTGAATTCGGAGCTGCCCTTCGCCAACTTTTGAGCGGGGCAAGCTACTTCTAATCGTAGCACTTAGCGAATTGCTACGCTCGTTATAGTAGTGCCAGCGAAATTGAGTCGCCGAATAATGACACAACGTGGCAATTTGTTTGACGGTTCTAAGGAGACGAGTTCACAAAAAACTTCCCTAATCTCTCAATCGATTGATGCAATTTTGAGGAAAGGATCGATCATGATTTGCTTTGTTTATATTGCAAATTGGGATTCTTTTCGATCCTGTGGATAAATTATCAACATTCCTCAAGTTCTCGTCCTGTCGAGTTATTCATAATCCACTTGAGCAGATGCCAACCATCCAGACACCTAGGGTATCTAACAGCTAGGTCTCTCCATAAGTCGGGCAATTCGCTCGTTACAATCATCATTGAGTGGATGCTTAGGATGGTGTAGTCAGACCTATTCAATTGTTGTTTTAGCAGTTAATTGGAGAACCTTCAGGGACGATACTAGAACTTGGTGGAGGTGCGTTGTCCTTATTCGAACTTCGAACCACCAGAGACCTGTTCGGACTCCTACTACACGACCTCAACGAAGAGTCAGGTAAGTATCCCAAAAACCTTCGCAATTGACATTGCGTTGACTAAACAACGACTGCAAGGCTGGTTAGCACCGCGGCCGAGAGGGCAGCCACGGTCGTGCAAGACTGCTCGATGATGTTCGACACGAGCTCATCGTCGAGGCGAAGCAGTCCTAGCAACAAATGGCCAGGGAGGATGTGATGGTGGTGCAGTTCCTGAGCAGTTCGAAGCGATAGCTCTAGTGTCCGCTTTGCGTTGGGAGTAAAGGTTGGCGGGCAGGTCCGAGTGATCGATACGCGCCGATCAGGGGCGCTTTCGAGTGCGCCCGCCCCAAAGGTTCCATCGACCGCTGCTCGGACGCCCCCGTAGTCGATCCCGATAGAGCTCATCACTTCAGGATCGGCCTGCTCTGCTGGCTGTTCAGCCGTACGTGGGAGAATTCGTCGAATAGCCACTGCCGTGATACCGCACTCTCGTAGGGGCCCACCCGCAGTCTCATCCCGGACTTCGGCGCAGCCGTAAAGAAGATGGCCCACACTCAAGTAGCGAGAGCCCAGCTCTATGGCGAGATCCTGTGCTCGGAAAAAGACCGCTTTGGATGACTCCGCGAATATCGACATTTGCTCAGCTCCTTTTCTAAGTGCTTGGGTCAGCGTGGAATCCATGCTTTTGGTTTACAGCCTGCTTGGATACACCGAGCTCTGAGGCGATCTGGGACCACGACCAACCAAGGTCGCGGGCTCTGTCAACGTGCAAGTACTCCAACTGTTCGGCTAGCCGTCGAAGGGAAGCAACGGCTCGAAGCCCAACTGTAGGATCGTCACTTCCCGCGCTTTCCGCTAGGTCAGGATGCGTCACGATTGTCAATCTATCTTGTCGGAGCAAAGTTGTCAAGGCAGATTGTCATTTTGAATCATACTTATCAAGTTTCGTAAGCAAGAGCCATTTTGGAATCAGATTCGCGGAGTAGCGGATGTGGAGACGCAAACACACATGTATTGAGAAGTCGCTCTACCAAGGACATTTCAAAGTGCCTTGCGTTGAATCGGTATGCGAATTCCTCGAGGCATAAGTTGCTTATGTTCTTGGTGAGTCCGTGGTAGGTTCTGTCGATAAATTTCTTGGAGTTTACAATTGAGGATCTTGAGCCATTTGAATGTTACATGTGATTGTTCGTCTTTGGATAGAGTGAACCCGTGCGCTAGTCCAAGGTCTTTCAGCACATACCCCGTAACTTGGGTTACCATCACTTATCAGCTTGGTATTAGAATCTCAACGTCTCACAAAAACATCTTTGGGTGATTTAGCAGTGGTATCTTTGATTACTTCCATGAAGCAATGAGTAGGAGCACCATTGCTAATCGATATTCAAATTAGGAGATTGGTTTGGGTCGTTGCTTTTCCTCTTTAGTCTTCACCATGGCTCTCACCACCTAAAAAGAACTCATCTACTCAGGCGTTTTCTCCAAGTTTGTATAAACCATCTCGGTCAGCCGGTACGCTCAGCCATTGCGCTCAGCCATTGCGCTCAGCCATTGCCTTAGGTAGCTTATTTAACATCAACCATCCAGTCGAATAAGATACTTGAACGAATTTAGCAAGGGCTCTAATGGCTAGGGGGTAGTAGCTGAAAGACCACGCTTGTCGTTGGACAATAGATAGATAGCAGAAAACCACTAGGAAAAAGAGATATGGCTTCGATGGAAGATGGTTCCGGAGGTAACGCTAGTTTGGCGGTGACAAGATTTACATTGAAAAAGTGGAGCTCGAGATGCTGCATTTCTTGAAATGATTTGGCCTTACTAAAGTAAATTGATCGAAGTTACACTTTGGACATCTAAATCCCTCATAGCAATAGCAATTTGATCAAATGATCTTCACATGCTTACTTTGAAGCGAAGCGTACCATAAAGCCTGAGATATCCACCATGCCACCTTAGTAGAACATCTGTTCTACTAAGGATTAGCTCCAATCTGGTCTCGGTGGAGGCGAAACTTACGAAACTCGATAAGTATGTTTTCAAATGGCCGTTGACAGGCTGGATTCGACGACTAATGTTCCGCGTTGTCCTGACGGACACCAACGTTCTGTTTGGCAGGACCGTCCGCGACTACTTGATCTAAACCCATCAGTTTGGTCTAATCGAATTTCGCTGGTCTGACAGCATCATGGTCGAATTGGAGACCAAACTGGCCCGCAAGTACGCAGACAAGAACCCGAACGCATCTAAGGACGCAACGCGGCTGCGTTGGCTATTGGAGAAGCACTTCCTTGAGTCGATGGTCGCCGTGGAATCAGAGTATTACGTCTTCGACGATCCCGAATTAAAGGATCCCGATGGCGAGCACGTCCTTGCTGCGGCGTTGGCGGCCGAGGTGGATATCATCTGCACTAACCATAAGGACGGGTTTTCCTCCGAGGAGGTTGACCCGAATTATGTAGGAGTTCCCGTTTGAAATGGCTCTGATACACCAAAAAGTCGTCTCGATGAACCCCAAACTCAGTGAGATACAGACCATTGCAAAACTCGACGTAGCAAAATGTCCGAATGTAGCCCGTGGCGCAGCGATGATTGCGTTGCCCGGTGGCTCCCACTGGGTGTCAGAACACAAGAAATCTGGACGAGGCTTCTCGAGTGGTCACCGGCTACGCAATCCCAGTCGGTGCGAGGAGCTTTACTTCAGCAAGTGATTGCAACGCTCGAGAAGAATTCAATGGTGCACGATTCAATTATCGGAAGTGTTCCCATTGCCGGAGGTTCACCATCGAACAGCGCGCCCCTGGCTAGCGTCTTCGGAGCCGAGGTAGAGTCTGCGAACATTTGCCAAACAGGTTGGCTGTTGCCGCATGGCCACCGAGATCATGCTGCGTGATCAGACTCGAGATGGTCCGGTCGCGATTACCTGAGCTACACGAAGAGATTCATTCACTATCTCACAATGCGATGAACTCCTCCGGGGATTCGGTTGTGACGACTTATTAAGTACCGTTTCCCGTCAACTCGGTGGTTCTGCTTCAGTAGTCTCACGAAAGGTTAGCGTCAACGGGGCAGGGCCAGCCACAGGATCTGGTCTGCGCTATCGCCAATGGCGCAATTGTGGCTGTTCATACCCATTCGTTACTTTCCAATATCTCACCTACTGGACCGAATAGCCATAGCGAGAGTTATCGGTTCTCACAAGTCACTCTTAGCCAACCTAAGATCCAAAGACGTTATGATAATTGATGACTCTGGCCTAACGCCGATTGCATCAAGGGGTAACCGCGAGCTATTAATATTCTTTGATGATCACAAGGGTTACCCCCGTTATCGGCGCTAACGAAATTCTATTTAGTACCTGATCTTCTTGATCGATTCCTTAGGGCTGGTGGCTCCAGCTTTTCCCACTGAATTCCACTGGTAAAGAAACGTTTACATTGATGCCGTGATATCGTTTGAATCTTGGCAATTGCGCCAGCTTTTGCTGGCTTTACGTTGTCTAATTCATAGAGAGCCGCTGCCATTTATCTCTAGTTCCTCTGGATACTTATTCATTGCTATTCTGTCTTCGCTTTCTTGGAAACACAAATCAAGCGAAGTAACAACGTTCATAGCACTGAAGCCAATTTTAGGTATGGCAGTTAACCTTAGGTAGGGGAGTATCGAATCAAGCAACTGTATCTAGATCCCGAAAAACAGCGTTTTTAAAATACACCAACTATACATACTTTGTGTATAGTTGGTGTATGGCAAAGATCAGAACCAATATTGACATTGAGAGCGTTTACCTCGAAGCCATCATGGATCGGTACGGCATCCACACTAAAACCGAAGCGGTCAATTTAGCTTTGCGGTGGATGGCAGGACAACCTATGACCCGAGAAGAAGCTCTTGCGATGCGTGGTGCACATGCTATCGGTGAAATTCCAGTAGACGGCGAACCGACGCCTCGATGATTTTGGCTGACAAATCGGCATGGATTGAATTCGACCGTGCTACGGGAAGCTCGGTTGACTTGCGAATTACCGAACTTATAAGTAACAGCGGTTCATTAGTCGTTACAGAGCCAATAATCATGGAGATAATAGCTGAGGCAAGAAGCCAACAGCATGAATCTGACTTACGCCGTCTATTACTTAGATTTGATCTTCTTGGTTTCGATGCAGCCATAGATTTCGAGGGTGCCGCGAGACTTTACCGTAAATGTCGCCTCTCAGGCATAACACCTCGTGGCATGGTCGACTGTATGATCGCTTGAGTAGCGAGCAGATACGAAGCTTCATTGCTAACTTCCGATGCTGACCTAATCAGAATTGCAAAGATTGCACAAATTGACATAGATGATGCTTCAATTTTCAAGTAGGTTCGAACAGGCAAACACCACAACGTCGTGTCAGGTATGCTCTTTTGTAACCTTGAGCTTTGTGTTCTAGGACAAACGTTCTAAGGAGTTGCGTGATCTCTTCGTCTAGATCTGCACTTTTGCGTTCAGGTGCTACGGTACGCTGCTTAGAACGATTTTGACCTGCTACTTTGCAGGCTCGTCTCTTTAGAAACCCCGAATCGTATCTGTAGTTTGCGAACTACCAAAGAAGTGAGATTTTAGGGTTAGAAGTTTCTTATCGTCACCTTCTTGGCCATTGCAATATCAAGAGCCTGGTCAGCAACGATGCTCTTTAGACGATGGTTCTTTAGATTCAAGTTCAATGAGTAAGCTTTACTTTGGTTCCCTTCAATGCAGCGTAGGTACTCTTCCATCGGTGCCAGGTCGTCTCGGTAACTGCAGCGCCTTAGTTCTTTTATGGCAAAGCGGCAACTTCACTTATGGTTGCACCGTCATTTAGCATCTTGTCCCCTTCGGCGATCTTCTTGCGCACCTGCGCCCTGCTTACCTTGAGTAGAACGGGTATGCCTTTTGGACTTCACATTAGTTTCCTCCATCTACATTATGGATACAAAGCTGATATTGGTAGCGGATCAATTAAATGGGAGCCTTCCATCGGCGCTCGCTAGATATGATTTGACACACGAGATTCCGAGGATGTTCGATGTCAAAATGCCTTTGGCGGACTTATAGATTCGCAAGGAAATTTGCTGCAAACATCCAAGTATTGAGCGAGACGTAGCGATCCAGCAATCTCCCTAAGTCAATAATTGAATAGGCTCAAATACCATGAGAATTGTCTCCTTGGTGCCATCAATATCTGAAACGCTTCTCGCAGCAGGTGCTAACGTCGTCGGCGTTACGAGGTACTGCAATCGCGACGACTTACCATTAATAGGAGGCACGAAGGATCCTGACTTGGCAAAGATAGCGAGCTTAGAGCCTGATCTTGTAATTTTGGATCGCCACGAGAATTTACTTGCAGATTACGAACTTCTGCGGCAAGCCAAAATGGATACTTTTGCAACTTCAATATCATCAATTTCCGACATGAACCGCGACTTTACCGAGCTATCAAAGATTATCAACTTAGAGCTTCCAAAGTTCGATGATTTCATAAGGTTACCTTCTCGAATAAAAGTTCTTGTTCCAATTTGGCGACGACCCTATATGGCCCTCGGACCTGACACTTATGGCGGTGATCTCCTGTCTCACTTAGGCTTTGAGGTTATTGGGGGTGAAACGACATATTCAAAGATCGACCTTGAGGACTTTGTAGGACGAGTCGATTTGATCATCGCCCCAAGCGAGCCATATAAATTTACTAAACGCCAACTTCCTGAACTAGGTGCAATCTCTGAAGTGATCTTCGTAGATGGTCAAGATCTCTTTTGGTGGGGAAGTCGGACTAAAGTGGCACTCCAAAGACTTGCTAGGAAGCTTTCGGCTTACTAGAACTGCCAATTGGATTTTTAGTACCGATAACTGGGGGTGAATGCCAAGGGGGGACGAAATGATACGGTATTCGGTATCATTTTCTCTGTCGAGAGGAGGATGCGGTCATTTATAATTGATAGTTTCGAGAAGTTCTACAGTACTTGATAGCGAATATTCAAACGGTAGACATTCAGAGGTAGATGGATGTTCGCTAGATAGCAGGCCACTAAGGTGATAAAAGCGATCTCAAACATGCAATTGGGATAGTTTGTACTTATTTCCAACTAAGTACAAACTTCATTCAGGAGGATTCGCTGTAAATGGTTTTCGGGTAAACAATCAGCAATTCGGTGCAGTACTTGCTGTAGAGATTCTTTTAGGGTTCGCAATGTGGGACACATACCACGCAGCGTGGTAAAATGCGATATCTTCGGGATGGCATTAACGTAGGACGATCTAATTTAGATTTGTATATTTTCGGATCACTCCAAATGCTCACGAAATTCGAACGTTCCCAAATGGCCAGCTAGCGCCAATGTCAATGAAGATTATGTGTATCCAATTGCTTCAATCACTGATCTAATCCGGAGAGTAAAAGTTCAACCGACAGTTGCGCAGTTGAATTGAGTTCGAAGTTGATCTATGAAGATATTAAAGACAACCGTAATGGGCCAATACGACGGATGCGGTGCCATTGGTAATGCGTCAACAGGTTGCTTAACTGCCCTGTTTACAAACGCCGAAAATATATATTATGTAAAATTGAGCTGATGCACTGACGTTCGGATAAATTATTGTTATTTCTCACGTTTTCGCCCTATTGATTTATGCATCCATTATTTGAGCAGAAGCCATCCTGACACCTAGGGTATCGAATATCCCACTGTTACAGCTTAACGCCAAAGGGTGGAGGAAGATGAACTATTATTTTAAATAAGTGTTTATCATAGATTTAAATAGAATATGGGTATCATATCTAATAAAGAAAGGTGGTCAAATGGAAACTAAAGATATCTTACTGATAACCGGAATTGCTACGCTTTTAGGATCTTGTATACATTCCCAATACGAAGGAGAATGGAAAACTATTCACACTGTTATTTCCGCATTCGGGTTAGTAGTTGCGCTGTCTTCTAGCCGCAAGTAGGTAAAGATTCAAGAAATTAGATGGGATGGTAATAGGCAGATTTCCGAGCTAGGAGCCTTCTGCTGGCTTTAAGCACTCGTATTCGCTCTCCTTATTCAACTACTTTCAAATCCTGCGACTATTGAATGTAAAACCTTGTGAACAGCAGTGTTTTTGAAACATGCGGTGGCCTGCTGAAAATAATGAGTTGATGAACTCATCTACTAATTATCGAATTACGAGGGGATGGACTCCAAAGCGACGAACTCGAAATGCCCTGGGTTTCAAGTGATCAAAAGATATAGTAAAAGGCTTCGTTGTGTGGTCTAGTTGGATCGCGTCCAACCTTTGTTCATAGTCAATTCAATATCTCGACGAGAGAGTACCTTTGAGCACTCTTCCCAGCCATCTACTCCCATGACGGTTCGCTTTGATGCTTTTTCGAAGATACTGACCGATCGATTCCGAAAGTGGAGGTACGTCTTGGCTTTCTCAGCAAATGCTTCGATATCATCTATCCATTCGTCATCTATGCAATCCGGGATGCTGCCAAAGAGGTTATAGCGGTCTCTCATACGCTCTGAAAGCTTCTCGTAGACTTTCTCATCCCGAGTGTCTTTGTACACCAGGTTCAACATATCCACCTCCTTGCGAGCTTGACCAAATCGCTTGATCCGCCCGAGGCGCTGTTCAAGCCGAGATGGGTTCCACGGAAGATCAACGTTTATGAGCGTCCCCAACGTCTGTAAGTTGAGTCCCTCGCACGCTGCATCGGTTGCGACCACCAAAGATACTTCGCGAGACTTCACCAGCCCTTTAATTTCTTCTCGGGACACCGCAACGAACTGCCTATCTCGGTATAGCCCACTTTTTGATGCACCGGCGTAAACCGCAATGGTTTGATCAGGGTAGACCTCCGCTAACTTTTTCGCTATCCAGTCCACCGTATCAAAATACTGTGAGAATATGATGCAGCCCCACTCTCCCCAGGTCCGTCCCTCGGAGTACTGGGACTCCAAGAATTTCTTTACGGCAGCGAGTTTTGGATCGACTGCTTCCGGGCGTGAGAGTTCCGCTCGAATCTGTTCCAAGTAGCCGATCTCTCTGGTCGTCAAGGTATCTAAAAGACCCTGCTCGGACCGAAGCCCTTCTCCTTCTTCGTCGTCGTCATTGAGCTGTTTATCCAATATTCGTCCTACTGTTGCTAAGCCAGAGGCAAACGACGAACAGATACGTTGTAAAAAGATCGCTCGGAATAAGCTTGCTCCACTTCCCCTGCTCTGGAGTGCACCGCCGAACTCCTCGGCGGCCTCGTAGCCTCGCTCAAACGAGTAGTTCGTAATCAACCCCAATCCATCGAAAGACGTTCCATAGGTTCCAGGTGAAGCATCGGGGTCCGGATGGACGTTCACCCCAACTCTAGCGAGGAGACCTTCGGCTTCAAGAGTTGCGCGCTGGCGTATCACAACATGCCGAACGAAGGGATTGTTATGGCGGAAGAAGTCTGACCCCATTGCGTCTTCAAGGTCCGCGCGAGTAAAACTTCCAAGTCCTGATAGCCCCCGAGAGGTATAAAACGTGTTGTCGGAGAGGCCGAGATCTGCTCGGATTGAGTCAAGTAAAGGTCGAGCATCAATTGTAGCCAAGGAGCGCGGCGCAAGGGGAGATCGAATGAGTTCCCAGGCTTCGTTAATGTCACCAACGGAGGATTCACCCGTGATAACAGGAAGCGTTCGCTCCACCACCCGCCATCCAGTTGCCCCTCCTTGTCCAAAGACAAAATCCGCATCTACCGAGATCACATCTAGGAGATCCCAAAGCTCTCGTACAGCGGTTTGAATTGGCGTGGCGGTTCCAAGTAGGACATGGCGAGAGGTGCGGGAGATGTCAACCATAAAGGAACGCAAGTTACTCTCGCCATCCTCTTTGTCAAAGCGAAGTTTCTTTCGAGCCTTATGAGCCTCATCTAAGATCACGGTGCCAAAGCGTATCTCGCGAAGGACCTGTGCTTCCGCGGAGTTGTGCGTGATGAGACCTGTAGAGACGATCCCTATCTGCAACGGACAACGCCCAACTTCGCCAGCGCTTCCTCCTCGGATGACTCTTTGTTGGTTGTCCACCCACTGTTTCTTGTTGGAAAGCCATACCGCACTTGGAATTCCCAAGTGGTCTTTCAGCTCTGTCTGCCACTGTTGGGTCAATGTTGCGGGACACAAAATAAGCACCGGTCCGTCGCCGAGCAGACTCCCAACCAGTGCAGCTGTCGCCATTGATAACGTCTTTCCCAACCCAACTTCATCAGCTAATAGGAGTCGAGCTTTCCCAAAGATCTCGCGATGCTCTAAAAAGGTAGACACAAAGGAGCGTTGCCAGGGTTGTAGCCCTTCGCCGCCCCGGTAGATGGGCGACTCCACCATTGCAGCTGCGGGTAGTTCTGCTGGACTTAGGTCGGCAAAGTGTACTTCTATGCGCTGAGAGATCCGTTTGATCTCCGTGATAATTGCATCTGGAAGCTCATGGGCCTCGTCCCAGAGCTTGTTGAACTCTGCTTCTACCCAGAGCGCTGCTTCAGGGGAGCTATCTTCCCAGAGGATCTCGTAGTTATGCGCAAATGCCGCTTTGCTCTCGTTGACGGAGCCTAAGAACGCAATCTTGGAACCGTCTGGTTGTGCAATGACGCCGGCTTTACCATGCACGAAGACCTTGTCTTTAGGCACGACCCTAATCTGTACCCGCCCCGAACAAAGAAGCTTATAGAGTCGCTGGTAGCGCTCTCGATGTAGTAGTGCCTCTGTTTCAGGAGCAATACCATTCCACACTCCTTTAAGTGCGACCTCACGAGCGGCTTTAGAGACTGCGATATCAGATGCATCGAGTTCGGAGTTGCAGACAATCTTCACCTCTTCGATGCTTTCGATCTCTTCTCCAACGAGCTCAAAGATGGAAGAGCGAAAGTAACCCGCAATGCGCTTATAGCTCTTTGCTCCTTGGAGCTTTTGAGCTAAGAAACTATGGTCGAGTCTCCCCTCAAGCGAGGAGTAGCGCATGATTGGTGACGAGGGCCAACTGGGGGATACTTCCTTAGTTGAGGACGATATCTCTACTCTTTGCTCATCCATATCTGGCTGCTTCACTGTTGCCTAGGTTGACTTTGATCTAAAAGAGACTTAGAAGCCATCTGCTTTTCGAGATACTGTTCACGAATTGTTGACAGCGGAATCCAGGAGTCGTCACGTTTCACTCCCCAAAAGCTCCAACCGTTCGTTGCGAGTCCACCTTTGATCGCAGCACCTGCTGCCGACGGTGTGTCGTAGGTAATTCCATTAGACCTAAGACGGATACCGATAGGCACAACAATCTCACCCTCTCCGGGCCATGCAGACACAAGAGAGATGAGCCGCTCTCCCACCTGGAGCATGCCAGCCTGCATGAGCACCTTCAGGTCGATGCCGTAATATTTTGCTGTCTTAGCTTTCGCTTGCGGCGAGGGAGATAGGATTTGGTTACCGTCAGCCGTCGCGGGATCGAAACCGAGAAGACGGAGCACTCTGGAGATAGGAACGACACAGTTTTCGAGCATGGTTTTTTCGTATGGAGCCAGCGTGTTGTCAGTTGGAGTCTGTTGGTTGGAAACCTGTGCGTTAACCGACTCCTTGAGGAGCTGGTAGATTCTGCCCTCAAGCCACCCCGTCTGCGTAGAGTTGAATCCATGGGTTGTGTCTCGACAGACCAGTAAGGCCTGACTCCAGAACTCTTTGGAGTTTTTACCGGTAACGTGTTGGGAGACTCTCGTTTTGAGTCCGTTCGGAGCCTTGCCAACGTATGCTTCGAAAAATCCGTCTCCGTCAAGAACGTGAAGCAACACATAGATGCCTGGCACGTCCCAAGTATCTTCCAACCCCTTTACTCCTTCACGATCAATCACCGCCATGACAAGTGCAGCAGACTCGTCATAAATGATCGTTGGCTCCAAGCCATTTTCCGGAACGAGCACCCGTAACGGTAGTGAATCAGCTGGTGGGTTTATGTCCACAACACAGTCCTTTCAGAGTTTCTACGCACTACATCCGCTCATTCCGGACAAGATCTCGTAGGATACCCGCCGCATATGATTCTTCTGGGTTGAGTGTCGCTCGTTTCTTTGCGAGGTAGTCCGCAATTGCAATAAGGAGCTCTCGGTTCTGGTAGTAGTTCGCTACCAAGGACTTCACTTCTGCAATCACTCTGTCTCCACCCACAGAGGTCGATGCGAGCTGGTAGATCCCATAGAGCACTGTTCGCACTAGCGTGGAGCCGAATTCGTCACCCGCACCCATGTAACGCTTATTGAGAGCCACAGCGTCTTTGAGCCGGGCGTTATTTGCCTTGGTGTCCGCCATGAGGGGGCTAAAGTCTTGCACTTTGAACGCCTTCGCAAAGTTCTGATAGTTCGACAGCACGAAGACGTCTTTGGACTCCATATCCACCATCTTGAGGTAGAACCGCTCAATGCCGGTGAGCTTGTCCCAGACGTCTTGGCTAAGTCCAGTGGGCACCAAGTACTCATTCGCCTTAGCAACCGCATAATCGATCAACTCATCGACGAGCGTCTTCTGCTTCTTGACCCTCGGACGCAGTGCCTCTTGGGTCATATCCACACCGTCGATGGTGGTGTACTTCGTCAGCACCCGAAGCGCTGCAGCGTACCCAGCCATCTGCAGATCGGCGTCTTCAAAGAGGTTCTCGTCTCGGTAGAGATCCTTCGTGTCTTGGTTCAGCCCGGTGAGCAGTTCGACTTGAGCCTTCACCTCGTCTTCAATTTCATAGGCGAGCTCGTCTCTTGAGGTGGCTTTGTTGCCCAGACGCTTTCGAAGCACTAGGAGGATGGTGCCTTTGATGTATTGGCCTTGGCGGAGCGCTGAGTCGGTCTCGGTTACGACGTACCACGCTGCCGAAACTTGGAGCCCCGAGGCCCACACGATGTTGGACATATCCGCCCATATCGAGCCGCTCTGGTGGGTGAACATGATGACTTGCATCCCATTGTCAGGCATGCAGTTGGTCATTGCCTTGTATGCGGCGACCATCTCGGCTTTGAAGTTGTGATCTTCGCCTTTGATTGCAAGTGCTCGCCGTGAGTCCCAGGTCCAATTGGCGAACTCCGGTGGGGGGTTCTTCCGCAACCAGGCGATGAAGAATTCGTAGATTTCTTCATAGCGTACCGCACTCCCGTAGGGGGGATCGGTAAGAGCCAGGTCAAAGGGGGTTGTGATTGAAGAGGCTGGGAGTGCTTTGATTTCTGTGCGAACGTCTTGGTTTAAGGGGTATGACTTGTAGTTCATCTCTAGAAAGGGAGAGGCGTAGTCAAATCCTCGGGTTCCATAGTCATAGAGAGTGTTTAGTGCTTGATTGTAAAAAGCATCGTTAATTTTGCCGGAGCCGGTAGTCGACTGCCAACGCGAGAGGCGGCTCCCAAAGTTTAGAACTTGAGCCAAACCGAACTTCAATCTCGCATCCGAGTGTTGGTTGACGAGCGCCGCCGTGAGCAACTGTCTCGGATTGAAGAGGTGGTGCCAGTAGGCCCAACCTCGAGTCCGAATTGGCTCGTCGGTCTTGTCGCCCGGCTCAATGCGCATATCCGGCACCCAACCGGCCTCTTGCCACCCCGCTAGATGCGCCCCGACGTAATCGTTGACGATCTGCTCTCGCTTGAGGTCGTCTTCGGTGACGGAACGAAATTCGGTCTTCCTGACAGTATCGTTCTTCACCCAGAGCACTGCATAAAGACGCTCTTGATAAAAGTCGCCCGGACGGGGCATGAAGTCCGACTTCTCCCACATCCGGAGTCGATTGGCGTTCGACCCGTCTGGGAGCTTGTGGTCACCCCTCAGCGTCGAGAGTTTTACGCGATGCTCTGCGTCATCAAGAAAATAAACAACATCGCCCTGGACGTATGTACCCTTAGAAGCAACCTCCATCTCCTCGTCGGCTGCATCGTGGACCAACACAATATCGAAGCTCTTGGATCCCTTATTTGGAACTAATTGAGCAATGATTCTGGTCTGTCTCACGACTACCAGGCTCGGTAGCACGGGCACTCGCCAACCTGTCGCCGGATCAGTAACCTCTACGCAATAGAGATAAACCTTCCCCCTCCAACCCGCGCCGTCAGATTCGATCTGAAGGGCATCAATTTGATCTCGGACAACCTTGACGAGTCGCTCTTGTGATTCTTCAAGTTCCGCCCGTTCGCTTGTATCCGCACCAACGATATTGAGCGCACCCCAGGTCAACATGGTTGCGATGGGGTTCAAGTCCGAGGCGTACACATCACACCCAAGCCGAGCTGCTTCAAAGGGGATCTGACCGGACCCGGAGAATGTATCTGCAACCTTTGGTCGATGCCCAAAGCGCATGATGCCGAGCTGTTCCGTCAACTCTGGAAATGAAAACGCGTTGGTCCCGAGATGTGCATTGACCGAGCCCCAGATAGGCCCATAAAGGTATTCCTGATCAACTGACTCGGCTCGTTCTACTTGACTAACGGAGTCTCGAAACGACGTTTGCGCAAGCGTCCGTCGAGCATTGGCCGCCCTCGCTTCTGGCGAACTAGTATCCCAACCCTCAGCTTTGAAGTTCTTCGTCGCTTTATTGAGGGCTTCTGAACGAGGGAACCTTCGCCACAGTGAATCTGTATCCATTGCCATCAACATCTCGAATATCGCAAGATCTTTGTGAAGATCGGCAGTCGCTGGAAGCAATGTTCCCAAAATGACTGCTTTATTCAAGACGAGAGCCTTTCGGCCTTTCCAGTATGACCCCAGTCCAGTAAGCGTCTTACTCGCACCCGCCATGCTCTCCTTGTACGCCTCAACCGACAGCTTCTGTACCGGCAACAGCTTCTCAATCAGCGCTGGAGCATCTTTCAGCGAAAGCGGGACGATCTTGTTCCCCGTAGCCTCAGTATCGTTCTGTGTCATAATCTCACTGAGCCCCTACAGGAAGAGACTCATCCTCTCTGATGTTTCTGCCTCGGGTATCTTCACCGAAGTCGTTGACATACCTTCACCGTCTGAGAGCGCATAGAACAACGCCTTCCTCCAGCCACGGTTCCGATCTCCAACCCCTCCAGCTTCCGCACTGGTCATTGAATAGAGCCACCAGCGCTCCTCGGGACGAAGTGCGCTCCACTTCTCACAGATCGTGTCGATCTCCTTCGAGGACGCCGGTTCCGCAGCCCACATGAGTATCGCTAGTTCTTTGCCAAGCATCCGGTCCAACACGTTCTCTTGTGGCTTCCACGTCCCAGGGGAGGACTTCGTTGCTCGTAGGCGAGCATTGAAGTCACGTCGTGAAATATCTGCAAGCGGGGTCCAGAGCGATCGATCAAGTTGTGCCCGAATAATCCGTTCCGGTGTTCCGTCAACCCCAGCTCGAAGCCCGAACTCTTCAGAGAGGACGACAAGCCCAGAGCGACCGGGGGGAATCTGCACCTTGAAGACGTGTGCGCCGTACTCAGCGGGGGCACCAAAGCCTATGAGCTTCGTGGTTGGTGTGGGGGCGTTACTCATGCCTGCTCCTTCCATGCGTTGGCGATACTCACACCCGTGGCTGCGGCAAAGTCCAAAAGGTCCTGCCCGCTTGGGAAGTGCATCGCTCCAAATTTGAACGTCAGTGACGCCGTTGGCGGGAGTGTGCCAGAGAGACTCTCGGTGAGTGCTCGGAGTTGCTCTGCTCTAAAGCCCGCAATATCAAACTGCATCCGGGCACTCGCTTGACCTTCAGCAACGCTTACCTCCACCCAAGAGAACGTCATCTGGCGAGCAATCGCCATATCGAGTGCAGCGAAGACCTTGTCTCGGGCGTTGATAGTGGCTTTCTGAGCGGTAGGGAAGATGACCGGTTTCGTGGGCGGTGGATCCGCTACAGGTGGCTTGCCTGGACTGCCACCCGGACCAGTCTCAGAGACACCTTTGGGAATCTGAAAGTCTTCCTTTGCGGAGATGCCCTTGTCTTCTGCAAAGACGAGGAGTCGGTAGTTATCTCCATCAACTATGAATGGCCCCGTATAAGCGATGCCGTCTCGAGGCTCTGCGCCGTTGAGGGTATAGCGGATCGCTTCAGCTGATGGGAGCGCAAAAAGGGTTACTTCCCGCTTATCTCCGAACTGCGGATCTAAGCGGTGCTGAATCTTGATCTGATTCGACCAGATGTACGGTGCTGCTGACTCTAGCCTCCCAGAACGATCAACCGCAAGAAATGCCACGCGCATTGCGGTCGTTAGCAACTGGGTATCGGTGAGCTTGGGAGACGCTACGGAGACCTCTCCGTCCTCGGCGTAGTGAACGGTTGTCGTTTCGGGATTGGCGTTTATGACTTGGACCTCTAATGTGATCGATCCATCGTCTCGCATGTCTCCAAGTTGTATGACGGATACCGTTGCTTCTTTGGGCTTTGGCTTCTTGGTGATCCACCCATTACTAAGATCCTCCCAGCGCCCTTCGTTGATAGCTTTGGCCTTTATACGCTCAAGATCTCCAGGGGGCAAAAAGTACATCGCAGCATCTTCTTGCACTCGCTCTTTCACGGCAGACCAGGGGATTTCATCGGTCCCTCCAATGAGCTGTTCTAATCGGGTGCAGATACCGCTAAACGCGGTCCCCTCATCCCAGTCCAAGTACAGCTTGACAGGGTCCCTCCTGAGTGTCTCTTCGATCTGGGCTTCACCGTTATTGGTATCGCCAACCGCGGCTAGTCCTTTTGCCTCTCTAAGCTGAGCTTCTCCCCCGGAGCTGATTGCACGAATTGGGTAGAACAGTTTGTCAAAGAGGCTCTTAAGTACGCCGGTGAGGTCGTGTTCAAATCGATTCTTCAACTCTTCGAACTCTTCGAACTGCGTGGTGCCCTGGGCGACTCGGTTCTGCGCTAATGCTAGTGATGACGCATAGACACTACGAGCAGCCTCCCAGAGCTTTCGCATTTCAAAAGAGGGTTGACCTGTCAGCACTAAAAGGTTATTCTTTCGCACGATCGAGTCAAAAAGGCGAGAGATCTCTTGAGGTGGCAACGAGGAGTCTGGGGCGACAATTGCGAGTACCCGAGAGCCCTTCACCTCTTCAGCTATTTCATCGATATGTGGTAACGCAAGCACCTTTTGGTACGCAGCTTTGCGCTTGGGTGCAAACATTTCCTGGAGCCGGTGAGCAACTAGGTCTTTCACTTTCACATCTGGTGCATCATCGGCTAGGCCTTTGAGCATCTTCGTCAGATTCTCCAATTTGTCAAAGTATACCCGCCCACCTTCAGAGCGATGGAGGTACCAACAACTCCCGAGCATTGCTTCGAGTGCATCTTGGTAAAACGAGAGATCCGCATTCGGGGTTGCTAAGCACTCCAGCGCTTCTGATTTTGTGAGCCCTTTGACGGGATTAACAGCAGTTGAGAGGCTAGAGACCAATAGAAGGCTCGCAAGCTGGGAGGCCGCATCGTTTCCGTTATTCGCATCGAGCACCTGAGCATGAGCACTTCCGTCGGTTGCATAGATATCCTTTGCGACAGCCTCATCTAGCTTTGAGATTGAGATGATCTTCTCTCGGACTTCGTCAATTGCAAGATCAAAGTGCTGGGGTCCAATGAGGAGCACATCGTTTGCGGCGCTATTCCAAACAGAGCGAATAAGGCGTGACGCAAGCTCCATGAGCCCACGGGTTTGTTGAAAATCCTTGTTCTCCTTGAAAAGAGCAAAGATGTGCTTCATTTGAGGGTGGAATGGATAAGTCTGGATGATCTCAGAGGCAAGTTGCTCGGGTGTCTTTTGCTGCTCAATGGTCTTTGAACGTTGGGCAGCTTCGATAGCTTTTGCGAAACTTTCGGCGATGTGTCCTATCTGTGCCTCGTCGGGGAGCTTCGCGAAGAGGCGCTTTTTGAGGATTGCGTAGGTTTCATCTCCGGAGAGGTCAACGGGAGTGATATTGAACTCGACTCGGCTGAGCTCCTTTCTAGCATCGTCGAGTGCGGCGTTGATGATGTGGGTGCCCTCGGCATGGGAGGCTTCAAGTTCGGAGACGACTACACAAATATTCTTGAGTCCTTGGGTGCACGACAGCAGGTTGGCAAATGCTCGACCCGCGACATCTGCCATCGTCCCTTGTCCGGCTGACTGGGTTCGGTAGTACCCAAAGTACGTGGGCATTTCGTCGAGAAGGATGAGGACTGGCCCACCAACGGATGCGAAGAGCTCTCGCCACTTCTCTTCGCCGGGAGCGTGAGCTCCGCCTTCAAAGAAGCCAGGCTTCCCAAGCTGGGCAGCGATACGCCCCCAGAAGAAATCATCGGGTTGTTCGCGACCGTTGAAGAAGCACACTCGGGCGGTATCGAAGGGGTAGCGATTTGCTGCTTCGGGAAAGAACTCTGTCCGGAGGCTTGGGTGTCGAGCAAGAAATGCCATTGTGCGAATGAGGTGTGTCTTTCCGCCACCCATCGCTTGTTTGAGGCGGAAGACTGAGCGACCACCGCTTGCTCCAGAGAGTCGCTTGAAGCCTTCTCGGACGAGTTCGGTCATACCTGCAGTGAGGTAGGATTGCGACAAAAAGCGTTCGCCGTCTTCTAAAGAGAGTGTCTCTTCGTCAACTCGTTCAATTGAGTCAGAGATACGGATGTTCTCTGCTCCTTCGTTCAAAACGCAGTAGTCTCTAACTGTGGGTAACATGTGGCCTCCTGGGTGCCTGATCGGCTATCAAGCAGGCACCAATCTGCATTGAAACAAATACGTTATAACTGATAAATTTTCCTAAAACCTTTTTGAACCAGCTACCAGTTTTTGGGTCCATCAAAACCAAACCTCATTGATTTGTAGCTTTTTCCTTACAGCCAATGTAAGTGGATTTTTCCACTCGGACTTCAAGTCAAAAGGAAGTAGCCTAAATTTCATTTGAGCCCACTCAAAGTTGCCATCTCATAATGCTTCATCTCGATTGTTTGGCGGAGGGAAGGTAGATAGCATTTTCGCGTCTGATACCGATCGATTGCGACGTTAGACATTCCCTGAAGGTGCCGATTTAAAAGGCCCATGGAGATTTTCCAGTGAAAAAAGTAGCCGGTCGGATTCTAGACGTGTACTCAACTACGTCACTCTTGCAATTTGCATCTATGAAATGGCGAATGAGAGGCACGAATTGGGCTCTATCTATCAATTTGACTTTCCATTCAAGTTTTATGTTAGCAAGTAGTTTTCGGCGAGTTGAAGTATTCTCGTGCACGGCCCCCTATTGGTGATCCACTCCCTATGTGAGTCGACATCGTCGATCTTATATGCTTGTCGCCATTGCGGCCTTCTTCCGAAAGTGGCTAGTTGCGTAAAATTCTCTGCACTTCGAAGATCCTCGTAAGATATCCCGCTGATCGGTTAGTCCAAGAGCTGTAAATTCATGTGGACTTAGATAACCAAGTGAACTATGGGCCCTGCTTTCGTTGTATCTCTTGAGATATTTGTCGGCTAGGACTTGAGCTTCGTCAACGCTTAGAAACAGTTCTCCATTCAGAAGCTCGTCTCGGAGTCTTCCATTGAACGACTCACACTTTCCGTTCTGCCAGGGTGAGCCTGGGTCGATGAAGTAAAGCGTAATTCCCATTTCAGATGAGAATTCTTCTATGACCTTTGAGATGAACTCTGGTCCGTTATCCATCCTGATGTAGGTCGGAGTTCCTCTGCTTGCGACTATCCCGTCTAAAACAGCAACGACAGCTTTGGCATCAATTGAACGATCTACGAGGGTAGCTAGGTATTCGCGAGAATACTCGTCGATCACGTTTAGAAACTTCAATACTCTTCCATCACTTGTTGCATCGAATTGAAAGTCCATTGCCCAGGTTACATTTGGCGCTATTGGCTGATGAGCCCCCATTGCAACTCCGCGATTGGACCTTTTACTCTTCCTCTTCCTGAAGGGAACTTTCAGTCCAGCATCGCGCCAAAGGCGATGAATCTTTTTCAGATTGACCTTGTATCCCATTTCAAGCACGTACCTATATGCCTTCCGATATCCCTGACGGGGATTCGAAAGTGCAAAGCTACGGAGCACTTCTGTAAGCTTTTCATCCAAATCTTCCTTCGGCTGGCTGGCCTTTCTTTGGGTAGACCTTGGTTGGGTAGTCAATTTGCAGGCTCTTCTTTCGGAAACCCCGAATCGCTTCTGCAGCAGCTTTACAGCGCTACGTCTGCGATTCGGGGTTAGAAGTTTCCCTCCGATAGTTCCTTGAGCATCGATACATCTAACGTCAGATCGGCAACAATGGTCTTAAGTCGTCGATTCTCAGCTTCTAGTTCTTTCAATCTCTTGGCATCGGTGGCTTTCATACCTCCGTAGGTGTTCTTCCAGCGATGCCATGTAGTTTCGGTTATTCCGAGGCTTCTTGCAACCTCAGCCACCGAACTGCCGGCGTTTAACAATCTGTCACCCTCGGCAAGCTTTTGAATGACTTGTTCAGGTGTGTGCTTCTTACCCTTCATGAAAAATCCTCCCATTTATATTTTGGTCAGTATTCTCACATTAAGGGTGGATCATCCAGGATTCTCCATGGCACTCGATTGTCGAATTTAATGTAGCTCGACCACATATCCCAACGGTATTTGAGATCCAAACAAATCGAAGCACCCGCCCATTCATTTCGAAATCCACAAGCTAAAAGCTCCCTACGTAGTTTCCCCTCACTCGGAGCAAACATTGTTCTCGTTTGATTGAAGTTTTAAGTCTCTTGAATGCTTCAAATAATTGTATCAACCGACTGTTCGGTCTTAGGAAGGTGGAGTTTGGAAACATTATTGGCAGAGAGAGCTATTCTTCCAGATCATACGCTAATTTGCAGAAACTTGCGGGAAACTATGTCAGGAGTCCTGGGCTCATCAAACGAGTAAAGTCACCCAGAATTTGGACCTTGTTAGATAGGTCCGATATAAAGTTTGTCAATGAGTAATGGTTGTTTCCAAAATCCGTGGCATCGACCCGACTGGTTCAGGTATTCGATCTCTCGAATCTCAAATTTTATCATTCCTCCAATAGAGGTATGTCAATCGGGTAATGATGTTACGAAAGAAGAGGTTGCAGTCGCTATGCCAGATGGCGTCAACCTCTACTTGAACCTCTTTCGCCCATTAGGCGCGGGAAAGCTACCAACGATTTTGTCGGCGTCACCATACGGGAAGGACGCGCTCCCTAAACGGAAGGGCGATCGGTGGTCTCTCAGTTCTCAATTTCGGATTATGAATCAGCCAAGTCCCATTCGGATCTCAGACTAAACGAGTTGGGAGGCTCCGGATCCTGTTTGGTGGATGGATCAAGGATATGCGGTAGTGAATTTAGATACCCGTGGGGGTTGAAAGTCGGAGGGAGTAGGGGATCTCTTTTCTGATCAGGAAGCCTCCGATATCGCTAACGTCATCGAGTGGATTTCTAAGCAGCCTTGGTCCAACGGTTCCGTTGGCATGCTTGGAGTCTCTTATCTAGCGATGTCTCAATACAAGGTGGCTGCAGGACCTAGACCTGTGGCACTCAAAGCGATCTGTCCCTGGGAAGGATTTACCGATGGATTCAGGGACTTTCTGTCACCCGGTGGTATAACCGAGAGGGGCTTATCTCGACTCTGGGTTGCGCTTACTAAGCGGTTTGCGAGAATTGGTATCGATATCGCGAAGAAGCGTCGCGAGCACCCGCTTCGTGACTCTTGGTGGAATACGATTACACCCGATCTTGCGAACATAACGATTCCTATCCTTGTTTGCGCAAGTTTCTCGGACAGCAACCTTCACAGCACAGGTTCGATGCGTGCCTTCACGGATGTATCATCCGTTGAGCGCCACGTTTATACCCATCGGAGTCCAAAATGGTCTACCTTCTACGGTGAAGAGGCACGTACTTATCAGTGGCATTTTTCAATCGTCATCTCCGCCAGATGTAGGCCACTCCCCTTCCTAAGGTACGGTTAGAGGTTCGTGATCGACGTGATCACATAATGGAGGTTAGAAATGAGGACGCTTGGCCGCTCAAAGAGACCAAGTGGACGACCTTAAATCTTGCAAATAGCGATTCATTGCGGCAATCTTCAGTAGGGGTTGGGTCTACTCAGTTCAGACTACGAAATCAAAGCCGCTTCTTCGAGTATCGCTTCGAAGAGGACACCGAAATATCAGGGCCAATATATGCAAACCTCTATCTAACCTTCTACGAAGTGGACGATCTCTACGTGTTTGTTGAAGTCGAAAAGTTTTCAAATGGCAAGCCTGTTCTATTTGAGTGTTCGTATGGATACGCGCGAGACTGCGTGTCGCAAGGAATGCTTCGTGTCCAACTGCGCTCAGAATCAAACACAGGTGATGAATTTGGGTATGCGGAGAGTTCTCTAGTTGAAATACACCCTATCAAAGATGGTGCGATTGTCAAAGTATCGATCAAGCTTAGTAACTCTTCAACCTTCATTTATAAAGGTGAGCAACTACGGTTGAACATCTCTGGACGATATCAGCAGCCTAGGAATCCATTCTTTGGCCACTTCCCCGCCCTTTACGCCAGAACCACTAGCGGAACCGCCAAAGTCACCTGGTCTCGCGATTCGCCGTCGAATATCGTCATTCCAGTGATTCCGACGAGATGATTTCGGTCTTCGTCAAGGCGCGTTCGTGAACGATTCTCGCCACAGCAAAGTGCCGCTTCAGCAAGCTGCCAATGCCCTGGGTAACTTTTCCATCTATTGTCATCCCCAGTTAGTGGGATCGATAAAGGCTTTTCCTTGATTGAATGTATTCGCAGTGCTCGGGTGATTTGACGTTGGCGGAATAGCTATTTCCCAAAAGCGAATGATCATGCGAGGCTTAATTCGTTTTTGATGAAGTTGGATTCCTTGGCGTACTTTTGTGGGGCATCTCGAGGATATCTTCGATTGGTGATCGCAAGGCTTTCAGCAGCCCATCGTTGTGCAATTTATAGCGGCACCCGCCTGTCAATTTAAGTCCTTTATTGGATGATTCAATAGCGTCGATCCCGGTTTGAAACTTTCAGTTAGGAACCTTGGATATGGCATTGCTACCGAAATTCTCAGATCCTTTGTGACCGTGCGATTCCTTGTGGTGACGATGGCGGAACGGTCCTTAATCCACTTTGGAATGGCTACCACCGAGATCTTGATTTGGTTACAGAAGCACGCTCTCAACGTTTGGATAATCGAAATAGTCTCTAACTGCTGCGATTGGGCTGTCTCACGGTTTGGTGGTTAGGTGGTTCAATGTACGCGTTTCGATATATCTAAAATCGCAAAGTGCTGAAATCTTGGATATCGAAGTGAGGTTGATCACGATGTGAATGATGCAAATATAGAGGTTTATTGGCGTCCTGGTTGCCCTGATTGTATGTACCTTCGGCGTGGTCTTAGCAAGTTGGGAATTGAAACTCTTGAACACAACATCTGGGCCGACCCTTCAGCCCGCGAATATGTTCGCAAGGTCGCTAGCGGTAACGAAACCGTCCCTACCGTAGCTATCGGAGATACGAACCTTATAAATCCAACGGTTGAAGATGTTATTGAGGTCATTCGACGGTCATACCCTGACCTGCTTACAAACGGTAGCGATAGTACCCCGGACAATGACGGTCGCCGTGCGATTTTCCAGTGGACAGTGATAGTGATCCTGGTGTCATTGAGTTTTTACGTTGAGAAGTTGGGATTTACCGCCTACAGCTGGGGAGTTGACGTTGTCAACATTCTCTTTTGGGTAAGTTTTAGAACCTTTCGATCGCGCAAGGGAGATAAGTGCGACGCAAGTAGCTGAAGGCTCTCCACTTTCCCACCGGGCCTGATGAATTAAAATCATGAATTCGATAGGCTCTTCCTTGCGTCAAAGTCGACCTCAGGGCAAGTGATTAGCGATCTCGTTGTTCGGAAATTGAAGAGCACTTTGCCGGATAACGTATCATTGTCGATCGTCTTCGTTGATCAAGTGATTCGGTCACCATCTGCGGGAGCCGATGGAAAATATCTTGGAATCAAGGTTCAACATCTGCCCGCGAAATGTGGCTACCCATCAAAATTCATCGACCTCTCAGCGCGTCTCTAATAAAAGACCTCGAAGTCCCCATCTGGATCTCTATTAATCAAGGCGACTAGAGCCCTCTAGTTCATTATGGGATTTAGTAAGCACAGAGCATCTGTGAATCCGTAAATCCCTGCGATTCGGATGCACAATCGACCGTGGATGGTCGTGCCGTCTAAGGAGTTGTAATCGCAATGGCGTTGGCAACATCGATCCCGCCACTCTCCCACTGTCCTGTTTGAAATTCTGTTGTGTGGAGAAATTCAAAGTGTCTTCGCACCACTCCAATTGAAAGCGGTCTCACTGTGTTGGATGACAAGTGGGAAGGATCGATAGATTCATCATTGATATATATTATTGATATATATCAGTGGAGGGTTGAAATATGGACATTGCAAAAGTCTTTCAAACCGGGCGAAGCCAAGCAGTTCGATTACCAAAGGAGTACCGATTCGCTGAAAGCGAGGTATCGATTCGACATTTTGGAAATGGCGTCTTACTGCTACCTATCAATCATTCATGGGAACTCTTGAGTGTTGCGTTAGGTGAATTTGAGCCGGAATTCAAAATTACGAGAGACCAACCAGAAATACAAAGTCGTCCAGAAATCGTGGGTGGATGAGATACTTACTCGATACAAATATTTGCATTTATATCATCAACAATAAACCTCATCATGTTTTGGAGAGATTCCAGCTCGAGGATCCGGACAGCATCGGATTGTCGAGCGTAAGTGCTGCTGGACTGGCTTACGGTGTAGCTAAGAGCGGATCGACTAAAAATCAACGGGCGTTGGAGATGTTCCTGACCGCCCTAACCATACTGCCCTTTGATGAGCAAGCCATATGGGAGTATGGACGTATTCGATTCGAACTTGAACGAATTGGTCAGCCAATTGGCGGTCTTGATACCATGATTGCGGCACACGCTATTTCACTTGAAGCCACATTAGTAACGAACAACACCAGGGAATTTGCTCGAGTTCGAGGGCTAAGGCTCGAAAATTGGAGTTGAATCGACGATGATGGAGATCGGAGATTGCTTAGATCGCGCAAAAGGGACAAGTTTTTCGCAGCCGCTGAAGATTGTTTACAGATGTTTGTTGCCCGTAGCTAAGTAGTCTGTCATTGTACCAAATGGAGAGTGCCGACTAAGCGCGATCCCTCCTCGAAGTCATGAACTTAGTTAGGACGCTCTTTTGAACTCTTCGTAGCGCTCAGCGAGACGGTCTTTATCCGGTTTAGCAGCGCGCTCTCTAGGGAGAAGAATTTTAGTTCCAGCTACCTTTTGAATCCCGTGTAGCAGCATCTGCCCGTCAGTCTCTTTCATGAATCGTTCCTGTACGTCGACGATTCCATCTGGAGTTATCCCTACAAAGTTATTGTCGTAAGCTGCGTGGTGTATTTTGCAGAGTGATAAGCCATTGGGAACTACCGGGTCGCCGCGGACGTTTCCGTCGGGGATAATGTGTGCTGCGTCGAGTAGCTCGGGATGGCGAAGTCGACAGATTGCACACGAAGTTTCGTAGGCATGAAGAACGCGTGCCCGAAAAACTGGCTGATGGAGGCGTGCTTGAGTGATCCGATTTATATAACTACGTTGAAGTTCTTCCTTGTAAGTTGAATCTGCATTGAAGAGTGAAAGTGCTTCAGAAAAGCCAATAATAAATTCGTGTTGTACAGCAATCTCTTGCAAAATATACATTGGGTACATGGGTAGGTAAAGTCCGCGGCCGATTCCGATGAAGTATGCGAGGGGTAGCCGTTCGTCCATCGCCATACGAAGAGCTCGATTATCGGAGTGCCCTGGATCAGTACCACGATACTTGTAGTGGATCATGCCGTCATTATCAGTGAGATCAACATACGGAGGTGGCTTCGAAAGTGGAGTGAATGTTGTTCGAATCGTTAGCGCCGCTTCGCTTCCTTGAAGCTTACGGATCCCAGATTGGACAATTAGGCGTATTTGTCTGCCGCGATACTCAAAGGAATTGATCTCAACAGATGTCAATACCCCGCTAGGGTAAAACTTAGCGAGTGCGTCGAGATGACGGAAGACCTCTTCTCTAAAGGCGCGTTCATCCTCTGTTCTATTTGCTATCACCACAGATGATTATGTTATCCCAACTGAGATGCATTTAAACTTCCTGACGAATTTTGTCTCTCTGTGGAAGACAGGCCACGCTCACTATTACGACCATCATTATCCGTGATGACACTCGGTTGGATGGCTTAATAGAGAATCGAGATAAGCCTGGTTTGACTTTATAGTGATGAGAGCGGTAGGTGCAACAACTCACTTTACGCGAAAGCAATTCTCCCTAATTCTAAGGGAAATGCCAAAGCATTGGCATCGAATCAAATTGCGGACAAGCCAGGTTGAAGTTTTGACACTTAGTCAAATATGACACTATTCATAGGTGACGCTGCCAAGCTTTTGGAGGTCTCAAAACCGATCCAACAAGGATGAATAGATCAGAGATACGTACATCTGGGATGGAACCTACCCACCAAAGAACGCGCAGTTCGTATGGTAGATCTGGCCGTTGCTAGGAGCCACCTAGATGTTCTTGAGAAACACTATCGTCTACGCAAGGATTTTCAACAGCTCGTAGGTGAAGACCGATGGCGTATCGTTAGTTTTCGTGCCTTCGACATGCATGAGACTGGCAGGAGGTAGCGGGTTCCTCTCGTCGAGTCCAAATACGTGCGATCGTGGAGTTGACGTGTGATGCAGATATCAATTCTGTCGCGTAATGCTTCATTTCTTTGATAGCTGGGGCGAGAAGACGAACTTTTGCGAAGAGTTAGATATCCGGTCGTGATCGGCTCAAAGGGCACCATTACGCAGCACTAGATGCGCGTTATTGAGCCCAAGTATCTCCGCGGTTTGCCCTGCAAGCCCGGTGATATTAGTTTCGAAGGAAGCGCGGTTCTGTAGTAACGTCGACAATCAAAACACGTCGAAGATAGCGCTCACACCGGAGGTTGACATTTTGCGAACCTACCCACATTGACGCCCGTAGCAACCATGACTTTGCTGTAACTCAATAAAAATCGTCGACACACTCAGCAAAAGACCTTGGTCGTGACTTAACTAATTAATGATTTGGCGAAAGTCGAAGCAGCACCTTGAATGAAAGGCCCGTACGAAAATTGCATCCTGTGTCATCAGACAATGAAGACGGGTCGACAGCCAGCAATAGAAGCGGTAACGATAACGACGGCTTCGCAAGATGGTATGAGTTGTTCTATCCGAAACTCCTAGCGACAATGGTCCTTGTGATTGGTGACCTCGAAGAGGCAAAGGAGGTTGTCGATGAAGCTTGCGTACGCGCACTTATGCATTGGCCCAAAATCTCTAAAAGCGAACGGCCCGAGGGATGGACCTATCGAGTTGCCTACAACGTCTTTCGTCGGCGAGCAAGGAGGCGAACTTTTGAAAGGCGCTTCTTGAACCGCCAAACAAAACCTTTCGACCTTTCGGCTCCAGCTGGAGAGATTTGGCTCTTGGTCAACGAACTTCCGCGTCGGCAAAGAGAGGTCGTAATGCTTCGATATGTTGGGGATCTTACCGAAGTTGAAGTTGCAGACTCACTAGGAATTACAAGAGGTACAGTCTCGCGAACCTTGGGTGCGGCTCGACAAAGACTCGCAGCCGACTTGGCAGAACCACTTACCGAGTCGGGTGACATTGCGAAAAGCAATAAAGACAGAGGAAATCGCGACGATTTCCAAATCGAAAACGAGCAAAAGAACCCGTCAACACAATCGCCCGATGAAACGCGACAAGCAAGTAAGGCGCAGATTACCAAAGGAGCACAATGTCACGATTGACCGAACTTACGAAGTCCCTACTAGAGGTGCCGCTAGCCGAAGCACCTTCAATTTCTACACTTAGCCAGCGAGCTAACCGCCGGCGAATTGATCGCCGTCGCCGTAGTTTTATCTTTGGGGCCATCGCGGTTTTAGGAGTCGCAATTTCTGGAACTACATTTGAGCTAAATAAGGGCTCTAGTTCGAATGCGCCACTATTGAGTGCTCAAGTGACAGCCTTTGTCAACCCTGGTCCACCGCACCTCCTGAATGGCGAGGTTAGCCTTGGCCCTCAACTTAGCGGTTGGAGACTAATCTCCGATCGGCAAACAAACATATCGACGACTCCAGCCAACTACTCATCGGCGATCACCTATGAAAATGATTCGACGACGAATGGAAAATCATTTACCATCACTATCAATCAGGGAACGGTGAATCCTGATTTCGTAACACCTCCGGCAGGAGGTATCGCAAACGCAACCATGGATCAAGTAACGGTAAAGGGGCAAAAGGCTCTCTTGTTGCAAGTTTCTAATCAAATTTCATACACATCAGTAAAGGGACCAAACGGTACCCAATCAATGACTATTAGCGGTGCTTGTACCGATGCGATACCGACTAACTCCGTTGGTTCTCCGTTAATGAATCCATGCCAAGGCACAACCCAACCGAACCATAAAGGTCCGAATACCATTTTGCAGTGGCAACTATCACCGATACTTGGGGTGCAGATAGTTGGCTTCAACCTAAGCCCAGCAGAGATTCAGGACATCGCTTCAGCCTTGGTAATCAATCCTTCCCTCGACAATTGCATGCCAGGCGGGAACCCGATTCATAGTGGCCTATGTGCTCCAGGGATAATTGCATCGCCTCCCATCAATACTCCAAAAGTTCCAATTGGTGGAACAGAATTGGCATATGGAACCGTCAAGAACCAGCCATGGGTATTTTCAGCTTCAGTGAGTGCTAGTAACTCATGGATGGAAGTTGTATATGGCAATGCGGTGGTGACCTCTAGCGGAAGCACAAAACCAATGGCAACTGTAAATTGGGACAATGCTAGCAACGGAGAGACCTTTCTCTCTGGAACTGTGCCGAGTTGGGTAACTAGCGTCAGTGTTTCTGGTCCGAGCAATCAAACAACTGCCCTACTTCCCACCACGCTCGACGGCTGGAGCTTCTTTATCTTGCCCATGGGAGTAGCAACAGCCCCTTGCAATGGTGTCTGCTCCGAGCCAATAACCGCTACCTTCTACGACGGATCAACTGTGGTTGGCCACGCCACTATGGCAACCACTGAAACGAGCTACGGTGGATTCAAATTAACGCAACCAGCTTGATCTTTATTAGTACCTGCTGGAGAATTACTACCTTTGGTCCGACTATCAAGGATCTCAATTGAATTGAAGGTGCGAGGACTGATTTACCGAGGGGCAGAGCAATGGGAATCTGGTCACTGAAAAGGTTAATTGTAAACAAAACCACGAAGCAGGGAAAGTGGCGGAGTCTGCCCCGGTAATTCAATTAGTTGAACAGGTTTGACGTGTGTAAGTCAATTCATTTCGAAATGCAAGTCGTTTCGTCCTCCCTTCATAACCATGAAGCTCCTCGGGGCGCCATTTGGGTAACTCTGCTCGTCGACTCCTATAGCTTGCTAGTGCTGAAGTCAATAAAGTTGATAATCTTACTCAGGTTTAGCTTTATAATCTTCAATGAAGGTGAAATCAAGCCAAGGGAGTTAGAAAATGTCAGTCCTAAATGAAGTACTAGAGGCAAATAAGGGCTATGCAAAGGAGTTTGGAGACAAGGCCAACCTTGCGATGCCTCCAGCACGCCACTTCGCAATCCTTACCTGTATGGACGCACGTCTTGATCCAGCAAAGTATGCGGGATTAAGTGAAGGCGACGCTCACGTAATTAGAAACGCCGGAGGAAGAGCTAGCGACGATGCGATTCGTTCATTGGTTATCTCATACAAGTTATTGGGAACCAAAGAGTGGTTTGTCATCCATCACACCAATTGTGGTATGGAGTTCTTTAACAACGACCTCATGAGTAACCTTTTGGCTTCGAGCCTTGAGACCGCTGAACTTGGTGCTGCGGGATTCAAAGATGTTGGTCAAGGACCTGGCTCAAGTGAAGGAAAGTACATCAACTGGTTGACGATTCCTGATCAGGCTTCGTCAGTACTTGAGGATGTCACTCGAATCAAGTCGCATTCGCTGGTACCATCGTCGATCCCGGTCTATGGATATATCTACGATGTTGCAACCGGAAGCCTCATTGAAGTTCCTGAGGCCACCAAGGTCGGTCAATCTCGATAGCGATTCGTCTCGCAAGAGTAGATATCTTGTCAAAGAGCCCACTACCCTGCTGATTTGTCTTCGAAGGTAGTGGGCTCTTTTGTGTTTGTTCGGAGATTTTCCATTTGGAGATCGCTGTTGGTCCCCTGTGTTGATCAAATCAACCGTATTTGCGATACATCGGCGATTTTCGTTGGCGATGCAGATAACTGGTACCTTCAATGGCTACCATGCCCCATCATTTCGCGTCCTTCGTTGCAGGGGTAAAATGATGGCTACTGGGATTGGTATTTAATCTTCGATACTTTAGTCCAATGGCAACGGCGCGGAAATGCCAAGAATACCCAGTGCCCGTGCCTACGTTCCTTCTGACTGTGTTACGACCACAGTTCTAACAAACTGGTAACTCCGACGATGAATCGGTCCATTATCGCGCATCTTGATCTTTGTGTATCCATGATGGTCTATGCACGGTGCTGCGCAGCACATTTCGGAGGGAAGGGGCGTTGCGACAAAGACGTTTCCATAGAGCTATGCGGGAGACGATAGAGTGCTGGAGTCCTCTCTATACTCTGTGACATCGTGAATTCAGTTTGAATCGCCAGCGAACTTCAGGTTTCAATAAACAACCGCCGCGAACGAATAACCTTTGATGAACGACATAGTGGTTGAAACTGCAATAGAGTTAGGGCAATAGATCAGCGAGGTTTGCGATGGTCATTGTTTCTTTAGTGTTATTAACACTCACCCTATTAGTCATTGCAGCTGGACTGCACCTAGGCCCACACTCCTCCGTAGGAGCCGGTGTTTCTTCGTTTGTGATTGCGGGCGTAGCCGTCTCTGTTTTGGCTAGTAGCACATCTTCGATTACTACCCTTACGCTGCTAATCTACGGACTTATCTTTTTGATCTCGTTGGGAACGATTGCCTTGGGGCTCAAAGGAGTTCTATCAAAGCCAAAGACATCGACACCACAGAGGTACAAGTCGCTTCTTGGTAGGACAGGGGTGGCTTCGACTGATTTAGCTCCCTCGGGGACCGTAACGGTCGATGGGGAGAGCTGGAGCGCTGATGCACTTGAGGGAGTCATTAGTAAGGGTGACAATATCTTCGTGGTAGAGGCCGACCAAATCCACCTCAAGGTCGCCATCGACACTTTCAATACCAGCACTTCAACGAGTGTTGAATTAAATGAATCAACCGGTAAGGAAAACAATAATGGTAAAGACGATCATTGAACTAGCCGTAGCTTTAGTCCTCTTGTTCGCAATTGTGCGGGTTCTCTTTTCGACCTTCAAGATTACGCGAGATTACCAGAGGTTGGTGGTCTTTAGGTTGGGTAAGTCCAATGGCGCAAAGGGTCCAGGGCTTGTTGTTATCAATCCAATTACCGACAGAATATCCTTAGTAGATCTTCGAGAGCAATTTCTTGAGATCCCGCATCAGACAGCTATTACCAAGGACAATGCGCCTATCTCTATTGACTTCATAATGTTCTATCGCGTATTTGATCCAGTGACATCAGTCGTCAACATCCGTGACTTCTCCGGAGCAGCGCTGAACATCGCTGCAACGACACTTAGAAGCGTTGTCGGAGACATGGCCCTCGACGATGTCCTCTCCAAGCGCGAGGCGATGAATACATCGCTAAGAGTGAAACTCGATGAAGTAACGGAGCGATGGGGAGTAAAGGTTACCAACGTAGAAGTTCGTGAGATCAATCCCCCACCCGCAGTTCAAGAGGCAATGACCCGCCAGATGTCAGCTGAAAGAACGAGGCGAGCAGTTGTTACTGAATCTGAAGGTAAGAAGCAGGCGGCGATCACCGTTGCCGAAGGACAGAAGCAAGCTGACGTTCTGTCAGCTGAAGGTGCCCAGCAAGCGGCAATTTTGACTGCTGAAGCAGAGAGGCAATCTGCGATTTTGCGGGCTGAAGGTCTTTCTACTGCCCTATCTGTTGTTGGTCAAATTGCAAAGGATTCGGACTCGAATACGTTGCTTCTTCAATACCTCGGTGCATTGAAAGAGCTTGCCAACTCCCCTTCCACAAAGATTCTGTTTCCGATGGAGCTGACCAACTTGCTGTCGGGAATTCGCGACATGGCGATGGGTCAAGGCCAAAGCAAGTCATTTAATGGAAGTGAAAATGATTGATTTTGACGCACGAAAAAATAATTTGCCGTTCATGTGAACAACGTGCATTTGTCAGTCAGTTATTGGATTAAGTGTTTGATAACCATTTGTACGCGGGAGTCAGCAAGCTTTATTTGAAGCAACTTCATGATCGCGAGGCCCATTCATTGAAGGTGTCGGCAGCTCCACGTCATTCTACGGATTACTTTATGACGCTTATCGACGCCCACTGTTGTGCGTATTTTCGATTTCCACGGCTAGCAAATGGCCTTTGATCATCACCGAGAACGCATAGCCGCCGAAGTCATTCGTCTATGGTTCTATGAGGTTTGAGTTATTCCAATGCCTCTTGCAACAGTTACCGCACCGCTCGCTTAGTAGTGTGTCCCATTCGGTAAGCTTTTGAATGACTCGTTCTGGTGTGTGCTTTTTACCCTTTATGAAAATCCCCCCTTTGATATTTTGGTCTGTATTCTCAGGCTAAGGGAGGATCGTCCAGGATTGATCAATGCAGTCTTATAACGCTTCGCCCTTTGAGTTTTAGTGTTGTGCCACATTGGACGCTTCACGGATAAGCGAAGTTCTGTGTCGTTCTCGTTAACGAGGTGCATCTATAAGTCGTTTTCAAGTAGGTTTGGGAACCACGCGTCGTGATTGATCCCTCCCAAATAGGTATAGGTCCATTCGTCGCCGATTTGGACTGGTGCAAAAAACTCTTGGGCTTCGTTTATGTAGATTGTGCCACCGGATATGCCTTTATGTACACCTAATCTTCGCGCAAGGGCTTCGGCTTTGATCGATCCGACATATTCCGAAAGGAGGAATTCTTTGCTTCGCGTGGGCGTGATCATCTTTTTGAAGCTTATGTCGCGGGCACCAGATTTGAGCGTGTAAGGGATTCCGACATGAGGCCCAAGCCAGGTATTGCCGGGTGAAAGAGTTTTAGGCGCCTTTGCGGAGATCGGATCTCCCTCAAGATCGAATTCAAGGATCTCTTTGTACGTACCTGCAAAATAACACGGTTCACCTCGATTAGCAGGCACCAAAACGTGGCCGTATTCATTTATATAAAATGCCCCGCCCTTCTGTCCATTGATCTCCATTTTGACGTTGTTTACCATATCTACGAGGTTAAAATGACTAGTGGTCGTAAGTAATTCTCTCTCTGAACTTGAAACTCGATATATTAGGCGAACTGCCATTTCATTATTCTGCGAACGGATTACTGAATACTTTGCTTCTCGGCTAGCATTAGCTGGGTTCAATCCAGGATAAACAGTTGCCACTTTCTAACTTCCCCTCTCTAAATCAGATTGCCAAAGAAATCCCCCCGGAACATGTTCGAGGAAAATATGGCTGCCATTATTTACATACCATACGTCGTCACGATGGTTTACACTAATCTTTATTCCACGGTCTAGCAGCAGTTTCCAGGCCTTTATTGTTTTTATGGCGTTTTGTGATTGCTGAGGATAATTGTTCTCATCTATGATCGCGAATTCGGTTTCGGACTTGTTAGCCCGCCTTTCGATTAACCCGCCACCCTTGCTCCTTATTTGGAAGGACCCACCGGTAGCATCGGTGGGTCCATAGTAAAGATCTCCGGGTTTTATATTTCGTTGCGGGAGGATTTGCTCCTGGTTTTCTATGTCATTCGTGACGTAGACGAAAGGTTCGTTGATTTTGCCAGCCACGTACATCATGTTCTCACCCGCATTTCGTTTTGAAACAAGAATTAGGTTGAACTCAGGCGTTAGGTAAAATCTTCCACCGCGTTGGCTACGTACTTTATCAACGATATCGGATACACCTTGTGGATTAGAGACTATTTTCCCATCGTACCGCCGAACCGTTCCTAGTGTGTCGAGGCTGTGCTCAACTCCAATTCTTCCACCGCGCCACTCTTGTGGTCCAAGGTCTAAGAGCTGGCAGAGTCTCTTCCATTCCTGGCTTTCGCTAGGCGTGGGGGTTTGGGGAGGATCAAACTTTTGTATTGGTGCGGCATTCGGTTCGAGAAGCCATTCCCAATATTTATTGGATTCAGGTCCAGTTAGATCAGTCCAGTCAAGCTTTCCATAAACAGCCTCATCCACGGTGTTCGAAACGTAAATAATATGCATATCAGCTATTTTTTTAGACCCGTCTCCTTCGAACTGTCGACGCAAAACTCTTCCTAATGTTTGGATCCTTTGGCGTATGCTGGAGCTTGACGCTACAAGCACGCCTAGATCAGCTTCTGGCACATCTATTCCTTCGATAAGAGATTTGACAGAGACCAATATTTTGTTAGTACCTGTTCGAAATGATGCTAAGGCCTCATTGCGGACGGACGACTTTAGTTTCGAATTTTCGAGAGTAATGCCAATAGAGGGTAATTTCAGTTCTAAAGCGCGCGCCAATTGTGTGGCTGAATCTACTCTTTCGTGAAATACCAGTGCGCGCCTATCAGGGTTTCTTTCGAATGAATCCGACACAATTCGTGTTGCGACTCTAATGCGTTCGGTACTTTTGTAAAGGAAATCTTTCCGTTGCGTCGTTGCTGAGACATAGCGCTTTGCGAGGGAGCCAACTTCATCGTTTCGAGTTTGGTAGATTCTTGCCTGCGAAATTTCGACTCCGATGTCCTGTAGTGCGCTAATGGAATCGTCGACACGTCGGGTTAGTCTTTCGTATTCTGCTTGCTCTGATACAGTTAGGTGCACACCGTGGTGATTTATCTCATAATTAGGCAGCCATCCATAATTTCGAGCTTGCTTTAGATCGAAGTGATAAACAACAGCGCCAAGAGATTTCCCAACAAGCTGATCATCGAACGAAATTAGGGTGCCTTCCTGCGAAGCCTCGTCCCGTTCCGGAGTTGCAGAGAGTCCAAGTCGAAATCTTGCCTTGGTATTTAGCACCTTTGCCATTGAAGGAGCTCCTGCTCTATGGCACTCGTCAATTACTAACATAAGTTCGCCCGATATTGCCGAAGACATCTCCGGAAGGAGGCGTGAAGCACTGTTTAGGACACAGATCAGGACCCTAGATGACTCTAAATCTCCTTTACTGCCTGATCCGAGAAGGCCTATCTCTGATCGGTTTAGATCTGAATGCCTATTAATTACATCTATCCATTGTCTCGCTAGTGCAGATGTGGGTGCAACGATAGCGACTTTAAGCTCGGGAGATTCCCGTGCCGCTCTTTCGATGCACTTTAGAGCAATAAGGGACTTCCCTCCACCGGTAAACACTTCGATGGTTCCCCTGAAAGGACCATGCGTGTCTCCCGACATCCACGCTTCTACAGCCGCTTCTTGCCACCTGTGTAGTTCAAATCCGGTAACTCTCATTTCCTACAAATCTATCGAGTTTCTGGAGATTCCTGACTTCGTTATTAACTGGTGTATCAAACTGCCTGCCACGCTTCTTAGTCGCGATGCGGGACGCAGTTCAGGCGAAGCTAACTTTATCCCCAATCAAGGATTACAGATAATTGATCGATTCCGAAAGCTCATTCTGAGGGAGTGGGCGCAATTAGATGGCTAGCCATCAATTTCGTTATTTAGAAAGCCATTCGCGTCGAACAAAATAAAAGGTTTATTTTCGTTCAGCGCATTCAACGAAAATACCTTCTGGCTTTTTTTTCTTGACACTATTCGACGGAAGTTGATGCCTGCTAGCGCCGAAATTGTTTTCGCATGTCTGTGCCATGGTGAATCCTGGATGATCCACCCTTAATGTTAGAATACTGACCAAAATATAAACAGTATATTTTTTATGAAGGGTAAAAAGCACGCACCAGAACAAGTCATTCAAAAGCTTGCCGAGGGTGACAGATTGTTATACGCCGGCAGTTCGGTTGTGTAAGTTGCCAGAAGCTCATGCATAACGGAAACCACATTGCATCTTGGTGAGAATACCTACGGAGGTATGAAAACCACAGATGCCAAGAGCCTGAAAGGACTAAAGGCAGAGAATTACAAGACTAAAGACCATTGTTGCCGATCTGACCTTGGATAATTCGATGCTAAAGGAACTATCGGAGGGAAACTTCTAACCCCGGATCGCAGACGTAGCGCTGTGAAGCTGCTGCTTCAATACCTTGGTGCATTGAAAGAACTAGCTAACTCCCCTTTTATAAAGATACTGTTTCCGGTGGAGCTGACAAATTTGCTGTCAGGGATTCGTGATATGGCGGCGGGGCAAGGTTCCGGTGGACTCAAAGGTAAAGATAACTCGATCGATAAGGATTGATATCTTTAGAACCTGCGGCTGCTAAAGAATGTTCTGGCGGTCTCTCAGTCGCGACGGTCGCCACTTTTGACGTGGATTAACTTCGCTTCATATCCGCCGATAGATCAGCTGGCTCGTTTGAATTCCTCAAACCTCTCAGCGAGTCGGTCTTGATCCGGTCTCGCGGCCCGCTCCTTGGGTAGATGAATTTTGGTTCCAGCTATTTCTTGAATACCATGTAGAAGCATAGGTCCGTCAGTTTCTTGCAAAAGTCGATGTTGTACTTCTATGATTCCATCCGGACGTATTCCCACCAAGTTATGGTCGAAGGCGGCATGGTGTATTTTGCATAGAGCGATTCCGTTGGGTACCACCGGTTCACCGCGGACATGACCGTCAGGGATTATGTGGGCAGCATCGAGCAATTCGGAATGGCGAAGTCTGCAGATTGCACATGACGTATCGTATGCGTGGAGAACCCGTGCCCGGAAGACTGGTTGGTGCATGCGAGTTTTTGTAAGCCGATCTACATAGTTACGTTCGAGGCTCTCTTTGAAGATTGGGTTCGCGCTTGAAAGTGATGATTCAAAGCCGACTACAAATTCGTGCCGTTCTGGAATTTCTTGCAGGAGATACACTGGAAAAATTGGTAAGTAGAGCCCTTTCCCGATGCCGTAGAAGTAAGCCAGCGGCAATCCCTCGTCCATCGCCATCCGTAGCGCTCTATTGTCTGAATGTTGCGGATCTGTACCGCGGTACTTGTAATGGATCATTCCGTCGTCGTCGGTATCGTCAATGTATGGCGGCAGTTCCGACGGTGGGGTAAATGTCGTTCTGATTGTTAGTGCGGCGCTGCTGCCCAGGAGCTTGCGTATTCCCGACTGGACGATAAGACTTATTCGTCTGCCGCGAAATTCAAATGAATTTATTGTAGAAGACGGTACTACGCCGCTCGGGGAATGTGCTGTGAGTAATTTAAGATGGCTAAAAACCGCCTTCCTCAATTCGAGCTCTTCGTTAATTTCATCAAGAATCATCACAATTGCTCATACTATCTCAACGGAAAAGCTTTCGAGGTATGGGAATCTTTTTGATGGTTTGGCGGTCTTCTTGGACCTTCTTACGGCCGCTCCCTTAAATGGTTGCTTTTTCGAATTTTTATTCTTGTTGATCAGCGCCATCCACCGCGTACTCCTGAGCATCATCAACAGGGCCTCTGACACTACGACATCTAAGTCGTGGTGCCCTCAATTCGTGGTACCAAGTGATCGCTTCGCAGAATTAAACAGAATTCACACTTAGTTGACTCGAGCAAGTTGGCAAATCATAGTCTTTAGTTTTTGAATGGGACTGTCTTGCCAATATCTGAAAGGCGTGTCCGTAGCACGTTCTCGATAGAGACTGTAATCCAATATTGAAGCGAATGATAAAATAAGCAAATTTGTGGCCCGTGGTAACTTCGAATTCGCTGACAGTGCCTTTGCCTAAAGCGAACAGGTTGGTTTCAAATAAATACTCAGCTACACACCAGCTACAAGTAGATCAGGATTAATAAAATTCAATTCTGAAATGCCCAGTCCCAGAAAATCGAACATCGCCATGATAAATTAGGGGTAATTGGTGATGCGGCTAAGACCCCAGCGGCAGGGACCATCACCCCAATAGGCGGTAGTTGATTGTGTCGAAATTAGATTTATTATCCTCGCTCGAAAAAGGCGCGGCAATATATTTCTCCAACGTTTTGTCGGCGGGTAACATTGCTGCTGAACTTCGCTCTAAACAAACATATATATCGCTCGTAGCGACGGATCGCCAAACTTCGGAGTTTGAATCCGGCAACACCTATTTCGATGATTCGAGCCTTTTTTCATCCTTATCACCAGGAGAAATTCCTGATGGTGTTTATGTTCTCTACGAAGACGTATCGGTATCACTTTTAGTTGTCGACTTTTCGAATGGTGGTGTTGAAGATGCAAATGGTAAGCCACTAGATGGTGACCAGATCGATAAAGTTCGAACATACTTCGAGACTGCGATGCAGGACGGGAAATCTATTCCATCCAAACCTAAGTACGACATAGATGATGGAGTGCAACGCCGTGGCTCGGGAGACCTTCTAAAGGTTGTTGATAGATCGTGGCGAGCCGAAGACAATTGTTGGCAGTACAGATGTAGATCCACAACTGGTGCTTCTAATCGGTTCTTGGAAGACGAGCTTGAAGATATCCCCGAGGACACGAACGACGTCAGATCCTGGCTTCGCCAAAATCCAATGCACAACATTGATACCGCGGCAGCACTAACTTTCATAAAGATTGACCAGGTTCTTAGCGATCTCTTCTATTCAGCGTTCAGCTCCCTTACAACCTTTATCCCTTATCAATTTCTGCCGGTTTTGAAGTTTTTGATTGGCGATAGTCAGCGCATTCTGATCGCTGATGAAGTCGGTTTAGGAAAGACGATCGAGGCAGGACTTATTTGGCGCGAACTTGATCAGCGCGGTTCGGCAAAGAATGTACTCGTCGTTTGTCCCTCCAACCTCGTAGCTAAGTGGAAGGCTGAGATGAGGAACCGCTTCGGCTACATTCTGCGCGACCTAAATGATGAGGAATTGAAGTCACTTTACTTGCGTAGCCCTGGGCGCTTAGCAGCATCTCATTATTTTGTCGTGTCGCTCGAAAAAATAAGGAGCGGAAGGTTCAGTGACCAGATAGTAGAGCTTTTAGACGAACAATCGGATCTTTTTGATCTCGTTATTCTAGATGAAGCCCACAATATTAGAAACAGTGAAACCAAAGGGTTTAGGACTATTAAGGCCCTATTGGATGATGTGGAGAGTGTTGTATTTCTCTCGGCAACTCCAATCAATAACGACTCAAAGGACCTTCATAACCTAATGCGACTCTTAAGGCCCGATGCTTACGAGGAGAGTTCAGTCTTCGGACGCATTCTCGATTTCGTCAAGATGGTGAATGAGTTTGTAAAGTTTGTTGAATCATCGGAGTTCGAAAGAGATGAAGCTCGTGCGAAGTTGGTTGAGATATCTGAGACGGAAGTTGGGGCAGCCGCTGCAAAGAGCGGTGACTTTAAAAGAATCGAACAGATTCTTGCTCAAGGCGTTATAAGTCCTGAAGACGAAGTCCGGCTTCGACACTCGATCGTCTCCCTCTCCCCACTCGCCTCTGAGATTTCTCGTATGCGCAGACGAGAGGTTACCGAAAATCCGGTAGTACGCGACGTCAAGATTCTTGAAGTTGAGTGGAACGAGCGCGAGAAGCAAATATATGACGAATACATTCGTCTACTCAAGAGGAGCTGTGTCGTCCTAGGACGACGATACGGGTACGTTGCTCAAATGCCGCTGCGATTTGCAGCAAGTTGTATGCCTGCGTTTGTCGAGGCTGCTACCAAGAAGTGGGAACCTTTTTATGCGCAGTCTTACAAGTCGCAGGACAGTGACGCTGTGTCAGTTGAAGACGCACTCTCGATTGACGACCAATTCGAAGAGGACGATCGCTCCGATGACGAGAAAAAGGACGCTCCCAAAATGGCGGGGCAAGAGGAGATTAAGTTGCTCCGAGACGAATCTTTCATGGAGCATCTAGACAACTTTATGAGTTACGCGAGTTCACTGCAAGCCACCGATTCGAAGTACGAGAAATTCAAGGAGTGGATCTTAGAGTTCTCTGCCAAGGATGATAAACAGTTGATCATTTTTTCATTCTTTACTGGAACTCTCAAGTACCTTCAAAAGCGACTCGCAGACGATTTCGACGTGAGGCTGCTGTATGGCAAAACGGCGCCCGAAGCTCGCCAGAAGATAATGGACGATTTCCGAAAAGGCACGTTCAAAATTTTGCTTATGTCAGAGGTTGGTAGCGAAGGTCTGGACTTCGAGTTTTGCACGGCCATGGTTAATTACGATGTGCCTTGGAATCCGATGAAGATAGAACAGAGGATCGGTCGCCTTGATCGATTTGGACAGAAGAGTGAAAAGATCCATATCTTCAACATGTCAGTGAAGGACACCATCGACAACAATATCTATATGCGCCTTTTCGACCGACTGGGCGTGTTCCAGTCATATGTCGGAGGACACGAGGAGATTCTCGGGCACATTGCCTTCACAAATGAGGATATATCAGAGATGTGGAGTCCTGATATCTCACCTGAGGATTCAGAGGCACGTATAGCTCAATTCGAAAAAGCTCGTCTTACAAATTTCGAAGCTATGAAAGCAACCGAGAGCGCTGAGGCTCTGGTCAATACTGACCGCCTACTTGTAAAGGGTTTCGAAGCGGATCAAAAGAGGCGTGGCAATTATTTAGGGCCAAATGAGATTCGTATCTTTGTCGAAACATTTCTAAGGCGAGTTCGTAATTCGCCACTGAGACCTAATCGAAGGCCTGGTATTTATTCCGTGCGATTAGACGACGACGCGAGGAGTTACGTCTCCCGATTCCAAAGAAGTAACCGACAATTCGACACTGCAGTAAAAAGCGATTCGGAGGTAATCATTTCTTTTGACGCGCAACGTGCCATAGAAAATGGTTACGACCACGTTGACCTTACACACCCTCTTGTTCAGGGTGCCCGCGTTTGTTTTAGAAATATGGAAGCAATTTCTGGAAGGTATGGGAGGATTCGAATTCCCTATGACCAGTACAAGGGCAGTTACCTGGTCAAAGTCTGCTTGGCGAAATCTCCTAATAGCGAATTCAGTAAATTAGTTGCCTTTGCCGTTCGGGCGGATAATTACGAATACGTCCCCGAGGTGGGAATGCGACTAATGGCGGCATTAGCCGACGGTGCATTTGAGAAATCGAGCGAGGGAGAGGCAATTGCCTATTCGGATCTCATCTTTGAAAAATTAGAGGATATGGAGATGGATTGGCGTCGAAGTGAAGAGGCAGAGGAACAGGCAAAGTTGGATTCTCGAAGGGCTGCGGAACTATCGCGAAAAAGGATAGTGCTCAGCAGCAAGATTGAACAACTTGAGAAGTCGATTCTCAACAGCTCGAACGAGACTTATATCAAAGGACAAAGAACGAAAATATCAAATCGCAAATCTGAATTGGCTCAGCTTGATGGAGTTGAATCCAAACGCGATTGGATTTCGATAGAAATTTTGCCCAAATTGGTCATTGATCTGGAAGTTTCCTAGCATTTCATAGCGGTGTCTTCTAGTAGGAGTAGTGGTTTTGGAGGATAGTGATCTACTGCGAATAGAGAACCTTGTACTTGAAAAGGTTCGAAGACTTGCTGCCCAAACGAAGGCTGATCTCTCGGAGGGGGTAACGGCCGGAGCGAATCAACACGCAAACACCAACCTCTACCAGGAGCGCAAAAATAGACGGGAGGTGATAGATGGAGCCCTTCGTGAAGATCAGTTTTTATACGGAAAGGTAGTTCTCAACGACGGCGGCGGAAACGACGAGATTCGTATTGGTAGGACAACCGTATGGGATAAAGAAAACAAGGTGGTGGTGGCGGATTGGAGAGCCCCAGTCTCGAAGAACTTCTTCCTTGCTGAGGACGAACAAAGAAACCACTTTCTAATGAGTGCCACATTCACCTTTGAAGAGCGCAAAATATCGGCTATAGAGGTTCCATTTGGACTCGACTACGCCACTCCCCGGAGTGCAACGATTTTCGACAAAAAACCGAATAAGATCGAGAATCGAAATGTCGCAGCCACACCTCGGGTAAGACCGATCAAGGATTCTAGTCTCGATATCAGATCTGCTCATTTAAGGCAAAACGATTCTGCGGGAAGTTCGGTGGTCGGCTCACCGAATGTTACAGGTAGTCAGCAATCGAATGCATCCAATGGGCGAAAAGTGCGCGCACCACGGACTCTCTCCACGATCCTTCGAAGACGTCGTAGTGGAAAAATGAGTGATCACGTAAATACATTGCAGCCTGATCAATATCTAGCTGTCTCGGCGGAAAGCACTGAATCGCTGATTGTTACTGGCGGACCTGGAACTGGAAAGTCCGTAGTAGCCATTCATAGAGCGATGTATCTATATGGTGCAAATAATCGGCGCATCCGAACGCTCGTCCTCGCCCCGTCTGAAAACTATTCGAGTCATTTGGCGGAGGTAGTCGATGGATCAACTCAGAGTGAAGGCAAAAGATACATTCAGGTACTGACACTCGAGCAGCTTTATCGTCAAGTCATCAGTGAGTTTGAATCTATCAAATTCGAAGGTACACGATTCGACAAAGAATTTCAAGTATCGATGCACTTAGACCCCCGCTTCCATGACGCGGTTAGAGACTTTATTTGGAGTCACGCTAGGCCGCAATCGATTGAATTGGATGTTCGCGGAACCTTAGTCCGGGTCGATCAATTAGATATTTCTCTCTTGATTGGACGAATGAGAGTAACGCAAGAGCCATTTGGATCCGGGCAGATTCTACTAAAGAAAATAATACAAGAGCACTTTAAGATTGCAGAAGGTGATACGCGAACGCGGTATCGCTTTGGCGAGAGTTCTTTGGATCATTTGGATGAAGAAATTAGCTCTAAGAGGGTGCTGGATAATGTATTTCTGCCCATTCAGCGGTTTTCTAAAATCGCGAAGGAGTTTCTCCGCGTACCCGGAGTTGGAAAGAGCTTTCTTGCACCGTACTTCACTGATGCGGAAATAGATCAATACTATGGTGGGTCAGTTTCTCAAAAGGAGCCCTTTTCGAATTCTGAATTGGCGGTATTACTTTCGATGATCTTGGAAGTCAATGGAGAATCAATCCGCTTCAAAGACTTCGGTCACGTGATCATCGAGGAGTTTCAAGATCTAGGTAAAGCAGATCTTTTGTTGATTAGACGAATAATCCCAGATTCCAACTTTACTTTAGCCGGAGATTTGAACCAAAGTTCAAGCGGAGTGGGTGTTGAAAGTATCGACGAACTTAAGGATCTTCTCAATATTCAAGATGCTCAGGAGGTATCTCTCGAATTATCTTTTCGTGTCCCAAGGAGCGTATCAATGTTGGCGGAAGCTATTCGGAGCGCAATCAGTCGAACCGATAACAAACTTTCGTTTTCTAACTTGATCGATAATGAGCTCGATGACGATGGCGTTTATTACCTTCGGTACGGTCATAGAAGAAGCATCGTTAGTTGCGTCGAAGAATTTTGTAATAGTATCGAAGTTTCCGGGCTGACTGCGGTTATCACTTCGCCTGATAATGTCGGTAAATTAAGGAGTCAATTCAAAGCCGCTGGCGTCGGGTACGTGACACGCCTCGAAGAGTTTGAAACATCTGCAACTGGACTTATCCTAACTACTACGATCGATGTGCGAGGCCTCGAATTCGACAACGTGGTTGTAGTGGATGCATCAGGATTGCTAAACGACCCCGAAGGCAGGGGGCATCTTTTTCGTGCAATAACTCGTGCGACCAGGAAAGTATGCATAGTTGACGGTAATCTGGACGACAAGCTACGCCACTTCGTAACACGCGAGCTGTAGTAGCCGGTCGCCCAGTCGGTTGGCTATGAAAATCTCTCCGATTTAAATTCGGAATTAATACCGCTTCAGAGTGATGATCTCTTGCCAGCCTCCACCGCTGTAATATATCGCATGGTGATTTTCTAAGCTGCGTACCATGTCAATAATCTCTTTTTGTTGATCACTATGTTCTATGTGCTTAGCAACCTTTCTCGCATCATCTTCGTTTGATTTGAAAAATACTGCAGTTCCTGCGTTTGCTGTCACGTCGTCGTCGAAGTCATTGAATCTTTGCGATGCGAGTACGAGCGACACTCCGTACTTTCGGGCTTCCCGTGCAAGGCGTGGAATTCGATCAAAGTTACGTATCAGGTGAGCTTCGTCGATAACTAGGGCATGGGTTATCTCCTTCATGACCCCTCGTCGCGTCATCTCTCTATAGATTCCATCGATCGAAAAGATTAAAAGGGCGAGACGGGCAACCTCACTATTGATGGTGCTCAATTTAATGATTGTTGCATGGTCAGAGTGGAGGAAGCTGCGGCCGCTGTTTGTTTCAAACAGAGATTCGTAGCTAAATAGATCGCGCAACCTAGTCATAAGATTTTTGTCGATGTCGCTTGATCGATTCATTCGTTTGAAAACGTCGAGCAATGTTGGCTGATTCGACTCATCGAAGTCGCTTGCCAAGTCCTTGGGATACTGCTTCTTGATGGCTTCTCTGAATTGACCAATCTGTATATCTCCTAAATTGGGAAATAGAAGAGATAGCATGCCACTGACTCCATTTGCGATATCGTTGACGACGTATCGGTTGGTTTGTAACTCAGATTCCGTAAAGTAAAGCGGGTTGAAGCTGGCATTGTTGATGTCTGAGACATTCATCTCGTTACCGAAAAACCCCTCCATTATCTCATCGACGTCTTGGTGGAAAGAGATTACGATTGGGGCAATACCTTGCTCCTTCAGCTGCTTCACCACGCCCATAATGAAGGTAGTTTTCCCTACGCCAGATAATCCCGTAACGATCATGTGGGGGTTGGTGGAGACGGATGGTTGCCAAATTACAGTCTCTCCGCTCCGAGAACTACCCACTTCAATCGAGATCTCTTTGGGGTGAATTGGTGGTAAGGGCATTTCTCCAGCGCCATCAACTATATTTGTGGGTTCGAGGGTTGAAGGCTCGGAAGTAGATAAGTCGGAATGTTGAATTTCTACGTCTGGCTTACCTGGCGTCTCGATCGTAACTAGATCGATCGTAACTAGATCGATCGGATTTGTGAGGCGATTTGCTTTTTCAAGGTAGTCTTCTGTAAATCCACTGACTTCAATCGCTGTGGAATCAACGTTTTCGTTGGTCACAGAGATCTCGAATTCTGTATCATCGATGAAGCCTTGGTCGCTTACTTCGAGTTCCGTGCGATTAGTGACACCGAATGTATCGCCGTCAATTAAGTCATTGGAGCGAGAGATGTAGAGATGATCTTGGAACGCACTGCGTTGAATAAACCGATCAACTACGTGTTCACTACTTATCTCGATATAGCGAAGGTTCACGTCGGAGTCTGTTCCAACTCTGAAGTCGATTGTGATCACGGTATCCATAGAGGTGTCGTCGAACTCGATCGGTATCGTGTCACACTGTAACTGTCTAAGGCTCGCCAACTTTTCCTGAATAGTTTTGTAATGCTGCGGCCTTAGCTGTTCCGATCGTGATCTTCCGATTTGCTGTTCAATGACCTTGGCGAGAGCCACTCTATCGCTCCAACGCTTCCGGGAAGAGGTTAAGGAAACGACAGACCCCCAAAGGCTGTGACACTCGTCCATAAAATCGCGTATTGCGGAGGCACCGCTAGCGAACGTCTTCTCAGTCGCCGAAAGTGTCAATCCAAGATAGATTGCATTGCCCTTTATGCGAAGAACGGCAAAAGACGTTTCAACTAAATTTTGACTCAAGTTGCTTCTCATCGAATTTGGAAGATCGATTAGCGGGATTAACACTGCTGCCTCGTTCGCTGTAGCTCCAACGATCGATTTATCTTGAACAGTGGCGGTGTATCCTAGGACGAAGCTGAGCGCCGGATCAGATCGGTCGTTTCTGTCAGTGTAATAGATCTGAGAACTTCCGGGAATTTCTTGGAGGGCCGCGATGGTGAATCGTACAGCGCTCTCGGCGTTGTTGGCGACCTCGCATGAATCCATTGAAGGCTTGTAGCCAATTGCAAGCAATGATGACGTTCGAACTGCTGAGATGGATGACTGTACAACCGTGGCTCCATTTGCGATAGTCTCTCCTATTAGATATTCGCCATTCGTTACTCCCCTACTACGGTAGACTTCCATGGCCCCTGAGTCGAGTATTACAACTTTTTCGGCGTATCGATGTGCATCGATGATAAAGTTTTGCTCTTGGTCGGAGATAGTCTTTACGAACGTAATTGTCTCCCCGTTGCCGCCGATTCGTTCCCTTACTTTTTCTTCTAGGGTGCCTAGTACGTCCGCTAGGTTATTTTTTGTTCGACGGTTATCGAATCTTTCTGCGTTCGAAAGATCGTCGTAAAATGTGGCTGTTATTATTTTGCCGTCGGTGGCAATCCTCTGCGTATCCCAAGTTCGAACTAGACCATATAGAAGTGACCTCGGACGGTTGATTTTCATCTCTTTGGCTTCCAAGGCGAATGCAGCGTTACTCCCGACAGAAAAAAATATCGCTAAGTGATATAGTTCGGTGCTCCCTCCACCGAGTTCATTCGGGTTTTCTTTTAGATCACCCTTTCTCCATGTAAGGCTAAAGCCCGGATTCCTCGTGTTTCGGCTAGGTCTCTCAAAGATCCACCGATATTTTTGTGGAACTTCATTTTTGCTTTTCCTAGCCAACTCCCATAGATCTTCGAATTTTCCCGCAATAGAGTCGAGCTCCATCGATTCGTTAGCCAAATCTTTGCGTGCGATTGAAGGAAACATGCCCAGCGAAAATGAAGGCGTCGTTTCATCCGGCTCAATTTGTTTCGGATTTGATACTCCCTTGCCTTCTCGAGACATTGTTAATGCAGTTAGGAGGGTTCCACCGTCGCCGCCCCCAAAGGACGCGAGTAAGGTGAGGTCAACCAACGAAGACTGATTTTCTTCGTTGGTTTGAACAGATCGCGTCGCGGCTATCTCCTTTGATATCTGTTCGGCCTGCCACATGCTGTCAGCGACTGCTTCAAAGTTATCTTGGTCGTCGGAATACCAGTATCGCCGTATCTGCGTCGGTAGAGAACTATCGTCAGTTATATCAGGAGCTACCAGTAATTGCGTATTGATGTCCAAGGCTTCGCACGAGCGCATAACTCCATATGGCGAGTTTTGATCGAAAGTAGGAAATACGATCGGGAAGCCATTTCCGCTTACCGATTCGTAGATAGATTTGAGCTCACTTCCCTTTCCCTCCCGCGAGAGAAATTCGATAAATTGGTCGTAGTAGACTCTAAATAAGAGCCTAATTGGGCTTTCCGGTAGGAGTATCAGCGCTTTGATACGGCCTGATTCGTCGAGAACTGAGATTGTGTTGACGAGGGCCAGATCATCGGCGTCTTTCTCGACGCCTTCCTTCCATAGGTTCGCAAATCTATTTATTGCCTCTTGGCTATCGGCTAAGTGGCAACCATATACGTTGTCAGCTGATCGAAGCCTTTTGACCACTGCATTCCAGATCGAAGAATCGACCTTATTGACCTCATCGAGTTCGATAGGTCTAAATTCGAGCGATGATGGGAGAAGTTTGCCCGCCGCACTCATTAGCATCGTGAACTTTCCGAGATTAAAGTCATTTTGTTCAAGAAGTTGCCAACATCGCCTCCATCCCCAGGGTAATTTAATTTTCCCTTTTATAGGCTTCTTTGAGTCGCGGTAAAGTAGGACGATCTCGCGCTCGCCGAGCGTTGCGATCGCAGATGGTTCTTTCAGTGCATCTGTAAATGCATCGGAGTTTTCTGCTTCTAGCAAAAATTCACTGATCGTTCGGTAAGTCCGATTCGACGATGTACCGCTCTTTTTAGTGGAATCTCCATCTCTTACGATGAAGGTCTCGGTCTCTTCTCGAATTGTATCGCGAAACGAAACTACCACGCGCGCATCGAAATTATCGCCAGCTTCGATCTCAAAGACATCTGCTCTGATTTTGAAGTCGTTTCGATTTTTTCCACTGCTCAGTACTTCCCAGTTGGCCTTTGACTCGTCGCCAACAAATAGCTCGACATTGAAGAGAACTCCGCCTTTTCTAATGGTCTTTGGTGTTGTCGTCCACCGAACGGTGAGATCCTTCGAGGTACTGTTATCCTCGGCGTTTATTATGTATTCGAGTTCGCCGTTACCATCCTGGGATAATCCTGACCATGGGGTCGCCTTACCGTTGTTGCCGCGCCAAGCTTCTATGAATATCTCGCTCACTTCTTCTTGTTCGACAAGCTCGAGCTTCCAGTTACCGACGAAAAATTTGTCATCGAGAGGGTTGTTGATAAAAACATCCTGCATTCGACCTTTGTCGCACTCGGAAATAAACTTCGAAACCAGCAAAAGGTCTTCTTCATTACCGTTGGGAATGATATCTAGGGATCTGAGACGATCTGTCGGCATCGCAGAGTTTGAGCTAACCCGTAATAGGTCTTTGACAAGTGCTTTAGATATCTCCAAATACCGATCGACCAAGTTGGTGGGCGTGTCACCGGCAATTGGCCATAGTCCGATACGCCACAGATTCTCTAAGAATTGTGAGAGACTACCCGAATGCTCTATGAGCTCTACAACTTCAAGTCGGCCGACGGCAATGGCGACCTCCTTTGAATACTTGGATGCGAGATCTACGTGGTGTAAGTATCCCTTCAGAGGAGATATATCGAGTAATGCTTTACGATACTCATCAATAAGGTCAACTTCGGAAATCTCTCGTCCTGCGGAGAAGATACCATCCAATCCGCTCTCTTGGTGCTTGTCATTTATAATGAAAATTAGAGCTTGATCCTTTGTCTCACGCAGCTCTACGGCTTCATCTCCCAGAATTACAAAGGAACTCCGTTGGTCAGGGGTATCGTCGACAACAAAAAGATTCCAATCCCTAACGCGATTACCTTTAGTCGCGGATAGCTCGAGACATAGCCGATTGATTAGTGTGGGTTCGCTGGTGCGTAGGTATGCAACGGCGCCCTTTTCGGCGGTATCCGCCAACCTTATAACGGTATCAGTAAGACTTGCAACGTTCAACTTGGATTCCTTCATCTAAATTCTCACCTAGCCAGATCTATCGCTCAAGCGCATCGTCGAGGGGAAACCTTGGGCGCAGAATCTTCATATTTTCAGAGTCGTTTACACCTACTAATAGACCGAGTGCTCGTAATCGCTCTTCGAGGTAACCTCTATTTTCAGTGAGCAAATAACTGTTTGCAGCAGGGTCTGCGTCGATGCTTAGTCCGTAACGACTCGCTATCTCATCGATAAACCTTCTGACAGTTAGAGTTCGAGGAATACCACTATTTGGGTCAATCAGTAGTCGATGTACAAATGTTTCCAAGAAGATGTCCGATGCAACTACTTCGCGTGCTACCTTGCTCTTCGAGTTGCCGTTACCTTTATTGCGGGTTTGTCGCCATATAATCATGGATGCAGTCGGCCCTTCGCCTTCATGTAGGAGGTCCTTCATTGCGCCAATCATCCTTTGAACCGTAGGCGTCGTGCCCATTAGGTCGGCTACAACTCGTCCTGCGCCTAAGGCTATGTGCTCCTCCATCCGATATAAACTTCCTAGAGGTTCACCGATCGTTTCATTCGAAACTGAGTCGAGGAATTGATCCATTCTCATTTCGATATAGGTATTGACCCTGTGGTTATTGTTTGTGAGAACTTCGCCCGCGGCTTCAAGTTTCTCTCTCGGGGTCTTTTCACTGAAATTGTCGTCGTCTCGTTTCAATTTGCTTCCACCACCAACTTCGCCAAGGAGGTGTTCGATGAATTGGAAGCCCTTTATCGCCGTCGTTGCAGATGCAATCTTTCGCGAGAGGTTCTCCCAAGAATTTTCGGCAAGTAATCGGATGGTTCTGTTGTCTCCACCTGAGCAATCAATAAAGACTGGGTAAGGAGCTTGATCGTCGTGGCTTAGTACCTCGCCGCTCATCGCCCATGTATTCATTATTTTGATGTACGAATTGAGCATCGCAAAGAGGTTGACGCCGATCATCATCTCAAGTGCGGCGGTGAATTCATTTCGGCTGAGATTCTTAGAGAAGTACCGTATGAAGTGGCGGAGGTCTTCTGAAAAGATTCGCCACTGGCGTTCAGTCACTACTGAAAACGGCTCAAAGGTCTTACCATTTGATGTCTGCTTATTCGGGAAACCACTTAAACACTGTGCGACCCTTACCTGAAGGAGTTGATCTATCTCTAGATCGATAGCTTCTGCTTCATCGATATCTTCGCGAGGATTTCCGGTGTTAGCAGCGGACCTACTCTCGTCTACCTTTATCGCCCGGGCAAATTTTGCTAAAAGTAAATTTGAGCCATAGTTGTTAAATGACTCTTTCGAGCTCGTCATTTGAAGGGCGTTTTTTATAAATGGTCGACTTGGTTTTCGGCTATCGCCCACTATCGCCGATACCGTGATTTCTGGGATCCCTCGAAGATGGGAAACTCGCTCCGGAAGGTCAAATTTGGCGGACATGAAGTGATTGGGAAGAGTTCGAATGATCGCGTGGTTAGTTCCGCGCCTATTTTTGGTGTTCTGAAATACCAGTCCGGATAGGGCATTCGAAATCACCCTGTGGGCAACCTTTTCATCGACTTCAACAGAGAAGTAGGCTCGATTCTCATCGGCAAGGAGCAGATCAGCGATATCATTAGCAGTTACCTTGTCCTTTCTCCCGCTCGAATCCCCTTTTGTGACAAATGAGGTTGTGAAGTAGCCTTTTCCAGGTCGCGCTCCAAAACGAAGAATGTAAAGTACTGCCGGTACAACGGCTTTTAGGTCAACATAGTTGAATTGAATTGGAAGAAGTGAATCAGCGTTTGACGACCACACTGCTCTCTCAAGCTTTCTGCCGAGGCTATCGCGTAGATTAGTGCGGATGTCCTTGGAAACTACCATATTAAACCTCGACCATCTTCAGTTGTGTAACTTCGTTTTTTAGTTGCGTGGATACTTTGAATACCTTTTCACTATCCTCGTTGTCTAGAACGAATAACTCTTTGATCTCGTGCATCTGTAGCTGTCGGAGGAAGATCCTGAGATTCGTCAATGACCCCCCGCCCCCGCTCGTCGGAGGAAGGTGAAGACGTCGTTGGGCATTCCTAAGATTCGTAAAAGTTTCTAAGTCGACAGTAAGGGTGGAAGTTGTCGACCGATCCGAATAACGGTGTCTGAGTATAACTTTATTGGGTAATTTTTCTAAGGAAGAATCGCTTTGAACATCGGCCATATTACCGAGTGATAGATCGAATTCGTCAATGGCTATCTCGGACCAAATGACCAATTCAATTGGATTTACGGTGTCGATTCTAAGTGGAATGTACCTCTGGTCCCTAAAAGCCTTACTCGGAAGATCGTCGATTCGGGCGAGTCCCTCTAGGAGTAGTTTAAGGAAATATTGAATGGCTGAGTGATCGCGATCAACTATGGCCCTAACCATCTTCTGATAGAGCGACGCCTCTATGGACCCCGACAATTCGTAGGTTAATCCAATCTCGCTAAATCTCGGGTAAAGGAACTCTGCGCGCCTGTAGCTCTCAATTTTCTCTTCGAACCGTGCACCTCTATCTAAAATCGGCTTGGGAACTAATCCTGGATCGAGCAGCTTGACCTCTTCGAAGATCTCGCCTTGAACAGTCTCACTCGGATATCGGATAGCCTTCCCGACTTCATTGACGACACCAAAGAGCCTTTCCGCCATCGGAGATGGAATGAGTTCTTCGTTGGACTGCAATTCTTTGCAAGAATAGGTTCCAAAGAGAACGAAACTGAGCCAACCTTTTAGAACTCTTGTGGTTATGTGAAACTTACCTCTAAGGTGAACGATCCTCGCTATCTCCTCTATCTTTCGAACGACGATATCGCCATTTTTATCGGTTTGACCACGCAGGGTTTGAACGGAGTTGAAAGCTGTACATCTGCTTTGTGCGCTGCATTCTCTACATGCATCCCATTTGTCGTCTCCATTAATAGGATCAACCATTTGCTTGATCATTTCGCTTAGAATACTTGAGTCGTTACGACCTTTATGGATAGAACCAACTAGCGATCTTTCGTTTAGATCGACGATCCAAGTGAAGCTATCAAAGTCCGATGACGAGTTTGTTTGGCCGTTTTCGAGGTACTCTTGGATGTACACGGCAAGATCTGCGAACTCGGGTTCGTCCCGATTATGTTCGACCCAAGTGTAAAGTGGGCCCGAATTAATTGCTACTATTCTGATTCCAGTGTACGGCTGAGCACCTTTGCTAAAGGGTTCAAAAAGCTCCTTCAATAGCTCCTGTGCCGACCTGCCTTTATGGGATGCTGAACCATCGAAATTCACGTACAATTCTCTGTTGCTGTCAAGTTCGCCAATGAAGATACGGTCTCGCGAGTTAAAGTTTCGGTCCTCTCCGTATATCTCTTTTAGTAGGTGCTGCAGTACGGCGGTCTTTCCGTCACCTGCGTTGCCAAGCAGGATAACTAAATTTTTTTCGCCACTTGTTACCTTTTCATATAGCTCATCATCTAACCGCGTGGGAACGTAAGTTTGTCTCGAAATCTCTTCATCTATGCCTCGTGTTTCGCTATTACCGAATCTTGAACCCGGATAGAAGCTGAGCAGATTCATTAGATGGTCGTTGTTAGGTTCGTACTTCGCACTCGCAATTTCGTCCAGTTCAACTATAAGTTGATTCAAGCACGCTTCGTAACTATCGATAGTCAGCGAAATTGACTGGGTAATAGACCTGTAGAGTGCGAAGAGTTTCGGTTTTGCACTCTCGATAGTAAGTTCGTTGGTGCTTTCTTGAAGATACGGAAATATTTCATCAAGCAATTTCTTGTAGCTCGAGATAAAACTGTTGAAGTCGTCGACTGGCAGATAAGTACCGTCACTGTCCTCCCGAAGTATGTAGTTTGCAGGGGTCAAATGATCTGGAATTGAAGGAGAATCGTCGATCGCCGAAAGGTCAATGAAGGTGGCAGATTTGTTGTTGACGATAATGTTTTGTTGGCTTACGTCTCGCAGTACGAGATTTTGACGGGAAAGCTCTTTGAGAGCTTTAAGTCCGAACTTCAGCCAAGTGATCACTAGGTTTTCAAATGACACCTTTGCATCGGCGGCAATATCTGACCAGATCTCGGGAACGTCGATTAGCGGAAATCCGTCGACATAGCTGCTAATTACCGCAACAGCGCTTGGATCTTGGTGTTCCTCAACCTCGTTTATTCGTTGTAGACCTTCGATGTCTAAAAGCGACGCTTTTCGATAGGCTGTCAGACTTCTAGAGTCTTGGGACGCGTGGTGAGGAACTCGCAAAACCACGCTTCGCTGGATCGAAGCCTTTTCTGTTTCGGCATTTGCGCGGAACGATATGTATTCGGAGCCATGTCCCAAGCGTGCTACGATTTTGTACCTTTGCGAAGGCTTGCTCTTTAGAGCAACGACTGTACCGTTGTCCCATAGGTCTACGGGGTCATTAATGTAGGATGGTGGAGCGGGAGACGATTTTGCTTCAGCCAGTGCCGAGAGGTCTTTGATGACTAGGTCAATATTCGCATCTTGATATGTGGCGTCGTTGCAAAGTTGCTGAAGGGCCATCCGGGCCAATTCAAGTTTTTCGTCACCGGTTTCGGTTCCCTGCTTCAAGACCGTGTCTAGCAGTATTTTCGCCATCGCATAGTTATCAGTTCGATCGGATGCCGCTAGAAGGCCTACTTCTCGAATGATCGGTGCCAAATATGTAGATGGTGCATACGATCCTTCCAAGACTTCGCTTGGCTGAATGCTAACGACCGTACTGTTTGGATCTAGACCGGCTAGTGCAAAGTCGTAGATTACAGGGAAGAGACCCTCGGTGCTGATGTAAATACTTTTAGGTGATAGGTTCCTATGCAACACCCTAACATTTGGGTTCGAAGGCACTTTTGTCTGATGGATCTCCGTTAGTGCTGTTAGGCACTCCTTGGTGAAGAGAATTCGCTCGTCCGTATTCAGATTAGAATACGACCTTTTATCTTCCAACGAGCGTTCGGACCTCATTGAAGCGATAGCGAATGTGGCTATCTCGCCCGGGTAGTCGGCCTGCGAGAATTGACTCACAATACGGGCGACGGACCTGCACTTTTGAAGATGCATGTAAACATTGGATTCCCGTTGCGCTAACGCAAGGCCATCCTTGACATCGTTACGATATCCGATATCATAGACGAAGAGAAGTACTTCCTCGCCCGAGCGGATTTGCTGCGCACGGAAAATCCGCGTAAAGTCGTGCGATAGACTTTTCACGAGAGAGTTCGCTTTAAATTCACGAAATCGCGGAATCCGTACATTCTTGATAGGGACTTTAGGAACAGGGCCCCTGTTCAATTGAGCAATAATACTATCAATCTGAGCGGAGTTAAACTTGCCCTTAGATGCTGATCGAAGTTCCTTTACGAGACTCTGTAGGTCGGTGATGATGATTTGGTCACTCTTGTGTATTGCGTTTAGTAATTTGAGATTAGCCGCGAAGACAAGGTGGGCTCTGAAAAATTCATTGCTTTTCTGGCCAAGTGACCTAAGTGCGTTATCGACCATTCCTTTCGCAATACGTCCCATGCTTATGGTCTGGTTTACTGCTTTAGCGACTAAGTCATCGTCTGTCCTCATCGTGTACTCGCTGAAACTTTTCAGCTCACAAATCCAAAGACCACATTCACTTATAATCACCATGTCGACGTTTTGAACGTCGTGACTACTAGGCGTCCTGTTGAGTTCATGATTGAAAAATACGGTCCAGTTAACCCCACGCTCTTTGGAGTCGGTTTCTAGTGCTTCCGCTAATGTTCGAAAAGCTCGTCCCTCAGAGTCGTTAGCTTGATCATAAAAGTTGTAATAGAAGTTCATCGTTTCGAAATCCTATCATTCGAGTGTTTGCCTAAGTTGGAAATATACGACGGCCTTTGATTATTATCAGCGGGGATTGGATGGAATAGCACTCGTTAAATGTGGATCAAATGATCCCATCGATCCGTTCCCCCAATTGAATTTGACGCTCAAATCCAGTTCTACCGCCTCGTGGTCACCATCAATTTCGTTGCTGATTTCGTCACCAACCATGGGATCGAGATTTACATGTTCGATTTTGGATCTAGGTGGCCGTCTCGATGGCAGTAGTTGCTTTAGATGAATTATAAGACAGCTAAGTTGATCTTTGTCCCGATAACAGAACATGGGGGAGATAGATGTCGCTCAGTCGTATCTTGAATGGAGATGCAGAGGTTCGCAACTTCTTCAGTAGCCTCAAAAGTCAACTAACCGATCGTAACGGATATCCCATGGCGCTGGCAGTTTGGAATTCCGAGATCAAGGTTCCAGAATTGGTGAATCCTTTGAAAGCGGAAAAGTGGGTACCGCATTTGACTATGTAGCACGTGCGCAAATTGAACGAACGGTTGGTGCTGAAAGAATAACTAATTATCCTTTGGCCTGTGAACTCGGCCTCGCCATGCTCATTGACGTGGTAGCGCATTCGGAGGATGCAAAAGTTATAGCTGATTCGATTCGATCAAACCTTTCCATCAACTGGACTAATAACGCTCGTCATACCGATAAGTTACGTGAAAATCTTCGCGCCAACATTATGCGCTCATCAGATTTGTAACGCGAAGAGAGGGAAAAAGGCCTCGCGCTCGTCTACAAGAATGATACGGCTGTCCTGTCGCTCTTGAATTTCCAATGGCAGCGAGCAATGAGCATACAAGCGAGTTTTGCTTCAGGATCTGGTTTCTTGCGCGAGTATTCGAACGCCGCACTATTCCTTGCAGAGCTAGATTCTTTCTACAGAACAGGATCGCCTTACGTACTTGACTACGCATTGCATCAACTCCAGGCTGAAGGTACTTCGAAAGGTTACCGGTATTTCTCGCAAAATTCTACGGTTACTGGCAGTGCCCTAGCGTCCAACGTTGAACAACTGGCGTGTTACTTCGAATCCTTTGCTCACTCAACCGAGATTGAACATGCTTGGCTGAATCCAAACTTTGGTAATTTGAGTGAAGTAGTAAAGGGAGCAGATGCTGATCTTATTTACGATGATCACCTGATTGATTTCAAGACTTATTCCAAGCTGAGCTATAAGCATCTTGATTGGGCCCAAGTCCTGGGATATGCCGCAATGGCGCAACACGTGGGAATGAAGATTTCCACCGTTGGCTTGTATTTTGCGAGATTCGATCTTTTAGTTACGCTCGAGTTGAATCGTACCTTGCAAGAACAACTGCCAATTTTCTTGGACGTAATTACGAGTTCCGCGTCCTACGATCTTGGTAAATAGCTTTATTCACTGTTATTGATCAATGAATTGGTTGGAACGGTATAACGATCGAAAAGGTTTCTGATGAAGGCGAAAGAGGCTCAACTGCTCAAATTTCTCAAAAAAGTCGAGCAGCTGCAGATACCGATTTATCAAAGAATGTATTCATGGACTGAACGTGAATGCCAACAGCTGCTTGAAGATATAATTCGTGCCGGAGACAGCGAGACCGACTCGGGTCACTTCATTGGTTCACTTGTTTATATTGAAGATGACGATAACACCCTCGCGGGATTTTCGCCCGTTTTGGTAATCGACGGTCAACAACGTCTTACCACCATCACACTACTCATTGCTGCTTTGGCAAAGGTTTCAGAGATGACTAATCTCCACGATGATGAATTGCTGAGTGACTTCACCCCGTCGAAGCTTCGAAATTATTATTTAGTTAATCCTGAAGAATCTGGGGAACGGCATTTCAAGCTGATCTTGACTCAAACCGATAAGGCCACATTGATAGCCGTAATTAAAGGTATTCAACTTCCAAATGATTACTCCATAAAAGTTTCTAGAAACTTTGAATTCTTCGAAACGAAGCTTTCTGAGATGAAGGGAGAACTTCGATCGGTAATAAAGGGCTTGACAAAATTGATGGTTGTTGAAATTGGTCTAAGCCATGGCCATGATAATCCCCAGCTTATCTTTGAAAGCATGAACTCCACAGGACGCGAGTTGAGTCAAGCTGACCTAATTCGCAATTTCTTACTTATGGGCGTCAAGCCGCAACTCCAAAAATATCTTTATGACCTCTATTGGCGTCAAATTGAGGTCGACTTTGGTCAGGAAGCATACGACCTTTATTTCGACGGTTTCATGCGTCACTTTCTGACTGTAAAGACTGGCAACATTCCACGTCAAGATAAGGTCTATGAAGTTTTCAAGACTTACGCTCGCTCGCCTCAAATCTCAAAGATGGGTGTGCCTACTCTGGTAAGTGATATTCGCTCGTACGCCAATTATTTTTGTGCAATGGCCCTAGGCACCGAGAATGAATCCGATCTCGCTAAGGCATTCCACGACTTTCGTGAATTAAAAGTGGATGTAGCCTATCCATTTTTATTGGAATTGTACCACGATTACCAAGCGGGAATACTTGCTAAGAGTGACCTCGTAGAGATTGTCCGTTTGGTTGAGTCATATGTATTTCGCCGTAATGTTTGCTCGATTCCAACTAACTCCATGAACAAGTCCTTTGCTACATTAGCAAAGTCGCTGAATAAAGAGCGCTATCTCGAGAGTGTCAAGGCGCAATTTCTGGCGATGCCGTCATATCGTCGCTTCCCAAATAGCGAGGAGTTTCACCGCGATTTTCAAACACGAGACCTGTATAATTTTCGAAATCGTAGTTATTGGCTGCGTCGTATTGAAAACGATGGTTCTAAAGAGCCAGTTTTAGTTGACTCCTACACCATCGAACATATCCTTCCACAGAATGAAAACCTTTCAACTGAATGGATTGATGACCTGGGTATAGATTGGAAAGTAATTCAGCAAAAGTGGTTGCATACGCTTGGAAACCTAACTCTTACGGGCTATAACTCTGAGTACAGTGATCGGCCATTTCTACAGAAGCGGGATATGAGTGGAGGCTTTGCCCAAAGCCCCATCAAACTTAATGCGGATATTCGCTACCTCGATCATTGGGACGAGAATGCCATTAAGGCGAGGGCTGGAAGGCTCGCTGATTTGGCAGTCAAAGTTTGGGAATTTCCCATTCTTCCTGCGAGTACGGTTGAACCTGATTCGCTAAAGCTACCGATGAGCGTCCATAATGTCGCTATAAATGATTTCCCCTTTAGTGGCAATACACGCGCACTATTTGATATTTTTCGGCGGGAGGTCTTGGCTCTTGACCCCTGTGTTATAGAGGAAGTTTTGAAATCGTATATCGCTTACAAAGCCGAGACTAACTTTGTGGATGTCGTGCCTCGTTTCAATCGTTTGGTGATTTTTCTGAATTTGGAGTTGCACGAAGTTAATGATCCGCGTGGCGTTTGTCGCGACGTGAGCGGTGTTGGTCACAACGGCAATGGAGACGTTGAAGTCGCCCTTGAGGCCGAAGGTGAATTGCCATACGTTATGGGACTTGTGCGGCAGGCACTTGAGATGCAGCTATGAAAGACTTTTGCTTACTAACACAAGTGATACGAGCCGTTAGTTCGGTTTCGCTATCCTACGATAAGCTTTCAGCTTCCTACTCCAGGAGTGTCCGCATCTAAGGGGCATTAGGTTTCGAGCGATTTGGCCCTTGCGTTTACTGCTGACGACGGTAGCTGTGTGGTCAGTTACTTTAGCTCCGACTCAATGTTTACATGTCAACCTGGGAATGAAGGTTTGGCCGAAGTGTTTTCGGGCGAAGGTTGAAGTGTTTGGGTTCAGGGGGGTGAGCGCAACGGTCGAGAAGAATCCACTGGTACTTATTTCAACCAGAGGAGTTGCATTGACCGCCCATTTGAATATCGAACAACGAGCAATCGCTCGGCGTCTTCGGAGCGAAGGTTGGAGCTTACGAGCTATCGCTAAACAGATTGGTTGTGGTCACTTCTGACATTGACGTCATGTTGCGTGGCCAGGCCCGAGAAGCTCGAGAAGTTATATGGGTTCCACACCCGTGGTGGACACACCATCTCTGTATGCAATGAGATCCTTTGTGGTCTGAGCCGTGGTGATTCTCTAAGTGCTATTGCCCGTCAACTTAGTCGTTCCCCCTCCACCATCTCACGAGAGGTTGGTGTCGACGGAGATAACTTAAACTATGCGGGTCTGGAAAGCACACTGGCTGCGCTTTTCGAATGTGCTAAGCGACCGAAGCAGCAGAAGCTGAGCTACGCACCACTAGCGAAACGTATCACGAGTGATCTTTGAAAGCTCTGGTCAACCGACGAAATCGCTCCGCGTCTCAGAAATAGAGTTCTAAGTGGTGCTGCGTATGCAACTTGGTCACGAGAGACAGCTATCTGTTCCTCTATGTGATTAGCAACCTCAGAGCTACGCAGGGAACTTGCTCGATAACTGCGGTAGGTCACACCACTTGTCATCCCCTGGGATCAAAGTGGCAAAGAAGAAAAAGGAGACACTTCATCGATGAGCCCTAGAGCTAACTCTTATGGATTGCCACCATAATTAGTTGCTTCATTCGCTGCTCTTGAACTCCAAAGTGAATTTCTTCTCATTTATGGCAATTGTGACCCCTCCATTGCAATATCCTATGGAAAGTTGTTAGGTGTCTACCAAATTTAGCCATCGGTGCGAATCCGTTCATTTCAGTTGCCATCCTTTCGCCAATGAAACTGCCGCATTCACAATTAAGGACCGCTGTTGAGGAGTTCTACGTGCTCCTACGACTACTAAATAGTGAGCGAAATCTCAACTCCGATAACCTTCCAACACTTCAACAGCTGCTTGAAGGTGATCTTCCTGAGGCTGGAGTTCACTTCTTATTCGAAGATAGTGAACTGCGCCGATGCGGAGATATATTACGGGTTGTAAATATTGGATCACACAGAGTTAGCGACGGTTCTAAGGCGAAGCTCAAGGATCGCCTTAGAACACATGCTGGTCCTAAAACACTCAAGGGTTCACATAGGTCGAGCATCCTTCGTCAATACATCGGAGACGCCATTGGGGGACAAGACCCTAAGAAGTGGGAGTTAGCAATGACTACTTGGGGAAGGGGTGGAAAGGTCCCCTCTAAGGATGTGAGAAACCACGAAATGGATCTCGAAGAAGAAGTTTCTAGGGTTATCAACGAGATGAGGATCCTAGTGCTTCCGGTTCACGATAGAGCAACTAGAGAGAGTGATCGAGCGTTCATAGTACAGAATGCAGTTGCGTTACTCGGCTGGGATCCATATGATCGTCCTAGCGGCAGTTGGTTGGGTAACTTTTCCTCAAACAAGCAGATTGCTTCGAACGGTCTTTGGAATATTGCTCACTTGCATGAACCCGTTTCTTCGCAATTTATAAGAGTTATAGATGGCTTAGTCAATGTAAATCAAAGTGGTGGCCCCATGCCTACATTCTCGCTTGCCCCATCTAACTGGAAGGGTTCGAGGTACATTGACTGAATTTAGCCGATCGCATGATATTCCTGTTCTAGCTGAGGCCTTGACGCGAAGATCGATCCCTATTATTCAACTTCCTAAATCCAACTTCTGGATTATTGCACAGTATCCCGTATATCTCCTTACGAGAGCGAGTTTCTAATTATTCTCGCGTTTTGCCGCCATGTTAATAATCCCGGTGAGTATCAGGATCGTTGACCAATCTGCCCGCTCTTAGCTTTTTCTTGGTCGGCCGTTTTGAGCGGTTTCACTCCTCAATTGTTCCTCGTCGCCGACAACATCTGTATCAGAGTCAACAGCACCTCTGTATCTTTGAAATACCGCTTCCAAAAGCCGATCTAAAGCTATCTAATCCCTTTAGATCCCAAAGCACTCTTTGCTTGCGTTATTTGGCTCTTTGCCATAGCCATTCCATCTTCGCCGGCCTATAAACAAAAATCAAGCTAGGTGACAACAGTCTTGGCAGAGAGGGACGATGAAATAATCGTTGCGAGAAACCGCGAAACCAGAGAGACTAAAACGGCTCAAAATGGCCAATTAACCATTAATCTGAAAGAAGGCAAATGCGTCAACTATCCTGACATTCACCGCTAGCGCGTACTTTTGACAATAACTTATTGCTTGCTATTTCAAATCGATACTTAGAGGTGATTTCACCACCTCTATCGACAGAGTCTGGTTGGCTAGTTTAATCACCCCAATTCAAATTAGCTTTGCGTGAATCCCCGTCGTTTTCATTGCGCATATCCTCCCTTGTGAATTCACTGATAGCCTGATCAATCTCATTGGATTAAGTTAGAGCCGGTCGGATAAGAAGAGGGGGAACAGTTCACTCAAAGAAATTTACCTTAGCTAGGAATTCACAATATCGATTGGTTATAATTGAGCGATGCGTGGGGAAATTTTCACGATTCCACTGGGGCTAATTCAAAAAGCCTATTCGAATTAGACGCATTGGCTCTATTCACGAAAGGTAGCGCCTCACCTTTGCTAGCAAAAAACGTTGAGACTATCAAGCGCTTACTTGAAATCGGGCCACGCGACGTTCTAGAACTTTTAGTTGAACTTGAGGCTATTGGAATTCTCGTCGACGATGTCTATCTTCGTACTCTTCCTGAACGCTATCCTGAACTGTTCCGAATCGACGCCGAGAACATTTGTTTGATTCAATCAGCGGAAGAAATTTCTGACATTCAATTCCAAAACCCATCATCCGAGCGATTAGTAGATCTTCCAGTTGGAAACGCGGAGGGGAATCAGCATTTTCCTCCTCTGAGTAGGTCTTTGAATTCCGTTCGGGATGTTGAACTAAGCCGCAAGATCGCTGAAAATTTCGATAAGTTTCTCGTTCAGCAAAGCAAAAGTGTTCGTGCATATCTTCTCGTTGCGGCGTCACGGGATCGTAAATATTTAGATTTCGATCTACTATTGCACAACGATCATTCGGATGTTGCTGCAAAAAATATTCGTTCCTCGTTAGAACTGCTGGGGAACTCGGAAGACGTCGCAAGGATCAAAGATCATATTGATTCGATTTCCCGAGAATGTGCTGTTGGGCACAGTGCTACCGCCGGTTTTGTAAAGCTCGAAGTTAGAAATGAAGAGATCGAATCCCAGATTATCCGGGACCCCAATCTTTTAGAAGATTGGACGCTCTTTGAGGAGCTTCTCGGTGTTAGTGGCTATCCAGCTCTCGGGCTACCTATCTCCCAGCTTTGTAGAGATCTACTTGGAGATAAATGTAACCATTCATCCGACATTAATTGCCTTATGGTCTCCTCTGGCTACATGATTGACGACGTTCTTTGCAATCCGGAGGCTTTGAATAAGTCCTTGATCAATCAACTAGTTAGATGGGGCCATCCGCTGGTTGGTGCCCTGAATGCAAAGAATGCAATAAGTAGGGAGGAGACTAACGAATTATATCGTGGACTCGATACGAACTCTAGTGCAGTTCGAGATGGCGAAGATAGCGATGACTTCGAGAAAGAGACTTTTGATAGTTATCGTTTGTTAGTTCGTTTATTTCACGAACATCTACCCGCAAGAGGTCGGGAAGTTCGCAGTTCACAGGTGACGATGGCGCTAGCAACCTATCATTCGATGAAGAGAAATGGTCGTGTTGCCATCGAGGCTCCCACTGGTACAGGAAAGTCTCTCGCCTATCTTGCTGCCGGTGGAGCGATCACAAAGTCGTCATCGCAATCCGCGGTAGTCGTTGCTACGCACACCAAACTTCTGCAGCGTCAACTGCGTCGTGAAATCGAGGTGATTAATGGAGCATTAGGCGCAAGCGAAGGTTTGAAAGTGCGCTTTCTATCTGGAACTAGCAATTATGTATGTGCACGTGAAGCAGCCTCCGTTCACCCTCTCAAGCAAGATAAACGCGGTGTATCGATTGCCCTAGCGATTGGGCTACGGGCACTTGGTCAACTACGCACTGGAACTTGGGATGAAGTAGCCGATGAATATCTTCGGCGCTATCTGCCGGGATATGAACAAGCACGACAGCAGCAGACCACTTCTTCTGCTGCATGCGAGAGGGATAGCTGCGAATATGCCACAATATGCCCCCTGCGTCAAGTTCTCGTTGGCATAAAGGAGCGTCCTGGGATAATCATAACAAATCACGCCATGGTGGCAAATTGGTTCGAACAGGACGAAAGCGAGTCAAATGGAGAATTAGGGGATGATTACGACAGTGAACAAGTCGGTCCCCTGTTAGGTAAAAATCTTCATCTCATCCTTGACGAGGCCCATGAACTAGAAGACTCGCTATCATCTGCGTGGTCAACTTCACTTGAACAGATCGCTGTTACTCGGATGGTGAATCGAGCCATACGTGCCTGTGATACCCTTATCGAAGTATTCGAAGATGAAAAATCCGACACAACTGGAATCGATCAGTCCACTCCCCTTGGCAGAGTTCAAAGTCTCAGGACTCTATTTTTGTCGCTAGAGGAGGTCAACGGACGATTATCAAACCTGACCAAAGACGTTCTTGCAATTTACGGACCGTCGGCGATGAGTGTTGCTATCGATGAGATCCTAAAAAGGTCGAACATTAAGTGGCCATTTCTAGATCGCGGAATCAATGAATTAAACGACGCTCTCAGCAGAGCCATTGAAAATATCAAGACGAGTATGAGCCTAGCCACAGCTACTCTTGGCGGTGATGGAAGTCCTTACGTTGGTAATGTCAGAAAAACTAGGGCGATTCGTCGCGCTCTTCGTTTGCTAGCAACAGTATCTCTCGAACTGGCAGACGTTCATATTCCAGCCGCAAAGCTCTTGTTGAGGGCGAATACTTCTATTGACAATGTCGTAGTTCTAACGCTTGAGGATGATAGCTATACGCAACAATCCACCTGGTCGATCAAGGTTACGCCGATCGACATCGACGTACGCTTTCCTAAGCATATTCTTGCGCGAGCCTCTTCGACGATTCTCACGAGTGCCACCTTACGCACAGAAGAAAACTTTGACTTTTTGTCCAGAACGTTGGGGATTAAAGTATCGTCGCAAACGGTCAACTCTGAACACAATCACCGCGAAGCGTACTATCGCGAACTAGCTGATATGGTCAAGACTACAGATGGCAGTTTCGCCGGAATTGCCCTTCCTTCACCCTTTGACTTTGCGAGTAATGCACTGACGATTTTCACGGGACACCTGACTCCACCTGCGCCAAGTTTGGAACGTCAGCTTATAGAAGACTTGGCAGAAGAGTTCATTGGCTTTACGACATTGACGCGAGGGCGAACCCTAGGCTTGTTCACTTCTGCAAAACGTTTAAGCGGAGTGCGTGAGATCTTAGAGGTGCGAGAAGCTGAACTAACCGAGCGCTTCGACGTTGAGTATCTTTTTCAACGGCGCGAGAACCTGAACTTTATACAGCAGCGATTTCGTGACGTGCGGTCATCGGTAGCATTCGGGTTACGCAGCTTTGCCACAGGATTTGATGTTCCAGGCCCTTCTCTTTCATTCCTTGCAATCGAACGACCTTACTTCCCTCCCCCAACCGACCCAATCATTAGTGCGCGTCAGGCTCGACTGAGAGATCTGGGAGGTGACGGTTTTTTTGATTACGTATTACCCAGGACCACCCTGCAGTTTGTCCAAGCAGTCGGCAGATTGATCAGATCTCGATCCGATCGGGGTGTAGTTTTGGTGCTCGATCGCCGCCTGCAGGTACCTGGTAGGACATCGCAGTCACTCAGGAGTTCTCTTCCTAGTGGCATGAATGTCATGGATACATCTACTAGGGCTGAGGCGTGGCGGGCAGCGATTAATTTCATCGACGGTGACGACGAGGACCTAGAGTTACACCTCAAAGAATTCGATGTCGATCGTAACGCTGATCTAGCTGATTTGATCATACATGAAGGAGAGGATTCAACTGAAAAGCTAGTAGCGGGTGCTCGGAGACTATTTGGCATTGAACAACTTGCCGAAGAACAACTAGAACTCATGAGAGCGATTCTTAGTGGAAAAGATGCGGTTGGATTGCTTCCCACGGGATTTGGCAAATCGATCTGTTTCCAACTTCCAGCGCTATTACATCCTCGACAGCTTCCGACAATTGTGGTCTCACCGTTGAATGCACTCATTAAAGACCAGGTTGATGAGCTCGTTGGTCGTCTCGGTCTACGAGGGATCAGAGCCCTGACAGGTAGCTCTTCAGCTACAGAACGTAAAACTTACCTACATGAGCTTATGTCGGGCCAGCTTCGACTTTTGTACCTTTCTCCAGAGCGCCTCGTTCGCGACCCAGCTCTTCACGGCGCTTTGAAGCATATTGAGATCGGTACACTTACCGTTGACGAAGCTCACTGTATAAGTAGTTGGGGTCATGATTTTCGGCCAGAATTTCGTCAAATCGCACCAGCACTGATTGAGCTTCCAAGGAGCACTCGTTTGGCTCTAACCGCCACAGCCAATGGAATTGTCGAAAACGATATCGTAGCCACCCTCGAATTAAACGATCCTTTAGTAGTTCGGGTTCCATCCAATAGGGCCAATTTAAGTTATTCGCGCATCTTTGTTGAAGATTCGAAAATGAGGATAGCGGAACTGCTACGACTTGTCGGTTATCACTACGAGCGCGGGGAAAGAATAGGAATAATCTACGTCCAACGTCGAGAAGAGACTGAATACCTAGCGGCGATTCTCAATCGTATGAAGTATCGAGCACGAGCATTTCACGCTGGATTACTTCCGGAGATTAAGGAAGGCGTTCAAGAGTCATTTTTCCTTGGCGCTACAGACATTGTCGTTGCGACCAAGGCGTTTGGAATGGGCATCAATAAGCGAGACGTCGCCTGGGTTGTTCACTACGGTATTCCCGAGTCGCTTGATGCGTATTCTCAAGAGTCTGGTCGTGCTGCACGCGATAAGTCGCTGACCGGCTTGGCAACTCTCGTATGGTCAAAGCAGGATATAGCTCGAAGATGGCGCCAGCTTGATTCTGCAAAAAATGAGCCAACAATAGTTGATCGCGCTCAGCGTCTTCTCGATACTATATCTAATGCACCGACTCGAGGACCTAATCATGTCGTTAGCGAAGACGAACTTTTGAGCCTTGACGATGAACTCGATAATAACGTTATCCTTGCCTGGCTTTCACGCGCCGACGTCGTAAAATTATTCCCCGACAGCATGGGTCGTGTTGCGATATCAAAGGGAATAACCGCTCCGGGCTCTCCCGCGGAGGAGATCGAATTTAGAACTCTTGTTCACAAGTTGGGTCTTGTGTCCGGCGTACGCCGCATACTTTCAATTGATGATATCGCAGCAAAATTAATCCGTAGCGCCGCTGAAATTGAGAATCTGCTGACGACTCTTACTCGTGATCGACTTCTGGATGTAACCACAACTCAACGACTTAGGACCATCCAAGTTATTCGAACAACGGTGCCTCGCAATAGGTTGGTTGAGTTACTTAGAGAGTGGAACAAGGAGCAGAGATCGCGCTTTTCTGAGATGGTTTCGTATGCCAACACTGACAAATGTCTTCGTGAGACCATCGCATTGGCCTTCGATTCGGCCCCTCCGAATTGTTTTGCGACAGTTACTCCAGAACTGTACTGCGACAACTGCCGCAGCGAAGTGCGTCCCTGGAAGTTAGACGACATCGGTAAGGTTCCGCTTCTAGAAGAAATATTCAACTTCGATGAAACAATCATCGGTATTGTCACCTGGAATTCTCATCGTTCAAATCCGCTCTCCGAAAATAGCTTGGTCGAAATTCTCCTCGGGAATAGCGAGGGGAGCAGAAAAGTATCTCTCGGTGAATCAGCATTTTTCGGTCTATATCACGACGTGCCAAATGCAAAATCGACGATTCAAAGACATATCACCGGATTGATCGTTGGCAAAAAGATCGTTCGTCGATCTGTTAGTTTTGAAACAAAAAACAGTGGCGTAGTACTGTACGGGACACTTCTACTAAATGACACTGTTTAGTGATCTTGAAAAGTTGAAAGTTTATGAATTCAAATAGTATTCGAAGGACGACGTCGACACTTACAGTTGAGTTCGATTCAAATCTGGTTCGAAGCGGGATTGTAAGCATCCCTAGATCTTCGGATTTATTAGAGAAAAACAGTAGCTATCCTGCCGTACTTCCTAGCGGGACTTTGATAGGCAACGCTCTAATCAAGGGTAACCAGGGCATCATCGATATACGTGAAGTACTGACATACCTTCAGGATGAACTCAGAAGCGGAGAATTATTTTCTATTGGATTGGAGGACTCTCGCCTAGTCATTACCCTCTTCCCGGGAGAAGATAGTTCAAGACCCAGGCGCCTACCTACCCGCGACGGCAAGTCTCGAAATACCCGAAATGGCATTTCAGATACTATTCCTTCGGACGGCGAGTACATAAGTTTCGAAGAAATTGAGAATCTTTCTATTGATCAAAAAAGGCTCGAGTCCTTTGTCGGATCTCAGCACTTCACTGATATTACGCACGAGAATGTCCTAGTCCGAGCAGCGATACCACCGCATCGTTCAAGCGTCGAGAAAATTTTCGAGGAGATAGCAGAAATTGCAGTTGATATTGAAGATCGACCATATTCAAATCTTCGATTATCGGAGTTGATCGAGGTAATTAATCGGGCTGACGGCATAGAGGACCTTGCGAAGATTTTAGTGGAAGCGCAGCGACGGGACGCATCTCATGAGTCGACGATTGAAGAGAAAATCAGGGAGTGGATTCGCAATAAGGACGTTCGAATTGGCGGTGGGGATGCCGCTAACGCAAGTAAAAATCTACTCAATCTTCTTTGGGAGCAGATCGAACTAGAAAAACTTCGCCTCGACGTTGATCAACTGCTTCTCGAACCACTAGACACTTTAGAGATCGATCTCATGCCTCACCAAATTGCCGCGGTTCAATCTGCCCTTGGTCCAATGAACGGTAAAGCAATCCTTGCTGATGAAGTTGGACTCGGTAAGACTATTGAAGCCGGGAGTATCGCTCATATTCTTATCTCACGAGGTGATGTTCGACGAATCTTGATAGTTGCGCCGCGTACCCTACGCATCCAATGGTGCGAGGAGATGCAATCGAAGTTTGGAATTTCGATACTCGATGCAACTAATAGCGAGCTTATTCACGAGTACCGTCGTAGAATTTCATCAGCAAAGTCCGACCACAAAATACATGGCATCGTAATGACCTCCCAGATGCTAGGACGAAATTTAAATGATGTTGCAGCGCTTCAACCCGACCTCGTAATAGTAGACGAGGCACATAGGGTGGCAAAAGGTGCGTCAAAGTTCAGAGAGCAGATGCAAACGTTGATGGCTACGGCTCCATACGCGCTCTTCCTTACCGCTACGCCGGTACAAAATAATCTCTTAGAACTCTATAATCTGGTTGAACTCCTTCGACCTGGGACATTCGGTACTCAGCAAAGATTTCGATCCCGCTTCGTAGCAAGTGATGAGCGAATTCCAAAGGAAAATAGCCTCGACGAGTTGCGACAAATACTTAAAAAAGTCCTCGTTAGGTGGACTCGCGCGCAGGCTGGACTCGATTCCGTAGTCCGTATTCCTGTTGACTACCCAATCTCACTTGATTCTGAGGAGCTCGAACTATACCAAGAGATCTTCCAAAGGGCCGTTAGGCTATATGGAAGCTATGAAGCGAACCGGCGAAGCGTCGTAGCAAGATTTCTATCGGAATGCTTCGCCCGCTCTCCGAAGGCTGCACTTGCGAGTCTAATTCGTCTTGCCGAGCGTCATCCATTTGATAAGCGTGAAGTGGAAAAGCTCGAAATGCGACTCGCATCGACTCTAATCTCATCGCGCGAAAAGGTACTTCTCAAACTGGCGTCGGATTGGATCGCTGAACACGGCAAAGTCGTAATTTTTGCACAGCACGTTGGTGTAATTGACCGTCTTCGACAACTCTTCGAATTAAATGGCTTTTCAACTAGCCTTTTCCACGGAAAGTTGTCTTCAACGGCACAAGCTGCTGCTCGTAGGGAATTCCAGAGTACTACTCAAGTCTTCCTATCAACTGATGCTGGCGCCGAGGGTATTAACCTTCAGTTTGCAAATTGCATTATCAACTACGATCTTCCGTGGAATCCAATGACCATTGAGCAGCGTATCGGGCGCCTACATAGAACAGGACAGACTCGGTCGGTCAATATTGCAAACTTCTTTGCTCCTAACACCTTCGAAGCCCACCTGTACGAACTACTCAACCAAAAACTTCACCTTTTCGAGTTGCTATTCGGAGAATACTCGACGATTCTCGGTGAAATTGACTGGAAATTCAATAGTTTTTCCGAGGCTATAACCTCTTTAGCAGTCACTTCGGGAGAGGAACAAGAGCGCCTTGCCGTGAGTGTAGGTGAGCAGCTTGAAGAAGCCCATCGAGCACTCCAAAGCGACAAGCGGGATGAGTCTGCGCTCACATCATGGTTTTCATTGAATGCTCGCAGGCAGAGTCGCGAATCTCTCCATGGAGCTGAGGTTCTGGCTCCGTCTGCAAGTCGAGAGTTAGCTATGGAGATACGACATCGTTATATCCGCGCTATCAACCAGTCGCTACTCGCTGCTGGCGCCCAAATTACCCACACTGAGATCGACGAAGTCTTGATCGAGGTTTCACTCCCTCAGGAATTTGCATCTGCTATCTCAAAAAACGGTACTAGAAGGGCTCAATTAGCACTGGTCCCAGAGGGACTGAGGCGACATCCGTCGGCAATACCTGCAGGGTTAGGTTCGCAGTTTTTACGTGCATGGAGTTCATATTGCCGTAGCCGTTTAAACGGAATCAAACTTGATCTGCAAAGCGTCAAAATTGACCCAGATACATTATCGTTTCCTCATTCCGAACGTATTACTCGACTCCGACGGGAAGTCGAGGTGCAGTTTGTTGAATTCGGTAGTCTTTCGCAATGGGTTTGGCAACCGCGAGATGGAAATCCGATATCGAAGACAATTGTCAAACCAGATAAATACGCCGAGATATTATCTCAAAAGAGGGAAGCTAAGCCCGCACTCACGTTGGCGGCTAACCAAGCTACAAGTGGCCCCAGCGCAACGATACTCGTCGAATCGTTAGCTTCGTCACAATCGGAGATGATGTCAGAGATTGAAAACGATGCGGTTCGAAGGACGATAGATATTTTGGAGGCGACGAATGAAGAGTTGATTGCCCTGAATGACGCCTACAAAACAGCTAAGGAGAATATACGCTACGACACTGAAAGTCAAGTACGCGTTGCTCGACTCGACAAGCAGATTTCTGCAAAGATGGCTCAAGCAAACGAACTAAAGAACAGACGCCACTCGGCGAATGGCGAGTTGGTCCGAGTCTTTGAAGTGGCAATGCAGCGTCTTCAGTATCGAATAGTCGATACCTGGATAACACCTCAGGGCAATGAGATCCGTAGTGAGGTGAATGTACTACCCCGGTTGGCTCAGTTCGACCTTGATGCCCCTGACTACAGCGCGACGATCAACGGTCGACAGGTTAAAGAACTCGACGTCTGCGACTTTGAGCACATCGGTGACATAGTCAATATTTGGGAATGCGCCAACTGCGAATTACATCACTGCGCAAGTTGCGAAACTTCCATTAACTTTTGCCCCCTTTGCAATGAATACGTCGGCGATGAATGCTGGAGAAGTAATTTAGACCTTTGCGTAGGGTGTGCGCCAGAGCAAGTTTCTGTTGACGAAGCCACAGGACTTTTTACCTACACCATTCGGAGCGGAGTCGTTGTCGCAGGCAGTCGATCCCAGCTCGTATTTTTATCTTCAGGTGAAAAGGAACCGTTGGCGGAACGACTCTCAAAGACCTTTCACTGGTGGAGCGTGGAGCCTGAATGGAACATAACTGACGACGAAGCTACTCTCGTAAGTAGCCCTGGCAATTCGAGCATTGTTCCACCTCTCTTGAAATGGGTTGTCGATAGCTCACGTGGGAAAAAGTCGGTCGAACGTGAGCACGATCGATTTCTAGAGTGGGCAGCTGAGAACTTTTTGGAGCCTCAATATCCCACCGTCAAGACTGCGTGGAGTCCAGTATCCAACGGTGCCTATGTGGTGATCTTCATTCATCGAAGCACAAAAATAGTGATCGATGTCGTATCGACGAATGAGACAAATAGTGAAGAAGAGGTAGAGGCTCCCCCAAAAAATTTGCAGTTTGAAGAGTTGCCTGCGTTTAGTACTGATAAAGATCTTAAGGGATTCTCCTCTAAAAAACTTCATAAATGGATACTAGGTAAAGTTGACAACTCACTGCCGAGTCGAAGATCACGTTGGAGACATCAGAGCCAAGGTTTGATGATTCGGATTGATAAAAATTCATTGGAAGTTACTCCCTTTTCTACGATTGACGATCAGATAGAGTATTTCGAAGCTCATTCAATCGCCGTGCTTGGTCCTGCCCATTATCTCGCTGTTCAAGCTGACTACTTTAAGCATGAGAATAAGCTTGACGAATCTGTACCCCTGGATGGATACTGCATCTTGCACTTGAACGGCGTCGGCGTTTTGGTAGTGAGAGTTGGGGCGGTTATAAAATTATTTATTGACACCGAGATTTCTGACAATGACTTTGATATTGCGCTAAGACTCGAAAAACTTGGAAGTTTAGCCGGGATCGAGGATGCCCCATTAAGGGGAGTTGATGTTCGCCGTAATACCCTTCTCCAAGATTTGCATTTAGAGTCGACCCAAAGATATCAGGTGCGGGAAGTCGATCGCACGGCGTTTGTACGAAAGCAAGAGCCGGGCCGAACGTCCTACGCCAAAATAACCAAAGCAGATTTAGATGCACTACTAGGAGAGCTAAATCAAACGTCGATACCAGATGATGAGTTTCGCATTATAGGTGAGAGATTAGGTCTGGACCAGGGTGGAGTAAAGATTGAAATTGAACGCCTACGGATGATTAATCAACTTGCAGAGCGAAACCTTTCACACCCATACGCCGTGCTTGAGCGGTGCGAAAGACTCAATGTTGAATTCACTGAAAATGACGGTGGGTCTATTCAGCGACGGATATCGGAAAGTTTGGTAGGGCCAGATGACACTGAGGTATGGAAGGGCACCTTGTGTGGCGATGATCATCAGGCATACCCAAATGACCGTTGGTGGTGTGATCGCTGTACGAAGTATCACTGCCCCACCTGCGATCTTGTTTCTATAATCTGCAAAGAGTGTAAAGCTGTATCCTGTGCTTCTGACGGTGTTGGCTTGATTAGCTCTCTACTCCTTAATCGCTCTTGCGAACGTTGTGGTTCAATCAAGTGCAGTAAATGTGGTGTCTCTCCGGAGATTTCTATTTGCAGCATCTGTTTTCGTGATTGCTGTTCACACTGCAGCAGAGGGGGTAGTATCTGTTTTACTTGCTTGGAAGCCCCTGAAGAGGAATGGATACTACCTGAGTCGATCATTGAAAAGCTCATTGGACTTCGATTTGAAGTTCGAACTCAGTTACTTCCCCCACGAAAAGGTCTCGAAAGTGCCGAAACAGTTGTTCTCGCATCAAACTCTTGGCGAACGGAGCGATTTATTCTTCGGGACGGCCTGCTTTATGAGTGGCGACTTCTTTCAAATTCAAGTGATTACACAACTCGAAAAGCCCTCGAACTTTACGTTGGTGGCGAGGTGCGGATTAATCGTTTGACGATGAAATCTCCTACCAATAGAAATAGTGAACAGGTTTTGATCAAGCAAGTCGATTTGCACAGTATTGCATCAATATCGTTTGGAACGGAATTAGAACCTAATTTATCAATGAGGATGGATATCTTAGAAGGAAGTAACTTTGACCGCGACACAGTCCTGTTGCTTGGCTTATGCAGTGAACTGGGATTGAGTTCTGCTGAGGAACCAGAGCACGCGCGACACTTAATCGACCAACCATCGATCTTCGAAGCGAAACTAGAAATGGGTAATAAAACCATCTTTCAATTCGTCATAACAGTGCAGATTAATGTAGTAACTGCTTCTTACTTTCTCGATTCCGTTGGATTCCTGTTAAATAAATCAGTTACTGGTGTTGATTCGGTTTCAAATTTTGACGAATCGATAGAAAGACGTTTTTTGTTTATTGAGAGAGGCACTTCGGCTTCACGAGAACTTGCTATCGTGTCCACTGACTTGTTTGAGGTCAATCTTTTTCGTCATGGCCGAGCCTTTCGAGTTAGTCTCCGCTTTAGAGACGGCAGTACGTCCGAGAGAATCATCGGCAAGGATTTAATCGGACAATTTAGAGAAGAGATGGCTAATGAATACGGACTTTCTAGTGGTACCGATGTAGTTTTTACTCCTTTGCCTCCTTCCTTGCAACTTTCGGACATGCCATTGTGCGCTAAGCGTGTTGCTCGGCAATTTACGATTGGGAAGGTCGAAGTACTTTCACCGGTCCAGGAGCATCCTTCAACCTACATTGATTTGGGCAAGGATAATGTTCCCTTCGTACCTTTCGATCAAGAACAGAAGACCGTGGTGGCTTTGGGGCATACTACTGGCATCGACGACCGAATGGAAAAAAATTCAGAAGTTGCCGCCGCTTCGCTTCTAGAACGTTTTCCATTCAACCAACGATATAGTGTGGCGGTTCGTCAAGAGTACCACGTGATCTATTCGTCACTCTTTAGAAGAACCGAGGTTCAAGTATACTGCTACCCGGGAATTCGCAATGGATATGTTTTTGCCTACGAATCTGGTGAAGGTGACGAAGGACGCTGGGTTACCTCATTTGAACTTGAAGGAGGTAGGACGCGTATTCCGACGACACTGAAGGGATCGTTCAACTGATTTAGGACATGAGCCCAATAACATGAACTCGTTATTAAGCTCATCGCATCGTTTCACTCACTGCCAAGAATTCCACGGTGTCCAGGAGGTAATTTCATCTTTTTTCCAATAGAACACTGGGCGGTTTCAAGTGGTCAGCGCAACGAGCTGAGCAAGTTTCTCCACTGGCTTGTGAAATCCTAAGGCCTTTCTCGTCCGATCATTCAAGCTTTCGTAGTTACGTTTCAGATCCGCATGGGAGAACTTGGAGAGATCTGTGCTCTTGGGCATGTATTGGCGAAGAAGTCTATTGGTGTGTTTCTTCGATCCTCGTTGCCATGGCGAATGAGGATCGAGTTCTTAAACTTGCACACCAGTCGCGACAGTGAACTCGATGTGTCGAGCAAGTTCGCTACCCTGGTCCCATGCTATGGTCTTTGTAAGGGAGTTCTGTAAGGTTTTGATCTCTTTACGCATTGCTGCTTCGACCTGTTTGGCGCTATGACCATTTGGGAGATGCAAGAGCAGGACAAAGCGAGTGGTGCGCTCGACGAGGGTGCCAACGGCGCGTATCTCCACGAGAGCCAATGATATCTCTCTCGGAAGTGCCCCGGTGTGAAACGATCCTCGACCTCCGGGGATCCTCTGAGATGCTGACTATATTGGCGATGGGACCAGACCTCTTGTGTGATCCCTGGGGATGACGCATGGAGTTGCTATAACGTAAGCTGGGCGGTTTCGAATCAATCTGAAATTCCAACCATAGAGTGCAATGCTTAAAGTTTCAATAGCTAGATGTAGGGTGCAGAATATCCGGAAGATGAACACCACTCCCAACGGTCTAACCTTCGATAAGATTAGTCCTCGTGAAGTTCAATCATCTCATTTCACGCGCTTTGCGCACGTAGTACAAACCACTCAAGCTCGTTGACTCGTAGGTACCGTTTTGTCGTTGAAAAGTCTTGAGCAGTTCTCGTTCCGCAATTTTTGATAGAAGGTGTAATGGAGCTACTAGATGCTGTTGAGCAGGTTCTCAAATCGGCCAATCAGCCGCTACACGTGAAGACAATCACTGACAAATTGATAAGTGATGGTCTTTGGAAGTCTTCGGGAAAGACTCCCGATAAAACAGTTGGCGCACGACTGTATAAGGACATCAAAACGAAGGGCGCGAAGTCGTCCTTCGTTATGGTTGCTCCCCAAACTTTTTCGTTGAATGGTATTCCAATGCTTGGCAAGAATACCGCACCAGATATGACTCTTGTAGATGAAACGCAAAAGACTCGATCTGAAGGTGCATACTTCACCTTCATTGATTGTGCCCAGAAGGTACTCGAAGAGTACGGTGGCAATAAGCCGGTGAACTACAGGGAAATCACTGACAGGGCCCTTCAAAAAGGGTGGTTGAATACGGGAGGGAAAACACCAGCTGCAACGATGTACGAGCAGCTGATCACCTTAATTAAGAGTCAGCAAAAGCACGGTAAGCAACCTCGTTTCGTAAAGCACGGTAAAGGCTACTTTAGCCTCAGTCAATCAACGGATAGCAGTCTTACAATTCAAATCGAGCAACATAACCAACAAGTTCGCAAGGCGTTGCACGAGAAATTGTTGGCCTTGACACCCGGCGAGTTTGAGGAGTTTATCTCTCAACTGCTGGTGGAGATGGGCTTCGAGATGGTTGAGGTTACAAAGCTTACTGGCGATGGCGGGATCGATGTTCGGGGCACCTTGGTGATCGGAGAGGTGGTACGCATCAAAATGGCGGTTCAGGTGAAGCGGTGGAAGCACAAAAACAATGTTCAGTCCCCTACTGTCCAGCAGATGCGAGGTAGCCTTGGTGCGCATGAACATGGTCTGATTATCACGACAAGTGACTTTAGCTCTGGAGCAATTAACGAGGCTATTGAGTCTGATAAAACTCCCATTGCGCTTATGAATGGTGATCAACTCGTATCACTGTTGATGGAGTATGAAATCGGGGCTAATCGCTCTAGGCCAGATTTATTTGAGATAGATGACGAGGTTCTACTTGTTGGGGGAGGAAAGGAATAATGGTGGTTCGGAAGTGAATTCACAGATAGAGGGAGTCGGTGCAAAGGCGTGTTGGTTTGTCGGGGCGACTTTCGGCGGTACCGACGATCAGACATCTCGCTTTTTGCGGGATGGCATATGGGAAAACGGTTATCAGGATAGATACCTTGATTTAGTAAAGTCGATTCAACCTGGGGATTTAATCGCGATTAAATCGACGTATTCGCGAAAGAACAACCTTCCCTTTGATAACAGAGGCTTTAGCGTTTCGGTTTTGGTGATCAAATCGATTGGAACTGTAATTAAAAATTGTGGTGATGGCCGCAACCTTAGAGTCGATTGGAACTCGTTCGACCCAGTTCGCGAGTGGTATTTTTACACTAATCGAAGTACGGTCTGGCGGGTCCTGCCTGGAAATTGGTACTCAGATGGATTGATCGGATTTACCTTTGAAGGAAAATCACAAGATCTTGATCGGTTCCGCAACGAGCCCTATTGGCGTGATCGCTTCGGTGATCGCGACGATAGGAGCAGTCCGTTTAAGTGGTCTGGTTTTTACGAGGAAGTTGCAAATAAGCTGCTCACCTTTCAAAGTCGACGTAACGAGCTTGTTGCAGGAATACTCGATATCGCCTCGAAAGTAAATGGCTTTTCCATCGTAAATGATCAATTCGCAGACGGTTCCATAGGTCCAATGAAAGACATTTGCCCATTTACTGTTTTTGGTATATTCAACCGAGGGATTACAGTAACAAATCGTAAGGTAATTGCAAACGAACTCGCCCGGCTGCTCGGAGTTTCGGTGCCCGTTCCAGACTCGTTCGACGGAATTCCTATTCTCAATAATCAGAAGTCATGGTTTTATGGGTACGGTAAAGATCGTCAACAAGACGACATTGAAAACCTCTGGGAGGTCTTTGCGCGGGCGATTGACTTTGCTGATTCGCCCAATGAAGAATCCCAGTCCAATTTTGCGTTAGCCTATGACAAAGCGACCCACATCTCAAACACCGGTTGGAACCTTACAATGGGGCTGTACTGGATTCGTCCCTGGAATTTTCCGACCCTGGATGGTCAGTCTCGGCTTTACATTGAAAAGAAGCTCAATATTCACATCGACCTGAATGGCCCCAAACGTCGTTGCAATGCAACTGATTTCCTAAAGGTGCTGGAAACGCTTGAGGTTCGTTTCAAGGAAGACACTTATCCTGTACATTCATTTCCGGACCTATCCTTTGCGGCTTGGCTGTACGGAGATAGCAAGGCTTCTGACACCACAAACGAGTCAGAAGCCGATGCGCCGGGCGACGAAGCGAATGCCGCATCTGAAGAAGAATTCATCGCTGCCCCGCTCGTTCCGTACTCGATAGACAATATTGTGGCCGATGGATGTTTCATTGGGCGAGATAAGCTTCAGCAGATCCTAGATCGCTTTAGTTCAAAGAAGAATCTTATCCTTCAAGGACCACCAGGTACTGGAAAGACTTGGTTGGCCAGGCGATTGGCATTTGCTTTGATTGGGCAGCGCGACGACAACAAGGTACGGGCTGTTCAGTTTCACCCAAACCTTTCATACGAGGATTTCATTCGAGGATGGCGGCCAATGGGAGACGGGAAACTCAGTCTCGTCGATGGCCCATTTATGGAGATGATAGAAATAGCTATAAATGATCCAGGTTCTAATTACGTTGTCGTCATTGAAGAAGTCAATCGTGGTAACCCAGCCCAGATTTTCGGTGAGATGTTAACACTTCTTGAGGCAGATAAGAGGACACCTAGCGAGGCTCTCGAACTCTCGTATAGGCAGTTCGATGGCGAGCGCGTCTTCATCCCAAAAAATCTCTATGTAATCGGCACGATGAATATAGCCGACAGATCACTTGCTCTAGTTGATTTGGCCTTGCGCCGCCGCTTTGCTTTCATTGACTTAGAGCCCAAACTCGGTAAGCCATGGCGCGATTGGGTTCAAACTAGATACGGATTCGATGCACAAATACTCGACAGAATTGAAAGCAACATTACAGCGCTGAATGAAATGATCTCAGCGGACTCTGGCCTCGGACCTCAGTATCGAGTTGGACATAGTTACGTCACTCCGACGGGCGATAACGGTATTAAGGATCCTAGCGCCTGGTTCTGTCAAGTAGTAGAGACCGAGATTGGCCCGCTACTGGATGAGTATTGGTTCGATTCCCCCGCAACCTCCAAGAAGGCCAAAGAACGCCTCCTCGAGGGATTCTGACCTTGACACTTGCTTCGATGGATTCGCGAACAGATGTTCAGGATGAGGTTGGCTACATAGGCCGCATCCCTGTTCGTAACCTTTGGCTGCTCATGCTGTATGCATCAGATCTTTTTAGAGAACTTGAGAATGCAAAGGTAGCAGTAGAGGACAATCCCGACGAAATCGCCGATCTAGTAGCTGAATTGCTGTGTCGGCGTGTTGAGCGTCGCCTTCAGCGAAACTTGAGTTATGGCTATCAATCGCGTGAGGCTGTACTTAGCTGCCTTCGAGGCCGGATTGATCTGCTGACCACTGAGAGGCACCGACTATTGGATCGAGGAAAGGTTGCCTGTCGATTCGACGAGTTGACGATCGATACGCCTCGAAACCGTTACGTTCGGACAGCCCTTGAGGAAGTTTCGAAGATAGTCGTCAGTAAGGCACTGGCACATCGATGCCGGTCATTGGCAACAAGCTTGAGACGTATGGGCGTGATCGGGGATCGACCTAATCGTAGCGAAGTTTCAGTCGACCGCTTCGGAAGACACGACTCTGGCGATCAGTCTATGGTAGCTGCGGCTCATCTTGCATTGAACCTTGCATTGCCTACAGAGAACGTTGGCGCAAAGATGCTATCGTCGCCCGATAGGGAAATTCACTGGATTAGAAAGCTCTATGAGAAAGGAATCGCGGGTTTCTATGATGTCACGCTTTCTCCACAGGGATGGCGCGTCGAAGCTGGAAAAACGTACACCTGGCAGATTGAAAAAAGGAACCAGGATATCGACAAGGTGTTACCCTCGATGCGAACTGATATCATCCTCGAACACAAAAAAGCTGAACGCCGCATCGTAATTGACACAAAGTTCACCTCCGTTGTGACGCGAGGTTGGTATCGCGAAGAGACACTACGCAATGGTTACGTTTATCAGATTTACACCTATTTGAGGTCTCAGGAAGGAAGAGGCGATCCTTTCGCTGAAAATGCATCCGGGTTGCTCCTTCATCCATCTGTGGATAGTTCATTTAACGAATCCGTTGTAATCCAGAACCATGAGATTCGATTTGCTACCGTTGACTTAGGCGCAACGGCGAAGGATATCCGGGAACAGCTATTGAAAGTCGTAGGAGAAGTATCATGCAATTAGATCGTGCCCAGGGATGTCTACTTGGTCAACTCGCAGGGGATGCCCTAGGCAGTCTGGTCGAATTTCAGTCTCCTGAGGAGATCAGACGCCGCTACCCTGATGGCTTACGAGAATTGTCTGATGGAGGCACATGGAACACCATTGCCGGTCAGCCAACCGACGATTCAGAGATGGCACTTCTTTTGGCACGGATGTTGCTAGAGCGTGGCACCTATGATTCTAATGCTGCATTTAATGCCTATAAATTCTGGTTAGACTCCGATCCTTTTGACTGCGGTATGACAACTTCCTCTGGTCTTCGAGGGTATCCGAACTCAGCCAGCCAGGCCAACGGAGCCATGATGCGGATCAGCCCTTTGGGTATTTTCGGCGCTAGCCACTCTCTGGATACAGTTCGAGAATGGGCTATACAAGACGCCGCTATAACTCATCCCAATCAGGTATGCCTTCAATCCAACTCGCTTTTCACAATGGCTATTGCTCATGCTATTTCAACTGGATGCGACGGCGAGACACTCTATCGCAAGATCAAAAAGTGGGCTCACGAACAAGTAGTCGATCCTTTACTCATGGATGTAATCCAAGGAGCTACCGAAGGACCACCATCTGACTACGTCCATCAACAAGGTTGGGTTTTGATTGCATTTCGCAATGCGCTGTGGCAATTGCTAAATGCTCCTAGTTTTGAAACAGGCGTCGTCGATACGGTTATGCGAGGTGGAGATACAGATACCAATGCAGCAATTTGTGGAGCGCTATTGGGTGCTGTCTACGGTATCGACGCGATACCATCCCAATGGGTCGACTCCGTCTTGAACTGCCGACCTAAAGTCGGAAGTCCTGGCGTCCATCGCCCGCGACCAGAGTGCTTTTGGCCAGTGGACGCCTTGGAGATAGCAAGTCGATTAGTTGGCAACCAATAAAGTCCACTGATTCATGTGCTGGTTGTTTACGTGTAGTCCAATGCAATAGTTAGTTGCGAGCACTTGATGAACCCGCAAATGTACAAATTTTATTTGAGATAAGCATGTAATTAATGGGGCCACTTGGTCAAGCTAACTGGGGTCAATTTACTCCGGTGTTTCCAAGAGGGCTTCTGCAATCCCCATTCCCCTTGGCAAAGGGAATGAAACAAAAACACCAATGCCCTACTTCGCCAATATCTCCCCAAGGGAGAAGACCTCAATAAGTTCTCTGCAAAAGATCTACAAAAGATACAAAGAAGCCTAAATGGCATACCTCGAAAAACCCTTGGCTATAAGGTACCTGAGGAGAAACTTGCCGAACTCGTTGCGTTGTCTACTTGAAACCGCCCATCCACTCACTTCTGAACAGCTAGCGCAAAGGTTAGGCTTATCAGGCCGGAGGGTCCCCGAACATGGTCGGTGGCCTACTTGGCTTGGATGCGAGCACGATCTGGCAAGCATTGAGGCGAAAAGGTGTTGCGATGCAAGATAGCTGCTGGCGAACTCGCCAGCACAAAAGCTGTAATCCTACGGGAATGTGAAGAATTGTATAAAAAGTGAAGACGAATTTCACTATTGATGAACTGATCATTGAATAGTATTTTGAGTCGCATCTGCGATTCGTAGTGCGGTTTTACCCAAGCATTTATAATTGCAAGCTCAAGCGAGTGTACGCCGTCGCCAGAAGTTGTGGCTATTTACTTACAGAATGTAACACCACTGCTCAGCGAAATCACCGCGTGATCTAGCTCGGTTTGATCCGGCCCGGGTAATAATTTCGACCTCTTTTACGCGATCAAAAAACGTTCATCGCCAATCTCGACTTCAACTCTCAATTCATCGCCGACTGCCTCGACATACTTGCGTAGTGTATCGAGTTGTGCGCGTTCGATGTCGCCATGTTCGATGCGTGAAACGCGATTCAGTCTGACCTTCATGCGACTAGCGAGTTCCACCTGGGTGACCTCAGAAGCTTCGCGCAGCTCGCGAAGGCGGTAAGACCGGACTTCGCTAAGCATTTGCTTTTTGTGCTCCTCCACAACCTCGCGGTTGACGGGACGTCTTGCGAGCATGTCGTCCAAATTCTTTGACATCTCGATCCTCCTTTCTGTTTCCTAATGTGGTCATCAAAGCGCTTGTCAGCAACTGGGATCTTCGCTTGACACCACTTCTTCCAACTTTTCGATTCGTCTCCCACTACTAGAGGAACTGCGTTTCGTTATAGATCGAAGGCAAAAAAGAATCTTCAATTCTGAACGCCCTCTAGAGCCTGGACGCAACTCCTTCATGTTCTTGTGACGTGATGCTTTTACGGTATCGACCAACGGACGTCCAAGCTGTGGTCCTCGGTCGATGAGCCACTCCAAAGCAGCAATAACCTGTTCGTAGGAGCTCTGATCAATGTCATAGAGCCAACGCTCGACGAATTCGAGATCCACTTCCTACGTAAGGATAGTATGCAATATAAAGGTTATACAACTCAAGGGTTGTAAGAACTTGCCAAGTAGATTGTCGCTTCCTCCGAGCAGTCCCTCGTGAATGGCATGGACGCGATGTCTGTCCCTCAGGTTAAGTCAGGTTAGCTACGAGAGTGAACGGAAAAGAGGTCGCGGGTTTGCTGGGCAGAATGTTGTGAAAGAGACAACGAGCGGACCTTGAGAGACACAATAAGAACCGAAATGATTCCAAATAGAGGACTCTTCTCTGGTAGGTGAGCAATTCGACCACTTGGACCACTTTGTTCGGCAACCGTATTCGGACGTAGTAATCTAACCTGTAGCAATTCGTAGCATAATTTGCTACACTTTCCTCGTGGCAAAGACGATCGCTCAACGTGAACTGCGCAATGACAACGCCAAAGTGATCGATGAAGTAGTTGCTGGCGAGAGTTTCGTTGTGACCCGCAACGGAGTTCCAGTAGCCGAATTGCTCCCTCTTCGTACGCTACGACGCACCGTGGTACCGAAATCCAGCATCGCAAATTTCATCGATACTGGGCCCGGTATCGATGCGAAGCTCTTTCGGGCCGACCTCGACAACCTCATCAATCAGGATCTCTAGATGAATCCGGGGCTACTTGATATTTCCGTAGTCATCGATTGGGATGATCCTTCGGTGCAAAGAGTCCTACCCGAGGAGATCGCGGTCAGCGCGATCACGCTTGCCGAATTGGCCGCCGGTCCCATTCTGGCATCCACCGTCACCGAGCAATCTGTTCGTCAGGCGAGCCTGCAGCAAACCGAAGCAACCTTCGAGCCAATCCCCTTCGACGCTGCCGCCGCGCGAAGTTTTGGCCAGATTGTTGCGGCCGTTGCGAGTACTGGTCGCACGCACCCATCGCGCATGGCCGATCTACTCATCGCGGCAATCGCTCACGCGAATGGCCTCGAACTCTATACGCGCAATCCGGATGACTTCGTCGGCCTCGAAGAACTGATTCGCGTTATTACCGTCTGAGTGACGTGAGCTTCGACCAGGCTGACTTCTTGGACAGTGGACTTCATAGAGAAAATCGTGCCGGTGACCTATGCAATCAGACTCGGTTTATTCTGCTTCGAAGGGGACCTTGGGTGACACAATACGAACCGTTTCGCAAACGTCGACGGTCGGCCACTCTCCCCCTCTAACTGATGACGGCATTCTTAGTGGCTGGAAGATGGGCCAGTTCCAGCGGTTGCTGCGCGACGCAATGACGACGCAGGACATTCGGGCTAGTCGTGGCTTACCAACTTCATCGTAAGCAAAATTGGTCTTACAATCCGAACTACACAAGACCAGCTATAACTGGCCGTCGATCTTTCCCTAGGAAGTTTCATCTTGGTCCAATTACCGGACCAAACCCACCCGAAGTAGATGGCTAAGAGCAGAGCGTCTACGGGGAGTAAAATCAGAAGCAACACGGTCCGAGTGCCAATTACATTTCCTAAAAAGTACATCATCGAGTTGAAAATCAATAAGACGGCGACGGACCGCGTCCGTCTTGAATAGGACGCCCCTGTTCTCGGCCTTGATGCGGTTCGTTCCCGCAGCATCAAGGCCAGCACTAACTCGGCACTCAAGACAGACACCCTAGGTGTCAGGCTGGTTGGCATCAGCTCAAGTAAAATATGTACAACCCCATAGGGCGAGAACTCCGGCGAACGATGATACTTTATCCAAAGGATCAAAAAGAAGCTGTTATTAGAAAAATAAGGACACTCCTTTCAGATCCAAATATACTAAGAGGTGCTTTTTCCTAACTTGCTAAAGTAGGCAAGATACCAAGTGCAACTATCTTCCAATGGAAAAAAGAAGTAGAAGCTGATTTAATCAGCCAGGAGGGGGAGCACCTTCTCGGCAGTTGCTCGTGGCAACTTGGCACTGAACGATAACTCTAAGGCTGATGAATCAAGGGCACGACAAAGTCGCTCGATGTCGCGCGTACGGACCTATGCATGTTCAATAGATGCTGATTTCACCATTGCTTTCCTAACGGCGCTGAGTGTGCTAACTGTTCAAAGCGTACATCAGGCTTCGATCTGAGCAATTCGATTAGCCCAAGTTGCATTGTTTACCATCGCGCGAATCAGATCTTCAATGACCCAATCCTTCCGACGTCGGCACTGGCCCTTAATCTGCTACCCAAATAGCCTCCCGAATGCTGATCGGCTCGAGACCGGATCCGCCGGTGCTCAGTGATCAGATCGTCGGGTTCGGTGATTTCTTCCTCGGGTTCTGACACTTTATCGGTGGCGATCCTACTCAACGGTAGGATCGCGCATTGCGAGTATGTTGATGTTATTCGCCGTGTCGCGGTAATACGATTAGGGCAATGGTCTATTAAGTGGGCGAATATTCGTAATTGGAAAACCATTGCCCTTCATCCTCCGAGCTATTTTACGATTGGATTGCCAAGTGAAAGACCCTTCCCCCCAGTTGAAATCATTGCAGCACTTGCAAAGGCGTAAAGTCCAAGGGCACAGAAGGCAAAGACGATGTATCCTCCGATATGGGTTAATGTATTCGATCCCTGAATCGTGCCCGCGAGTATAAATAGAAGTGCAATCTCCACTAGAGCTAGAATTGCTGAAAATACCATAGGTAATCTCAGCGTACTTAGCGTTAGGACTCCGATCAGGACTGCCCATGCCACAAGGTAGGTAACTATAGTTTGTTTTACGTCAGCGGCTGGAATTGCGTACCAATTATGATCTAGGCCGAGTAGTAGCGCAGCATACGAAAGCCAAAATCCTGCGAATATCGCAAAGAGACTAGCAACAGCCGATTGTCCTAGACGCGTTGCCCAAACTGCTGCAACGAGTAGTCCAATGCCCGTGGCGGTAATGATGTTTGGCAACACCCCTCCTGAACCAGCTGCTGGTATGTAGCCAACTGCTCCAAGTGCGAACGCGGTCGCTCCCACAATGAATGACGGTAACCCTATCATTGCTGGATCACCAGTTGGTGCTGGTGGTGCTACTACGGTCTCCTGAACGGTGTCAGTCATAATTCCCCCCGGAATGTAAAGATTTTTGGTTTGCGAAGAAGGTATAGGGTCCGCGTATTTGGTGATCTCCTCATCCGAATGACCTTTCCTACCGCGCGTTTGAAGCTTAGTGATCGGACAACTTGGTGTCAAGTGAGAAATTATGTTTATCTACGATTAGTTCAACACCAAGTTGTTTCGCTTTTACACAATCGGCGAATAGACATCTTGAAATGGTGTTAAGTGCCCTTGTGTCATTTTTTTATTAGGCATCTCTATAAATCGAAGGTCGCAATTACCCAAAAGTTGAACCTATGAGTCAGTACAGATGTAGGACATCTTTTTTCGTTGACTATCTATTCTTGGGGAATTATTGAAGTCTGAACTTCAACCCTTAATGCTTCCTATCTTCGCGCGCCTTGTCTATCGTCTTTGTCGTCATCAGCTGATCTGACGAAAGCGGCGTGAGAGGGTGACTTCCGTACTTTCGATTAACACCGAACTTCCACACCAAGTGCGATCGATCTAATCGGCTCTGTGATTTGAGGTGAAGAATCTACTGACAGGACCCCGTTAGGTGCATAAGATCGCAGGTATTTCTTTACGTGAGTACTTGGACGAATTGAATGCGAAGTGATGTGAAAAGACGATTGGCTCGGTTTGCATTCTTTTGAAATTGGACCTTTGTCTCGACCTAGGCTCTTGGCAGATCCGTAATACCTTGGGTAAGCTACAGATATGAGACCCGGTGCCGTATTAGGGTGGTTCCCTTTGAGATCCGAAGTTTTTGCTATTGATTGTCGAAAGTGCTCGGCCGCCTGTTTAATGATAAGTAATACCTTTGTGCAAAACCTGAGGCCAAATAGCTTTTCCGGCTGAATTTAAATTGTTTACCTTTATCTCTCTCTTGTTCGTGGTTGATATCGGAATCGATCGCTGCTTCGATGGCTATTTGGTGCTCTACCCCAAAAGATTTATCTTCAGCTGCTCGATTGCGTCAGAGGAGACTCCCTTTTGTTCAGCCCACTTTTCAGCTCCACCGTATCGAGAGTTAAGTTCACGAAAGAATATCTCTATGGTTTTAGGTTCACAACTATATATTTCTGGGGGAAGAGTCTCCATGTTGTGGGCGTATCGCGGCCATTTCTTAAAGCGTTGCACGATACGGTCCATATTCTCGGTGGTTCTTAGGTAATCGTGCGCTACAGCTTCCTGCGGGACCCCAAGTAGGAGGAGAACTAGGGCGACTAGGACTCCTGTTCTGTCTTTACCTGCTGCACAGTGAACGACAGTTGGAAGTTGGACTAATGATCCAAGTAAGTTAATGGCAAGGACGAGGTTATCATCGGTCTCGAGATGATCAAGGTACTGATTTACAGTTAGTTCCCCCGGATCTCCATGCGGGCTATCTACGTCTATGAGTGGAAGATTAATGTAGCAGAGTGGAATACGTCCTAACAGTCCCCTACCTTCGGTAACAGCCTCTCGCGTCGAGCGAAGATCTACGATACACCTCACCTTAAGCTCGTTACTAACAACCTCTACGTCGCTCGCAGTTAGTTCTTGCAAGCTGTCGCTTCTAAAGAGCTTGCCGTAGGCGATCTCTGCCCCATCTGCTGTCTTTATTCCGCCCAAATCTCGAAAGTTGAAAGCTCCCTCAAGCATTACTCGTACTCCTTTTCGTTCAAAATTCTCATCCGTCAGTTACCTCAACTAGAGTGGCATTTGCCATCCCTCCGCTTTCGCACATGGTGACAACTCCCCTCCCCCCACCTCGTTGAGCCAAATCATCGAGGATCTGAGTGAAGAGGCGGACTCCCGAAGCTCCAACTGGGTGGCCATAGGCGATAGCACCGCCACTTACATTTAGGCGATCCAGGGGCACCTCTAACTCCTTGGCGTACGCTAACACCACCGAGGCGAAGGCCTCGTTTACCTCAAAAAGGTCGATATCCATTATCTCTAAACCACTCCGCTCGAGCAGTTTCCGAGTAGCCGGTATTACTCCTGTTAGCATCATGATTGGATCATCGCCTACCACGGAAAAGTTCGAGAGATACCCTTTTACACTCAAGCCATTTTCCCTTGCAAAGTCTTCGCTTACTATTAGCCCAGCCCCAGCCCCATCGGAGATCTGAGAGGAGTTTCCCGCTGTGATCCTCCACTCTTCGATCTCGGGGAAGCGCTCGGCCATTTCGTGTGAGTAGAAGGCGGGCCGAAGCGACGATAGGGCCTCAAAAGTTGAAGTGGGACGAATTCCTTCGTCACTCTCGACTATTCGTCCGGAGTTTTCAATTGCAACCATCGATGCAATCTTGGAGGTAGTTTTCATGGCGCCATCTGCCAATTGATGTGACCGCAGGGAGTACTCGTCTAGCTGCTGCCGCAAAATATTGTACCGAGAAGCGATGAGCTCTGCTGAGACACCCTGCGAAATGAGTCCAGCGGGATAGCGTCTGTGAAAGCTTGGACCTTTTTCATCCTTTCCCATTCGATTAGCCTTCATCGGTACGAGCCCCATTACCTCAACCCCACCGGCAACTGCGACGTCATATGCCCCAGAGATAATCCCTTGGGCCGCAAAGTGCATAGATTGTTGGAACGAACCGCACTTGCGGTCGATTGAGACTGCGGGAACGGTCTCGGGATAGCCCGCTGCAAGTACTGCATTCCGAGCGATATTGCCAGACTGCTCGGCGACCGGTAAAGAACACCCAATTATCACATCGTCGATATATTCTGCAGCGATTCCGCTGCGCTCGACGATCGCAGTTAGGCACCTTGCTAGAAGATCTACGGGATGTACGCCCGCCAAGGAGCCACTTTCTCGACCTTTAGCAAATGGGGTGCGGACTACGTCAACGACCGCCGCTCTCGTCATAATCGAAGACCTATTGGTGGCGTTATCCTCATCTCTGTGAGCTCCTTTTATTTGCTACTTCCATAGCCATCAAAAGAGCCACCAAGGGTTGTTCGGTGACTATCTCGATGCCTTCGATATTCATCGCCGCCTCGATACCTTCGAGTGTCTCAAAAAGAGTGCTTCTCACCTGACGTCGATCGCCGACGTAGGATACGACCTGGTCTAACTCAGTTATCCCTTGAAGGTCTAGATCTAAAAAATTCGTAGTTACATCTGGCGTAGACACTTTGATAGGCGCGACTTCGCGAGCCCACGCAAGCAAGGTACTTAAGTCAGGGTCCTCGTCAATCTTTGCCTTAGGGAGCCAATCTACACCCACGTAAATAACTCCGTTGAACCCATCTACGGTTATGAACTTACCCTCAAGGGCTGAGAGCTCTTCGTTACCGCATCCGACGATGCAGGGACGACCGAGTTGCCTTGAGACCACCGCGGCGTGGCTCGTTGATCCGCCAACTTCAGTGCATATTCCAGACGAGACGATCATGCCATGTAGATCCTGCGGGCTAGTATTGTGCGCGAGGAGTACCACGGCTTCACCATCGCCCACCCTTGCGACCGCTTCATCGGCTCCGGTTACCCCTATGCCTTGGGCAATTCCTGGACAGGATGGTTGGCCTTGGGCTACGATTTGTGCATTCACGAGGTACTCTTCGGTTAAGTATGGCCGTAGAAGTATCTTCACTTGGTCGGCACTGACCCTTGAAAGTGCCTCTTCACGGGTTATCCATCCAGCCTCAGCCATCTCGACTGCACACTTAACTGCAGCACGGGGCGAGCGCTTAGCTACTCGTGATTGCAAAAAGTAGAGAGTCCCTGACTCAACCGTGAATTCAATGTCTTGGATATCGCGCGCGTCCTTTTCCAATTTGGACGCAGTAGCTAGAAGTTCGCGGCAAACTTCGGGAATCTGCTCGGCTAGTCGTGAAAGGTTTTGTGGAGTGCGCTCACCCGAGACCACCTCCTCTCCTTGGCCTCTACTGAGGTACTCTCCAAACGGCGCACCCTCGCCAGTCATTGGGTTTCGGCTAAAGATCACACCTGTACCAGAGACTTCATCACGATTTCCAAAGACCATCGCCTGTATTGTTACAGCGGTTCCAAGTTCATCTGAGATCGACCAATGGCGGCGGTAGGTGCGCGCTCGCGGTGATTGCCATGATTCAAAGACCGCAGCTACTGCTCCAAAGAGTTGTTCCCATGGATCGGTGGGTACCTGACGATCCACCTGGTTAGCGATCTGCTCCGTTAGCTCCTTAGGGGATGACTGTGGAGTGCGCTCGACCTCAGCTTTTAGAACGATCCTTCCATAGGATTCGATGAAGCGGCAATGAACCTCTCGTGCGAAGGCCTCGTCTGCAAATTCTACGGCAAGTTTGTCTTCAACTACTTGGTCGATTCCTAGGTTTAGAACTGTATCCATCATCCCCGGCATGGAGACCGGTGCGCCTGACCTTACTGAAACCAATAGGGGGCTAGGTCCTCGGCCAAAGGTTCTATGCAGAGATTCCTCTAAGTACGCAATCCCCTCTCGAAGCGCGCGTTTGGAATCTTCAGAGAGCGTCATTCCTCCATTTAGATATGCCCAACAGGTAGAAGTTGGTAGGACGAATGCCGGTGGTACTCGTATTCCTAGGGCAGCCATGTGAGCGATACTCCACGCCTTTCCCCCTATGTCATTCTTTGAAAGCTCGACGCTACCATCGAGAACGATTGGATTTTCAGCCAAAGGCATAGTTAGTTCTCCTCTCGGGTTCGACCTAGGAGGCGGAGAAGGTCTTCGTGTAGTTCAAACCAGATTGTGTGGTAGCTGTCTATGCGAACGCCGCTGACGTATTCGCTTTGACCGCTAAGTACTTTGTCATATGCGTCGCTTAGTCGCTCTTCATAAAGGGCGAAGCGGGGAACTTCTTTAGAGAAGGCGGCAATAATTGGTTGTGAACGTTCGTGAATACCACCTAGATCGTCGAATATTCGGTTGTCGTATTCGAAGTCGCTGTGATCGTTGGGAACCGACGTTCCAGCCTTAGTGACACTTTGCCAAGCCGTAAATAGCGCGAGCAGCCTCTTGTTGATAACCTCGAACCTCTCGTACGACTTATTAAGGGCTTCGTTTTCGCGAAGATCCTTGAAGACAACGGCATAGCTCTCGTTCAAATGTTGATGGCCTGAGGGCGTCAACATAAAGTTTCCTCGTGCCCCAACGATCAATCCTTCGGCCTGTGCCGTTTTGAAGGCCGACTCGACTTGATTGGAGGTTAGCCCCATGATCTTGGCGATCTCTTCGATCCCCCCAGCCTTTTTGACTCCCAGCCCATGCAAAGATAGAAGATCGACGTCCATATATACCTCCGGTTATTTCATCTAATTTTCTTGGACCTCTGCGGCCTTCAAGCGGCCTCTTACCTCTTTACGGAGGATCTTTCCTGCGGAGCTTTTGGGGAGGTCCTCCCAGATCTCCACGTAGCGTGGGCACTTGTACCTAGCTACCCTTTCACGAACGAAGCTAAGTAGCTCCTCTTCGCTCGTCTCGCCCCGAACCGAAACCACTGCCTTAACCGCCTCGCCCCACTTGGCGTCTGCTACACCGACTACGGCAGCCTCCTTCACCATTGGATGAGACTGAAGTGCATCCTCCACCTCACGGGGGTAGACGTTAAAGCCACCGCTAATGATTATGTCGTGGCGGCGATCGAGAAGGTAGACAAAGCCGTCTTGGTCAATTCGACCGATGTCGCCGGTGTGCAACCACCCTCCCCGAAGAGTTTCTTCGGTTTCATTTGCGCGCTTCCAGTAGCCACTCATTACGATCTGGCCCCTAGCAACTATCTCTCCTTCGGCCCCGATGGGGAGTTCCTTGTCCTCTTCGTCGAAGACTCGAACTTCTACCATGGAGTAGGGCTCCCCAGCCGAACCGACGCGATGGTGCTCTTCTGGCCTGAGTAGAGTTAGGGTCATTGGCGCCTCGGACTGGCCATACGTTTGCGTCAAGATCTTACCAAATGCCGCCTCCGCCCTTTCAACCACAGAGGGCGCGATTGGGGAAGCACCGTAGCAGAGTCTTTTAAGCTTTGAAAAGTCCAAGTCATTTATATTGGGCTCTTCTAAGACCATCGATATCATCGTTGGTACCAAAAATGTGCTGGTTGCTCCTCTCTGCTCGAGCGCCTCTAAGTAACGAGACGGCTCGAATTTGGAAAGGATGATGTTTTTAGCGCCACGAATTAAGTGTGGGAGAAAGAACGATCCACTCGCATGGGTAACGGGTGCTGCGTGCACCATTACATCTCCCGTTCCGATTCCAGGAATGAGATCGATGAGATAGTTGGTTATCTCAGCGTATTCATTTGCCATCGTAAGTACTACGCCCTTCGGTGGACCAGTAGTACCTCCGGTGTAGCCAATTCGATAGGGTGCTTGAGCAGAACGCCCCACGTCACAGGCGATCGGCGACCCATCCGAGATCAATTTCTCGAGCTGTTCAAGGTCGATCGATACTTCAACTGGAAAGCTAGAAGCATCCTCCGAAATCATGGCCCTCGCTTCAGAGTCAGCGATACGGTGAAGGTGATCTTGATGGGAGTCCCTGTGATTTAGCGAGACTCTTACGAGTCCAGATTTAGCTAGCGCGTAGTAGACGATGAGTCCTTCGATCCCATTTGGAAGAAGGACTCCCACCCGGTCGCCAGGCAAAAGACCCAATTTGAGAAGGGAGTTTCCAAGCCGGTCGGTAGCATCGTTGAACTGGTTGAAGCTTAAGACCCTTTCCTCACACTCTATGGCGGGCGCATCGCCGTGCCGACGAGCCGCCTGACGTATTAGATCTCCAATTTCCATCTAGAGCCTTTCGTACTTGACCACTACTTATCCTCCGGCGAGATAAAGTCCCCCCTAAGAAGCGATGCCCCCTTACCCTTTAGGGTTCGAGAGTTTCTCTGCGAATAGAGATAGAGTTCCTGGGCCCTCGGATCGTTTGGATGCAACTTCATCCACTCGTCATCTAGAAAGCGGTACTTATCCTCGAAGACTAGACAGTCGAGTTTCTTAGCCTCAGCATTCGCCTGCTCCTGCGTCAACTTGCCCTTTGTGGTCGTATAGAGGCCAGCCTTTGCCGGTAGCGAGGTGCTTCCCCCTCTGATTTGTCCGACTGAAGTGGTAAATTCATCATCACTAAGTACTGAATATGGAATGGTTGACCACATATCGCCCCTCGCCATCGAGTACTTACTCATCACGTACTCGTTCCCTTGCTGAGATGAAAGGGAGATATATCCAACTAGCTCTGCGATAAGATCCCTGCCATATTCGTCGTTCATAAGAGGCTTGAAGCGTTGAGCCCTCTCCTCGACTGTGAACCAATCTTCCTGTTCATAGATGCCTGCTATGTGGAATAGGTCCTTTGGAACGTTGTAGTAGACGAGTAGACCTGCGTCGATCAATTGATCTCTACTCCATGTTGCCATGACCTTCCAAAGGTCAGAGGTGGCCTTTCGAAGGACTTCTCGTTCATTCTCAAGGAATTCAGCCAAGGTATCGGGACTGTCCATTGCTACTGGCAGGTATCCCCCCGAAAGATAGTCAGAGGTGTAGACGCCCACTGCGGCCATATTGGCGTGGTCGTAAGCTGGAGTCGCTTCAAATGATGCCCAGTCGTCGACGATATGAAAGTGGGTGTCCTTCAGGATTACTGGAATTGTCAGGTTGTTATAGGAGACAGCAGAGGCGACCCCATCGAGCCACGGTAGATCTCCCTCCGCGAGGTCTACAAAATCCCTTACCAGCATCTCCGAGTTTTCACCGACCATATAGGGGCCAGAGTTGTGGATACCTAGGCGACACTCTGCATGCGAGAGAAACGCATATTGAGAGATCTGAGCTAGGAACTTTACTACCGCCGTATGTAGGCGGTCGCCCGGCTTTACAGGAAAAGCATCTGCTTCGAAGACTTGTACCACACGCTCAGGTAAAAGTTGCATTCTCTGGTTTGCATCACTAGCGAGGATGTGGGCATGGTTTCTGTGATAGGAGAGGTTTAGTCTTCGAGAAAAGTCCAGAACGTACGCAACGTCGTCGAGGGCGTCCGTAGGACTAATCATCCCCATGTCAATGAGGATCTGTCGCCCGCCTAGATAGAATTGAGGGATGATTCCATTTGCAATTGCATTGGCGTAGGTCGTTACCTCTCGAGCTCTATCACCAATATCTTCGGCAGACATGTGCTCTTCTAGCTTTCGCAGGAGTTGTGGGTAGCGATACCATGCATTTAAATAGGAGAGGGCGATATAGGGATTGACTGGAAATAGCTTTGACTCTTGAACAGTACGCGTGGTACAAAGCCAAAAAAAGGTGTCGCTGCACTTTCTGATCCATGAGTTGAGCTCGAGCAACTCGGCATAGCTGTGATTCTTTGTAGGCATTATTTTCCCCCTAATTCTTCAATCTTCCAGATGCGACGGCGTGAATTGCTGTCGCCTCCATTTGCCTGTTCCCCTTGCCGAGCAAATTCAACCTCTATGGTGTCGCCATCGTTTAGACCATCGAGTTCGGCGGCCATCAGGCAAGGAACCCCGTATTCTCGGGTCAAGATTCCAAGGTGTGATCGCACGGTTCCCCCCATGCATACGACACCAGCAAAGCCCTCTAGTATTGGCGCTGTTAGAGTGCCACCTGAGTCGTCGATGATGGCGATAGTTCCATCGGGTACGCCATTTATGAGCATCTCCATGACGATCTCGACGTTGGAGATCATTCGTGCCGTACCAATGACGTTGGCTTTAGCATTGAAGACGTTGTCCCCGGTTCCTACGACCTCTCGCCCCTCTTCGTCCCTTTCGCGGTTTCCGGAATCTTGAACTCCGACCAGCGACTTGTACTTATCGGGCTCTTCTTGTTGCGATATTTGAGCTGACATCTCAAATCGATACCCAGTTGCGAGTAGCTCGGCCTCGATCTTTTCAAAGTCGGCCTTTGTAAATTCAAGATTTGGATCTACCACGACATCGTTCCATGGTTTGCCTGACGATGCAAACCTTTCGGCTACTAGCTCGCGGATGCGATTGTGGTAGAACTCCACAGTCGGCGTCATCGCCTTCTTCCCCCACTTGGAGTCGTTTGTATTTGGTTGACCCATCGATATTCCCCCTCGATATTCTTCTTGTTTAGGCTTGTTATAAGTGTTTTGTAACTGTAAAGCTCTATCGTCGCAACGTGATAGTCCAATCCTCCTTGCTCACTCGAAGGTATTTAGGCCTCTTCATTGCCAACATATCCTCGACAAGATCCTTCAGGGAGGATGTCTCGTTGAATATGTAGTTGCGAGGAACAGGACCCTTTGACCTGGTTGCTTCAAGATCATCTGCAGGTGCTAGGTATCGCATGAGAAGCTCCTCATCGGAGATCTTTTCATCGCCGTATTCTCGCTTTAACTCTTTAATAGAGGGTTGCGGAGGCTCCCAATCCTGCATCTCTCTTCCCCGAGTCGAATCCAAGATTCGATCCTTGACCTCCTCATTGAATGGTGCTGGTGCCTTACCAAGGTGGCCAAGGACGTAAATAATTACCTCGTCGGGCACTATCGAGTAGCGTTCCCCTGTCACTACGTTTAGTACCGCTTGAATTCCCATCAATTGTGAAAATGGAGTAGCTGAAATTGGATGGCCCAAGTCCTCTCGACATTGAACTACCTCTTCAAGTACCTCATCGAGTCGGTCCGCCATGTTGTACTGAGCAAGTTGGGCTTTGAGGGTTCCAGTCATCCCACCTGGTAATTGGTGCTTGTAGTTGAAGACGGAGTACTCATTAACGTGGCCAATTGGATGACCCTCTTGCTGTGCTACACGAGCGAAGTGTGCGGCAATAGGCTCAAGGAGCTCTTCGTTGATTCCATGGGTGTGGCCTAGCCAATCTAGATTTGCAACCATGGATTCGGTTGACGGAAGTGATGGACCATTTGCGAGTGGCCGAGAGGCCGTGTGGAGGATATTGATTCCTGCTGCAATTGCTTCAATGTAATTTCTTGGCGCAACTCCGACGGTATTGTGGCAATGCATCTCGAGAGGCGTGCCGTTAGCAGCTTTTACTAAAGCTGGAAAAAGAGTAGTCGCTCGTTCGGGGGTTAGAATTCCTGGAGCATCTTCTACGTACACTGAGTCCACAAAGCCCCAAGACACCATCTCGGCGACCCTCTCTGCAAAGAATTCATCGGTGTGCACGGGACTGATGCCATACATGACCGATGGGACGACTTCGGCCCCGGCATCCGATACCACTTTGCATAACCTCTCCATCTTGTCCATATTGAAGAGGCAGTCGTAGATCCAAAATGAATTGATACCGTGCTTGACTAAAGTCTGAATCCAAAGGTCCATCAGCGAATCGGGTGTCAGGCCGAATTTTGCGATGCAGTTTGACCTTGAACCAGCACGTAGTTTAGAGTTTGGCATCCAACTCCGCCAAAGATCTAACCCTTCCCATGGATCCTCTCTGGAGTAGCGAATCATGCATTCAAACATCGAGCTACCCGTTACATCTACGGTCCTAAAACCGGCCTTGTCGATCAATCCAGCTACTTCCGCTACCATTCCGGTGCGCATTCGCATACCCCAAAGGCTCTGTTGGCCGTCCCTTAAAGTCTGATCAACGAATTCGATATGGCTCATTAAAGTTCCTATTTTCCTAGGGGGTCGAAGTTTGACCCAGAATTAGCAGCTAAAAATCTGGGTAGAAATGCTCTCTCTAGCCAAACGGTGGTGAACTGATTTTCTCCAAACTCTCTCGAGGATATAATCGAGCGGTGCAGGTCGATAGTCGTAGCCACTCCCTCAACTTCGAAGTGTGTTAGGGACCTAAGAAGCTTGGTTATCGCCTCTGATCGGGTATTGCCGTGGCATATTAGCTTTCCTAGCATCGAGTCGTAGTAGGGGGAGACTCTATATCCGCTGTAGCAGTGAGTGTCTACCCTCACACCGCTTCCCATCGGCGCCGTCCAGGAGGTGATCAAACCAGGCGATGCAGTAAATCCGTTTAGGGCCGACTCTGCGTTGACTCGACATTCGATAGCGTGGCCCGAGATCTTTACATCAGATTGCGAGAAAGAAAGGGGTGCCCCTCCTGCAACCCGAAGTTGCTCCCTTACAATGTCGATCTCGGTAACCATCTCTGTTACAGGATGCTCCACTTGAACGCGGGTATTTACCTCTAGAAAGAAGTACGACTCGCGGTCGAGATCATAGAGGAATTCGACCGTACCTGCTCCAACGTAATCGAGGGCTGATAACAGTGATATCGCAGCTTCGGCTAACTCTCGTCGAACAGTTTCGCTTATGATCGTTGCCGGCGCCTCTTCGACCAACTTCTGAAACCTACGCTGGCAGGAGCAGTCTCGATCACCGAGGTGGACTACCTTACCGAAGCGATCTGCCATAATCTGCACTTCGATGTGGCGTGCATTCTCGACGTAACGCTCTATGTAAATCCTGTCATCGCCAAAGGCGGCACGTGCTTCATTGGATGCTTGTGCGAATCCGGCTCGTAATTCATCCAAGTTGTGAATTTGGCGCATCCCCTTCCCCCCGCCGCCTCCAGCTGCCTTCAGAAGCAGAGGATATCCGAGCTCCTTGGCAATATTTTCAGCTTCATCTACTGAAGAGACTGCGTCGGAACCCGAAGCCACGGCAACTCCTAGGGAACGGGCAAGCTCTCGTGCTGCTACCTTGTCTCCGCCGCGTCGAATGGCATCGGCACTCGGACCAACGAAGGTGATTCCCCATCGATTCGCCTCCTCAGCTAGCGCCGGTTGTTCAGAGAGAAATCCATATCCGGGGTGGATGGCGTCACACTTAGCTAGTATCGCGGCAGAGATTTGGGTTCCAACGGAGAGGTAACTCGCACTCGCGCTCGGTTCACCTATACAAATTACCTCATCTGCTAACCGTGCTGGCATGCTGTCCAGATCTGCTTCAGATAGTGCAGCAACACTTATCAATCCTTCGTCAAAGCAGGCACGGATGATGCGTACCGCGATCTCTCCCCGATTTGCAACTAAAACCTTCGAAATCAATTTGTGCCCCGTGAGAGATCGTCGCTTTCGACTTCGATTAGGAAGAGAACGTCTCCTGCCTCCACTGCCTTTCCATTTTGTGCAACTGTCTCGACTACCCTTCCTGAAACGCCTGCTTTGATGTGGTTCATCAGCTTCATAACTTCAACGATCGCTACTGTGCTATCCGGCTCTAGAAGCTGCCCTACCTTTGCAAAGGGGGGTGCTCCGGGACTGGGTGAAGCCCAAAAGATCCCTACAGTCGGCGCCGTGATTCGAACCAGATCTGACGCACTGTGATCTCTGTTCAAGTTTCTCTGGGAGATTTGTAATTCAGCTGGAATTGATTCAGCTTCGGTGTCATTGCCAATCGTCGCTCTTTCACCCAAGTTGTAGGATGACTTTGTTACTTCTCGTTCGAATACGATCTCCTCTCTTTCGTCGATCGTACCTGATTTTGAACTAATTTTAATCTCGAAATCCGAAGTACTTAGGTGTATGTTTTCCCAGTTAGAAGCTTCAAATGCCTCAAGTATTCGACGTACATCCGAAGTATCGAAACCCATTCAACTCCCCCTTCGTAGTCAATTTGTCTTGACAACAAGTTGTAGGATGACTACTATTTACTCATTCTACATATGGCATGTGGTTCCGTCAAGCCATTTCGAAAGATGGGGCATTAAGCCATATGCAGAATCGAACATGTTCGAATTGAAGGGGGATATATGACGGGGAGACTAGAGGGCAAGATCGCTGTTGTCACGGGGGCAAGTAGTGGCATTGGCCGATCAGCCGCTGAACGCTTTGCTGCAGAGGGGGCCAAAGTCGTTGGGGTTGGAAGGAGTGAATCTAAGCTCGCCGACCTGAAGAAAGTAATAGAGAAGAACGGTGGCACGATAGTCACAGTTGCTACTGATTTATCGCAAGATGCGGGTTCGGCGGCCTCGATCGACACTGCGATCTCGACCTACGGAGGTCTTGACATCCTAGTAAATTGTGCAGGAGTTGGCTACTCATATAGAGAAGTACGTCCGAATAGCATGCTTGCTATCGATGAGAGTTCGGTTGAGGAGTGGAGCCACGTTATGGCGATCAACCTCGACTCGGTTGTAAATTGCACGAGGCGCGCAATTCCAGAGATTCGTAAGCGTGGTGGCGGAGCGATCGTCAACGTCTCGAGCGTGCTTGGTATCGTAGGAAATCCAGATGCGCACGCATATACCACTGCTAAAGGGGCAATAATAAATCTCACTCGCTCACTAGCTACGGCCTATGCTAAGGACAACATTCGTTCTAACGTCGTTTGTCCGGGATATATCGAGACGCCGATGGTGGAAGAGTACATCGACTACCTAAATGGTGAAGACTATAGGTTCCAATGGAATCCATCGGGGCGGATGGGCAAACCTGAAGAGATTGCAAATGGAATTCTCTTCCTTGCATCCGATGAAGCGACGTACTGCAACGGCTCCGTCATGGTGATCGATGGAGGAATGACTTGCTCGCCGTGAGGCCAGTAGTCCGAACTTTCGGATTTGAAGGCACGAGTGATCACTCGTGCCTTCAAAGATCGTTGGATAGGTCAATTCTCGTCCATCTGCTGAGCATTGAAGGTCGAAATGGCTGGCTCTAACTACATCATCGGTACTTCGATGACTCGATTCACCAAAGAGGATCGTTCGTTGGAACAGATGTGCTCTCAAGTGATTGAAGCTTCCCTAGCAGATGCAGAGATTTACACCAACGAAGTTGACGCCGTCATATTCTCAAATGCAGTCGGTGGACTAATTACAGGCCAAGAGATGATCCGAGGACAGGCAAGTCTCAAGAGAAGCAGCCTCCTTGGTAAGCCTATTATCAACACTGAAAATGCATGTGCCTCGGGTAGTTCAGCCTTCTTTCTGGCAGATAAGTTGATAGATTCCGGCGCCTACGAAGTTATTCTCGTCGTTGGCGCTGAGAAGATGACACATCTCGATAAAGCTACATCATTTGCCGCCATTGGCACAGCGATCGACCTGGAGTGGCCACCACCAATTGAAAGTGACGGCGCATCGATTGATCGTTCGTATTTTATGGATGTATATGCATCGATGGCAAAGGAGTACATGAGTCGTTACGGCGCTACCGAGGACGACTTCGCAGAGGTAGTAGTAAAAAACAGGCGTCACGCATTGAGTAACCCAAGTGCTCAATTTCAAAAGAGCACAACGGTTGAAGAGGTTTTGGCAAGTCGCGTTATTACCGGTCCATTGACACTCCTTATGTGCTCTTCGATTAGTAACGGCGCAGCAGCTCTAGTCGTAACCGGTTCCGAATTTGCAAAATCTCGAAGGACTGACTCCAGAGTTAGAGTTTTGGCGAGTGTCCTTCTCTCTGGACAAGAGAGAGCTGAAGAGACGCCTACGGTGGCACGTCGTGCCGCCACCAAAGCGTATGAGAAGGCAGGTGTATCCCCTGCTGATATCGATGTCGTTGAGGTTCACGATGGAGCAGCCCCCGCCGAGCTCATCACAATTGAAGAATTAGGTCTAGCTGATGAGGGAGGAGCCCTGCGTATGCTGCGAGCGGGAGATACGACCATCGGAGGAAAGATCCCAGTCAATCCAAGCGGTGGTCTGATTGCGAGGGGCCATCCGATCGGTGCAACTGGCTGTGCTCAGCTCGTGGAACTTTCGGATCAGTTAAGGGGACGGGGCGGTGACAGGCAGGTAATTGGTGCAAGAATTGGATTGGCTGAAAATGCCGGGGGATATTTGCGAAATGACTCTGCTGCAGCTACGGTTATAATTCTTGGACGCTAACGAGTTGAAAAATGCGTTTCGACTTTCGCATCTTTGGTGATGGTATTAGCCAAGTCGATGAAAGTATAATTAACGTTCGAAGGTGACGGCTTTCAGCGAGGTTGCCCGAGACTATCGCATCGATCCGAGTGTCGATATTTCGCTGCAAAGTGAATGCCAAAAGCCCTTCGGAGAGACATCTAAATGAGCGGATCTGTACAGACGATCGAAAGAATTATGGATTTGATAGCAAACGGTGAGTTTGCGTCAGGTCAGCGTCTTCCTTCGGAGACTGAACTAGCGGCTAAGTTTGGCCTTTCTAGGAGTTCGTTGAGGGAGGCCACTAGCGCCTTAGTCCACTTGAAGGTTCTTGAAGTACGCAAGGGAAGCGGAACCTACGTTTCAGACCTGGGGCCAGAAGTTTTGATGAGTGGATTTGGACTTGTTGTCGATTTGGCCAAGAGCGATACTCTGCTCGAAATATTTGAAGTAAGACGCCTTTTTGAACCAGTTGCAACCGCGCATGCGGCGTTAAAGATAAACGATGAGCAAGTTGAGCAGCTGCGTCGAAGCCTTGATCTTATGTACGAAGCAAGCAATGTGGAAGATCTCATCGTTCTCGACTACGAATTTCATGAACAAATTATGGCGGTTACTGGAAATATGACTTTGTGTGCCCTGATGCGAGGGCTGTCAAATAAAGCAATCCGGGCACGTATCTGGAGGGGAATTTATATCGGTGGCGTACAGTCGTTTACACTGGAACAGCATCGAAGGATCGTAGATGCGCTGGCTGACCGGAACCCTACCTTGGCTTCCGCAGCATCCACGATCCATGTAACCGAATCCGAGAGATGGATTCGCTCGCTAATTGAGGATAAGCAGATCTCGATCAATGCCCTTCATGATCATTCAGTAAACTTGACGGAGATTGAAACGGCGGAGTAGAGAGGTGCTCACCGATCCCTTTTTACAAGTTACTCTATCGAAATTGATAGCGATGTGAACCTTCTCACGATACGCGACACGACTCTCCCTAAATCAAAGGAGAATGGTAGTCATGGGAGAATTGCATCCAAAAGAGGCAACGCCTCGTAGAAAGTTTGACTCGGATTTCAAAAGTGACGCAGTCAAACTTGTAGAGATTGGAAATCGATCCATTAAGCAGGTGGTAGAAGAGTTGGGTATCTCGGAGGCAACTCTTAATAATTGGGTCTACAACGATCGGAGAGCAAAGAAGGCTTCCGGTGAGACTACACCGGACCTCATTGAAGAGAATCTTTGGAATTACTCACCAAACGCGAAACGGAACTCTGCTTATCTATGCAGCTTTCACCATAGCTGACTTTTCAAAATCAATTGGCGAAATATCACCAATACTTGAATGTCTCCTCTTCCGGTTGTACCATTGGATCCAGTCGAATATTTCGATTCGCGCCCGGATAATGCCGTGTTAACCTGCTAATCGAGGCAAATTGATTCGCGGGAATGGAGCCTCACGATTAGCCGGTTAACGGTGAATCCCCAACGTTCCCCATCGACTTATAAGAACTGAGAGAGTCGTAGCATCTCTCTGAACTCATTACTTGTGTATTGAGATCCATGGTCGATGCGAAAAATGGTATCTGACATCAATACCTTTCCCCTGGTAGATCGTGCTTTATCGAGGCAATCGATGAACATCTGGAGGTCCATTGAATCACTCATCGAATACCCAAGGATCCTTACTTGAATCGCGTCCATGATGCACACCAAATACAACCAGCCTTCTCTTGTGCCGATGTAGGTCAGGTCACTCACCCATAGCTTGTCTGTTTCATCGACGGAGAAGTTTCTCTCAACTAGATCAGAACTCTTCCTGGCGTGTCTATCTGGTCGAGTCGTGATCGTCTTAGCTCTTCCGCAAGCCCCACTAATGGATAACTCTGCCATCAGGCGACTTACGTACGGTCGCTTTTGAGACGTTAATACCGCTATCTCTGAGCTCATGAGTCAATCTTGGTGCGCCATAGATCCTACGGTTAGCTAAGAAGGCTTCAAGGAGCCTCTCTTTGAGATTCTCACGAGCGCTATTTAGCTCTTCGAGGTACTTCCTCCTCACCGACCAGCGGTAATAGGCATAAACGCGATACAGCTAAGACCCTACAGAGCACATTGATTGGAAAATCGGCCTTTACGGATATCTATGAACTGGTAAATCAGTTCCCGTCTGTGTCCTTTATCCAGAAGGCCGAAAACAGAGAGTCTCTATTTCTTTTCCATTTACGAGCCTGTTCTTATCTCCTTGCGGAGACGAAGATTATCTTCAATGAAATCCGGTGTAGTCTCACCGGAAGCCTTCTTTGCTCTCCGATCGTTGTAGACCCAATTATTAAGAGTTGCCTCCGAGATACCCAACTCTTCTACCACCTGCTTAATGGATCGATTTCCAATCTCTACAAGTTTGACTGCGTCACTTTTGAAATCTGAGTCAAACTTTCTACGAGGCGTTGCCTCTTTTGGATGCAATTCTCCCATGACTACCATTCTCCTTTGATTTAGGGAGAGTCGTGTCGCGTATCGTGAGAAGGTTCAATCATTGGATATGGTCGGCGAATGGGCTATGCAAGACGCCGCTCTAACTCATCCCAATCCAGTATGCCTTCAAGCTAACTCGCTTTTCACAATGGCTATTGCTCATGCTATTTCAACTGGATGCGACGGCGAGACACTCTATCGCAAGATCAAGCAGTGGTCTTACGCACAAGTAGTCGATCCTTTACTCATGGATGTAATCCAAGGAGCTACCGAAGGACCACCATCTGACTACGTCCATCAACAAGGTTGGGTTTTGATTGCATTTCGCAATGCACTGTGGCAATTGCTAAATGCTCCGAGTTTTGAAACAGGCGTTGTCGATACGGTTATGCAAGGTGGAGATACAGATACAAATGCGGCAATTTGTGGAGCGCTATTGGGTGCTGTCTACGGTATCGACGCGATACCATCCCAATGGGTCGACTCCGTCTTGAACTGCCACCCTAAGGCTGGAAATCCAGGCGTCCATCGCCCGCGACCAGAGTGTTTCTGGCCAATTGATGCCTTGGAGCTAGCAAGTCGATTAGTTGGCAACCAATAAAGTTCGCTGATTCATGTGCTGGTTGTTTACGTGTAGTCCAATGCAATAGTTAGATGCGAGCACTTGATGATGCCACAAATGCAAAAACTTGATTCGTTGTAATCATATGAGGAGTTGAATCACTCCCTCAAACGCACTAAGACCAGTTCAGTCAAGCGTTTCCACACTATTGACATCATTGAAGAAACGGAGTGTCTATCGAGGCGTTTTCGACACCAGAGAGGAGGCGAGAATTGAGATCTTTGACTGGATCTAATGGTACAACCGCAATAGGAGACATTCAAGTATTGGTGGCATTTCACCGGATGGGTTTGAGAAGTCAGCAATGTTGAAAGCTGCATAGATAAGCGGGGTTCCGTTTCGCGTTTGGTGAGTAGCTCCATTCCACCAAGGGTCCACATCTCTCTCGACATATAAAAAATCGCCCTCAGGAACAACCCGATAGGCGATTTGAGCGGCATCGATAAAGTGCAGGGTTATCATACGGATAGTTAGGTGGAGGTGAGCGGACTCGAACCGCCGATGTCCACGGTGCGAAAGTACCAATCCTGGCCTCCTGAATAGGGATTTAGCGAAGAATAATGAGGTCAAAGCACTGCAATCCCCTCAAGCCCCCTCGATAAACTTCCCCATATATATCGATAAGGTCGCGTAAGTTCACACCGACTACCCGCAGCCCACAGCCACCCCAAGCGCGGAGCAGACCTCGCGCATCCGTGCGTCGCTAAGTCGGCCTAAACGCTCGACGAGCACGCTGACTGAGACGCTCTCAACTGAGTCCAAGTTAACCGCGGACGGACGCGGGACTGGGTCGTCTTCCGGATTGAGCACCACCTCGCTCGACAACCCCCGTATGTTCGTCGTACACGGGGCGATTACCGCCCGGCGAAGCCGAGGAATAGCCATGTCGCGAGACAGAACCACCACAGGACGGCGACCGACGTCCGACAGTTCGCACCACCACACCTCGCCCCGTGCTGGAAGCTGGGTCACGACCGCCCAGCTGCGTCACGAAACGATGCCAGATCACCCCACTCATCAGGCACATCCAGCGGAACGTCATCGTAAGCACCGTAACTTGCATCTATCTCCGCACGACGATAAGAAGCCACCAACGCCCCCAACGCCTCGTCCAGCAGCGCAGCGTCCGTCGACCCGACGAGCAGCTCGCGGGCACTGCGCAAAAGATCTTCGTCCACCGTGGTACTCACCCTCACCCTACTCATGCCACCAATATAGCATAGATATGCCACAAGTCATCTGGTTGGATTGCTTCCAAGCGCGTACTGTGGGCAATATCACGGCCGCGCTGTGACAACACGCTGGTTGGTGAGGGTTGCGTCGCCCCGTATGGAAAGACCCGGATAGGAAGTAGGCAAGGTCACAGAGATAATGGGGCTTGACTTCGACGGAGTAAAAAGGTGAGGGTGACAACCGTCTAGGTCGACCAAGGAAGGAGGCACTATCGGACGCCGGAATGCGTGGCGAACGGTAATGACCGACAAGGTGCTTTACCGGGCGGGCCGACTTTTGCTGGTTATTGCTCTAGAGCTGCCTTGATTTCGTAGTCGGCTAATGAGCGATACGGAGGTTGGTCTATTATCACCCCTTGAAATCCAAAATATCTTAAAGATGCTTATTCATGGGTAGTAATGCGATTTCCCAAAGTAAATCAGGTAAAACTTTTCAGACGCAGTTTCAAATTCTCTTCAGACAGTTTCCCGCTTGTGGCAAGAACTTTCCATGGAAGCGGTTTCTTATCAGTGCTTGCATGTTGCTGGTGCCACTGACGGCAAAGCCACAGAAATGTGCTCGCTTCGATTAGCGCAATTTCAGTTCCAACCGGACATTGGGTCTTAAGGCGCTGGGCTTCTGCGACCGATTCTTTTGAAAAGGAGGGCGCTATTATCATCATCGGACATGGAATCTGAGGCGCTGGAGTTCGAGTGCAATAAGCTAAAAATTGACGGCTCGACTTTTCGGTAAGAGAGTATTCACTCACGCTTGACTTGCAGTCCCAGAGGAGGACATGACGTTTGTCGGGGTATAACGCTCTGCCGTCAGCATGGTTACTTCCCTCGAATTTCTCGGTTTCAAGAAAAAGATACTCCCTAACCAAATACGTTGTTGCATCTTCGAAGAATCGTTCGCCTTGTATATCTTTTTCGATAACTCCAGCTGCCCGAAGTTTGTTGTAATCACGAGAAGCAAGTTCTACGTAGAACCCCACCAATTGCTCGTGCCTCGAAACACCTTGCCCGATCGCCTTAGTGGTCGACGTATCGTAAAACTTGACGATACGTCTTATTAGGGCATCTTTGCTCGAATCAGAATTTGGTAGTGAAAGCTTCCGCGCCCACGCCCGAAGTTGATCATCCTCCACCAACTTCAATACAGCTTTTGGAGATGTGTAACTGTCAATCAGTCGTGATGCCAAAAACTCCCGCGTTCCGGTAAATAATTGGTTGCTTGCTTCGAGCGCAGCTTTCATGGTGCTGACTTGGACATTCTTGAGAAGATTTAAGTACGCTGGGGTTTGCAATTCAATCTTTAGGAGTTGGCGAAGCGGTATTGCAAGTTCGTCTGGCACGCAATAAATGTGTTCATCTTTCAATCGTGCTCTCAGCACGAGACCCATTCTTTCCAGATGGCCAATCGCTTCATTGACCTCTTTCGCGGTATGCAATGCGCCACTTTCCGATGGAAACTTACCGAGCTGAAGCTCTATGACTCGATGATCGCGTCGAGCTATTCCTAGCTTTAGGCGAAGCCTCTCGAGTAACCGGAATTCACTTGCATTGACGCTATCTTCCCAGGCCGCTTCTAGGACTGTTTTATACAAATCGACTGTCTTGGCATTCAAATGCCGAAGGGAGTTAGGTTTGCATGCCCCAAGCTCCAGCAAAAATCCTAAGGTCTGTCAAATTAACACTATTTACAGCACCTTCCAGATTCACCTGCACTCCGTCTTTGTTCGTAATCAACTGAGTTTGCAATATCAAACGTTGTGGATGATAGCATCCCAACCAAACCTCTACACGTTTTTCGAAAGTCAATTGCGTCATTCGACCTTTAAAACCATTCGAATTTATCGATTGAATCGTGAGTGGTTTACGGCTAAGTTCACAGTTACTTGTGGTGATCCGCTCGCTACGTGAGTCGATACGGCTGATTTTACAGGTTTGTTTCCCTTACGGATTTTTCCCGAAAGTGGCTAGTAACGTTGAATTTACTGCGCCTTAAAGATCCTCGTGGAATCTCTCAGCTGTTCGGTTGATCCCAGAGCTGTAAATTCACAAGGACTTAAATTTCGCGTACCTGGGTCATCGCTCCTCTAACTCCATCGCAGCGGCAAGGGATTGTTGGAAGCTGCATAGTTGAGCAGAGCTTCGTGTCGCGTTTGGTGAGTAATTCCAGCTACTAGGACTCTCTGCTTTGGTTCCTAGGGCACCTTGTCATACGCGCTCCATCATCGCCCTCTTCCAAACAAAAGTCAAGTTAGGTAACAACATTATTGGCAGAGAGGGGTTGTGAAGTTTCCAAACTTGAATTGCGCCGAGTTGACAAATTCGAACTGCTTACTATCCGCTTAAAAATTCCCCTCGACTTTATCGCCCTCTCTAATTTGCTTGAATGAATTGTCCGACGGGAGGCTGACGCCGAGAAGTGTAAGTTCGCCACTCGCGAATAATCCGACGTGTCCCCTTGGGTAGCATGTAGCCAGGCGTGGGCTGTTCCCAAATACCCTCTTATCGTTTTGTCGATTTGCCAATGAATGCGCGCTCTATATAGTTCATGCTCCACTCACAACTCACGTGCGAATTCGGCCTATCTTTTCGAGTTCACTTCAACCGAGGAGTCTACGGAATTGAGAGTTTGAGCTATGAAACCGAATAGATCTCAGGGCTGCGAGCCAAAAGTTTGGCCTTCAAGTGCGATATTCAACGGTGTTTGCGTATCACGAGAAGTTCGGAAATCCGCAGAATTCGTCGATAGGTCTCCGCATTGATCGGCATAGGGTTGCCATAATTATCGGCATAGGGTTATGATAGTGACAGTGGATACCGTTAAAACTCTAGGGCGAGAATACCGGCAACGAGTGATAGACGTGGCGTTGCTTCGCGCGCTCGGAGCGGCCGGCGCTGTGATTATTGAGGGTGCGAGGGCCAGCGGAAAAACTATGACCGCCATGAATGCATCAAATTCATACGCGTTCATTGACGATACTGACATACAGCGAATCTTGGAGATCGCGCCGCGCTCGGTTCTCGAGGGGCTCGCTCCGCGACTGCTTGATGAATGGCAGGTCGCCCCAGAACTTTGGAATTTAGTACGACGTAGTGTTGATTCGACCATTGAACCTGGACAGTTCATCCTTACAGGGTCTGCCCTAACTGCCGACGATTTAACCCGCCACACCGGAGCTGGTAGGTTTATTCGACTTCGACAACGGACAATGACCTGTTCAGAGAAGCTGGATGGGGCTAGAGGTCAGGTGAGCATCGCCGGACTTTTTGAAGGTATTCGACCGTCCGCGTATGCAAGTACGGGCATTGAACTCGACCATGTCGTCGACCATATCCTGCGTCCCGGATTTCCCGCGATGACAGCCCTAAGTCCGGAACAATCTGCAGATCGCCTCAGGGCTTACATCGACGACGTCGCCCGTACGGATATTAGGCGGCTGGCTGACGTCCGCCATAAGCCCGACGTCATTAGGCAATTAATTGTGGCAATCTCAAGGTCCGTCGCTACCGAGCTGAACTATACAACTCTTGCTAATGACGTACGAGTTGTCGCACCAAACATCGACGTAGAGACGATTAGCAGTTATGTCGAACTGTTGCAGCGTCTATTCATCGTTGAATCCCAACAGCCCTGGGCGCCAAAGCTGCGGTCCAGGGCTCGATTGCGAGTCTCGCCGAAGCTTCACTTGGTCGATGCTTCGCTTGCTGCTGCGGCGCTCGGTGCAGGACCTGTACATTTGCGAAATGATCTTGAGACACTCGGCATGCTTTTCGAGAGCGCAGTAATCCACGACCTTATGGTATTCGTTTCTGCAATGGGTGGCGAAGTCCGCCACTACCGAGACTCTAACGGCAAGGAGATAGATGCGGTAGCCGTACTTGCGGATGGACGCTGGGGAGCAATCGAGGTAAAGCTCGGTGGGGGACAGATTCTGAATGGAGTCAAGTCGTTACGCAGCGCTATCGACCAGATCGACACTAAGACGATGGGCGATCCAGCGTTTCGACTTGTCGTCACTGGAACCGGTCCGATCCTCACTGCAGACGATGGTACCGTGTCTGCCCCTTTAAGTGCACTTTCACCTTGATTGAAACCAATTTGTTTGAACTTATTTGTAAATCGCCCCTTGAGCTCATGATGGGTGGCCAATCTTTATAAAATTGAGGGTGACGCGGCTCTTCGAAACTCTTGGTTGCGTGCCTCTTGGGATTTCAATGAAAGGCAACCGCAAGTGCTGGCATCCCTACTTCTATCTAACGTGAACGAAGTCCTCTGGAGGGTCCCTGTTCAATCGTCCAAATTGAATGTGGTCTTAGGATCGCTTTGTTTTTATACGTTAGCGACCCTAAGGCAAATCCGTCTAGCTTTTTGACCATTTAACAGTAGCTGGTTGTTGAGCCTTTGTGGGCGAAGATCAACCGATTGTGTGTAAACGCGTAGCGTTTTCCCATTCAGTCGATCTTTTGCGTAGCAATCGTCCACAACTTTGGGCAACCTCACTCTATCCAATTGACGGTGTTTGTGAGACACAACAAAAAATAACCTTTTGCGGAATACGGCATTATGCCGTATGATAGATCATATGAGGAGGTAAAAATGAATAAATCCAAAACCGATGTCGAAACTGCCCGATTGGAAGCGCGAATCCCGGTCCAGATCTACGACCTGATGCAACGTGCTGCACGGTTGCGCGGTATGACTTTGACCAGTTATCTCATCGCCACCGCAGGTGAAGATGCCCGCCGTATCGTCGAGGACGCTGACATCATGCGATTGGCCCGTGAGGATCAGACCGTGTTCGCCGAAGCCCTAATCAACCCAATTGCACCGAACGAACGTTTGGTTCGCGCTGCCAAACGCCATTCCGAGATGATCGAACGGAGGTGAGTAGTCGTTACGTCATCGAGTCGCTCACAAAAACACATAAGCGGGAAACGTTTGTATGCGGCAACGACCGGATCGATAGCTATTTCCACAAATCTGTCTCACAAGACGTAAAGCGCAACTATGCCACTTGCTTCGTCGCGCGAGATATCAAGACTGATCAGGTAGTAGGGTTCTATACCTTGTCTTCCAGTAACGTGCCGTTGACCGAAGTGAGCGACCAGGTGAAGCGGAAACTGCCACGTTACCCAACCATCCCGGCAGCGTTAATAGGCTGGCTTGCTCGCGATAGAAATTTCGCCGGACAAGGGCTCGGGGAAGCATTGTTGTTTGACGCAATTAAAACAGTCGCCACAGCTCCTATTGGGGCCCATGCCATATTTGCTGACGCGATTGATGACCAAGCTGCAAATTTCTATATTGGATTTGGCTTCACGCCATTGTTGCATCGTCCTCGCACCCTCTATTTGCCGGTGGCAACGGTAATAAAATTATTGACGGTGCAGTAATGTAAGCAGTAATCTCGTTTCATTTCAACCCAGGGTGAGGGTCCCCAGATTTCGTGGGTACCTGTTAAGTCAACATAGATTATTAGCAGAATGGTTGTCAATTTTTCGAGAACAAGGCGTATATTAACTCTTGCGTTCAAGATACGAAGGTGCGCATCGAATTGTAGATTCCGGTAGGAACGCGCCAGAGGTAGGAAATGAGATATCTATTTCTGTGAGAGTTTCTAAAAAGCTCAAGTAAAAGATCAATTTAGGAGATTAGAGGCTGCATCGATCGTCAGCGACGGATCACTAACTGTGATGGGAGATGGGTGACGAGAACTCATAAGGCTTAGCCGCGAGCATCGTAGATACTCGAGTGAGAATAATGAGTTCTAAGGGTAAGCCAAACGCGTACTTTTACAGCAGAGCAAACAAGCGACGGCAATTTACCTTGGTAGAAGTGTAATTGCGCTAACTTCGAATAACCACGAATGGTGCGACTTCTGGACGTATCGAGATATCGTCTATTTCGCCTGGTTGCGGCGGTTACAGAACGAAAGCCTATGCCAATTTAACAAGGCGACGACCTTGAGGCAAAGATCCTTATTACTCACAGGGGATCTGTTGAAAGCGCGGTGTCGCTGAGGATCATCGCTGGCAGAGAGGGAGCATTAGATCCTTCAAACGTATATGGGGTGGTTAGTAGTTGATCTTTTAGCCTCTCGCAAGCGGTTGTCAGATTTTCGAAGCACTTTTTCCTCGACGACCTGCGACAATAGGAAAGCCCTAATAATCGACAACAATGAGCTGAGCTTGTTGATCGGAACCTTATGCCTCGCAGGACTCAACTATGAAAACACCCCAGTTCTCGCCGGTCTAGTCCACCCCAAAGGTGCGAAAGCTAAGGAATCTCCGTTTCTCACCGGCCGCGAGCTTTCTCACATCTAGTTGTGAAGACGACGCACTCTATTCGATGCGATCGCAGATTATTCATACCCGAAGCTCATTTTGACTTCGAGGCTTTGTACGCTTAGGATTGTAAGCGTCGCTTCGACGACGACTAGCACATTTGCCATCTCTTAATGGATTGGTTCTGAGATCGCTAAACGGTTTACTGAGTCACTTTTGAAGTTATGGGACAAACCTTTCACGAGGCTTTGTCCCTTTTGATAGTACTTTATCCATGCCAATTATTCCCCTTTAAATTAGGGAGAACCGTGTCGCGTGCCGTGAGAAGGTTCACTTCGTGACACATGATGGTTAGGAGAACCCGAGATTGTCCTTAGCCTTATCCGCATAAGAGGTCGTCTTACTTTCGATTACGTTCCACCTTTGCGTCGTTGTTAGTTTCATCCCTTTCTTATCTTCAATGCTCATGGCTGCAAGTAGTAGTGGTGAGCTACTACGTTGATTTTTTCAGATTCCCTGAATACGTCCTCACGCCCATTCCATCTTCGCCCTCTTGACGATATGACTCAGTTTGGGTGGCAACGCTATTGGCAGATAGGTTTTGAGAACCTAGTTCCTAGGGTCATTTACCCAAAAGCGCAGCTGCTTTTGCCCGTATAGCAGCGAGTTCATCCCGTGTAACTTTCCCCTTGTGTTTGGCGTTCCTAACAACCCAATCAAGACTCTTGATCTGATCTGCCAGAGCCACACTTTCAGGGTGGCCGGTAATCACAACTTCAAACGGGTAACCTTTGATTTGGGTAGTTAGCGGACAGCAAAGCATCAATCCGACCTTGCTATTGTAAGTAGATGGGCTCAATACCACCGCCGGACGATGTCCAGACTGTTCATGCCCAGCTTGTGGATTGAACTCGATCCATACAATGTCTCCTGCCTCTGGAACATAGCGTTGCAAAGTTACAAAAGCTCCCTGCCGGAGGGAATTCCAAAGTCAAATTCTCCGTGTATGTTATCGGGTTCAATAGCGCTAAGCAACTGAGATAAATCGTACTCATCATTATGAATTGGATCAATGACTATACGTCCAGCTTCTTCACGTATCTCTATTAAATCGTCTATTTTTAGATGAGCAGCTTCCATGATCGAGGATGGAATCCGAACCGATGCACTATTGCCCCACTTCTTTATGACTGAGCGCATCACAATCCCCTTTCCGAATGCTTTCTGGTTGCTTCACTTACATCAATCATAATGATACATTGTATCTACATAAAAGGTGCCGTGATTTCTCCCCAGGGATGCTCTAGGCAGTCTGGTTGAATTCCAGTCCCCAGAAGAGATCAGACGCCGCTACCCTGATGGCTTACGAGAATTGTCTGATGGAGGCACATGGAACACCATTGCCGGTCAGCCAACCGATGATTCAGAGATGGCACTTCTTTTGGCACGGATGTTGCTAGAGCGTGGCACCTATGATTCTAATGCTGCATTTAATGCCTATAAATTCTGGTTAGACTCCGATCCTTTTGACTGCGGTATGACAACTTCCTCTGGTCTTCGAGGGTATCCGAACTCAGCCAGCCAGGCCAACGGAGCCATGATGCGGATCAGCCCTTTGGGTATTTTCGCTGCCGGTCAACCATTGGATATGGTCGGCGAATGGGCCGAGCAAGACGCCGCTCTAACTCATCCCAATCAGGTATGCCTTCAAGCCAACTCGCTTTTCACAATGGCGATTGCTCATGCTATTTCAACTGGATGCGACGGCGAGACACTCTTTCGCAAGATCAAGCAGTGGGCACAAGAACTGCGAGTTGACCAATCGCTCATGGATGTAATCCATGGAGCTATCGATTCACAATCATCTAACTATTTCAATCAACAGGGATAGGCGTTGATTGTATTTGGCAACATACTTATCAAGTTTCGTAAGCAAGAGCCATTTTGGAATCAGATTCGCGGAGTAGCGGATGTGGAGACGCAAACACACATGTATTGAGAAGTCGCTCTACCAAGGACATTTCAAAGTGCCTTCGGTTGAATCGGTATGCGAATTCCTCGAGGTAAAGTTGCTTATGTTCCTCACGTCCGTGGTATGTTCCGTCGATAAATTTCTTGCAGTTCCCTATCAGGATGTTGAGCCATTTGAATGTTACATGTGCTTGTTCGTCTTTGGATAGAGTGATCGAATGCGCTAGTCCAAGGTCTCGAGCACATACCCCGTAACTTGGGTTACCATCACTTATCAGCTTGGTATCGGAATCTAAACGTCTCACAAAAACATCTTTGGGTGATTTAGCAGTGGTATCTTTGATTACTTCCATGAAGCAATGAGTAGGAGCACCATTGCTAATCGACACTCCAATTAGGACATTGGTTTGTTTTGTTCCCTTTCCTCTTCTGCCTTCGCCATGGCTCTCACCACCTAAAAAGAACTCATCTACCTGGACGTTTCCTCCAAGTTTATATAAACCATTTCGGTCAGCCATTGCTTTTCGTAGCTTATTTAGCATCAACCAGCCAGTCGAATAAGATACTTGAACGAATTTAGCAATGGTAGTAGCCGAAAGACCACGCTTGTCGTTGGACAATAGATAGATAGCGGAGAACCACTTGGATAAAGAGATATGGCTTCGATGGAAGATGGTTCCGGAGGTAACGCTAGTTTGACGGTGACAAGATTTACATTGAAAAAGTGGAGCTCGAGATGCTGCATTTCTTCGATGGTTTGGCCTGATTAAGGTAAACTGGTCAGAGTCACACTTTGGGCATCTAAATCCCTCATAGCATAAGCAATTTGATCAAATGATCTTCACATGCTTCCTCTGAAGCGAAGCGTACCATAAAGCCTGAGATATCCACCATGCCTCCTTTATCGAACATCTGTTCTACTAAAGATTAGCTCCAATCTGGTCTCGGTGGAGGCGAAACTTACGAAACTTGATAAGTATGTTTGGCAATGCCCTATGGCAGCTACTCAATGCCCCAAGCTTTGCTGAAGGCGTCGCCGATACAGTTATGCAAGGGGGAGACACAGATACCAATGCGGCAATTTGTGGAGCGCTATTGGGCGCTGTCTACGGTATCGACGCGATACCATCCCAATGGGTCGACTCTGTCTTGAACTGTCGCCCTAAAGTCGGAAATCCTGGCGTCCATCGCCCACGACCAGAGTGCTTCTGGCCAGTTGACGCCTTGGAGCTAGCAAGTCGATTAGTTGGCAGCCAATAAAGTCCGCTGATGCATGTGCTGGTAGTTTACGTGTAGTCCAATGAAATAGTTAGATGCGAGTACTTGATGAACCCACAAATGCACAAATTTTATTTCTGGTACGTATGTGGTGAGTGGGGCCACTAACTCAAACGTGCTGGGGCCATTATGGTCGAGCGTTTCCAAACTTGCACGATCCAAACTCGCATGTCCACCGTGTTGTTGAATAAGCCGTAAATTCAAAACCAAATACCGCTACGACATCAGAACTTATCAACTCTCGCTGGAGACATCTTGACATGGGAATACGTCGTACTTGGATCTCTTGTGCCCTACGGAGACCGAAATGCCCCAATCATGGAGTAATCACTGAGTCAGTGCCATTTGGGTGACCGGTATCGCAAATCTCGCTTCACGAGAGACTTTGAACATCTAGTTGCCGGCTCAACCGCAAAGATGGATAAAACAACAGTTACGAAGCTCACCCGGATTGCTCAGAAAACAGTTGGTACGATCTGTGAGAGAGTAGTAGCCAAAGAGATCGATCCAAAGCGACTAGAGAAGCTCTCAATAATAGGGGTAGATGAGATTGCCTATCGTAAACACCATAAGTACATAACCCAAGTTATTTAGAGCCCGTAACAGATCATGAAACTGGAAAGATCGTCTATGGAGCATGTTACTGGCCATTGAGAACTGCAAGTTGGCGGCAAGGTCAATGGGGATCTTGTAGCAACCTTGACACTGACATTTCGTCAGTGTCCGCCGTGGTAAATAGAAAATCGTAGCGCTATCAAGATGAGCTTACATAGCTACTTGCTGTCTTGATATCAGCTAGAGATCCTCGTGGTCGAAGGTCATTAGAAGTCGAAGGTCCCTGGCATGGGCAGAACGCAAAGTGTTCTGCCCATGCCAAGATTGTTTTCCTAGCTATTTTCCACAGGGTTAGTCAATCTTGGTAATACAGATCACGCTGAGGACCTACATCTTGTAATAGGAGTCAGGGGCCATTGCGATGTCATCCGTCGCACCTATTGTCGCACCGCGGTGACTTGGTTCAAGATAAGCCTTGGTCCAAGATGAGTTATAGATCGTGTTCCTCAAGTTCTCGTCCCGTATAGTTGATATTCTATTCGAATAGATGCCAACTCCCTTGACACCTAGGGCCCCAAACTTTTAAGGTCTATCCTGAAGTAAATTCGTCTTTGGTGACATAATGCTTGATCCGACAGATCGACTTTTGGTCACTATGGCAGATGTGAAGGTGATCAGGATCCCAATTGCGAGAGCAGCTATCCACGGTCCAGGCCGACCCATAAGCCAAACGACCAGCACTCCCCCATGTGGAACCGGAGCGGTTGAACCAAAATACATCGACAAAGATGCTGCAATTGCCGACCCGGCAACTGCTGACCATCGAGCATTTTTTGGATCCGCCATGGCAAATGGAATAGCTTGTTCTGTTACCAGGGCTAACCCTTTGGTTAATGCACTTGATGACACCTTTAGCTCAGGTGGTGTAAAAAGCTTAGGACGCACCTTTACTGCTAAAGCCAGACCAACCGGGGGAACCACACCTGCAACAATGATCGCAGCCATGACCTTCAAATTACCAGACAGCAAGAGTGCCACACCTATCGTATAGGCGACTTTATTTATTGGACCTCCAGAGTCAAAGGCCATCATTGATCCCAAGGCCAAACCAAGAACCAGACCTTCGGGTGAATTTAGCCCATTTACAAATTTCAAGATCGCATTGGTAACATCTCTCAATACGGTACCAAGAAAAACAAATAAGAGACCTCCAACCACAAGGGTTGAAATTACGGGAAGTAGCGTGGTTGGAAGAATCGGTTTGAGGATTGAAGGTACTTTTATCCTAAGTAGCTGTTGGACCAAGAGTCCACTGCCAACCCCAACCACAATGCCACCGATGTAACCTCCGCCCATGGCTCCAGCAATCAACCCTCCAACCAAACCTGGCACTAAGCCCGGGCGATCCGCTATTGCAAAGGATATATACCCACTTAAGATCGGAATCGTCAAAACAAAGGCAAAGGCACCGATTGAATAAAGAACCCCGGCAACCCCAAAGTGGCCATAGATCACATTGATATTTCCAAATAGCGAGTTCGCACCGCCGTAGGAACTGCCAATTCGAGATGCAATCGAGGTGCCAGCCATGGAATATGAGATCGTTGTCAAAACTCCCCCACAAGCAATTAGTGGAATTGCATAACTTAGGCCCGTCATTAGCCATTGACGAAGGGAACTAAGGAAGGAGTTCTCGGAGTCAGGTTTCGCCTCATCTGATCGAACCAAACCATCACCTTGCAACTGATCGACAGGTTCCTCATCTTTGTTGGGTGACTTCTGCTGAGACTGGGCAAGTGCGATAGCCTCTTCAATTACAACATGAGCTTCATTGATGGCACGCTTTACGCCTACTTCTAGGATGACGGCCCCAACAAAACGCTCCCTTTCGCGCACTTGAACATCAGCTGCAAAGATGACTACATCAGCACTTGTTATATCACTGGTCTCGACAGCATCTATACCAGCTGCCCCCTGAGTCTCGACGTGAATCTCATAGCCAGCCTCATTTGCGGCATTCTCAAGCGCTTCGGCTGCCATGTACGTATGGGCGATTCCTGTTGGACATGATGTAACTGCGACGATCTTCAATGCAATTCCATTGTGCTAGCGAGATGAGTATGGATAAGGGCCATTGGACATAATAAGGCAGAGGAGTAATCTACTTTGTCTTTGCGACGACTTCAACCTCGATCAGTTCAACGACCTCTTGGGCGTTTTTAGCCTCTCGAAGGGCGCTCTTAAATGAATCATGGATCAACCTGCGAGCTAGAGCCGCTAGTAACTTCATATGACTGGCCTCAGAGCCCTCGGGAATGGCTATCAAAAAGACCAGATCGGCCTTTCCGTCGCTAGCGCCAAAGTCGACACCTAATACAGAACGACCAAAGGCAAGGCTTGGAGTGACTACCCCACCCGATCGTGCATGAGGAATTCCAATACCACCCTCTAGGCCGGTCTGCATCTGACCTTCACGAATCAGTACATCATCGAGTAGTTTCTTAGGATCCACAAGTCGGGAGTCACTATCGAGCAAGCCGATCAGGTGCTTTATGGTCTCTACTTTGTCGGTAGTAGTCATATTGAGATCTACTGTCACAGTGCTTATGATCGGGGTCATTTGGAGCTCCCTTCCTTAATTAACTTTGTTCTATCGATTTCATTGTGCATTACCACGCTAGAGCGGTCCACCACCGCACGGTTCGGCATGACACTGCCTGGTAGAGAAACAGAGGCACCCGCCCAGGCTAAAGCCTCTGCCAGAGCTTGTTGACCAGGCTCATAGGCGGATAAAAAGCCCGCCAGAAGACAGTCGCCGGCACCCACCGAGGATCGTATTGCACTTGGACGAACTTCGCCGTAGATGAGTTGCCGTTCGTTTATATAAAATGCACCATGAGAGCCTAAACTTACCAGAGCCGACTTGGCGCCTGCCGCCAAAAGCGACTTGGCAGCGTCTATAGCGTCACCTAGGGTCACAATTTCTTGCCCGCAAAATCCCTCTAGCTCTTCGCGATTTGGCTTTACAATAGTTGGCCCATATGGAATCACTGTATTTAGGGCATCTCCGCTTGTATCGATCGCCACTTTGCAGCCACAATCACTAAGTTCATTCATTAGCCGACTATAGAAATCTTTTCTCATTCCCTTGGGAAGAGTGCCTGATCCAACAACCCATCGAGCACCGCCACCATGGATTTTAGTCATAGTAATCAAAGCCGCCTCTTCATCGTCGCTTAGACACGGTCCGGGTTCATTTATCTTGGTTACCAATCCACCTGGCTCAACGATTGAGATATTCATACGAATTGAAGACGCAATTGAGACCGATCTAACGACAACGAGCTCATCTTCTAAGAGTCGGATAATCTGGTTTCCCTCTAGGCCGCCAACGGGGAAAATAGCTTCGCTTGCAATACCAAAGCCACGTAGGGCTCGAGAGACATTTATGCCTTTTCCACCGGCATCTATTCGGGTAGATGAGGCCCGTATGACATCACCATTTATCAATGACGGTACCTCGAGAGTTCGATCCAGGCTTGGGTTGGGAGTCAGGGTAACTATCAAAGTCGTGCTACTTTCGCCTAACGCCAACAAGTTGGGTCATCTGATCATCTTTAGGTCTATTGCTTGCATCTATATCGAGAGAGATCATCGCCCGGAGCGAAATATCTCTAATCATTGCCGAACTAGAAACCATATTGTTCATGCAATCAAATCGATTGCGATCTAAATCAAAGTCACCGATTTGCATAAAAACTACGCTTTCTAGGTCAAAACGCTCAAGTGGAAGATCCGACTTATGCTGAACCATTCGAATCCGCCCGAGTGGAGCCGACTTGGGATTGGTCTGGCCTAGCTGGCTAATGTTAGTTTGGATGAAATGTTGTCGGCCTAAATTGGAATTGGCCAACTCTTGTTGGTTAGCCTGTAGCTGAGTTAACTTCAAAGTAGCAAATCGGAATTGATCTAGAATCGTACAAACCAGCCACCAAGGTTTTATTTGGCGTAAATTTGGGGCCCACCATTTCCACTTTGGCCCAGGAAGACAAAAGTGACCTAGCTTCAATTGATGAAGCATCGACAGGTCTTTACCTGTTTTGGTGTCTATCTTGGTGGCCATTTCGGTCCAATCCAATTGATCCAAATCCAATCGCACTGACTCGCCAAGATATATATCGTTTTGGTTTAATTCATTTCTATCTGATTCGACTGGACCCAATTCGACTGGACCCAATTCGACTGGACCCAATTCGACTGGACCCGATTGCCTTTGCGTTTGATGGAGTTGACCTGAATAAAATTCGAATGATTGGAGTTGAGCCGAAAAGAGATGAACCGAACGAAGCTGGTCTGGCACAACTGAGGCTGAGTTAGGCTGGGCTGGGTAAGGCTGGAATGTCTTAGGTTTGCCTAGTCTAATCCAGCCCCAGTCAAACCGAAGGGGCATATCTTGTGTGACCCCAGCTTGAACAAGGTCACCTTTAGCCACCTTGGTATGAGCCGACTCGAATTTAGCCGCTTTGAATTGGTTAAGGCCGAGATGATTCATACTTAGATAATCAAAAGAAAATCGGTCACTATTCGATGGAGATGGCGAATCTAGGGCGAAAATTCGATGAAGAATTGAATTTGTACTATTCACCGCTATATCTGTCAAGATACTTATTGTTTCATCTGTAACACTGGCGATCCCGCAGCGATTAATATGCGATGAAGAATTGAAGTTCTCTGAAATCCTTGAAGTATAAAAGTTCTTAGGGGTCCTCTGCCTATCTATAAATTTTGATAGCTTAGGCCCTAAATACGTACCCGTGGAATGAACACCAGTGAAACAAGACATGCTCAATGAACTATTAGCAAAAAGATAACTGGCTAAAATACTGCCGGACAAACGAGAAGTCGCAAAATTAACAATATCCAATAGCGCGCCTACTGAAGAACAACCTGTGAGACAAACACTCGACGGGTCTTCGTGAGTGGAGTCAACCCTAGTAATCTCTTTAGCCCCTTTGGATTTAAGTGCCCTCCTGCTAAGAATATCTTGATGACAAAGGTCAACATTATCCGAAAGTCGTAGTTGGCTAGATCGGGCTTCTTTTCTTTTGATTTCTCTTCTTTGGGTTTCTTGTTTATAGAGAGGGCTGCTTGATTGTGAAAGCTTACTCAAATCGAAAAAGCCATGACTTGGGTTGCCCCTATGTCCGGTGCTAAAGCAGTATTCGGGGTTATGATCTTTTGAACTACGAAAACCGAGATCCTCATAAACATCTTGCGCAGCCCGAAAGTCAGAGACTAAGCCAGAAAATGGTTCGACCAAGACTTCTAAGAAACACGCAGTATTGAATGGAACGAAGCCATCAATGGCCTCCGTCACCAGATCCATCGATGCCAGATCCATCGATAGTCCAATGCAGATCTTCGAATCATTCAGTCGTAGATGAACCGATGATTTGTTCATCACATCATCTAAATGATTTTCTGGTTTTGAAGTCTTGTGCATGTCTGCCATAGAGCCTTGTAGTTGGTTTAGCTTTTGTTTATTGCAATATTACCTTTGTTTTTAGATCAATGGAGCGATTTTTCAATCTCGGCAAATTTAAAAATATCTTCCCAAATATCTCTACAATCGGTAATAATGCCTTAAGATCTACTTTGGTCGATCGCCTCTCATTTCTTCATCAACGCTGTTCCAGCAAAGAGTAGACAACGAAAAGACCCGCTCATATATGGTTTGTTGATGAATCTAAGTAATCAATAGCCAGTGCTGTTAAGAGGAAATATTCGGTTTGAGGCTTATTGGATCGACAAATTTAGTCATTTCTTGGACCTAAGGCTAAGCCACCTCGAAGATGACGAATTGGAGTGCAGTTTGTGGTGATTAATCCATTTCAGAGGTTATTTCCAATGAGTTGTGACCCTACTTCTTTGAATAGTTGTGAAATTCTTTGAATATTTTTGCATGACTTGACTTTTAGATTTGGTTCTAGTACGGTTTTGTATTTAGTAAACACAGCGTTCATTTCGGACGCAAACTGATGGGGGAAACCAATTGAAGAAAATTAAGGGCCGCACATCCCTATTTGGTCGCCGGGGCCTAAAGACCAAGATTATCCTCGGGCTTTCAATGGCTACACTTGCAGCCGCTTGCGGTAGCACGTCATCGTCTTCGACGGCAACGACAGCAGCCACGTCTGCTACGTCAAGCTCATCGAGTGGAATTACGATCGCCTTCAACATGGGCGCCGAGGCCGATCCATTCTTTATCTCTATGAATATCGGCGCTGAAGCAGAGGCCAAGAAGCTTGGGGTAAAGCTGATTTGGCAAGGTGACCCATCGCTCTATTCACCAGCGACACAGATTCCGATCGTCGATCAACTTCTAGCTCTGCATCCAAGTGCCCTAATCATTGCACCTACAGATCCTAATGCGCTTCAGCCAGCTGTAAATCAAGCTGTCAGTGAAGGAATTCCAGTCTTCAATGTTGATACTCACGTAGCCAACATGGCCAAAGTCGTCTCATTCATCACGGGAGACAACACCCAAGGTGGACAAGCCGCAGCTGATGCAATGGCCAAGGCTATGCACTACACAGCAGGCAAGACCTACCAAGTTGTTGTGGGCCTTAGCTCGCCTACCGCTACAACCAACACCGCTCGACTGGCTGGCTTCAAAGCTGAGATCGCTGCTAAATATCCAGGTATACAAATCGTCTCCACTGCGTATTCGGAGTCGGTAGCTGCAACTGCAAATACCAACGTAAATAACTGGTTGACCCAGTACCCACACCTAGCCGGTATCTTTGCCATTGACGGAACCAATGCAACTGGTGCCTCATCAGCACTACAGGCACACGGCCTCGTTGGTAAAGTCGCCCTAGTTGGATATGACGCTTACTCAAACAACGTAGCTCTCCTTCAAACCGGAGTCTTCTCTGCCCTAATTGCACAGAACCCAACCGAAGAAGGTGCTATGTCAGTAGCCAATGCTGTCAAGTATTTACGACAGGGCAAAAAGGCAACTGGCATTCCAAAGCAAATCATTCTGCCTAACGTCGTCCTAACGCCTAGTACCCCAGCCGCTCAGCTAGCCAAGTACACTTACGCAACGGCTTAGTCGAAACGTCTTAATCCGCCACGGAGAAACTCTTCTCCGTGGCGGATTAAAGGCAGCTACAAAAGATCGGCAGATCTTTTGTAGCGTATTATTTCCATAGCGGAAGAGGTAGATGTGGCATCCAAAGTTGAAGAGGCGCCATCCACAGCGACAAAGTCGCTAGAAACGACGCCTACTCTAATCGCGCGAATCTTGGGCAATCAGCAATTTTTGCTCCTGATCGCCTTCGTCATCCTGGTGGCGTTTTTTACGACCAGAAATTCAGTCTTTTTATCCAATGGCGAATTTGGCAATATCCTTGCTGACTTCTCCTCGCTTGTCTTGATGGCAGTAGGAGAGACCTACGTAATTGCCACAGGTGGGATTGACCTCTCGGTCGGAGCAACTGCAGGCTTTGCCGGTGTTATTGCAGCATTTGTGATGCGAGATGCAGGATTGAAAAATGAGATGTTCACTCTCTTGATTGGTTTAGTTGTTTGCATCGCCGTCGGAGCTATCGTTGGCCTTGTAAATGCGATTTTGATGAACTATGCGGGACTGGTTCCATTTGTCGCAACTCTAGTAACACTTGGAGCGGCTGGTGGTCTATCTATCGTACTTACTGGTGGCGCACCAATAGGAAACGATTCACAAGCAATTCAAACCACAGTCTCGGTGATTGGGCCATTTTCATATCCGGTGTTGATCGTGATTGCAATCACTGTCATAGCTGGCCTATTTCTTCACACATCGCGCTTTGGTAGATATACCTTTTCTATCGGCTCCAATGAGTTTGCCTCGCGAGCAGCTGGTATAAACGTCAAAAGACATCTGACCAAGGTCTATATGCTCTCTGGGGTTTTAGCTGGTCTCACAGGAATGTTCTTTTATCTACGCCTTGGATCAGGTGCACCAACATCTGGTTCCGGTGCTGAATTAAGTGCAATAGCAGCTGTGGTTATTGGAGGAGCAAGCCTGTCTGGTGGTTCCGCAAGACTTTCAGGTACTGTTTTAGGTGGCCTGATACTTACCACCGTTACAAGTGGTTTGATCATCATGAACGTGGCGCCCAACTGGAACCAAGTCGCTGTTGCAATTTTAATTGCAGTAGCTGCAGGTTTTCAAGCCATCAAGCCCAAGAGCAGGAGAAAGCCATAATGGAAAACCGAATACCACTCTATGAGGCTCGTAACATCAAAAAAAGCTACGGAAGCGTTGAGGCGCTTAGCGGCGTAAGCCTCTCTATCTACGCAGGTGAAGTTGTCGGACTGGTTGGTGACAACGGTGCAGGAAAGTCGACTCTTGTAAAGATCCTCTCCGGTGTCTATCAGCCCGACTCAGGCGAACTCTTAGTGGATGGGGTGAGCCACTCCTGGCGATCTCCCCATGACGCTATGGAAGCTGGCGTTGAGACCTTGTATCAGGACTCTGGCTTAGCACCTGATCTCTCGATTGGCTCCAACGTCTTTTTAGGGCGAGAGAAACTACGGCCGGGGATCTTGGGCAAGATGGGCTTCTTGGCTCAAAAAGAGATGGAAAGTGAGGCACGCGAAGACCTAGAAAAGGTCGGAATCTCGATTCCGGCTTCAAAGCGAAATGTTTCTCAGCTCTCAGGCGGACAACGCCAAGCTGTAGCGATTGGTCGAGCAGTGGCTTGGGCACGAAAGGTGATCCTTTTAGATGAACCAACTAACCACTTAGGGGCTCGCCAAGCCGGCGAAGTTCTAAGTGTCATAAAAGCTGCTAGGGAACGCGGATTAGGTGTCGTCTTTATCTCACACACCCTTCCCCATGTTCTCGAAGTAACCGATAGGATCGTCGTTCTTCGCCTTGGTTCAGTCGTGCGTGATGCCCCTACTTCGCAGTTCAATGCAGAGTCGCTCCTAGGTACGATTACTGGCCTTACCGGCGCTAGCCCCAGCGCCCAATAGACAGATCAACGTTTGAAGCAATTTTTGTGGGCCTTCAAAAGCCAATTAGAAAGTCTCTGTAGGTCCCGTTGTAATGAGATGAGGCTACCTATAGGAACTTTTCTAATAGCTCAGAAACCTGCATTACAGTTAGTTGACGATCTAGAAAACCCTCTAGCTAGCCAGATAGATGACTAGATCGTCAACTTACCTCATGAGCCAATCATCCTGTTCGTTATACCTCGTTGCTCTCATTAGGTAGATCCAAAGTGCTAGCTCCTAGAGCGTTAGATTTACCCCTAAGATTCCCATCCTGGCACCCCGCAGGTTCGCTCCAGCATAGAAATATGCTGGAGCGACGGGCCAAGCTAAAGACTCTATTTGGTTATTCGGCCATTGCTGGGATAGGCAAATAGGAAAGTCTTATTCAAGCTAGCAGAGCGAAATCAGTGACAAGACGGACGACGTGAATAACATCGGCGGAATAATCCAATCAGTTCGTTTACGGTGGCAACAGAAAGATGCAAGTTAGTGAGGTTTCAGATCTACCCAATTGAAGAAGCTCAATGACACCTGCGATAAGCAGGTTATCAGCAGCATCCTGTGGCAGTGCGGTGCAGTTCTAGTCGCGATTCCAGTTGTCGCTACCATTGGGGTGCAGCATTTGGAAGTTCGAATGAAGTTCAAGATCAGTCTCAATGCCCATATCTAAATATGAACTTTAGAATTTCAGCTCAAAAATTCAGCTCAAACGTGTAGTTCAAAAATGCCGCTCGACAATGCCGGTCAGAAAAAAGCCAGAATTAGAGGTCAAGAATGCAGTTCAGATACGAAGTATTAGCTGCCCATATCCAAATATGCAGTTATAAATTTACCGAAACGCAAATAAACGCAAATAAACGCAAATAAACGCAAATAAATAAGGGTAACTGACCAGACGGATAGAGCAAGCACTTCTAGCCTAGATCAAGTTATCGCGATAGTTTCTTTGGAGTAGCACATGGCTGAAGGCAACGACTCTCAATGATGTTCGACGACTTTCTACCAGCTCCTAAAGTTCAGCGGCGTTCTCTAGGGAATAATCAACTGAAGGACGGGCACTTCCTGAGTTATCGATGATCAGCTTCGCGAGGGCGAGACAACCTAGCGAAGTTAGCTAGGTTGACGAAATGGATATCTTGATCTGGAGAGTTGGTTCGACAAAGGTAGAAATCCACTATAAATCTCTATATTTGTGTAAATGGTTACTTTGTTATCTTCGGATTGAGTTTTGACTACTCGGGTAATGTTTTGAATAACCCTATTAATTGGATCACTTTAGGTCCATGATTGTCCGTTTAGCACTCATAATCAAATAAATCGGCAGTAATATGGTTGCAAACAAAAATTTAGCGCACATGAGGTTCAAAAAGCGAATGTACCCGGAAGAACGCCATGAATGGATTAGAGAACAGATCAAGACCAACAAGCGCGTTGAAGTTCTAGAGTTAGCAAACGACCTAGCGGTTACGCCTGAGACGATTCGAAAGGATCTAGATCTTCTAGAAACGACCGGGATCCTAAAGAGAGTTCATGGTGGAGCGATCGTTGTTGAACGTCTTCGGTTCGAACCAAATTTGGATTCACGCGATTTAACTGCTCGAGTTCAAAAAGAAGCTATTGCCAAGAGGGCTCTAGAGGAGATCCCCGATGGTGGCTCGATCATCATCGACGCTGGCACGACTACTGCACGCTTAGCCTCCATCATGCCTCAAGACCGCGAACTGATGATCGTAACCAATTCAATCTCTATTGGAATGATTCTCTCACCTCTTCCAAACCTAACCATTCTTTTGATTGGCGGCAGATTGAGAAGTAAGACTGCAGCAACCGTTGACTCATGGGCACTTTCAGCGCTCAGTGAGATTCGGGTCTCAACCGCACTTATCGGAACCAATGGAATATCTATCGAGCGGGGCTTTACAACCGCCGACCCCACTGAGGCAGCTGTAAAGCGAGCGATGGTTGCGGCGGCTAAAAGAGTGATTGTCCTCGCCGATCACACCAAATACGGTGATGAGAAGTTCGCCCGCTTTGCCTCAATCTCAGAGGTAGACCTACTAATCACCGATAACGGGATCGACGAAGTTGACCGCGCCGCCATGGAGCTTGCTGGATTAAATGTTGTAGTTGCACCGTCATAGAAGGAATATCGATACAAAGATAGCTCTGATCAACAGGTAGAGCTCTGGAAGAGATGACAAGGAAATTTGAGATAGCCAGATAGATAGCGCAAAGAGATGTTTGGAGTAGGTAGATGAAATGGAAAATTGATGTTGGCGACTATTCACAAAGAGAAAAACCCCCCGTTCGTCTTTAATTGTGAGAAGACCAAAGGTTCAGCCGACGATGGCATAAATTGCTCAAAATCAACTATGAAGACTAAGGCACCTTACCAAGGCGAAAAACAACCTCTATGGGCGCAAGTCAATCGAAACCGCGAAATCAATTCTGGGCAATTGTAGCAGTCGATCAATTCAGGGCAGTAAACAGAGGGCAGTAATCACATGGAAATTTACATGGGCAATAGAAAAACCCCATTGACACGATCTACAAAAGAGGTTCAAGTTTATCGATTTACAAACTCCCCCACCATGAAGGCATGGCGGTCGACTAAAAAACAACAAGGATCAAATGAATTATACGAACAGAGATAGATCCCTTCGAAGAAACCACAGAGGACTCACAAGGTTCCATCTATTTCAATCGTGACGAGAGGATAATACTTAGATGGATTACCCAAGTGGCCACAGAGCCGAAAGTGGTTCGGTTGGGCTGTTGTGGTGTTGGATCCTGTTACCCCTAACCACGACGAAGTGTCTAAGAGATTTGCGGAATACGAAATTGGCCCTTGCCAAACAATCAGAATAAGTGCTACTAGATAATTGCTGCGTGAAAATTACAATGAGAAAATTACTACCAAACAACAAGTTAAAGGATGAATTAAAGTGACACAGCTTCGAGCTCGAGTCGGTTCTTCGGTTGGACTTCATGCACGTCCAGCCATGTTGGTTGCACAAGAGGCAGCCAAGGCACCAATCTCAATAAAGATTTCAAAGGGAGATGGCGACCCGGTAGATGCCCGCAGCGTCTTGTCGATACTGGCCCTCGATGCCCGCCAAGGCGAAGAAGTGACTCTCTATGGCGAGGGTGAAGATGCAGAATCAGCTATCTCTGCATTGGCTGCCTTTATCGAGTCTGACTTGGATGCTAAATAAAGCCAAAATTTAGTTTGTGAATACTTTGTGGGGGAACAGATCTTGAAAGAATTAAAGGGTATCGCGGTCAGTTCTGGGCTGGCTCAAGGCGTAGTAGCTACTATCGCTCCGCCGATAGCACTTCCTCCTGAACTGGATCTGCCTCTGGTCCTCGATCCCAAAGAGATAGAGACAACTATCTCAAGAATCAAAAATGCAATCGAAGTCGTGGCCAGTCGCCTCGACCTCTTTGCGACCGAAGTGGATGCCGAGATTGCACCCATTATTTCAGCACAGGTGGCAATAGCTCGAGATCAGGTCCTCTTTGATCGAATATGTGAATACGTTGCAGCTGGTTCAAAGGCTGAATACGCCGTCAGCAAAGCACTTGGCGTCTTTCGTGACCAATTCCTCCTTGCGGGCGGCTACCTGGCAGAGCGAGCAGGAGACCTTGACGATCTCTCGGGTCGCATCGTCGCAGAGCTACTTCAAAGGGCGATACCCGGACTACCAATACGCAATGAACCATATGTGCTAGTCGCAATCGACCTCTCCCCCGCTGACACCGCTGGTCTAGATCCCAAGAAAGTTATGGCAATCATCACTGAAAAAGGTGGACCAACGAGCCATACAGCGATCATCGCTAAATCACTTGGAATTACAGCAATCATAAACGTTCAAGGTGCAGGCGAACTCGTCGATGGTGAATTTGTAATTGTCGATGGATCAACAGGTACCGTGGTTGTCGATCCAAGTGGCGAGCTCCTAAAAGAACACGAACTAAAGGTGAGACTTAGAACTTCTAGCCAAAGCTCAAGCGGAGGGCCAGGAAGAACTGCCGATGGCCATGGTGTTGAACTTTTGGTCAACGTAGGACGAAGAGCAGACTTCGCACTAGCTGGGCTTGCTGATTCAGAGGGCGTCGGCCTCTTTCGCACCGAATTTCTTTATTTGGATCGCACCAGTGCACCTGAACTATCAGAGCAGGTATCTGCCTATCTAGAACTCTTTAGCGCCTTTTCAGGGCGAAAAGTTATTGTAAGAACTTTAGATGCTGGAGCCGATAAACCTTTGGCCTTTGCCAACAATGACGACGAGCCAAATCCTGCACTTGGCCTTAGAGGTTACCGAATTACCTCTCGAAACCCGCAACTGCTAGAGCTGCAACTTGAAGCTCTCTCCATAGCTGCTCAGGCGACCAATGCAGAGGTGTGGGTGATGGCTCCAATGATCTCAACTGCGCTTGAGGCTCGTTCATTTAGTGAGTTGGTCCACTCAAAGGGACTACGAAGTGCTGGAAGCATGATCGAGGTACCATCGGCTGCCATTCGCGCAAACCTCGTAGTTGGCGAATGCGACTTTGTAAGCATTGGCACTAACGATCTTGCACAATATACCTTCGCCATAGATCGCGAAACTGCTCCTTTGCCTGAACTTCTAGACCCATGGCAACCGGCACTATTGGAGTTGATCTCACATACAGCGCGCGCTGCTAATCTAGCGAATAAGCCAGTGGGCATCTGCGGAGAAGCAGCAAGCGATCCTCTCTTAGCGGTTGTATTTGTCGGTTTTGGGGTAACTAGTCTTTCAATGGCCCCTATAAGCATCCCCCCGGTTAGAGACGAGATCTCAAAGAGGAGCCTTGAAATCTGTCGGAAGGCTGCCGAGATAGCTTTAAATGCGGTCAGCGCTAGAGAGGCTCGAGAATTGGTATCGCTCTTCTTGGTGGCAGCACCAAACTAGCTTTACCAAAATATTGAAGAGCCAAATCACAACCTCTTCATCGAGATTGGAAGAGGCACAGATCATGGGATCTTCTGAAAATGAGTCTCATTGGAAATGCGTTCAATCGCAACGGCTACAATCCTTCGAATATCGCTCTATTAGCTCCACAATTTGAAGCGAATATAAGTTGATGCCGATGTGCTCGTTTGATACCGCCCGCGTACCTCTTTCGCCAAAAATTAAGCCTAGAACCATGAAGCTAATCTTTAGATTAAGGTAACTTTGGTAGACCCATCAATGGGTCTCCCGTAGCGGTCGGATGCAAATTGGCTTTGTTGCCTCTCTTGTTACATTCTTTCCGAAAGGCAACACGCCGGCCGCCCAAAAAAGCGTTTTTGATATGCCGGAATTGCTAGGGATCCACCTAGTCTGGCACGGCCCAGCAATGAGTCGTGCCTACCCTTCTAGCGGTGCATTAATTAATAAAGCATACTTATCAAGTTTCGTAAGCAAGAGCCATTTTGGAGTCAGATTCGCGGAGTAGCGGATGTGGAGACGCAAACACACATGTATTGAGAAGTCGCTCTACCAAGGACATTTCAAAGTGCCTTCGGTTGAATCGGTATGCGAATTCCTCGAGGCATAAGTTGCTTATGTTCCTCACGTCCGTGGTATGTTCCGTCGATAAATTTCTTGCAGTTTCCAATTTAGGATCTTGAGCCATTTGAATGTTACGTGTGCTTGTTTGTCTTTGGATAAAGTGAACCAATGCGCTAGTCCAAGGTCTTGCAGCACATACCCCGTAACTTGGGTCACCATTACTTATCAGCTTGGTGTCGGAATCTAAACATCTCACAAAAACATCTTTGGGTGATTTAGCAGTGGTATCTTTGATTACTTCCATGAAGCAATGAGTAGGAGCACCATTGCTAATCGACACTCCAATTAGGACATTGGTTTGTTTTGTTCCCTTTCCTCTTTAGCCTTCGCCATGGCTCTCACCACCTAAAAAGAACTCATCTACCTGGACGTTTCCTCCAAGTTTATATAAACCATTTCGGTCAGCCATTGCTTTTCGTAGCTTATTTAGCATCAACCAGCCAGTCGAATAAGATACTTGAACGAATTTAGCAATGGTAGTAGCCGAAAGACCACGCTTGTCGTTGGACAATAGATAGATAGCGGAGAACCACTTGGATAAAGAGATATGGCTTCGATGGAAGATGGTTCCGGAGGTAACGCTAGTTTGACGGTGACAAGATTTACATTGAAAAAGTGGAGCTCGAGATGCTGCATTTCTTCGATGGTTTGGCCTGATTAAGGTAAACTGGTCAGAGTCACACTTTGGGCATCTAAATCCCTCTTTCCACCGCAATTTGATCAAATGATCTTCACATGCTTCCTCTGAAGCGAAGCGTACCATAAAGCCTGAGATATCCACCATGCCTCCTTAATCGAACATCTGTTCTACTAAAGATTAGCTCCAATCTGGTCTCGGTGGAGGCGAAACTTACGAAACTTGATAAGTATGTAATAAAGTGCGGTGCTTCCAATGCCCCGTGCCTACGATCTCAGAGTCAAAGGTGTAATTGATACCGAATGTTCAAAGACAATTCAGTTTCACGGAAAAGACGGGTGAGATTTTAGAAATTCCCACACAACAGCTCGTTATCAGAATCGTAGAAAGTGAAAAAGCAAGCCGTCAGATGTCATTTCGCATAGAATTCAAGCTCAACCCGGACTTTTAAAGAGACATCCCAGCTAAGACTGTCACACGGACTGATTTATTGCGACAGGTAGTATAAAACGCTAGGCACATGGCAAAAGAACTATGGGGTATCCGTTGCAACATTTGCACCAAGTCGCTTGTGATCATGGCTTCTGATTACTCCAGAGAAAACGATTGCCACTATGCATAAGATTGCCGGAACAAAAAAGGTGTACTGCAAGGAGACAACCTTGGTCAACTGTCCGATCACCAAAGGACCAGCTAACATTCCAAAGTAGCCAACACTAGCAACCTTCGAGACATTAGCCCCAGCGTTGTTGGCGTCAAAATGCCCTGCCGCTGAATATATCTGTGGGACACAGCCTGATAGACCAAGGCCAAAGATTGCCCACCCAGAGATTGCAATTATGGTAGATGGGGCAAAGATTACAACGGTTATTCCAACTAAAGCGAGTGTCGCGCCATATCGCAGGACAAACAGCGAAGAATAGGACTTAGCCAAGCGATCAGAGATTGCCCGACCAATAGTCATCGTTGCAGCAAATGCTCCGTAGGCATAGGGTATTTGATTAGCTGGAGCGTGGCGAATGCTTTGCATATAAAGCGAACTCCAGTCATTGGCAATCCCCTCGCTTACCATTACTGCCAATGCAACGACCGCAAAGATTCGAATCTCGCGAGGCACGTTCTTCCAGGTACTACGGATCACTTTGGATCTAGCTTCCTTGGAAACTGCATCTTTTTTCAAAAGGCCTAAGACCCCGATAACGCTGGCCAATGCACTCAAAACCACAGCGATATCTACGATAACATCAGGAGAGACATTGTATGTTGCTAGCTGAGATGAGTAGATTGACGAGGAAAATCCCCCTATCGAAAAGGTGGCGTGAAAGGAAGACATGATGGGGCGACGATAGCTTCTTTCCACCTCAATGGCATGGGTATTCATAGAGATATCCAAAGCGCCAACGCTAATTCCAAGACTAAATAGAACTATGGCTAGCTCCCACCAGTTGGATGCGCGCAGTGGAAAAAATAGCGCCATCGCACAGCCAAACGCACTCGTTGGCACAATCAGCCGGGCGCTTAATCTATCTGCAAACTTGCCAACCACAGCCATGCTCACAAGCGCACCTACCCCAAGGCACAAAAGTAACCACCCAAGAGTCGCAGGGTTCACCTTGCTTCGAATGGCAACCGTTGGAATTTGAATCACCCAGACACCAAGGATAAAACCATTTATGTAAAAATAGGTAAGTGTCGAGAGACGTGCCATTCTCATTCGAGTTGGAATCTCCATTGTATTCACGATAATGGCTGAAGATTAAAGATGGTTTCAACCAGACAGCGTGTTATACCCGAAAACTAAGTGAAAAAGCGGGAGTTAGTGTACGCTAGCGCTCGAGCCGGCTAACCAGTGGCACTACTCGAACCCCTCCAGATGTCAAAAGATTTCCCCATAGGTTTCAAAATGGGCTGGTGGGCCCCCATTTATAGGCGGAACTTAAATCGGGCTATCGAGCGAATGATGGCTCGATAGATAGAGATCCCGAGAGACTGTCATATAGATTTTTTTTCATTATTCAGAGTAAGGAGTTGAAGGATCCTTTGATCCAAGTGGAAAGCTTCCAATGGATTGAACCCAAAGATAAAGAGTCTGTCTCAATCCATGCTTTTTCAAGCAATGGCCCGCAACATTTGGCGAGCAAGATTGGATCCCGCATAGTTGCAAACCGCGACCCTACGCCCGCCAACGTTAGTCAAGCTTGGTCAACCGCGCAGAACAAACAAGTCAACCATAAAAAGACGCAGTCGCCATCTCCTTGGTAGCCCCTCTAACGGGAAGTTGTCTCATTAGCGCTTCACATGCCTCAGCGGTCTTCGATACTTAAATTCGCACTTTCATGGTGACATGCCCAGTCTTATAGGGGTACAGATTCGCCCATGCAAGGCGCACTTGCGATGTGTTCGTTAGTGGTGTCTTTAGGTTCGCCAAAGACAAATATGGGGCCTTCGAAATGAGATTTCGAAGGCCCCATATTGTAATTTATCGTGATTCTAGGCGCACCTAGAATGCCAACACCCAACCGTATTTCCAGCTCCAGCTCCAGCTCCAGCTCTATGGTCGCAGTCGCTGTTATGGCCATGGTCATTTCCCTGGCCATAGTCATAGATCGTAGGACTATTCCAATTCAAGGACTACTTTGTATTCGCTAGATCCAGATCGAAAACCTAGCGTTATAGAGCTACAATGTTGATTCGCGACTTGATCCACCGCAACCCTCAGTCGTACTTTTCCGCCTTTACTCGATCCTCTCTTAGCCCAGCGGCCAAAAGGGTTGCCTTTGTCATATCGATTAGATCTGGCGAACCACAAACGTAGCCAATTGCCTCTGTTGGTTTTCTGGGAAGCTCCCTTAAACACTCTTGGACTATCTCAGCGTCAATGCGACGATGATAGCGAGATCCTGGGTGCTGGGGAGAACGGGTAAAGGTGTGCACTACCTCTAGCCAGCTGTGTTGCTCTTGAAGAGCAGCCAATTCATCGGCGTATATAACTAGTTCTTCAGTCTTTGATGAAAAAGCAGAAGCATTGGAACGCTAAGCCCTTTGATAGAGGCGTATCTAATCATGGCCATAAAAGGAACCACACCACTGCCAGCCGCAACTAAAAGAACTGGTCCATCATCGGGCTCGTTCCAGGTGAAATTGCCATGGGGCCCTCTTACGTCTATGACGTCACCCACTTGGAGTTGCCTAGTTAGTCGCGGTGAGACTAGCTTGGGTTCAAGAGGTGAACGCAACGATTGGTTGAGAATTCTCCTGCTACATTTAAAGCTAGACTGAGGTTCCCCAGATTTAGTGGACACCTGTTAAGCCAACATAGATTGTTGGTAGAAAGGATGTCATCATGGGAGCAATAAGGCGTAAATTCACCCTTGAATTCAAGACTGAAGCTCCTCATCGAGTTATAGATTCCGCCACGTTCATTCCAGAAGTTGCGAGTGAGCTATCTATTTCTCAAGAGGCGCTGTACCGATGGGTAAAAGATGAACGAATACGTCTAGAGGCAGCATCTAGTGTCAATGAAGGACCACTAAGTGCTGATGAAAGAAGAGAACTCATAAAGGTTCGTGCACGTTCTGCTACTGACCTGCTGTTGCGACTCCTTGTCGGCGCACCCGTTGTGACCGTCAACAGCGCCGCAAGCCTCATAGGGCGGAGCTTCGTTCACCCCAATGAAGCGGTCACTCGACTTGTCGAGACTGGCATTCTCAAGCAGGTCTCCGTTGGTCGTCGAAATCGGGCCATCGAGACACCTGAAATCATCGTCGCCTTTGCTGCGCTAGAACGGCAACTCGCCCATTTTGAGTAAATGCGTTGCTGTCGAATACGCCAAACGGTCATTTCGCAATGGCCCCTATGGTGACTAATAGGACTGGTAAAGAGTTTTGGAATACTCAGGATGACTTCTACTCGTTTCCCCTCTTCATCCAGGAGTAGGACGAACTGGCGCACCTCAAACTACTCCCTCACTTTTACAAAACGTTGAAGCTGACTGATGTGTTGATGATCCCATATCTCGGCCATAGCGCATTTAGCTGTACCTGCCCTAGCGGAGGCAGTGGAGAGATCCAGATCCATAAATTTCGGGGGTCATTCGGTGGTCTAAAGAAGCGGTTTGAGATAACATCTCCCCGTCCATCATTGAACCTGGGGACTTCGATAGTACCCGTGGCACGTCCGTCAAGGAACAGCACTTCTAGCTGGAGGCCATCAAAGATGTCGATCCGCCCTGCTTGATTGGGTGCGAGCTTAGATCTAATATCGTCGAGTATTTCGCTCATTCCCCGCGGCAGCGCATCACCTCCTATTTGAAGGTGAATTTCGAATCCGTCGTCGTACCTTAAAATTTCCTCCAAGATGAGAGTCGCTTTATCGACGGAGGCGATCACAATCGGCGAACCAAGTTGCGACTTAGGCCTTACCGCAGCCTCATCTGGAATCTCGAAGAGCAAAGGAACGGGAGAACTCGGGGCAGTTGTAGCGTAATGAAAGGCCTCGGTAAGCATCGGTCGCAATCTGTCTTCGTTTCGAAAGAAACCCTTTGAACCGAGTAGCACACCCGTATCGTGAACCTCAGACCATGAGCCCAATACGTCAAGTTGAATGACTCCTACTGTTACGGTTTTAGACTGTACACCTAATCCTTGAAGCACGTCAGAAGCAACTGACGAAACGAGGTTCCAGTCCACGATCATGGGTCCTTCTGGACGATCTGGCACAGCACCATTTCTATGGTAGAACCATCGCTGCGCTTCCACGATGATGAGACGCATGCGTTCCGCGGCCTCGCTTGATACGTCCGTTGCACTTGATGTCACACGAGCTAAGAACTGGTCCGATGCCTGAGTCATGGCCCGAAGGATCGCCGCACTCCCTTGAGGTTGAAGGACTAGGACATCTCGGACCGAAGAGTCAATGATCTTTCCCCACCAGGAAACCCACTGTCGATTTGCAATGGAACGCATCGATTCATCAAGGAGGCCCCTGAGATCTGGGAGATCGCCCTCAAGATTGGGGGGATATAGTTCCCACCTTGGTATCTCAAGTCGGCACGCATCTCGAACGAAAAGTGCCAAGTGCGGATACCAAGGCCTATCAGCAGCTAGGCGCCAAGGGGGCGCTGCGTAATCTTCACTATGCACCTTAGGATACCACCGTATACGACCTTGCACCCGCGGAGGTGCAAATTCCATTCGCCCCCAAAACGTAACCGTATAATGAAGGATAGATTCCAACTACGTTTGCGCTATAGCTTCCTGTGCCGTCGATATCATAAAAGCTTGTTATCCAACTATTTTCAGAGATTGGATCCTCCCATTGAAACAATATGGGCCGACCGTAGGTTGTGTTAACAACTTCGGCTCCCCATCCGTAATAGTATGACTGCCCATTTACCGACGCATTGACGTTCCATCCGGTCCAACCATATACACCGGAATTGTTAGAATCCTTCTCAATGTAAATATATGAATATCCGCAATTTCCATACACCGTGTTGAGCGGCGAAACGCCACTATTACGATTAACAACCGGGAGCCGAGAAGCCATAGATGATGGAACCGTAAGCGAGGTACCGTCTGCCAAGACCAACCGGCTTAGGCCAGATGCAAAATCCACTCTAGAAACAACCGGGATTGACCTAAGCGGAACTCGAACTTCGACTGCCTTAGCAGTCACGTACGGAGCTGTGAGAGCTACTAGCGCAGTTGGCAATTGATCCCCTATTTGCCTGCCAGGGGAGGTACTCGTGGCCGTCGCTGGAATGGTGTAACTTGTATTTCTTGCTCCCTGCGCAGAAGCAGCGGTTGCACTAACGGCAACAGCCAATGCCCCCAAACCAACTCCGATCCTTCCAGCTATTCTTTTAATTCCCATTGCGAACATCCCCTCTTTGTTACCATTTATCTATCTAATAGCATTCGTCAATATGGCTCATAAAACGAGTTCGCCTATCGTGGATAAGACCTTGATTTATTGATTCTGCTATAAAGCATCCCCATGGCCACCACCACATTCGAAGCCAACCTCCGTAGTCATAGAACACTGGTAGTAACGCTAACTATTTATTTTGCGCGTCGCATCTGCTTAAAAGATGATTTTTGGGGACTTTTGGGCTTTATTTACTCTGGAGAATAACTTTCAGAAGTAACCAGTCATGCGTCCGGATCGGGTACCTTGGCGTCTCTCCCAGCCACCTCTCCCAATCCAGCTAGATAGACAAGTCGTGACCATCATTGTTTACCACAATGCCTACGTCTAATTGATCTTGCAGAAGTGCCTGCTGTCTTGCTGCTACTCTTGCCGCTTTGTGCTGTTCTGTTCTGACGCACGCTACAAAGCGCTCCTTGTCAACCTCGCTCAAGTTGTCATGCCATCCATCGAACTTGACCCGCCACTCATTCACTGCTGCTCGTTGTTCGGCGTCGCGTTGTGGATCTACTCTCTTGTTGTCTTTTTGTGCGTGTAACTTGGCTAGAGTAGCCCGTACCTTAATTAGCGTCTGGGCTGTCTGCTGTAACTCCTCTTGGGTTACAGTTCCCATTTTATTAGCAAGTGCATCTCTGGCAGCACTTAGTCCTCGATTATGGCGATCTCGACTAATTGCACCTGACGGGTCCCCATTTGTTGGTCCAAAATTGATGTGAGTTTTGGATCGGGTTGTTCTACATAATAGCTATTCCAGGAGAGATCCCTAGAGCTTTTTACCATTCAGTAGTAGCTAGCTGTTGAGGCTGTGGGCGGAGATCAATCGATTGTGTTTAAACGCTCCGCGTTTATGCACATTTCAATAATCGCTTGCGAACCGATCGTCCACGATGAAATAACCGTTGCGAGAAACCGCGAAATCAGAGAGTCAAAAACGGCTCAAAATGGCCAATTAACCATCAATCTGAAAGAAGGCAAATGCGTCAACTATCCTGACATTCGCCGTTATGCACTAGTGGTATATTGACCAACCCAAAATTAGCTTTATGGACATACAACGCTGGATGGAATGGCGTTAGCTACAAAAATGTAAATGGGAAACCGACGGTGGTCTACAACGACTCCATATTTGCCCATTCTTCTGATAATCCAGCTCGGTACGTCTTAGATGTACTTTCAAATGCTGCTAGATACAGCAGTGGAACTATATCTGGCTCGTCCAGCATGTCAGTTACAGGACTAGCGCCAGGGGCGAGCGGGAGCGTGAATCAGTTACGTCAACGTAGTGCGCTCTGGATGGCGTTACTCTCTGGGAATAGTTGTCAGTCGGCGCTACACACGTCGTGTTTCGATGCGCTTCCAACAATTATGGGCAACTATGACGGAATCGTAATCCCCTCCGCCCCGTCGCAGATGAAACAAGACCTGATATCCACCTCAAAGCCTCTCGCTGGTGACATCATTCTGTTTGGTAGTTATGTGACCACAACCAATCCGAAGACCCACAAACAGACCACCAGGTTGCAGATCAATAACAACAGCTATGGGGTAATGCTCGATCCAACCACAAACAAGATTGCGTTAGTGGTCGCTGGGACGGCACCATCTTTCCGCTCTGCAATAAATGTCTTGCAAATGCCTTCAGCCCCTAGTGTCGGTGGACAGATAGATTCACAGACAGTTCAATTCATTGGAAGTCCATTTGGGTGAGCTATCAAAATTAAAGTGTTAGACGACATATCTACCATCAATACCGCAATTTTCCTCGTGGACGTGTATCGCGACACCTAGCGAGCTATCAGTTGGTGAACTCTCTGATACGAGATGCCGAGAATATCGCCAATATCCCGTAGAGAAAGGCCCTCATTGGCCAGGTCGTGAGCGAGACTTTCGGCATCGGTCTGCACTTCACGTTCGAGTCGTATTGCAGTCTCTCGGGTAGACCGCAGTCGGGCAGTTCGTTCAGCTACCTCCACCGTCCCAACCTTCCCTATTTCTATGTCAACATTGAAACTATCGGATGGAACGTCTAGAGTGATCGCGATCAGTGAGCTCGCCATTGTTCCGGCTTCGCTGAGACGTCGTGCTTGTGTCAACCCGCCGATCTCGGGGATGCTGACCATCCACCAACGGCCCTCTCTGGCAACTGTTGCTTTGTAGGTGTGTTTGGTCATTTGTTGTCCTATCTATCTGTATGGCAGGTACAACCCGCGATTGCCTTACGCGCATTGTGAACGACACCAGGGGAGATCGTTTTGTGACCGTCCGGGAGTGTGAAATGATGCTGGCCACTGGAGCATCCATACATCGTGTGACTACCGTCGGTCCACAATGCTGTCCATTTGGCTGCTTTGAACTCTTTAACCATTTTGCGAGAGGATTCTTCTGCAACCATATGGTTAGTCTAGCCAACAATACACGTAAAGTCAATCAGGCTAGACATGAATGTTTACCGACTTTACATTCCGAAATAGGCATGTAAGCCCTCTGATTCATCCGCTGTGAGGCTGCCAAGCATATACCGAGAGCGTTAAAGTAAGTAAGTGTTTTTATGTTGTGAAGTTGTGAAGTTGATATGTCAAGTAGGCGTGGCATCACAACCGAATACAACAAGGGTGCCCAGCTTGCGCCGAACACCCTTGAAATGTTGCACCTAATCCTATAATAGTGCAGTCTACCAGGGGTTTTAGGAACACCCCCCTGAGCTGCTGCACCCAGGACAACACCAGCAAGATCCCGTTTTCATCATTGATGTTCCACATTCATAACACAGTGGCGCATCAACGATCCTACTATAAGGATGCTCATCTATGGAAACCTGTTCCTTTAGAGGCGACCCCAAAGCTTTAGCATCGGCGGAATAGTGTCCAAGTCGCATTCTAAGTTCAACTTCCGTGGGATTGCCGTCAAGCTCGGGGAATGAACTACCTACTGAGTCGCCGTTCATAGATGTATATGGAGGCTCAACCATGGTTTGACGTTCCTCTGAGCTATGAATCCCAAGCTCTGAGCGAGTGCCAGAGTCAAGCTAATCAATAGCCACACGCCTGAAGATGCAGTCAACCAAAGACGAGGCAATCCGAAGATCGGGATCGTCAGTCATCCCTGCTGGCTCAAAGCGCATGTTAGTGAACTTGCGAACATAAGTTTCAAGCGGTACACCATGCTGTAGGCCAAGACTTATGGCTATCGAGAAAGCGTCCATGACTCCGGCCGATGTGGAACCCTGCTTGGAAACCTTAGCAAACAACTCACCAGGCCGTCCGTCGTCATACTCCCCTACTGTCACGTATCCTTCTGCTTCACCAACACGGAAAGCATACGTGCGGCTTCTGCGGTGACGAGGAAGGCGACTGCGAACTGGAGAGATTACTTTAGGCTTTGAAAGTTCTTCTTCCAGCCCAGCTACACGGTGGCGCAAAGTTGAGCACTCTGCCTCTGCCTCCGCTGCAAGAGCTTCCCACGTTTCTGTTTCTGATGTCGTATCTTGAGTTGCTAAATCTTTAGTGCTCGAGAGCGGTTGGCTAACCTTGCAGTTATCACGGTAAAGAACTACGGCCATAAGTCCAAGCTCCCACGCTTCGATGTAGGTTTCCTCGACTTCTTCGACGATTGTTTCCTCTGGAAGATTGGCCGTCTTTGAAATCGCTCCAGAAAGAAATGGCTGAACAGCACTCATCATCTTGATATGGCCGCTCGCTGAAATAGAGTTCTCCCCAACGGCAGTCGCGAAAACCGAACGATGTTCAGGCCGAAGATGCGGCTCTGACGTTAGAGAGCTGCCGTTTACTATTGCCTCGAGAATAGCTTACCGATCAGACTCGCTGTAGCCGAGGCGCACAAGTGCTGATTCGACGCACTGTACAGGGAGGATCATATTTCCACCACCAACCAGTTTCTTGTACGAAACAAGCGAGAAAGCGGGTTCGACTCCAGTGGTACCACAGTCCATCAGGAACGAAATAGTTCCAGTTGGAGCAAGCAGCGTAGCCTGAGCATTGCGAACGCCAGAGGTACGAGCTATCTCTAGGGTGTCATCCCAGATTTGTGTAGCAGATGAGAAAAGTTCCGGCGAAACCAACTTCTCGTCGATCTTCCCCATTGCTTCTCGGTGCATATAAAGTACTTGAAGAACTGATTCGGCGTCGCGTGAGTATCCAGTTAACGGCTCAAGGCGTGCTGCAAGTTCAGCCGAAGTCATAAAAGCAACTCCGGTCATAAGTGCCGTAACAGTCGCTGCAAGCGCCCTTCCGCTGTCTGAGTCATAAGGCAACCCTAAAGTCATAAGAAGCGCTCCAAGGTTTGCATAGCCCAGTCCTAGCTGGCGATAAGACCGAGTGTTCTCAGCTATAGCCTCGGTTGGGTAATCACTGTGATTGATGAGAATATCTTGGGCAGCAAATACCAACCGGCTTACATGAACGAAGGACTCGACATCAAACGAACCATCATCACCCAAAAAAGACAGCAGATTCAGAGATGCAAGGTTGCATGACGAATTATCAAGTGAAAGATATTCTGAACATGGGTTCGACCATTTATCCGTCCAGCTTTTGGCGTAGTGTGCCAGTGATTGATTGTGGTATCGAACTGAAGTCCTGGATCGGCACACTCCCACGCAGCTTGGGCAATCTGACGCATCAGGTCACGAGCACGCATGGTGCGAAGTAATCCACCTGTCTTTACTGCTCTAAGTTCCCAGTTCTTGTCCTCGAGCACAGCTTCCATGAATTCATCAGTTACCCGAACAGAGTTGTTAGCGTCTTGGTACTGGACTGAAAATCCGTCCCTACCATCAACTCCCATATCGAAACCAGCATCCCTGAGCGCCCTAGCTTTGTGCTCTTCTACTGCTTTGCACCAGATAAATTCTTCAATTACTGGATGTGAAGCGTCAAGAATGGCCATCTTCGCAGCTCTTCTAGTTTCCCTAGTCATAAATTCGTTTAATTAAGGAATTAATCCCTATTTGTAGTGTTTTACCTATACAGAGGTACATTTCACTACACTTAGTAGAAAAATGGAAAAGAAGATCGGTCGACCTGCTTACAAGGTTGTTCTTTCAGACAACGATAGAAAGTTCCTAGAGGGTGTAATCCGCAAGACCACCTCTCCACAGTCTCACGTAACTCGTGCCAAGATTGCTCTTGGAGCTGCTGATGGCCTTAGCCACGAAGAGATCGTTGAATTGTCCGGTGTCTCAAGCTTTACTGACTCTAAGTGGAGGAAGAGGTTCTCTCTCTTTGGGGTATCAGTTCTATCTGATGCTCCACGAAGTGGAACCCCAAGAATCCGGAGCCCGCCAAAGAAGTTGTCACTTCCACACAATCTAAGCTACCTCCTTTCGGCTCCCTTTTGATACATTTCCAACCGAACTATTCGTAGGAATAATTGGTACCTCTGCTACTGAATCGAAAGTCTCTGCACCTACCCGATATCCACCTTCGTGGTTTAGATTTGTGCTGCTCCCACCTACAGCGTCGCACCGCTTAGCACGTATCTCGATTTGTTCGACGCTATGGGCCCGTTGGGGAGTTTCAAACCATTACGAAGGGGTGTCTCAACTGCACAATTCACACTCACTTGGGCTCAAATCGCAACCCCCGTCACACCCAAAGAATTAGGGACCTCGTGTACCGGTGAATGTCAGGATAGTTGACGCATTTGCCTGCTTTCAGATTAATGGCCATTTGGCCATTTTGAGCCGTTTTAGTCTCTCTGATTTCGCGGTTTCTCGCAACGATTATTTCATCGTGGATGATCACTTCGCAAGCGATTATTGAAATGTGCATAAACGCGGAGCGTTTAAACACAATTCAACAATCTTTGACCGCTTTCACCAACAGTTTTCTTCTGCTGCTACTACCAACTAAGTCAAATAGTCATTGAAGATACTTTAGAACTAGCAGGCAAACTTTGACTAACGACCGATCTATCTCGCGGTGGTGTGGTCCATGTTCTCGCCAGGTGAGGCTCCAATCTCTCACTTTGGAGTTGACCCACCTCTTTGGATTGAGTTCCTTTGTTCTCTTGTAGAGCTCGGCTCGCTTTGAGAGTACCTCCATATGGTTACCTTCGTGGACATCGTGTGGAGTGACGAACTTTAGAGCACTATGGCGGTGGTGGTAGTTGTACTAACTGACAAACTTCTCCACCCAGATCCGACTATCTGCAAGGCTTTCAAATCCTTGAATAAGGATAACCTGGCCAGTACTTGGTTGTACGAAAGAGCGCCTCGATGTGAGGGTTGTCATCTGATATTGAAAGGTCGTGAGTTAGAGGTGGTGATTCCCATCTTGTAACAAAGCTCCAGTAGAGATGATCCTTTCATCGGTGAGCCGTTGTCACTATGTAATATCTTTGGAGCTCTTCCTCCTTCTAGGAGGGTTGCTCTTCTTACTACGTCGCTAAGTTGCTGAGACGATTCGCATCCATACACTTCGTAACCAACTATCTTTCTTGAATATAGATCCATTACGAAGTACAGGTAGTAGTAGATACCACTAGCTGGTCCACGGAGCCAAGAGATGTCCGTGACCCAAATTTCAAGTGGACAAGTCGCTAGGTGACTAGGTGTACCACGCTTGACTTGCTTTTTAGCTCTACCCCTGTGGTTGTTTTGCTTGTTATCTCGAAGAATACGATAAAAGGTAGATTCTGATCCGAGATATATACCCTTATCAGCTAAAGATGGAACTACTTGACTTGGTGGAAGTGATGAGTACTCCTCTTTGTGGAGCGTATCTAATATCTCTTGACGTTCTGATTCATCAAGGGCAAAGCTTGGTTTAGCCTTAATGACAAAGGGACGCTTGTCATGGGTATTCGCACCTTCAGCCTTGGAACCTCTGGTAACTGCGTAGTGACAGACCGAGTTCCTTTACCGCTAGTCGTAATCTAGCTCCAGCATTATGAGCTTCATCAATAAGTTCTACTGCGAGTAGGCGATCTGAGGGAGGAGATCATTGTAACCCCTTTGTCCCTCGCCAGAATAGCCTCGGCTTTTCCTTAGCTATACCAGCAATGTGTAAGTTTCTTGCTGTGCCTTTTCTTTTCTATTTAGCTCTATTTCAATTATTTAAGCTTCAAGCTTCTTTGACTTAGCCTTCTCACTTGCAGCTTCTCAATGGCCATTAACGCAGATCGGTATTTAGAAGTGGTTTCACCACTTCTATCATTCGCCTTTGAACAGGTGATTCTCCAGTTATCAAGCTCTTGTTTCAAAATTCCATTGGTTCGAAGATATTGCCCGAGTTGCAACTCACTCATTGCTGCTGTAGCAAGTACGCACCTGGAACTTAGCTTCTGAGCTCCACGTATGTGTCGGGGTTCCCTTTACTGGGTCCTGGCTAATCAGATCAGCTTCTACTTCTTTTTTCCATTGGTAGATAGTTGCACTTGGTATCTTGCTTTCTTTAGCAAGTTGGGAAAAAGCACCTCTTGGTGTATTTGGATCTGAAAGGAGCGTCCTTATTTTTCTGAAAACAGCTTCCTTTTGATCCTTTGGATAAAGTATCATCATTCGATCCGAGTTCTCGCCCTATGGGGTTGTACATATTTTACTTGAGCAGATGCCAACCATCCTGACACCTAGGGGTACCGCACATCGTGATTAAGCTTCAATCTAAATTGCAAATACTCCGAAACTGCCTGCGGCGACCACTGCGATAGCACGACTAGCTAGGGGCCCAATGCAGCCAAAGCAATTACTGCCACCCCATCCGGCCTCATGTAGCTGTAGCCTCCGGGCGTGATCACGCCTAGCATGCTCGGTTCACCTGTTCGATCTCTATCAATCTTTCCCACAAACCTCAATAGAGAAGCTGCACCTTCATCGATGCGCCCAGCGCCAAGCTTTACTTCGAATGCAGCCCAACGCCCATCACGCAACTGCACAACTGCGTCGACTTCTTGTCCCCCTTTGTCCCGGTAATGAAAAACCTCACCATCTAGGGGCTGCGAGAACACGCGCAAATCACGGACGACTAGCGACTCAAACAACAATTCGAGCAACTCTAAATCCCGAACTAATCTCTCGGACGTAGCTCCCAATGCAGCCACCGCAAGCGATGGGTCAACGAAATGACGCTTAGGCGAATTACGAAGCATTGTACGCGAACGAAGATGTGGCGACCATGCTGGCTGATTTTCTATCACCATTAGGCGTTCAAGAGCGTCAAGGTAAGAGACGACCGTGTTATGAGCCAATGGTCCAGACTCCCCTCCCGCCTCATAGCCCAAAACTCCAATTGCCACTTCGGTAGCGACATTGCGAGCAAAAGATCGTAAGAAGCGTTTAAGTCGTTGTGGGTCTCTATATGCCCCTGCCAAACGTTGAACGTCTACATTACAAATATTGTCAAGATAATCACGCACCGAACGAGCAGCGACGCGTGAAGAAAGTTCAAGATTTCGTGGCCAACCACCGCGTACTATCAGATCGGTAAGGTCCTGAAGCGAAAGCGCAACTTCGCCCGACTTCGGGGCCTCCCCTTCCATAAGGTTCGTAAGAGAAACCTGACCAGTGCTAAACCCCATCTCAAGCAACGTCATAGGTCGCATAGTCAAGATAGAAAATCGACCTGCGCCACTGTGGCGCTTAGTATCATCATTCGGAACTGACGAACCGGTAAGTATGAACTGACCAAATGTCCTGCGCTGGTCAACCAGCCTACGCACATCGTTCCAGATACTCGGCGACTCCTGCCACTCATCAATCAATCTCGGAACAGCGCCTTCAAGCACGAGCAACGGATCAACACTAAGAGCCCGCTTTGCTTCAGTATCAACATCAAGCATCACAGAACTCTTGGCTAATCTAAGAGCAGTTTCCGTCTTCCCGCACGCTTTGGGCCCCTCAATCAGTACCGCACCGGTCGCTGCCAAGCGTTCAATCAGTTCAACATCGACGATCCTGTCCCTATACAACATTTTTAGCTTTCCATAAAACGTAACACATAGAGCATAAGCGACACATTGATAGATTTGGCCGAAATACATTGATAGATTTGGCCGAAATACATTGATGCTCGAGGCGGTGAACGCCATCGGCTTCAGCCCACACAATCTCAGCGATCTAACTTCAAATGAGCCACTACTAAAGCGAGAACGGAAATGCCTGGGCCAGAAAATGAGAAAGGTGGACTCTATGGGTAGTCGAGGCTTCTGGAGTTACAAACTCAAAGGTGACACTATACCCAAGGTTTTCGCAAACGTTGATCTCATGGTCTCTAGTACTGTTAGCTCAGTTTAACCGGTAAAAGTAAGCCTATCTCAGTACTTAATGTTGCAACTGAAGTGCAGTTAGACCTGCTGGATGCAATTGTGGAAGCCAAACTGCCACGGTGGATCCTGGATGGTCTACCCTAAATGTAAGAATACTGTCCAAAATATAATTGGGAGGATTTGTCGTGAAGGGTAATGACCTACACCAGATCGAAAATCCTCTTGGCGTCGAATCAGCTTGTTCGATTACTGATAAACCTCTCGGCGGTGGCCAACGGTGTAACGACAATTAGCAGGACTCTATTATCGATTGTGTAAATGATCCGGAGGTCACCTACTTTTTAGCCTAAAACCATCGCGACCCCTGAGCTGGCGAGAAGCAGGGGGACGTGAATCTCGAGCGAGAAGCTCAATCGCTCCCTGAATCCGGGGTTGAATTGAACGATCAATCTTTCGAAGTTCACGAACTGCGCAAGGCCTAAGTTCGATTTGATACCGCCTCATGACCAGCTGAGATCTCTCTTTACTTGATCCCAGGGAATGTTAATATTCGGTTCGTCACGGGCGATATCAAACGCGGTTACATCACGTGACTCTTCGAGCGCCTCGACCATTTCGTCGTATTGGCTCGGGCTTATCACCGCTGCTGCGCGCCGGGAGTTGTCGGCGAGTTAGTTTGTATTCCATCACCTACAACAACCCGCTGGTGAGTACCTTTAAGGCCAATACATGAGATGGAGCCAAACTGTTTTCTCGTAAAGGCCAACTGCATCTTTGAACCGATTTTGCATGAAGCCGAAAATCTGACATGTCATCGTATTTGAGGTAGTACCAAGCCATCAATATACTGGTAAAAACGGATCGTTATGGTCGGGTTAACAATGGTGTGGCGTTTCCACCATTGTTGGATCTGTAATCTAATCAACCACTTTGAGATCTTGAGCTGAACCCTACAGTCCGAGTTCGGAATGCGAACCAAGCCTCACTAGTTGCACGCGATCCGGATTTGATTTTCTATATATGAGCACTAAATCGGGTCTAATATGGCAGTCGCGATGATCACTCCATTCTCCCGCAAGCGGATGGTCTTGATATCGTTGTTCCAAAGGCTCGTCATTAGCTAAGGATTGCACGATACTGTGAAAGTCTCTTTCTAGGGTGAGCCTATGTTTCCCCTTTGCTTCTCGCTTGTAATCGCGTTTGAAAGCATTGGTAGTCTCAATCAGGCGCATTCAAATCTGCCATCAGTTCCTCAACCGTTGCAAAGGAGGGCAGATTACCCCGTCGTGCTTCTTTCATTGCCTCGATAGTTTCTTCATTGGGAAGCAGTGGATCAAAAGGTAGAGCGTGCTCAGTAGCGACTCTAGTCAGGAGTAGACGCACTGCGTCAGATACGGTTAGCCCCATTGCTTTTAAGACAAGAGCGGCTTCTTCCTTTATGGCACTATCAATACGAGCCTGAACCAGCGCATTTGCAGGCATAATGGCCTCCTCTACTGAATTACATTGTAATACACCGCTGGTGTATTACCAGGGCAAATTGGTAGATTTCGTGCTGAGCGCTAATGAATTAGATCCAGAAGCATAATTTTCACCCGGGGGTACTCAAGAGGGTAAGTCGCCTGTGGCGAAGACGTGGAGCAGTAAGTCATGGATACCATGTTAATTCTACTTTCGGGCACCACCCCATGAAAGCCCAGTTCATGACTATATTGGCGACTGTGGCGGGTTCCCATTTAATGGTCCAAAATGAATGTGATCTTTGGATCGGGTTGTGTTTACACATTAGTGACTTTAAGGCAAATCCATAGAGCTTTTTCGATTAATTAGTAGCGGCTGGTTGTTGAGCCTGTGGGCGAAGGTCAAACGGTTGGTGTAAACGCGTAGCGTTTTCCACACTTTACATAATGGACACAAAACTCACATTAGTGGTGGATTGATAAATTGGGAGCCTTTCAAGAGGCTTTATCTGATTTAGATGCTTACTTTCCACCCTTAAATCCGAAGACCCACTAATCGGAGCCGGCCAAGGCCGCTGGTCACATTTCAACTTAACCTTGCCTTTCCGCTGCAATCGATCTCTGATGCGTAACATTAGATTCGGTCAATAACTATACGGCGCTACCGCATGGCGCCTCATCGAGCGCAATCGGGGCGATTCAATTCTAAGATAGTACTCGAAGAGTTGAACCCCGCAGAACTTTTAAACAGGTTGCTTCTACTAGGTGGTTTTTTGATGCGGCCGTCTGAAGTGCTCGAAATGAATCGAAGACAAGTGCGCGACTTAGTTAGCAGCTATCGCACTTCGAATCCTCGTGTCTTCGGATCAGTGCTGCATGGCACCGATAAAGAGGGCAGCGATCTTGATATACTGGTCGACGTTTTACCGGGTGCGACGTTACTGGATTTGGGTGGCCTGCTCGATGATCTCGAATCGCTGCTTGGAATCCATGTAGATCTTGTGACACCAAGAGATTTGCCTTCAAAAATTCGAGCGAAGGTACTCGAAGAGGCCAAGGCTGTATGAACGAAAATCGCCTTCCGGATTACCTTGAGCACATGAAGCAAGCCGCGGCGGACGCATGCGCCTTCGTCGAGGGGTTAGACAAGGCAGACTTTTTTGGTGACAAACGTACACAACAGGCCGTCATCATGAGTCTCGTTATAGTTGGCGAACCAGCAACCCTTATCATGGGACATTACTCGAAATTTGCGCTGGATCATGCGGAAGTACCATGGCGAAACATGCGGGGTATGAGAAACCAAATTGCTCACGGCTATTTTGCCCTAAACCTAGAAGTAGTCTGGGAGACAGTAAGGTCAGATTTGCCAACGCTACTCAGTCAGCTACCTTTATTGCAACGGGATGCCGCTTAGCTCGGCGTATCAAATGGTCGAGTTGAAGGCTTGAACACCAAGTTCTGCTCGATCATGGCCAGATGCTACGGACTTCATTCTGCTGAGGGAACTCAATCGTTGGTGATGCTATCTTGTGGACCAATCGATCTCAGACTTCCGTTCGAGAGGGCGAGTTGATCCACATGAAGGTTAGGAGAGCCCGTCAACTTTCAATTTACAAAAACCTGCGACAATAAACTGCTCGTCAAAAGTGGCGACTGCGCCAAAGAGCTCTCTTCTGACTAAATCCTTGATAAACCTAACAAATCTGGGAAGTGCTACCTATGAACAAAAGGATGTTCATGCACATGGGCAGCCCCTAGTGGCACGAAGAGACTCTCTCAAGCCCCACTAAGACAGTGCGATATTAGAGTCCACTTCGAAGTTGTCCAAACGGCTAAAAAAGTCAATCAATGCGCCAACATCGCCATCTATAGTTACCTGCTTTGAACCTATAGCATCGATCATGGCAAGCTATTGGCCAAGGACCAGATCCAGCACATGGCGATCTAATCGAATGGTAGCTGTAGCCTCGAGATCATGGCGGCCTAGGTAACTTAGAGCACTATTTTCTAACCACAGGACCCACTTCTCGCCGGTATCAGGAAAGTCCCAATTTATAGCCATATTGCGCCCCTGCGCATTTGGACCATTGAGACGGACTCCAAAAAGATCAAAGATCATATCGATAGACATCGAAGAGAGAACTTCAAAATTTGCCCCAGGTCGGGCCGTGGGAACAAATGAGACCTCCGAGCGAAGCTCTAGCGCTCCACAAAGGTAGAAGTTACGCCAGGGGCCAGATTCAGCCTGATAAGCAAGCTGCTCATATGTCGAAGCAAGAAGTTGACGGGCAGCGATATTCTCTGGTTCGCTAAAGACCAAATGAGTAAAGACTTGGCTGACCCACCTATATTTTCCAAGGCCATAGTCGCGCTGTGCTCGTTCTAGTATGGCCGCAGCTCCACCCATATATTCAACATAGGCCTCACCGGCCTCGCTTGGCGGAAGAGGATTGAGATTGGAGGGATTGCCATCAAAAAATCCTAAATATTTCTGATAAACCGCCTTCGAGTTGTGATTTAGCCCTAGTTGTCAGGATGGTTGGCTTATGCTCAAGTAAAGTATGTATAACCCCATAGGGCGAGAACTTGAGGAATGAACTCACAGAACTGTCGGTACCCAGATGGGCGTTTCTGGTATTTTTCGCAATACTCATCGAATAGAAGCTTTTGCGGTGACAGATTGGATTTCGACAGTTCGGCGATAATTGCGTCTCCATCGGGGACCACCTCTTCATTTGACATTGGATCTGGACTTGTTGGATAGCAGATAGCTCCTATCCGCTCATCGTCAGGTTTGTGTGCTTGGAGAATCACACCCCGCCACCTTCCAATTTGGCGAGATGCCGTTATTTGGTATCCACCTCCCATTTCTTTAAACTCATCTAAGACTTCCTCTCCAATATTTGCGATTCAATTCAAACGTCAAGAGACACTAATCAGATCGATTTCTAGGTGATCCGGAAATTTCGGCGGGCTGGTCCAAAGATTGTGGAAAATTCAGGTGAATGTGAATTAGGTACCTCAATCGCTAAGGATGAGCTTTTCGCCTAGCCAATTCTGATCCCACACCACAAGTGATGGATATCATTAATTCCAAAGCAAGCGCTTCGGAACTCCTTTGTCCTCGCTTTGTCTTGCTAACACGCTTAGCGAAACCGATTCGGTATTCGTATCACCATCCCAATGTTGGGTTCTTCGTGGGTTGACGTTCTAGCACTATCAGTTCATCCAAACTGTATTTGAAGAGATGCCAACCATCCTGACACCTAGGGTCAAAGAGGATCTCTTGTACAAGTACCTTTTAGGGAAGCCTTTCAATAGCCGGAGCAATGCCACCATCCACCAGATCTATGAGCACGTTTGCGTCCGAGACTATTAGTCGCATGTCGAGGCAAAGTCGTGTATCTTGTTGAATTCATCGATTGAGATACCTAAGAGCTCGGCAGCCTTACTCGACCCAATGTATTCTTCACTCAATGCACGAAAGATGAGCTGCTGAAATGAGTAATCGATTTCCGGCGGATACTGTTCTCCTGGTTCAACTTTACTCCAACCATTTTTCCGAAACATTATCATCATCGCCTTGCAACGGTCTCGACCTAATATTCCAAGATCAAGGGCTCGATAAAGAATGCCTGCCATACTCAATCCAAATTCAGCCTTTAGTAAAGACAATTCCTTGACATCTATACTCCTGCGACTCGCTCCAAGACGTTCAACTACAGTCGCTTTAGGCAAAAGCAAAGCCCCGGCAAAGCGATTGCAAGCCCGTTCCATATCCAAATCTGGCGATATACTCTGACCAGCAAGTACTATATGGCCGAGCTCATGGGCTATTGCGAACCGATGCCTATCCCCAGTAATGTTTTTAGAGACGACTATTAGGTGTGTCTCACCAACCATCGCTGATAAGCCATCGAACCTTGCAGGAATCGGGACAGTCGTGAAGATCACTCGGATCCCCTGTTCGATTATGACCTCGACCAAGTTTGAAATCGAACCTAAACCTAGCCCCCAATCACTACGAACTTCGTCAGCGATCATTTCCATATCGTCATAACTCGTGGCATTCACGGACGAATTCAATTTCATTTTTTGAAATTTGCTTTGAAGCGATGGTAGGAGCGACTCAAGTTCAAATAACCGTTCTATTTGCTTCATAACGTCAAATTCAATCGCGCCAAGCTCTGATTTAGAAAGGCCCTGCATCTTGCGGTACTCAATATTCGACAGTTCATAAGCTGCAGGGCGTAGAAAGTACTCGACGCGAACTCCCAAAGCACGCGCGAGTTTTATAAGCATGGTTGATGAGGGCGTTATTAAACCGTTTTCATATTTGCTCACAGCTGTATGCGAAATTCCGATTTGCTCTCCCAGTTCCCGTAGGGATAGACCAGAGGCTTTCCGAGCGCGTTTGATGCGATCGCCTATTGAACTCATTTCACCATGCATAGTTTACATTTTAAAACAACGTCGTGTTTTTTGTAAACTATCGGGGTGAACCCAGGATAATCCATCCACGGAACAAAGAAAGACGATGTTCTACCGACGCCCGAACGGTTAGTGTCTCGTCCTGTATGCGTCGCACTCGTGCACTACGGCCGTTACCGTTACATTGCGCGACTCTTCATCAATTAGGTATGGTATCCGATAGGAACTGCGACGAGCCGTAAAAATATGCAAAAGGGGCTCCTTCAAAGGCTTGTCAACTCGGTAGGGATTATCTAGTAAGGCTCCAGTAATGAATTCGTATGCTGCTAGAGCTACCTTTTCCGGAAGTGTTTCAGCTAGTGCGACTGACGCGGAACGCGCAATCTGCAAACTCTAACGATCATCTCGCGACGACACGTCGCCCAGACCTAATCATCACTTGCTTGAGCTCCTCGAGGCCTAAAGTGTCACCTTATTTATTGTCGGACAATCCCCTCCTATGGGCTTCAAGAAGCAAAGTGTCTGACAGAACCGCAATTGTTTCAAAAATTGCGTCATAGTCATCAGCGCCAAAAAGAACCGCGGCACGATATCCGCTCTTGGCAATTTCAATTCGCTCGCGCGTCGGACTCACCTCTTCAATTAGTTTCGACAATTGTGCGCGAGCATCAGCTAGTGGGACTGTTGACACACTTACAACTATTGCGCTAATGGATTTTAGCCGCCAACTGAAGTACGAAATATTGTGAAAATTCACGCTCAGCTCCCTGGGAAGAGAGCGGCAAGAAAGAACCAAACTCTGTCAACAAACTTGACGCAACTTAGGCCCTTTTATAGACACAGCGAGCACTCATGCAATGGCCAATATCAGGCGCCGCTAATCCAATCAATGGAATGAAAATAACCGCCTATCTTGTAGGGCCCTACGAGTACCTCCCCCTTCGTAACGCTTATCTTTGCGAACAGCCTTCTTGCTTTACCAAAAAATCCACAAGCACACCTAGAGATTAGGTTCCCGCTCCCCTATCTCTGGTATCTGTCCTTAGGCACCTTTTTTATGCACGGTTGCCCGTTCCAGTTAGGTTTCGATCAAATCAAGTGCAAACCTATCGGTTAGGCGAAAAAACACCATTGCTAATTGGCGGCTTCGTTCTTAATTTCCGAGAATTCTTAGGCAGCGGCGAGCTCTTTCACTAACAAGGTCAACGAGGCGCGGCGTAAGTGGATGATTCAAACTCAAATCACCAATTGCCCTAGCGGCATCCGCCATGGCGTCAGGTGCCCTTCGAACCAATTCCGCCACCCATTCGACTACCATATCTGGATCTAAGTCGAGATCATCTGCTACTTTTGGCCAAAGATTCCTCATGGGTGCGACGAGGTATTCGTCACCGACCTTCATAGCCAATCGCAACTTCCGCTCATGGGTTCCATATGGTAAAGCTGACGCGATATCGTACAGGGGAGCCAACCTAATATCCCCTTGCGAAAGAACTAGAGAATAATTCTTCGCATGGCCATCAGTTCCACCGATAATCCAATTCCACGCTAGGGCGCCCACAAAACGTTCAATTGCGTCTTCCTTGCTCCTAGTGGACATCACTTGCCGAAAGAGATGGACGATATCTTTCGGACCTGGGCCACCATCACTTTGATACTTATACGATGGCCATACCGATAATGCTTGACAGAGATCTTCTTGATGGATTCGCACGATTTCACCATTGACAACTCGCCGATCATAGCGTTCTATAACAAGCACTGACTCATCTCCAAAGCTCATAATTTGCGACCGAGAAACAACCAGTCCTGCGCGTCGCGCTGCATCGAGGCAGAGGTGCTCATTTATATCGTGGCCATCGAAACCGCTAACCGCGGGTTTGAGGATGTGAGTCGTAGGAATCGACCCTGTTGGAACACCCCACTTACCATTCGCGAAGAGGAGGGCTGTCTTGGCTTGTGCGCCAGCCAGACTGAAGTGACCTTGGAAATATCGACCCAGCCATGAGGTAGTATCCGCCTTCAACTCTGAAAGTTGCCTTGCTAATTCGTCCTCATTCAACCAGGTCACGTGTCCGTTACGCTCTCGAACTTCATCAAGAGCCTCGGGAGTAGCGAAGCGAAATGCTCCAGCCACGTCATGGCCGATTGGCGTTGAGAGCAGCGAAAAGGCCGACGAGGCACCTACTTGATAGTATCGAGCCCATCGTGCAATAACAGCTTCATTATCGGGTAGAAGTTCACTTAACCAAGGAGATATCACGCTATCAGGATGCGACCGTAACTGTAAGGGCATAGATACCGACAAAGGAGTAGAACTTTTCTTTCGGCGGTATTCATCATCGTAGTCAAAGCGGAGTCGCCCGTTATTCAGACGAGTGACTAGACCAGCGACTTCATTGTCGTGAACTACGTAGAGGCCATCACTCATGGTAGCGATGCTCTTCGAGAAGTGAGTCAAGACTAACAGTTGGTGTGAACGTCTCTTCAATGTCCTGACTTATCATTATTGTCAAGCCGAGGTATTCCAAGACTCCTAAGACGAGTGCAAACTCTGCTCTTGGTTTGCCTCCCTCGAACTCGTAGATCCACTTACGGGAAACACCGACCATCTCGGCAAGTTCAGCCTGACTAAGACCAAGATCTTTTCGACGACCACGCACTGCCGCTGCAACGTCGCGGATAGATCGAACTCGCATAAATATTCCTTTTGACACCGATCAGTTTCAAGTATAGCATGCAACCGATCGGTATCGTAAGTTGCGTGAGATCGTTCGGTTTCACCAAAAAAGGCTAATTCTTGGCGATCCATCGCTAATATTAGGATTCAGACCGAAATTTAAACTAGAAGATTTTTCAGGGGTGGATCAAACGCATCCGCCAGAGTGCGTCATTCAAGTGCGTACCGAAAGTAACAGTTTGCTCGAAGCAGACGAGTGATCGTAAAAGCTGCAAGATGCATTGGAGTAACGCAAATCCACATAGACCGAAACTTGAAATGAGAACTCTCGTCCAATAAAATGAAAAAGCACAGTCGACCGCCGTAAAGCCTTGAAAAGGTCCTCGGCCGCTCACTAGCGGACTTCCAACTAATCGTACGAGCACCTCAACGAATGACTTATCCATTCATCTCACCTTCTTTGTGCACCACGCGAAGAAAGCTAACGCACAATCGGAGAATTTAACCTCTTAAGGATTTCTAAGTTCAAGAGCAGAGGAACATGAGTTGGGAATTACCGACCTATAGTCGAATGTGTTCGAGACGATTGTATGTTTTTCAGTGTCCAGGGGTTGAGTAGGATCTCTCATAATACTGTGAAACCCCTCGTTTATAGGGTATTGCGTAGTAGTCATACGAAATTAGTACTGTATTACCCCCGTTAACGGGGTATACTGCAGTAGTGAATCGTACCACCACCGTAGATCGCATTGCAGAATTCGCCGAAGACCAGTGGGGCCTAGTGACCCGTCGTCAACTCGAAAACGCTGAGATTCCAGCAACAACCCTCGACCGCATTACCGCTCCAGATTCACTACTAGAGCGAGTCGCCTACGGTATCTACCGTCTCGTGGGTTCGCCCACTCCTGATCACATGGAACTGCGGGCCGCATGGCTTCAGCTGGTTCCCGCTGTACCCGCATGGGAGCGCACTCCCACAGAGGGCGTGGTGTCGCATCGGTCGGCGGCGGCGCTCTATGGTATAGGCCACCTCCCCGCGGACCGGCACGAGTTCACGCTTTCTCAGCGCAAGCAGAGCCGGCGGCGAGATGTTCGTCTTCATCGACGCCCCCTCGCAGAGGGAGAGTGGATTCAGTTTCACGGACTGCCGACGACCCGTCCAGCGCGAATTGCCTCTGATCTGCTGTACGAACACGAGGATCCTGGGGCTGTCGCTCAGATTATCGTTGACGCCATCCGCCAGGGCTTCGACTCCCCCGAAGCCTTCGCTGTGAGCCTCGCCCCCCACGCAGGTCGATTCAGACTACGCCATAACGATGGTCTCTCTCTTCTTCGCTGGCTGCTCGACCTCGTCGGTGACATGGAGGCGGAAAAATGGATGCAAGAGGCGCGCAACGCACGGTACGATCCGACTAGCGCTCAATCAGTGTCACAACACGGGCTTACAGCGTGAGTGAACGAAAGCGAACCTACTCTAGTCCGGGGGCCTTCCGTCGGGCGCTCACCGACAAACTCAAGACGGTCGCGGAATCCAGTCGGTGGACTCTCCCGCAGCTCCAGCGGCAGATGACGTACGACCGCTTTTTGGAGCGGCTATACCTTATCGACGAGGGGTGGGTCGTTAAAGGCGCAACGGCGCTCCTTGCCCGCGAGATTGGCGTTCGAGCCACAATCGATATCGACGTCTATCGAGCGGTGGAACATGAAGTGGCCGAAGTCGACATCGCACGAGCGGCAGCTCTCGATATCGGTGACTACTTCAGGTTCGATATAGGCCCGACGCGCGCGCACTCAGACGGAGCAGCCGGCTCCCGCTTTCCAGTAACCGCATACGTCGGAGCGACAAGGTGGGCTCAGTTTCACGTCGACCTTGTTGGATCGAATCTCCGCATGACCGGAGAACCTGATGAAATGCCGGCACTATTCCGTGTCATGATGCCCGACATTACCCAGCATGGTTATAGGGTTTACCCGCTCGTAGACCATGTAGCCGACAAAGTGGCGGCAATCATCGAGCGGCATGGGGACCGTCCGTCTACCCGTTTTAAGGACCTTGTCGACCTCGTCGCCATTATAACGGAGGCGTCGGTAGACGCCGGTCTTCAAAGGGCGGCAATGCATTCAGAAGTGGAGCGGCGTGGAGTCGTTCCGCCTGACCGCTTCGACGTACCCGACCGTGCACTTTGGGAGATGGGATATAAGAGGGAGGCACAACGGTCATTGCTGCCTTTGGCCTCGACGCTCGACGAAGCACTGGGCGTAGTCACGCCATTCATCAACGCAGTTTTCGACGGAACGGCAATCGGTCATTGGGACCCGACGACGCTGCAGTGGAGGGCCGAGACAACTTTCTAACCCTCGGGCGATATACGAGCACGGACACAATCAGCGCTACGCAAAGATGCAAGGGCCGGGTTCGATCGCTATCCAGCCTCGCGAACCGGTACCCTACAGTGTGAGTGGGTCAGAATTGGAGTTCATATTCGAAGTGGCTCTGAGTGTGGCTAACTAGTCCAGATACTCCGGGTGCGCCAGGCGATCTTCAACGAGGATAGCATCCGAATCAAGTTGCGAGAGGTAGTTGCTAACGCAGTTAGTTATCACTTCGATTAGAGCGACCGACCTCACGTGATTCGTCTCCAATTTGCGTGCGACGAGCCTTTTGAAGTTTGAGGCTGCCGCACGATTTAACGCCCCTAATGTAACCGGCTTGCAACGATTCGTCTTTCGTGCTTTATATCCGTGTAGACGAGTCGATTCTTATCGGTGTTCCGACATACCAATTGCCGCGGAATCCGCACTTGGATCGGTTGGGTTTACAGATCGGGAACCTGCAAGTAAAGTTATCACTTTCGCGAAACCCAAGCTACATCCATTTGCTTACCTTTTGAATCGCCTTCTGCTACTTTTTCTTAGGAATGATTGATGTGCCTGACCCTGGATTAAGAGGTCCCTGCGCCTACCTGAGCTGCTAAAGTCCTTGTACAGTATTAGCTATCTCCCATCTGCAGCCATGTACCATTATTGAATCTATATGCGGTAAGGCACTACTTTTTCCGGTACTGTTTGACGGAGCGAAATCGAAGCAGAGTGTGGGATACGCAAACTATAACTATCATCATTTCGCGACGACACGTCGTCCAGACCTAATCATCGCTTGTCTGAGCTCTTCGGCGCCCAATGTATCACCTTCTTGATGACCTTCCAATCCCCTCTTGTGGGCTTCAAGAAGCAAAGTGTCTGACAGAACCGCAATTGTTTCAAAAATTGCGTCATAGTCATCAGCGCCAAAAAGAACCGCGGCACGATATCCGTTCCTGGTAATTTCAAATCGCCCGTGCGTCGAACTTACCTCTTCAATCATTTTCGACAATTGTGTGCGCGCATAAACAATTTGGACTGTCCTCATTTACACCAAATAAAGCGTTAATCGATCCGTGCAGCCAACGAGAGTATGAAATATTGGAAGAGTTCACGCTCAACTCCTTGTGACGAAAGCGGCAGTTAAGGAGTCACCCTTAAGAGCAAAGTTGACGTTATCCAGAGTTTAATAGGCACCTCACATTGCCACCTCGTATGTGCAATGTTAAATGCCACCATGGCAATCAATAAGAGGAAAATCACGGCCTGCCTCATAAGACCTTACGAGTACCTCCCCCTTCGTAACGCTCCCCCTAGCGAAAAGACTTATTGCTCTACCAAAAAATCCACAAGCACACCTAGAGATTAGGTTCCCGCTCCCCTATCTCTGGTATCTGTCCTTAGGCACCTTTTTTATGCACGGTTGCCCGTTCCAGTTAGGTTTCGATCGAATCAAGTGCAAACCTATCGGTTAGGCGAAAAAACACCATTGCTAATTGGCGGCTTCGTTCTTAATTTCCGAGAATTCTTAGGCAGCGGCGAGCTCTTTCACTAACAAGGTCAACGAGGTGTGGCGTAAGTGCATGATTCAAGCTCAAATCACCAATTGCCCTAGCGGCATCCGTCATGGCGTCCGGTGCCCTTCGAACCAATTCCACTACCCTTTCGATTGTCAAATCTGGATCTAAGTCGAGATCATCTGCTACTTTTGGCCAGAGGTTCCTCATGGGTGCGACGAGGTATTCGTCACCGACCTTCATAGCCAATCGCAACTTCCGCTCATGGGTTCCATATGGTAAAGCTGACGCGATATCGTACAGGGGAGCCAACCTAATATCCCCTTGCGAAAGAACTAGAGAATAATTCTTCGCATGGCCATCAGTTCCACCGATAATCCAATTCCACGCTAGGGCGCCCACAAAACGTTCAATTGCGTCTTCCTTGCTCCTAGTGGACATCACTTGCCGAAAGAGATGGACGATATCTTTCGGACCTGGGCCACCATCACTTTGATACTTATACGATGGCCATACCGATAATGCTTGACAGAGATCTTCTTGATGGATTCGCACGATTTCACCATTGACAACTCGCCGATCATAGCGTTCTATAACAAGCACTGACTCATCTCCAAAGCTCATAATTTGCGACCGAGAAACAACCAGTCCTGCGCGTCGCGCTGCATCGAGGCAGAGGTGCTCATTTATATCGTGGCCATCGAAACCGCTAACCGCGGGTTTGAGGATGTGAGTCGTAGGAATCGACCCTGTTGGAACACCCCACTTACCATTCGCGAAGAGGAGGGCTGTCTTGGCTTGTGCGCCAGCCAGACTGAAGTGACCTTGGAAATATCGACCCAGCCATGAGGTAGTATCCGCCTTCAACTCTGAAAGTTGCCTTGCTAATTCGTCCTCATTCAACCAGGTCACGTGTCCGTTACGTTCTCGAACTTCATCAAGAGCCTCGGGAGTAGCGAAGCGAAATGCTCCAGCCACGTCATGGCCGATTGGCGTTGAGAGCAGCGAAAAGGCCGACGAGGCACCTACTTGATAGTATCGAGCCCATCGTGCAATAACAGCTTCATTATCGGGTAGAAGTCCACTTAACCAAGGAGATATCACGCTATCAGGATGCGACTGTACTTGTAAGGGCATAGATACCGACAAAGGAGTAGAATTTATCTTTCGGCGGTATTCATCATCGTAGTCAAAGCGGAGTCGCCCGTTATTCAGACGAGTGACTAGACCAGCGACTTCATTGTCGTAAACTACGTAGAGGCCATCACTCATGGTAGCGATGCTCTTCGAGAAGTGAGTCAAGACTAACAGTTGGTGTGAACGTCTCTTCAATGTCCTGACTTATCATTATTGTCAAGCCGAGGTATTCCAAGACTCCTAAGACGAGTGCAAACTCTGCTCTTGGTTTGCCTCCCTCGAACTCGCAGATCCACTTACGGGAAACACCGACCATCTCGGCAAGTTCAGCCTGACTAAGACCAAGATCTTTTCGACGACCACGCACTGCCGCTGCAACGTCGCGGATAGATCGAACTCGCATAAATATTCCTTTTGACACCGATCAGTTTCAAGTATAGCATGCAACCGATCGGTATCGTAAGTTACGTGAGATCGTTCGGTTTCACCTAGGAATTAAAAATTCGTCAAAAAGTTGAGTGACCAATAGTGCTTATTGGTCTACCCTTTCCTATAAAATCCTACTTCAGGATACGGATTTTTTGGACGTGAGAGAGATTCATAACAAAGTGAGATGAACCGAAATTTTAGGCTCGATCAAACATGGATGCAAAAAAGAAGATTCTAAATTTCAAATTCGCTCCGTGTCGGCTACCTAATGTTTTACTCGAATAGTTGCAAGTCTTATCCACGCATCGAACAACCGTCCGTAACTCTCAACGGATGCACCTTTACGGGTTGGTCGCTCGCCAACCGCTACTACCCTCAAGGAACAAGCTGCCTCACTCGTTTTATAGACGAGATTGATGACATAGGATCATCCTGCTTAGGGACATCCTTACGACGCCGCAACCTTAAACATTTTCAACGAGCCACTGTTTCAATGGCAAACTTAGAAGGTGTGCTATTTCTCTCATTCAAATATCGGAGCAAGCTTCGCCAGCACTTCGTCGAGAACTGATCCTGGAACCTTTTCCAACCAACGGGCATTAGCGGCTCCTAAATCAATAGCACACGGCTGATCACACCTGACTATTCCGTTGGTACTCGTTCCTGCATCCTGGAGTGACACAGCGAAACCCGCCGTCCTGGAGAAGTTACCTCCTGTTGTAATGGGCAAGACTATAGGGACCCTAACGACTCGATTAAATGCAGTAGCTGATACCACCAATACGGGACGTGTGCCTCTTTGTTCATGTTCCAAAGTTGGGTCAAGCGACACAAGGTAGATATCGCCACGTTCCACTAAAGTAGCTCGTTCCCTACGGGCTCTGAATCAAGCCAAACCCGGTCTTCTTGAGATAGTTCCACTGATCCATCACATTGAGCTAGCAATTCTTCCAAGGTGTATCGTGCTCGCGGAGCTTTTGTAATTACTAGCCGATCGTTATCTATTTCAATTCCGACAGTCTCACCTGAATGTAGGTGTAATAGATCGAGGAGAGCAGGGGGAACGGCAAGCATGACTGACCCTCCGACCTTACGAAGATTCGTTGTATACACTACGCTCCTTTTTCAAATTAGTTATACTAAAGTATAATACATGGTAAACCTAAAGAACCTACTAAACCCAACCGTTATGGTCTTTACTGGGAATAATGCATGAAATTGCGCCGGAAAGTCCCGTCCGTAAGGGCGGGGAGTATTTCACCATACAACTCCTCGAATCGGAGAGGTTACGAATAACGAGACCCAAAGTACCTATCTCACGGGCTTCATTTATCGTTCAAGGAATACGTGGGAACCGTTAGGTGTCAAGATGGGAGGATAAAGCGGCGAACTGCAAAATCAAAAGCGCATCGGATTCAAGGCGTTGGCAACAATATCGACCTTATTGGTTTATTTACGCTAAAACTGCTAGCCGAGAGTTCAAAGCCCAAATCATTCAAGCAAGAGTGCCACAATCGGCGCAGGAATTGCCCATGCCGGACAAGAAATGCCCATTATTTGTGGGCAACCTCTATTCCCTCTCCCATCCAGTTGTTATTGGCTAAATAACGGAGGCGGAATGGCGAACTCTGCAACTGCTTGAATTATAAAAGCGAGTCGCTGCCGATAAGCCACTTGAGAAAAATAAACCGCAATAGCCTTCCACCATCAAGCGTCTTACACCATGTGCTACAATAATACTTATGACAAAGACAATCACTTTTCGCCCAGACGAAGAGGCCATGCGGGCTCTTTCGGTTTTGACCCACGACGGTGCTCCCGTATCGACCGTAGTTCGAAATGCACTTATCGAAGCAGCGCGCAATCGAGTGAGGCAAGATCTTCTAGAGGAAGCCACTCGATTAGCAGCAGATGACGAAGACCTCGCTGAAGCGGCTCAGGTCCTAAAAGACATGGAGACACTGCGTGCGTGGTGAGGTCTTTTCTTTGCGGTCCCCTCGAGGTAGCAGCGGACATGAACAATCTGGACAACGCTTTGCCGTAGTACTACAGTCTGATTTACTTCCCTTATCAACCTGTTTAGTAGCACCCACATCGACCTCGGCACGAGCGGCAACTTTTCGCCCTGAGGTAAATATTCTGGGGCAGAAGACGCATGTCTTAGTTGAGCAGACAGCTGCAGTGGACCCACAGCGGCTGGGAGAGCCTGCAGGTCGTCTAACTTTTGACGAGATGAAACAGATAGAAGCGGCGCTGCGTCTAGTTCTCGATATATAGGGAGTTGTTGCAGAGATTCGATCAAATTTCCCAGTAAAGGAAATAACTTTGCTGGCCCTGCTATCCGCCAGTCATATTATTTTTCAAATTGCATAGAGATGTAAGTCCATGTCTGGTCTCATCTTTTCGCCTCAATTACGATCTTGCCTTGTTCTCGGTCTAGGAAGCGGACATAGAGTCAAGAGATCAACTACGGCAATGTTTTCGTCAGGGCCAGTTCGTAGCAGCAAAACCGATTACCGACATTTGCGACACCTGAGTCCACCTAATTCACATCTATCATTTGGGTTTAATATGGGCCTTTGCCCACGGCAAGGCGACTTGAAAAACTTGTGAAGCTATACATGTCGTACTTGTCCTACTTCTGAAGACATGGCAACGGATACAACAGACAACAAGAACCTTTCAGTCACTGAGGCTCGAAACAACTTCTCTCAGTTAGTGAATCGTACTGCCTTTGCTGGAGAAGTAACGTTTGTTCACCGCGGTAGAAATCATGAGCCGGTGGCAGCTATTGCTCCGGCTGATCTAGTAGAGCAATACGAGGCTCTCTGGGACCAGGAAGAGGTCGGATCGCTATGGAGCGTTTGGCCGATCTTAAGGCGGGTCGAACAACAGCGAGGCCCTGGGATGAGGTCAAGCGGGAACTGGGTTTTTGATAACTTACTTACACTTTCGAGATTCAATTCCAATGAACGTGATATTTAGGCACAACATTTGGTTGGCTTGTGTTGCCAGCAACAGCTTGACTACCCTTCGCATCTCTGGTCGAATCTAGATCTCGGTGTTCAAGCGGGGCTTCGAGGTGATCGTCTTTCGATAAACAATCGCCCTAGGTGTCAGGATAGTTGGCACATTTGCTCAGTTTCAGAGGAATTTTTTTCTGGCATATTGGAGCCGCAAAAAGTTTGAAATTTCGATTTCTCGTAGATCGCCTTTTCAGTCGACGAGTTCTGATTTAGTTGCCGACGGTCAGGCGGCAACTAAATCAGATGACCACACTTTGGACTTCCAATTTAGAAAACTAATTGAGATCACGAATAACATTTAGCTTCCGAGATCGAAGACGGGTAACAGAATCATCTCGATATCGTCAACCACGCACGCATGATGACAGGCCAACAACTGCCAGTCTCGGCTATCTCACGACAGCGACGTAAAGAAAAAACGGCGTAACTCCATCGACGCAACTGCAATAAAATACCGAGACCAGCTCCTATATCACCTAGAAGGGTGCGTCGATATCAACGACGCCGACCACCTTATTAGTGACGAATTCGCGGATGCCGAATTCGGTGAGTTCGGTTCCGAAGCCAGAGTTCTTCACACCTCCAAATGGGATGTCGGCTTTAACCACAGTTGGGTGGTTAACAAAGACCATGCCTGTCTCTATTCGCCGGGCGACACGCTCTCCACGGACCACGTCACGAGTGAACACCGACCCGCCCAATCCATAGATGGAGGCATTCGCAACGGAGATCGCTTCGTCTTCGTCGGCGACACGGAAGACCAAGCTCACCGGACCAAAGAACTCGGTCTGATACGCCGGGTTATCCGGCTTCACATCGGTGAGGATGGTCGGTTGGAAGAACGCTCCCTGCTTAGGGACTGCTTCGCCTAGCCTCTCTGCGGTCGCACCACTGTCGATAGCCGTCTTCACCTGCTCGGCGAGCATATCGACTGCACTTTGCGTGCTCAGCGGAGCAAGTTGCGTGACTGGATCATGCGGATCACCAGCGCGCAGTGCCGCCACTGAAGAACGGTACTTGTCCATGAACTCGTCGTATACTGCATCCACAATTATCAGCCGCTTTGACCCACAGCACACCTGCCCGGCGTTCCAGTGCCGCCCCATTACCGCCCATTTAACGGTCTTGTCGATATCGGCGTCCTCGAGAACGATGAATGCATCCGAACCACCGAGCTCCATCGTGACCTTCTTCAGGTTCTTACCAGCAGCGGCACCCACGATCGTGCCGGCGCGCTCACTACCAGTTAGCGCAACTCCTCGCACCAGTGGATCTGCCAGAATGTGATCGGTAGAGGCAATCGATATGAATAGGTTGGTAAAGACGCCATCGGGAAGCCCAGCATCATTGAAGAGTTTCTGCATTGCCTGTGCCGCTGCAGGCACGTTCTTCGCATGCTTTAGTAAGACAGTATTTCCGGCGAGGATCTGTGGAGCAGCAACGCGCACAACCTGGTAGTAAGGAAAGTTCCACGGCTCAATGCAATAGATAACTCCGAGCGGTTCGAATACAATCGTCACAGTACCCTCTTTAGCGCCCTTGACCTCAAGGGGCTTATCCTTAAGGAAACTTTCGCCGTGCTCGGCGAAGTAGTCGAAGATGTCGGCACAAAGTTCTACTTCAAGCTCTGCCTCGGCGGATATCTTTCCCATCTCCAAGGTCAGCACATCCGCGAACATACGCTTATCAGCTCGAAGTATTTCTGCTGCTCGCGTCATGACCTTCGATCGATCTTCGAACCCGGTGGTACACCAATTCAAGAACGCCTCGTGAGATTACAGGATTGCGGCGTCGATCTCAGCATCTGACGCGTATGGAAAGCTCTGGACTAACTTATTTGTATATGGATTTACCGTCTGATAAGCCATTTATGCCTCTTTCTGTTGTGCTTGGCACGGGAGGCAGGACATCTATTTCGGTGAGAAGCCCTCAATGCATCTATAGCTTTGACGCTAGTGCCTTCCTGGAATCTTACGTTACCGATGTGCGTGACCTTGGCTTTTACAGTTGGCGGAGAGATCTATCGGGTAGAAAAATATTTTCCTTCATACACGCCTCACACATTACTCGATCTGAACATTATCGATTTTCATAATTGTTCGCTGGCTACTAATAATTCTCCTGGAGTCAATAGCGATTCTTAAATAGCAAATAAAGTGGTGCAGATGACTTCTGCTCAGTAAATTAGGGAATTTGGAAGTGAAGTCGACTTCGTATAACTTCCTAGATGATATCGACAAGGAGTGGCTTAGAAGCAGTATTTCCGCAGGACTCTGTGATTGCCGATTCGCCCCAGGTCACCCTCATACTGTCGAAGCGTCAGGTATTGCGCACATTAAAACTTAAGCTGAACAGTATTTATTTACGTAATTCCTAAGGAAAACTACGTCTCAGTTCTTTTTCAGGCAATCGAGGACAATATAGGATATGGACTTGTAGCTTCAGATCATTAGCTTCAGGTCCTAGGAAATATGGCTCTATTGACATAGATGTGGGTCCCAGATACTACTAAAGCAAGTGCCAATCCCAGTACGCACCTAACTCTCGGATCTGAAATAGCCCTTCAAGAAACTTGACCGGATCCAAGCCCCTAAATTTTTCAGTTACGAAACATTCAAAAAGGGAGACCGGACCCGAGCACGCTACCACTTTCGTTAAGCAGATTCTTGGCTTAGAAGGTGTCGTTATAAGTGAAGTTTCTCTGTCAAACGGCGAGATTGTGATATAGCTCAAGCTCACTCATACCAAGCTTGCATGTCCTAATTACAATTACAGGACTAACTTCTCCTACGACACTAGAACTGTCAACTCGCGCTGGAGACATATGGACATGGGAGTCCGCCAGACATGGCTTTATTGTCAACTTAGACGACTGAAGTGTCCAATCCACGGAGTAATAACTGAATCGGTTCCATTTGCCAGACCAGTCGGTGAATCGCGTTTCACCAGAGACTTCGAGCACCTGGTTGCCTGGTGCACCTCAAAAATGGATAAAACCACAGTTACCAAGCTCACAGGAATTGCATTTCAGGACGGTAGGGATGATCTGCGAGCGGGTGGTGGCTGAAGAGCTCGATCGAAGTCGACTAGAGAACCTCTTTTTGGTAGGGGTGGATGAGAGCTCCTATCGAAAGCATCACAACTATCTGACTCTGGTAACCAACCACGAAACCGGAAAGATTATCTATTGTTGCCAGCAACCTATTTTTGACCCACTAGCAGCAACCTATTTTTGATCCACCCCACCCATTCATGGTAGTGCGTTTGAGCAGATTGAGATATCGCTGGTTGTAGATTTTTGAATTCTCTTGGGTCAAAGTCCACTGCGATAACTGACATTTGCCACTGGGTTAAATCTTGACTGGTTGAATTGGATTGCTTGGAAAACTTATCCATTTAGGCGTTAGGACTTAGGCAAGGCACTGGTTGTCGTATATCCATGGATCAACTCGAGGCTCTATGGCTTCATAGCTATAGTCTTTGGCCCAAACGGTCATGATCCATAAGTATTGGTCTTCGAATTAATTGGATTGTTGGTTCTAGGACGTGGGGCTAATGCTACGGCAGCATCTTGATGATTAGGAAAGAAAGAACTTTTTGTTGATTTAGTAGTAGCTACGGGCTGTGGGTCTTGTTGTCCAAGAGTCGCCGATTTCAACTCGGTAGGCGAAAGTTACAAATTTGACTACCTGTAATATTCTTGGTCCACAAATCCACAGTCCATTAGGACTTGTTGTAGTCATAGGATCTTAATATGTAATAGAAATATCTCAGAGTGCATTTTGGCAATCACTGATCACCTGTGATTGGGTTCTCAGCTTTGGAATGATCCTCTTGTTATCTCAAGGTCCATCAAATCATAGACCAAGTGCTCTTGGGGCTATTGAGTCGAATGACTATTTTCAATCTTGTGGTGACTATCAGGACGATTGATACATCCATTTAGTGTCTCGATTGATAGTTGCTGGTAGCAAGTGCCACCAACATCGGAGTGATCTCCGTTTCTCATGAATCAAATGACCAAACCTAGATCTCACATCTTTTCTGCCCAATCCCAGTGGAGCCAATATGACCGAGGTTGATAACCACGGCGCTTGAAGCCTAGGAGACAATTGCGAAAGTAGATCCTTAGCTGTTTTGGATTTAAAGCTCCGAACTTAATGCTAAATAAGGCATAGCAACCCCACTCCGAGTCAAAAAATGCCACCCGAAAGAGTTGATTTCCGAATTGTGCAATTGTCTCTTAGGTGATCTCGAAGGTGCGCTTCATCGACGATGAGTCACAGCACTGACTAGTCAGAAACCCGCCATGGCCATTGGAAGCAATCACGTAACCCCATCTAAGCGAAATTGAACTACTCCATAAAGCTGAACTTGTCGACATTGTCTTGATAATCGATAATGACTGGGCTACGGGGCCTACTGAGAGTTGAGTCCTTGTGGATAATCCTGATTCATTAATGGGCCTTAGAATCGATGGGAATCTGGCGGTAGTGCTATAGCTAGCCCTATAGCTTTGGATTCCTCAGGAATCGACCGACACCAGCGCAATTGTGAGAGCTTCAGATATCTACGTGAAGCTCTTGGCCCAAAGCCTCAAAGGTGAGGGTCGCTGTGGCGAATATGGTAGTGGCGAATATGGTTGTGGATCGGTATTCCTCAATCTTTAGAGGTCATGGACCACTAGTTGATAATCTAGAGGTGGCTCAGAGACAAAAGTAAGATATTCTCTCCGGCTGCTTTGGCTGCCTAGGCCATAACGATTCACATCCACATTGTTATGGCCTAGGCATGGCCTTTGGCTAAAGCGATGACACTTTGAGATCGCCAGAGCCTAAAGGCTGCAAAGGGGCTATGGATTTGTGGACCAAGAATGCGGGCTAACCCAAAGCTATGGCTTTCACCCATCGATTTATCATTAGCTACTCTTGGTCAACAGGATCCACAGCCCGTCACTACTACCAATTAAACAAAAGATTCTTTATTTTTTGATCCTGCTCTAAATCGTCATAGCTAAAATTCCAGCTCAAAACAGCAACGATTCGATTTAGTTGGAAGGAAACCTAATCAGCTGAGAATACTTACCCTAAAAGCTGTGGTGTCCTGGTCCCTAATATTTACAGGAAAGCAATCCAACGCGCGATAGTAGCTTTTGGTGGTCTTATCCTCAAATGAGATCGATGAAGGCTACTACTTCATCACAAGAGGGACAGAGTCCACCTGTTCCGACCTTCTTACAGAACAAGCCACAGTCGTCACATCGCTGGACTCCTAGGTATCTTGTTTCACATTGCGGACATTCATAGACGGTGCAATCTTTTCTCTTATTGCCCTTTGGCAATTTCGCTATGGGGACCTTGTTTCTATTACGGAGCTTCCATGCATTTACTCGACATCTGTCGCTACAGTAGATTCTTGGCTTAGTACCAGTAATTGCATTCCCACAGTAATGACATACTGGCGTTGCCATAGCGTTGCCTAGGGGGATTTTATCTTCCACTTACATCTCCTTATGGATAGTTGTGATTGGGTGCCAAGGAAACGTCTCAAGTAATTCCTGGCCCTTGGTGATGGCTATTAGCAATCATGGGTGAATGCGGACAACTAAGGGTTTTTACACGTTCACCCAGACTGAGATTGACTAAGAACATCCCACTGCAGCCATGGTGGTGACATCGGGGAGTTATCTGGGTGAGGCCCATGAAGATGCATATGGGTATGGTTACCCATATGCATCTTCATGGGTGCTAGCTATTGCTGGCAACACTAGCTAGGCGTTCTCAAATGGTCATTGACTAGAGCGAACTAATCGTCTGTGATCATTGGAGGTCACTAGCGCTAAATGGATCGCTTTATGAATTCAATCGTCAAAACAAGAGCCAGCCTCTCTGTCGTTGTCATTCGACGAAGGGCTGGCTGTGATCCTTGAAGCTCAAGTAGGCCTAAGAGTCAACCGTAGGATCCAAAGACCCACTAAAGAGGCTCGAATTGAAGATTTCTAGTCGCTAAGGTGAAGTTGGCTATCAACTAATCACCGCTCACTTGTCACTACTTCTCCTTGTCTATGAGCTGCAGCTGCCTGAGGGCTGGTGTAGATACCTTGGGCTACACGATCACGTAAGCGATAGGAGTTTCCTTTGATATTGATTACCGTGCAGTGATGTAACAGACGATCCAAAATTGCTGTTGCTTGGATGACATCAGGAAATATTTCACTCCATTCTCCAAATCCTTTATTTGAAGTGAGAATTATCGATCCAGTTTCGTACCTGGCGCTAATTACCTCAAAGAAGGCATTGCTGGCTACATGGTCGATGGCTCGGTATCCGATTTCATCGATAATTAGTACTTTTGGAGTGATGTATTTTCTAAATCTAGCTCCAGATGTCCCATATGACAGATCATCGGCGATTTTAGATAGCGTTGTAAAGTAGACGCTGTATCCGCCAATGATGGCTTCCATTCCAAGACCTATAGCGATGTGGCTTTTACCAACCCCAGGAGGTCCAAGTAGGACTACGTTTGACGAAGTTGCCACGAATGCCAATGAGCACAAGCCATCGATTACTGCTTTATCGAGCGAAGGACAAAAGGAAAAGTCGAAGTCAGATATACGCTTTTTGGAAGGTAAGCCTGCCGTTCGCATTCGAACTTCAAAGGCTCGTTCGCGCCTAGTCGAGAGCTCATGGCTAAGTAGATCTTTACCAAATGCCAAATAGGAGTAGTTCGCCTCAGTGGCACTTGTAAGCTTGGACTCTAGGATTTCTGCTGATCGGCTCAGTCCTAATTCAATAAGAATCAAACGAAGTTCTTCTAACTCAAGCATTTAGGCTAACCTCCTCGTAAACCCCAAGTGAACGTTGTTGTACTTGGGTGTCAACGTATTGCCTAGCAATTGGAACAGGCCCTATGAAAGATCCATGTCGCTCTATGCCTTTATATTGTTCGGGCAGATAAACCATGGAGCGCTTTTTGTAAGAGAGTGCGTGAGTAGCAATTAGCTCTTCATCTAAAAAGACCAAAAGAGCATTGTTCTCAACAATCACGCTGACAACCCTATGGGAAAACCGCCAAGGAACTCCATATCTAACTCCGGCGAAAGAAAAGAATCCGTCAGCACCAACTTTTCTAAACTGACGTTCAAATTGATAAAGTTCACTTCGTTTCGGAAGAGGCCGAAGATAGGGCGACTCATTGGCAAATGCTTCTAGGGGAGTCTCGCCAAGGCCATTATGTACTCTCGTATCAGTTTGTTGACACCAAGAAAGAGCCTGTTCATTCAAGTCGGCTAAGTTGGTAAAAGTACGTGCTGGCCAAAAGTTATCCTTGGCGTATCGTATTCCTCGTTCTACTTTGCCCTTTGTCTGGGGTCTTCTCACTGGAGCTAACTTGATTGATATACCTAAATATTTAGCCAAGTCGCTCGTGTGACTATTTAGGTCCCATCCTTGAGTGGTTGAGCCACCAAGGACAACTGTTTTCATGTGATCGGTAAGAAATGCATCGGTTATGCCACCAAAGTAATAAAGAGCATTGATCAAACAGGTAGAAAAGCCATAGATGTCAGCTGTTAGGGCAAACTCTAGATAGACCCTTCTGCTGTAACCCATTGTCACCATAAGTCCAGCGATGTTTCTCCTTGTTCCTCGGTGATCGTCATAACCAAAGAGTCCCCAATCAAGTTGAATCTGAGCTCCCGGTTTGCTTTCATAGCGAATGGTCGCCTTGGCGTGAGGTCGAATATTTGGTTTGATAGATTTTACGTAATTACGGATCGTCGTTTCTTTAGAGCTATAGCCCAAAGGTTCTATTCGAGAGAGTATCGCTGGAGCACTGATCAATCCGTCTTTGACAAAACCATCAATCATCTCCTTATAGAGGACCTAAGTTTTGATCCCCTAGGCGCTCTAGGTGGTTTAGTTTCGCACATTGCTCCATCACGAACGTACTTGCGTACAGTATTCCTAGATACACCGGCAAGTTTAGATATTTCGTGATAGCTGTGTCCTTGTGATCTTAATTCAATTAAATTCATTAATGTCCTGCCCTTCAGCATTTGATGACTCCTCCGTGGTTTTGAATGTTCCACAGACAAGTCTTACTGGAGGGTGGGTCAATTTAATGTTGCTGATCCTGGGTCAATTTAATGTTGCTGGCAACAGTTCCAACCCATGGTCGTACCTCGATGAAGTCATCGACCTTCATCCTTCTGGTGATCTGCCGGATGATGTCCACCCGGTTCGGGCGGACGTACCACCAGACCTCCGTGTAGCGCTCAGAGAGGTACGCCTTCACGACCGTCTCAGCGTCCATCCGACTTCGGGCGGTGCGGTCCAGCTCGATGGCGACCGTCCGCTCCTTTTTCGTTCCTGTCTCCGGGAAGATGAAGACGGCGTCTGGGATGCGTCCTGTCGTCTTCCTCTGCTCTGCCCGCTTCTCCCGGTACCGCTCGGCCCGGCGCTCCCGTTCGGTGAGCAAGGTGGTCTTCGGGTACTTGCGACTCAGCTCCTCGGCGAGGTCCACGATGGCAAGGGCGTGGTGGATTTCGGACGGGACGAGGCGGGCCGGGGCAAGCCCCACGTCTGCGATCCGGGAGCCCTGCGGCGACACCCGAAGGACGGATGGCTCCCCAAAATGGGTCCGGTCCCGCTTCAGAAGCGGAGGGCTGGCGTCGCACAATTTCCGCACCCGCTGGAAGCAGGCGGACCTCCCTTGCGGGGTCGGGAAGAACTGCCTTGCGATCTGGTCGGCGGTCACGATCCCGTGCCGAGCGACCCAGATGAGGATGTCCACGTCCCGGTCGGTGATCTGCATCCGCCCGGCTGACCTGAGCGGCAGGGTGCCTTTCGGGGTGAGCGACTCAGCGATCTCGCTGGTCCGGGATTGTGTCTGGGTCCTCTTTGGGGGGTTGGTCGGCATGGACGTTACCTATGAGCCAGCGGTGTCCCTGACACACACTCGCTGGCCGTAAACATTGCCGATCTAATTTGAGTATGTGACGGCATCAGTAAAACTGCAAGAGCCATCTTTTCTGTATCCTCAGCCAGATCATTTCTCATCATCACACGAGAGCACATAAAGAGAATTCCATCGCTCCACTCATTCCACTTATTTGCCTTCTAGATTCTCTTCCCGCACGGACTTCCCCCTTTTCTTTTTCTTCTTCTCGTGTGGAAAGAATCTCCTCTGGAAATCACATCAGTTTTTGTTATCCCCTCTCCCAGTACACATCCTCTGCTCTCTCCTGCTTCCCTACCTTTCAATCCCGCCGCCGCCCCCATCCGGTTCAACACCCCAGACACACAAGTAATCACGTAGTGGGTGTGGGGTGTTGAAGGATTGCCACTGCAATCCAGGATGGGGGCGGCGGCGGCAAATCCCCTTCTCAGAGAGCACGGAGGAGCGCTGGACACCCTGCAAATGTACCAGGCATGGCTCTGTTTTCCAGAACCAGAGGTGAGAACAGACCCGGAAATTGGGCTCCGAGCAGCGCCGGAACGACGCCACGAGCCGCTTCCCCTACCCTACCGCTCCGGGTGTGAAGGGTCGAGGATCACCCAGGGGGTGGTTGGCGGGTTTGGTGCGTTTGCAGCGCTCACCCCTTGATGAAGGTGCGCTGGGCGAACCCGAAAGGAAGACACAAGGTGCGGAAAGTACCTATCGGTTTTGCGTTGCCTCTTCGCTGCTGCCTAACTCTCCTTAGAGAGTTTTCCACAACGAAGCTCCATACAGGATTGTATAGGTTATTAACGGATTAACAATAAGGAGCGTCATTACCGTTTATGCGTAAATCTATTACCGTTTATGCGTAGCTTCATTACCGTTTATGCGTAAGTCCCCGGATCGGCCAGGACGAGAGAATGAGTTGTCCACAGGTGCCGAATCTGCCACGTGAGCGATCAGCGGCGTGCCAGGTGATTGGCGGGCACCCTCGTGATGTGGGTGGCCGATGGGAACAGCCGAAGGCCGGAGTCCTCGTGGGCGAAGCGTGCCTCGGGGTACGCCACATGGACCTTGGCAAGAGCAGCCTTCATCTTGTAGCGGAAGCTGAACAGCTCTTTGTAGTCCGAACCGAACTGGGCCTGGATACCCTCCCAGGGGATCAAGGTCTCCCGTCCGAGGTAGCTGAAGCGGTAGGTCAACCAGGTGTAGACGTCGAGCGCCAGCGGAGACCGCTTCAGCTGTCGGAGAGTCGCCACATCGACCGGGACAGGGCGCTCGATGATGTCGTCGAAGAATCGCTCGCCCAACGTAACGGTGCTGTTCCAGAGGGACCCGGCGTGGGGCTTCTTGGGGTTCCACCACAGCTCGTAGTCGCTGGCGACACCGAGCGATGAACCTCTGGAGACTTCGTCGCTGTCGAAGGTGCAGACGATCTGGGCAGTGAAGAGACGGCGGAGTTGCTCCTGAAGCCTGGGGATCGTGCCCCATCGACCTCCGGTCGGCATCAACCCAAGCTGGGCCATGAACCCTGAGAGGGTCGGCCCGAGGACGAGCGTTCGCTCTCTGGTCCGGACGGCTTCCGTCGTGAGCCAGGCAATCAGGAGACGAGGGACGCCGCCGTAGGGAAGACCCACATGCTGCGGAGACCACATCGACAGGGTGAGCTTGCCGTTTCGCCGGGTGTACTCGTTGGTGATCGGCTTGGAGTGGGGAAGAGTGACCTGCGCCATGATCCTTGCCATGTATCCCAAGTTTTCGGTTCTTCGGGCCATCTCGACCTCTGCGGCGAAGACCTCAGCAGCGATGGTGCTCAGGGGGATCATCGTGTCGAGCCGGTCGTCAATCACGTCGAGTCCTCCGTCCCCGGAGGTGACCTTGCAAGGCATCGACGATGACTTGGCTCTTGCTCCTCCCGGAGTTGGCGACTTCGGATTCGACCGTCTTCACGAGCGAGACTGGGCAGTAGAAGGTCACTCGGGTGTGGGAGTCCTCCCACCGTTCCTCGGCGGGAACGGACGGTTGACCGTCTACGGTCAACGGTTGACGGTCAACCTCCGAGTGGGCAACTTCCGAAGCGGGCGTCGAGGCTTGATAAAGAGCCTCCCGGCCCTTCGGTGCTGGAGCGTTCCCAGCCTGCAGGCGATCATGCAGCGAGGTTCTTGCCACGAGTGAGCACCTCCCTGGCAAGCGACATGAAGCGCTCGGCGATCTCGCTTGATGGCTCGAACGATGTAACCGGCAGCCCGGCGAGAGCAGCGTCCTGAAGAGCGACTCGACGTGGGATGGCGGGGAGGAGGAGGTCCGAATACTGGTCGGTGAGCTGATCCATGACTTCTCGGGCATGACGAGTCGTCGTCGTGGTCATGGTTGGGATGATCCCAAGGAGCGGCACGTTTGCTCGCTCTGTCATTTCTTGGAGGTGTGGGAGCGCCCGTAATGCCATGAACTCAGGGGGGCAGGTGACGAGTGTGTAAACAGCGACGTTTTTTTGACCCACATCAGCGGTTTAAAATTGACCCACCCAATTGAGTTCAATAGTAGTTGTTGGTGTCAGTAAAAGTGTCTCATTTCTAAGTCACCGTGTATCTGAAAATCTCAGTAGAGAAATTCGTTTAGCCGAGCAGTAAGACGTTCTGCATTATCTCTAGTTTGACCGAAGGTGACTATCACTTCTTCATTATCTCGAAGTAACTTGACCATCCAGGATCGCTCCTCTGGTCTACTCCGAGTAGTTGCAGAACCAAAATGTACCTCTGCTCTAATCGGGCCTCTTTTCCTCTGTCTATGAGCTGCCATACGACAAGCTGCTGAGCAATACCTTTGTGGTCTTCCTATGCAATGTTCCGGAAGTATTTGATCACACCCCTGTCTCTCGCAGATCTTTGAGATAGGTAGTTCCGTAACGTTATGAAATGGTTCTCGGGTTCGCTCTAGTGATCCCAGCTGAGATAGTTCCGTAACGTTATGAAATGGTTCTCGGGTTCGCTCTAGTGATCCCAGCTGAGATAGTTCCGTAACGTTATGAAATAGGTATTGGCTCTTCGGTACTTGTATCTCTTCCACTGATTGGAAATCATTTGAGACCGGATTAGGTTCGCTTAGGTAGCGGAAGTGATGATAGGAAGTTTTCATTTTTCCACCTCTTCACCTTTCTTGGCGTTGTCACCAGTTTGTGGGTTGGTATAGATTCCTTGTTTGATTCGATCCTTGAGCCGGTAGCTGTTGCCCTTGATGTTGATTACATGGCAGTGGTGTAACAGTCTGTCTAAAATTGCAGTACTTAGTACTTGATCTGAGAAGAGATCGCCCCACTCGGAAAAGCCCTTATTGGAACTAAGGATTACGGTTCCGGTTTCGTATCTGGCGGAGATAATGTCAAAGAAATAATTCGCTGCCATTCGATCAAGTGGCCTATATCCCATTTCATCGATTATCAGTACCTTAGGAGAGGTGTACTTTCGCATCTTGGTTGGACTGTAGGAACTGGAAAGGTCGTTTGCAATTTTTGACAATGTAGTAAAATAACAAGAGAATCCACCAGCGATTGCCTCAAGACCAAGTGCTACAGAAATATGAGTCTTGCCGATCCCGGGCGGACCCAAAAGGACCAGGTTGGTGGCACTAGAGATAAAGGCCAGAGAACGTAGTTCAGAGATAAATGCCTTATCAATACTTGGACAGAAGTTGAAGTCGAAATCTGAAAATGACTTCCTAAACGGCAGTCCCGCGGTCTGCAGTCTTATCTCATAGGTCCTTTTTCTTTTTGATTCAATTTCAACTCCCAATAGTTCAGATAGAAATGCCAAATAGGAAAGGTCTTTTTCAGTTGCAGAAGATACCTTGGCATCTAATAGTTCAGCCATATGGCCAAGACCCAGTTCTACTAGCTGGTTTTGAGCTAATTCAAGATCTAACATTTGCAGCCTCCACATATTCATCAAGCGAACGGATCTCAACTGAAGTGTCAATGATTTGTCTTACAAGTACCGGAGGAGCCAGTCTGCCAGCTTCAGCAGTGATCCCGCTGTATTGATGAGGAAGGTAAACCAACGAGCGCTTTTGGTAGGTAAGTTGATGAGAAGCTATCAACTCTCCGTTTGAATAAATCTCAACGGTTCGCTCTTTTGGAAGTACCTCTACCTGTGAAAGTGAGTATTTCCAAGGTACTCCGTATTTGACTCCAGCAAATGAGACAAACGAATCAGCTGTTACCTTTCTGATTCTCTTTTCAAAACCGTACAATGTCTCCCGGGTTGGAAGTGGTCCTAAGTGTGGCTGTTCTACTATGAAGGCTTCATTTGGGGTAATACCGAGACTTTGATGAATCCGGTTATCTGCTTCGCTACACCAGATAAGGGCTTGTTGATTTAGATCAGCTAGATCGCTAAAGGTTCTAGCAGGCCAGAAGTTCTCCTTGGCATATCTAATCCCTCGTTCTACCTTGCCTTTGGTTTCTGGCCGTCTCACTCTGCATAGTTTGATTGATATTCCCAAGAAATTAGCCAGATCTGCCATTTGCGAGTTGAACTGATATCCGTCTTTTCCGTTTCCACCGATTACCACGGTCTTCATATGATCAGTGAGAAACACATCGGTTAGTCCACCAAAGTAGAAAAAGGCATTGATCAGACAAGTTATAAGACCGTATATATCGCCACTCAGTGCAAATTCCAGATAACTCCTGCGACTTCGTCCAAGTGTTACATATAGTCCGGGAATATGTCTTTTTGTTCCTCTCGAATCGACATAGCTAAATATTCCCCAATCGAACTGACACTGTTTACCTGGTTGGGTTTCATATCGCCTGATAGCTACCTGTTTTGGCTTTGCCGGTGGTCTGATACTACTGACATATGTTCTCAAGATACTTTCTTTACCGGTATAACCCAGTGGAACAATTCTTGACATGATTGCCGGAACGCTCAGAAGTCCTTCAGATACAAGTCGATCGATCTCAGACTTATAGGGATCGAGTTTTGAGTTTCGTTGTGGCTTTGTCTCGATTGGTTTAGAACTTGCTCCGTCTCTTAGATATTTACGTACGGTGTTTCTTGAATGTCCAGTTTCTCGGGCAATTTCTCGGTAACTGAGACCTTGTTGCTTCAAATCAAATATGTTCATAAGTGGCCTACCCTTCAGCATGTAAAACTCCTTCGTGAAAGTGGATATTCACTCAAGAGTATTGTCTGTTGGGTGGGTCAATTTTTATCGCTGATGGTGGGTCAATTTAATTCCGCTGTTTACAGAGTGCGCCTGTGGCGGCTTTGAGAGCGCTGTAGCTCAGGACGCCAAGCCCTGGAGGTGTGTCGATGAGAGCAACATCACAAACGGATTCGAGACTCACCAGGACCCGACTGAGGAGTTGTTGCCAGTGATCGAGCTTGGGCAGTTCGACTTCGGCTCCGGCAAGGTCGAGATCGGAGGGGAGGAGGGAGAGACCTGGGATGCTGGTTCCGATTATCGCCTCCTGCCTCTGTGCGTGGCCGACGAGCACTTCGTAGAGCGTCGGCTTTTCGGGGTTGACACCGAGGGCAGCAGCGCAGGCTCCTTGAGGATCGGTATCGACGAGAAGTACACGCATTCCCAGATTGGCAAAGGCACCAGCCAGATTTACTGCGACTGTTGTCTTGCCCGATCCACCCTTGTGAGCTGCGATGACGAGTTTTTCCACGACATGATCGAGTATGAGGAAATTGGCAACGGATCGTCAACAACGAAGATCGTGGACCGTTTACGGTCAACGGTCAACGGATGACCGTAGAGATGCCCGATCTCAGAGCGGCCAGGGAGATGCACTTTCCGCAGACGGTAAACGGTTGACCGTCTACGTCGGTCTGGTCACTTCCGTCGAGGCACCGTACGCACGGGCTCGCTCGTGCGAGTGTCGCCTTCGGGACTGGCGAGCTGCCGCTCCAGTGCCGTGAAGGCGGCGATGACCTCGGGTGCCTCGAAGGCTTTGTTCCGGCGTCCGACGTTCACCTGCCGGAGTATCCCCGCATCCACGAGTCGCTGGATAGCTGCGGCTGCGGGTTTGAACGTACGGCCAAGGAGCGTGGCGGCGCTGTCGGCTGTCAGGATCGGCGCACCGGGAAGTACCCGGAGGAGAACGTCCGTTCCGGAGTTGGCACGGACCGAACCGAGTCGTTCACGCCACTCCACCTCTAGCTCAGCCGCTCGACGTTCGTACGTGCTGGCGTCAGCCACAGACCTCGTGCAGGCGCTTGCAAACCGGCCAATCCACGTGTTGAGCCCGTCGATGGCGGCAGGGGACGTTGGCGATCCGATGTACCGGAACAGCGTCAACCCGTCGATGTAGGTCTGCGCCCACGTCGCAAGCACCAGTGACACGGGAGGAAGCGTTCGGAGAGCGAGTCCCCGACGTCGAAGGATGAGATGGATCAGGGCTCGACCAGTTCTTCCGTTTCCGTCCACGAACGGGTGGATCGTCTCAAACTGGGCATGTGCGATGGCAGCTTGCGCAACGGCGGGGAGGTCATCCGTGCAGCAGAAGGCGCACAGGTCTTCAAGAAGTTCGTTGACGAATTCTGGGGAGGGGGAACGAAGACGGCTGCGCACGGGTTGTAGGCGCTTCCACCGATCCAGTTTTGTTGGTCTCGGGCGACGCCTCCGTACTGTTCAAGTCGTGTGCCAGCAAGGAGGCGACGGTGCATGTCGAGGAGGAGGTCCACGGTGATGGGATCACCGGCTGAGACGCTTTCAACCGCAAACACCATGGCGTCGATGTTGTTCAGGACCTCGGCTGCCGTGACGTCGGCTGCCGCCTGGTTCATCCCTCGAACGACCTCGGCGTGGAGGAGCCGTCGTGCTCCGACCTCCAGTCCCTCAATCCTCGAAGAAGCAACTGCTTCGGCACGAAGGAGGATGCGAGCGAGCGCCTCGGTGTCAACGAGTGCATTCGCTTCGACGTTCAGACGAACGATGGCCGCCTCGGCATCGGCAACATCCGCAGCGACCTCACCCTCTAGGAAAAACCGTCGTCCCATGAGATGATCTGGGACATACGCTTCGTAGTCACACGACCGGCTGTCCTTCCGAGGAAGCCCGGTGCCGCCGACATCGCTCCTCCAGCGTCGCTTCATAACCCTAGACATGGAATCTCCTTGTTGGAAGTTAGTATACAACCTCCAATAAGGATCGCCGGTGTGGGAGGTTAACTTCCGCCCGTTCCATCCGCTCCAGCGCTCTCCAGGAGCCGGTTGAGTGCGACCCTGGGCACGAGGATGCGTCGCCCAATCCGAATGCAGGGAATCTCGCCACGGGCGACGGCCTCGTAGGCGAAGGTTCGGGAGATGCCAAGAACGATGGCCGCTTCTTCGACGGACATCGTCAAGCGCACGGGCGGCTCACTGGGCAGAAGAGAGAGCGTCATGAGGAGCCACTGTTCAGTAGCTTCTCCATCGCCACCTTGGGGATGAGGATGCGCCTCCCGATGCGGAGGCACGGAATCTCGCCACGACTCACGGCGTCGTAGGCGGTCGCACGGGAGATGCCAAGGATGCCCGCCGCTTCCTCGACGGTCATGGTCAAACGCTGTTCTGGCCGGTCCTCGATGACCGGCCCGACGGTGCGACGGTCAACGTGCAGCTCTTCCCAGCCCAGGACTGCCTCGGCCTCGCTGAACGCATCGGGGTGCTCGTTCCACCAGTCGAGCTGGGTGACCGTGATGACGCCAACGGTGACGCTGCCCTTCAGCTCCGGTAGATCCTCGCTTTCCATCGAAGCAGCCTTACCCGGTTTTCGACGGAAGCTGAGGGTTTGCCCGCTTCTTGCGCTTTGCCGAGAGGACGTTCCCCATGATCGTGGCGGCTGCTCGGTCACGCTCTTCGAGGGCGTGGCTGTAAATCCGAAGGGTGAGGGAGGGGTCGGAGTGACCGAGCCGACCGGCGACCGTACGGACATCGACACCTGCTCCAATGAGCTGGGTCGCCGTGAAGTGGCGCAAGTCGTGCAGCCGAACATTCGGCGCACCGACATCGTTGCGGACCCGGATGAAGAAGCTCGTCACGTTGTCGGGACGGAAGGGGAGCAAGGAATCAACCACCGGCGAAAAGACGAAGGCATCCGGGGGAAGAGACTTCCCGCCCGCTTCTTTCACCCACTTGCGGACTTCTTCTTGTTGGCGCTTCAGGAGGGCGACGCCGACGGCATCAAGAGCGACGGTGCGTGAGCGGTCAGTCTTGGTGGTCTTCTCGGCCACACCACCGACCACGACGACGACGGAGCGGGACACTTCAAGCGTCCCCAGCTCCAAGTCCACATCGCTCCAGCGGAGAGCGCACAGCTCGCCACGACGCATCCCGGTCAAGGCAGCGAGCATGAGGAGCGGTGCCAGCTTGGGGTCACGCTTCTCGGCCTCTTCGATCACATCCCGCACCACGTCAACCGAGGGAGCTTGCACACGGCGCTGAGCGACCCGTGGCGGCTTGGCCCGCTCTGCCACGTTGGCCTTCACCCAGCCCCACCGGACACCCTGGTGGAGGGAAGAGGAGATGATGGCGTGGTGGTTCCGGATCGTCTTTGCAGACGATCCGGCGTCCTTCATGAAGCCGTACAGGCCATCAAGGTGCTTGGCGGTGAGCTGGTTGAGCTTCACCTTGCCAAGCCGTGGCCGGATGGTCCGCTTGATCTGAGCCCGGTACGTCCTGAGCGTCGTTGGGGAGAGGTCCATCCGTTCGCACTCTTCGAGCCACCGATCAAGGAGCTGACCGAAGGTCGCTCCGACGCTGTTGCCAGCAACCTATTTTTGACCCACTAGCAGCAACCTATTTTTGACCCACCCCACCCATTCATGGTAGTGCGTTTGAGCAGATTGAGATATCGCTGGTTGTAGATTTTTGAATTCTCTTGGGTCAAAGTCCACTGCGATAACTGACATTTGCCACTGGGTTAAATCTTGACTGGTTGAATTGGATTGCTTGGAAAACTTATCCATTTAGGCGTTAGGACTTAGGCAAGGCACTGGTTGTCGTATATCCATGGATCAACTCGAGGCTCTATGGCTTCATAGTTATAGTCTTTGGCCCAAACGGTCATGATCCATAAGTATTGGTCTTCGAATTAATTGGATTGTTGGTTCTAGGACGTGGGGCTAATGCTACGGCAGCATCTTGATGATTAGGAAAGGAAGAACTTTTTGTTGATTTAGTAGTAGCTACGGGCTGTGGGTCTTGTTGTCCAAGAGTCGCCGATTTCAACTCGGTAGGCGAAAGTTACAAATTTGACTACCTGTAATATTCTTGGTCCACAAATCCACAGTCCATTAGGACTTGTTGTAGTCATAGGATCTTAATATGTAATAGAAATATCTCAGAGTGCATTTTGGCAATCACTGATCACCTGTGATTGGGTTCTCAGCTTTGGAATGATCCTCTTGTTATCTCAAGGTCCATCAAATCATAGACCAAGTGCTCTTGGGGCTATTGAGTCGAATGACTATTTTCAATCTTGTGGTGACTATCAGGACGATTGATACATCCATTTAGTGTCTCGATTGATAGTTGCTGGTAGCAAGTGCCACCAACATCGGAGTGATCTCCGTTTCTCATGAATCAAATGACCAAACCTAGATCTCACATCTTTTCTGCCCAATCCCAGTGGAGCCAATATGACCGAGGTTGATAACCACGGCGCTTGAAGCCTAGGAGACAATTGCGAAAGTAGATCCTTAGCTGTTTTGGATTTAAAGCTCCGAACTTAATGCTAGATAAGGCATAGCAACCCCACTCCGAGTCAAAAAATGCCACCCGAAAGAGTTGATTTCCGAATTGTGCAATTGTCTCTTAGGTGATCTCGAAGGTGCGCTTCATCGACGATGAGTCACAGCACTGACTAGTCAGAAACCCGCCATGGCCATTGGAAGCAATCACGTAACCCCATCTAAGCGAAATTGAACTACTCCATAAAGCTGAACTTGTCGACATTGTCTTGATAATCGATAATGACTGGGCTACGGGGCCTACTGAGAGTTGAGTCCTTGTGGATAATCCTGATTCATTAATGGGCCTTAGAATCGATGGGAATCTGGCGGTAGTGCTATAGCTAGCCCTATAGCTTTGGATTCCTCAGGAATCGACCGACACCAGCGCAATTGTGAGAGCTTCAGATATCTACGTGAAGCTCTTGGCCCAAAGCCTCAAAGGTGAGGGTCGCTGTGGCGAATATGGTAGTGGCGAATATGGTTGTGGATCGGTATTCCTCAATCTTTAGAGGTCATGGACCACTAGTTGATAATCTAGAGGTGGCTCAGAGACAAAAGTAAGATATTCTCTCCGGCTGCTTTGGCTGCCTAGGCCATAACGATTCACATCCACATTGTTATGGCCTAGGCATGGCCTTTGGCTAAAGCGATGACACTTTGAGATCGCCAAAGCCTAAAGGCTGCAAAGGGGCTATGGATTTGTGGACCAAGAATGCGGGCTAACCCAAAGCTATGGCTTTCACCCATCGATTTATCATTAGTTACTCTTGGTCAACAGGATCCACAGCCCGTCACTACTACCAATTAAACAAAAGATTCTTTATTTTTTGATCCTGCTCTAAATCGTCATAGCTAAAATTCCAGCTCAAAACAGCAACGATTCGATTTAGTTGGAAGGAAACCTAATCAGCTGAGAATACTTACCCTAAAAGCTGTGGTGTCCTGGTCCCTAATATTTACAGGAAAGCAATCCAACGCGCGATAGTAGCTTTTGGTGGTCTTATCCTCAAATGAGATCGATGAAGGCTACTACTTCATCACAAGAGGGACAGAGTCCACCTGTTCCGACCTTCTTACAGAACAAGCCACAGTCGTCACATCGCTGGACTCCTAGGTATCTTGTTTCACATTGCGGACATTCATAGACGGTGCAATCTTTTCTCTTATTGCCCTTTGGCAATTTCGCTATGGGGACCTTGTTTCTATTACGGAGCTTCCATGCATTTACTCGACATCTGTCGCTACAGTAGATTCTTGGCTTAGTACCAGTAATTGCATTCCCACAGTAATGACATACTGGCGTTGCCATAGCGTTGCCTAGGGGGATTTTATCTTCCACTTACATCTCCTTATGGATAGTTGTGATTGGGTGTCAAGTAAACATCTCAAGTAATTCCTGGCCCTTGGTGATGGCTATTAGCAATCATGGGTGAATGCGGACAACTAAGGGTTTTTACACATTCACCCAGACTGAGATTGACTAAGAACATCCCACTGCAGCCATGGTGGTGACATCGGGGAGTTATCTGGGTGAGGCCCATGAAGATGCATATGGGTATGGTTACCCATATGCATCTTCATGGGTGCTAGCTATTGCTGGCAACACTAGCTAGGCGTTCTCAAATGGTCATTGACTAGAGCGAACTAATCGTCTGTGATCATTGGAGGTCACTAGCGCTAAATGGATCGCTTTATGAATTCAATCGTCAAAACAAGAGCCAGCCTCTCTGTCGTTGTCATTCGACGAAGGGCTGGCTGTGATCCTTGAAGCTCAAGTAGGCCTAAGAGTCAACCGTAGGATCCAAAGACCCACTAAAGAGGCTCGAATTGAAGATTTCTAGTCGCTAAGGTGAAGTTGGCTATCAACTAATCACCGCTCACTTGTCACTACTTCTCCTTGTCTATGAGCTGCAGCTGCCTGAGGGCTGGTGTAGATACCTTGGGCTACACGATCACGTAAGCGATAGGAGTTTCCTTTGATATTGATTACCGTGCAGTGATGTAACAGACGATCCAAAATTGCTGTTGCTTGGATGACATCAGGAAATATTTCACTCCATTCTCCAAATCCTTTATTTGAAGTGAGAATTATCGATCCAGTTTCGTACCTGGCGCTAATTACCTCAAAGAAGGCATTGCTGGCTACATGGTCGATGGCTCGGTATCCGATTTCATCGATAATTAGTACTTTTGGAGTGATGTATTTTCTAAATCTAGCTCCAGATGTCCCATATGACAGATCATCGGCGATTTTAGATAGCGTTGTAAAGTAGACGCTGTATCCGCCAATGATGGCTTCCATTCCAAGACCTATAGCGATGTGGCTTTTACCAACCCCAGGAGGTCCAAGTAGGACTACGTTTGACGAAGTTGCCACGAATGCCAATGAGCACAAGCCATCGATTACTGCTTTATCGAGCGAAGGACAAAAGGAAAAGTCGAAGTCAGATATACGCTTTTTGGAAGGTAAGCCTGCCGTTCGCATTCGAACTTCAAAGGCTCGTTCGCGCCTAGTCGAGAGCTCATGGCTAAGTAGATCTTTACCAAATGCCAAATAGGAGTAGTTCGCCTCAGTGGCACTTGTAAGCTTGGACTCTAGGATTTCTGCTGATCGGCTCAGTCCTAATTCAATAAGAATCAAACGAAGTTCTTCTAACTCAAGCATTTAGGCTAACCTCCTCGTAAACCCCAAGTGAACGTTGTTGTACTTGGGTGTCAACGTATTGCCTAGCAATTGGAACAGGCCCTATGAAAGATCCATGTCGCTCTATGCCTTTATATTGTTCGGGCAGATAAACCATGGAGCGCTTTTTGTAAGAGAGTGCGTGAGTAGCAATTAGCTCTTCATCTAAAAAGACCAAAAGAGCATTGTTCTCAACAATCACGCTGACAACCCTATGGGAAAACCGCCAAGGAACTCCATATCTAACTCCGGCGAAAGAAAAGAATCCGTCAGCACCAACTTTTCTAAACTGACGTTCAAATTGATAAAGTTCACTTCGTTTCGGAAGAGGCCGAAGATAGGGCGACTCATTGGCAAATGCTTCTAGGGGAGTCTCGCCAAGGCCATTATGTACTCTCGTATCAGTTTGTTGACACCAAGAAAGAGCCTGTTCATTCAAGTCGGCTAAGTTGGTAAAAGTACGTGCTGGCCAAAAGTTATCCTTGGCGTATCGTATTCCTCGTTCTACTTTGCCCTTTGTCTGGGGTCTTCTCACTGGAGCTAACTTGATTGATATACCTAAATATTTAGCCAAGTCGCTCGTGTGACTATTTAGGTCCCATCCTTGAGTGGTTGAGCCACCAAGGACAACTGTTTTCATGTGATCGGTAAGAAATGCATCGGTTATGCCACCAAAGTAATAAAGAGCATTGATCAAACAGGTAGAAAAGCCATAGATGTCAGCTGTTAGGGCAAACTCTAGATAGACCCTTCTGCTGTAACCCATTGTCACCATAAGTCCAGCGATGTTTCTCCTTGTTCCTCGGTGATCGTCATAACCAAAGAGTCCCCAATCAAGTTGAATCTGAGCTCCCGGTTTGCTTTCATAGCGAATGGTCGCCTTGGCGTGAGGTCGAATATTTGGTTTGATAGATTTTACGTAATTACGGATCGTCGTTTCTTTAGAGCTATAGCCCAAAGGTTCTATTCGAGAGAGTATCGCTGGAGCACTGATCAATCCGTCTTTGACAAAACCATCAATCATCTCCTTATAGAGGACCTAAGTTTTGATCCCCTAGGCGCTCTAGGTGGTTTAGTTTCGCACATTGCTCCATCACGAACGTACTTAGCTACAGTATTCCTAGATACACCGGCAAGTTTAGATATTTCGTGATAGCTGTGTCCTTGTGATCTTAATTCAATTAAATTCATTAATGTCCTGCCCTTCAGCATTTGATGACTCCTCCGTGGTTTTGAATGTTCCACAGACAAGTCTTACTGGAGGGTGGGTCAATTTAATGTTGGCGATCCTGGGTCAATTTAATGTTGCTGGCAACATCTATGGAGCAAAGGGAAAAAGGCAAGTAGCTTGAATAGGTTTTTCAGTGATCTAGGCCCGGACAGAGCCGCCAAGATTACCGCGGCAACTATGGATATGGGCCCTGCTTTTGGCAAAGCATTTACGGATCATTGCCCAGATGCACGGATCTGTCTCGATCCATACCAAGATAGTCAAGTTGGGAACAGAAAGCCCTAGAAGAGGTTAGATGCGACCTCTGGCGTCAGATGAGAAAGCTTCCTTCACCAGAATATGCCCGCAAGTTCGCAGGTGCACAGGTGCACAGGTGGGCACTGTAGAAGAATCCTGGTGATCTAACGGAACGTCAGAACGAAACCCTTTACCAAATCAAGCGTACCGGTGGAAAACTCTGGCGGGCATACGAGATGAAGGAATCCCTCCGGGCGGTCTTCGCTGGAGATCTCTCCAGCGATGAGGTAAATGAACTTCTAGAGAGATGGTGCTCGCGTGCAGCTCGGTCTTTAGATTGAAACGTTTGTCCGATTGTCAAAGACAATTCGGACCCATAAGGCGGGCATCATGGCTTCTATTGAACTCGGTGTATCAAATGGTCGAGTTGAAGGTTTGAACACCAAGATCCGATCGATCATTGCTAGATGCTATGGACTTCATTCTGCTGAGGCGACTCTAGCTTTGGTGATGCTTTCTTGTGGACCAATTGATCTCAAACTTCCGTACGAGAGGGCGAGTTGATCCACATGAAGGTCAATAGAGCCGGATATATTAGGTATTTTTATCAACAGTTAAAACAATAAACCCATGTTCACATTACTTGGGTAACCTCAATGGGAGAGTTCAACGTTCTTGCGAGCACTAACTCGCTAAGTTATTGATTTCGCAACCACTTCAGTAAATGTTTTTCCTTGGATTGAGCCAATGAAGTCAATTCAAATCTTCATAAGAATAGCCCACAGGCTCAATCTCATGCTTTTAGACCTTACTAAATATCTGTAGTTTCATAAATTGTGACTGCTGGAGGTCCGGCAAAGAAGGAACCAAGGTTCGTCCTTCCCTCGCCTGCCCGCCAGGTGGTATAGGCTGAGTAATGATCCTGTGATACCCAGCTTTCGATGAAAACGAAATGAGTCGAATCTTTGACATCCTCGATTACCTCGACACCAAGGCAACCGTCAAACTTCCGGGTATCTACCAAGATTTCACCAACAGTCTTCTTGCCCTCCGAAATTGTTCCCTCATTGAACTTAAAATCAAAGATAACCTTCGCTGCCATTACATCTCCTAAATCAAATTTTGTTTGCCAATTGAATTTACCACCAAAGATGACTTTTTTATCGACAAACTATTCCCTTCAAGACTAAGAGCAAGGAAACCACTGTTGCCTTGAACCAACGGGAGCGCAATCGGTTTCCGTAAAGGACGGGCCAAGCGACCTCATTCTTTTTTGGTTTCCCTAATTTACGTCTAGGTGAGTTTCTGGCTTTCTATGTACTTCTTCACTGTCTTTAAAGGTGCTCCACCGCAATACACAACGGCATATGAGGGCAACCAGAAGTAATTTCCCTGGAAGGCTCCCAATTAGTTGATCCACATAAAGTTCAATAGAGCCGTGAATTGATTGTCAAAAACGGTCTACCCCGTGCTATGGTGTAACAGAAGTCGCTCGACCCCACCCTTTAAGAAGGGGGTTACACTCCCGCTTTCTCAAGAACAATACCGCTTGACCGATAGCATGCAGTCTCAGATCCCTTTCTTGTCAGCTGAGTTAGGCACGGTTAGAAGACCATTGGGTCCACCATCTCCGGCGAATCAAGTGTTGCCGGATGCGTAGGCGACAACGCTGCTGGTACCCAAGTCCCCGATCACGTCGACCCCACACCCGAAGGCAATTTCATAACTTGCCAGAATGCTCCAGCATCTGACGATCACGTTCTATCAATCGGTCAACTGCAGCTATGTCAAACTAACGTGGGTGCGAAAAAGTAAAAGTGACGAATAGTTACATCTTGAAGCGGACTCTTCGAGAATTGGCGAGAAGAGTCAAGTTTTATCATCATCGATCCCATGCGGTCTCAGGCTTCGATCATTGTGGCTGATGAAAACTTCGGATGTGGGGCGTCTAGACAACATGACGTTTGGGCACTACGTGACTTTGGAATCAAAGCAGTCATTATCTCTAGTGTTGCCGCCATACATCGGGGAAATCTCCCTCAAGAAGAAATAGTTCCTGTTGAGATCGGTCATGATACGGTCGAGCTGATCATGGCGGCTACTGAGGCGAACTCAAAAGCAGAAATTGAAATCGATGTTACTAACGCTACCGTCACATGTAGAGAAGCTGGAGTTTTTCCGACCCCATTTCGGTTCGATAATGCGTCTCATTTCAACTTGATTCATAGATATGATCCGATAGATATTACATTTACTTTTGAGAAATCTACTGTAGGACATGAGTCCTCCTGGGATCCGTGGCTTCCTAAATGAAGCCCAGAGTTTGCATAAGATGTGTACCAGTCAGCCTTAGTGGCTCTTTGGGTTGTTGCCAAATTTCGAGCGCTTTTTTGGTTTGCACCTGTCGCTGACTCTGATCAATCATCGTTGTTGGCACTATCACATATTTCTGTTGCACTAGATACATGGCACAACCACTTGTCGTAGCTCCGGTTGTCGAAGTTCGTCAAAAACTATCTGCGATTCTTGCACGATTTCGCACTGAAGGGAAAACCGCTGCTCCTCTATTCCTGGGAGCGCACCGCACACCAGAAGCGGTTCTGTTGTCCTATCAGCAGTACCAGGAAATAATGACTGAACTAGATCAATTACAGTCGCAACGGGACCGTTCCCAAACAGACATGGTTGCCCTAGCCTCGGTCAGGGCCGAAGGCCAAGAGCCCACTGCTTTAAGCCACTCGCTTGAGGCTCAGGTAACGGCAGGTCAGTTGAGTGACGCAGATGCACTTACTGCACTAAAACGTCACCACACACAGGGACCCCCAACCTAAACAAGTGTCTTGGGACAAGTACGTCGATGCCAATGGAGTCCTTCGTAATCTCCTCGGTATCACTGATGCCAATAGATTGAGTGAGGCAGAGGCTGACTTTACTCGACGCCGCATCCGAGAATTAGAGGTCCATCCGGTCCAAGGAGAATTTGATATAGCACACCTTCAGGCAATACATCGTTACATTGCTCAGGATTTGGTCAGCTGGGCAGGAGAACTGCGTGACGTAAATATTGCAAAACAACAGATATTTTGCCCGGTCGGAAACTTACGTTCTTATGCGGATGAAATTTTTCGACGTCTCGCCACACACAAATTCTTACAGGGTCTCTCTCGGGAGGAGTTTATCTCTCGACTCACTTCGTTTTACGGTGATGTTAATGCACTGCATCCATTCCGAGAATTCAACGGTAGAACTCAGCGTGTATTTTTCAGCCAGTTAGCGCACAATGCCAGCTCGCATATCGCATGGGACCGGCTGAAACCTGAACAAAACATATCTGCATCTGTCGCTAGCTTCGGTGGACAGGAGACCCTAATGCGCATGATGTTCGACCGACTAATAGATCCTTGGGTAACGTGACTATAGAAAACTTCTGATCCGAAGGTAGATCGAATTCGCTCCAGATAGACGACACTAGCAGCAAACCTCGTCGGGCAAGAACCTCGTTGTAGCCACTACCCATGACAATATGGCAACAGCGTCATGATTGAAGGCAAGCCGGTCATAATATCGGGCTAAACGCCTATATCAAGGCGTTAAAACCAAAACCTCTTTTGGGTCTTGGGTCCGGTTTTACCCGGCTAACGGCGAGTGCCCCAGCATTTCTGAACATAGTAGCCGTGACTTACTACTCGCCGTCTTCGCTACGGGCGGATTACCGTCTTATCTAAGTATCCCCGGGTGGTAAATATGCTTCCGAATCTAAGCCATTGGCAGTCAGCACGAGATGAGCTGCAGCCAAAGCAGTCCGCTTGTTTCCCGCTGTGAACGTTTGCAGTTTCGCAAACGCTCACAGAGATCTAACAGGACAATTGCCAGAAACTGCCGTGCTGCATGCTTTGACGAAGAAATCAGCCGGACTCTGAAATTCATCACAAATACAGTTCGCTTGGCAACTACAGTTCGCACTTCGCCAGGTCGATTGAGTACGTAACTCAGATAGTCGGGCAAGGGAACTCATAACTAATCCAGCTACGGCGGAGCCAAAGTTTAGGTCTCCCGATTGAAGCAGTTACTTAGCAGTCCGTCATGGCTTTGATCGCGTGACATAGTTCGCCAAAACGTGGGCCTAAACTCCCAACTCGTCTAGTCAGCGCAGAACGAGCAATCCGTTGCAAATTATCGAACGAAGCGGCGCACTCAACTTCGAGGTTTTCGTTGACGCCGAGTCGTATTTCGCTCGGTATGTTCCGAATGGTTCGTGTCAAAGGAGCTACTATGATGCCCGTTAGTACTGGTATTGCTTCCGAGCGCGTAACGACAAGGACCGGCCTTCGCTTATCCTCCGTCTCTGCCCACCAAATCTCGCCCTGAAGAGGGACGGCTACCATGGTTCCTCCTCGATCAAGGCTTTGGTGGCTCCTTCGATTCCAATGAGCTCTTCTTTGGATTGAGGTCGTTGCAAGAAACTCTCAGCGATTGCTAAACCAATACTTTCCCGTCGGTGTTTATCAACAAACCATTCAAGTCCTATCCTTACCGCTTCGGAGCGACTAGGGACAATTCCGTCGGCTATAAGTTTGTCCACCTGCTTGGCCAAATCTTCATCTAAACGTGTAACAATCTGCGGCATACAATTAGTATAACTTTTTGTAATGCAAAGGCAATTTATTTACCTAGGAGCGTGAGTCCGAATTAGTTTCGGGTTTCGGTCTGTTTTCCTGTCTCACCCATTTATTGGCTATAGCGACGACAAACAAACTCCTAAGAACGTCTGAATGGCTCCTAGAACAGACTCATTGGGTCAGCTATGGGATTATTTCCTCTTTATGCCAGCGCTATCACTCCGTTTTGACGTGAATTAGCCAGTTTTCTCAAGTTGTGACAAATTGCATGTAGTGTCCACTCACCGGTGGCTCCAGCAACTGAGGTTACCCAGATTTAGTGGACACCTGTCAAGCCAACATAGATTGTTGGTAGAAAGGATGTCACTTTTGTCGAAAACAAGGCGTAAATTCACCCTTGAGTTCAAGACCGAAGCTGCGCATCGAGTTATAGATTCTGGCAGGAACGTTGCAGAGGTAGCTAATGAGGTATCTATTTCCCAAGAGGCTCTATACGGTCAAGTAAAAGACGAACGCAGACGTATAGAAGCTGTATCTATCGTCAGCGATGGACCACTAAGTGCTGAATCGTTCTGGTCAATCTTCAAGCACGAATATTTCTACCGGCACGTATTTGAAGGTGTGTCCGAATTAAGGGATGGGATTAGGGGTTACATGGACTTTTATAACCATAAAAGGCGGTACTCGAAGATCGGTAACGTCTCACCAGTCGGTTTTGAGCTAACCTTATTGGAGTCCGCCAAGGTGGAGTAATCAATGTGTCTATTATTTGTGGGCAACCTCAGATTACTGGCCGAAAATCTAGCCCGATTAATAATTCTCCCAGAAATAAAATAGTGAAACCTAAGATAACTAATTTTGTATGGACACATAGATTAAGCAGTTTTTGTCCAAAGTTTTATAAGAGTTATCAATAAGGAAGTCACAATTGGAACAAGGCAGAGGTAGCCGGAATCGGCGCACAACTACGTTTGCAGTGTTCATCATCATTCTAGTTGCATCAAATTCATTGACGTGGTATCTGACAAAGAGGACAAAGAGTGCCTCGGCAAGTGCGGTACCGACCATAAAGAGATCGACAGTTCTGCAATCTGTAACATCGGGCACTATTTCGCGCACTATCGCAACTACTGGTACCGTTGAACCGGGAAATAGCGCCAACGTAAACTTTGCAGTATCAGGTATAGTAAACGCAGTTAACGTAACAGTGGGACAGAACGTTACAGCTGGGCAAACTTTGGCAAGTGTAGATTCGACGACCTTAGCCGCGACCTTGAATTTGGATCAAGCTAATTTGGCGAATGATCAAGCAGTACTCGCTAGCGACGAGGCAAGCTCAGCATCAACTCAGCAGATCGCTTCAGATAATGCAACTATCGCGTCGGCTACTACCCAAGTTAGCAATGCACAGACAGCGCTCAATGATGCAAACCTGACTGCTCCCATCGCCGGAACGGTGACCGCAGTAAATCTTGCAGTTGGCCAACAGGTCACTGGAAGTGGTACATCTGTCACTAATGCTAAAGGAACAGTCGCAGGGTCAACTGCCGTTGCAAGCACTACGCAGATATCTATTATCGCCCTCAACTCATATACAATATCCGCCACAGTGACCTCAGCACAGGTTGGTAAGCTACAAGATGGCGAGCAGGCAACTATTACGATTCCGGGCCAAACTGGAACAGACTATGGCGTCGTCACATCGGTAGGCTTAGTGGCATCAACTACCTCGGGAGTCTCTTCTTTCCCAGTTACGATTTCAGTCACTGGGGCTCCAAAAGGGCTTTACGTGGGCCTTTCAGCTAACGTTTCGATCTTTACGCAAGTAGTGTCAAATGCAATACTTGTTCCCTCGACGGCACTTTCGGTGTCGGGATCACAGGAAACCGTAACTCTCGATCAAAATGGAAATAAAGTTCCAACCGTCGTTACCACAGGAATATCATCTGGAGGCCAAACTCAGATAACTTCGGGAATAACCACCGGACAAAAGATATTCGTGACAAAGCTAACCATAAATGGAGTTGCGATAGGTGGCGGTAGAGTTAGACGCGCATTTGGTGGTGGCGGCGGACTCGGTGGCGGCGGATTTGGTGGAGGGTTGGGATAATGTCTATGGACGAATCACTCGATGAAATTGCAAATCCACTCAACCATCCGACCGTAACGTTACCTGTTTCGACAAAGTCCACCCCTGTCATTGCAGTTCGAGAGATCCGAAAGGTATACGATACAGGTTCGTTCAAGGTTGAAGCACTAAAGGGCGTAACATTTTCAATTGAACGCGGCGAATTCGTCGCAATTATTGGCCCCTCTGGCTCTGGCAAGTCCACTTTGATGCACATTCTTGGAGCCCTTGACGTGCCCACATCGGGAAGCTTTGAATTAGCAGGCGAAGACGTTTCCGAGATGGGAGAGGAGCAACTTGCTGAAGTTAGAAATCGCAAGATCGGTTTTGTATTTCAACAATTCAATCTGCTTTCTTCGTTGAACGCATGGCGCAATGTGGAGTTGCCTTTAATTTATGCTGGTTTGGACAGTCGGCGCCGCCGCCAACTTGCAATCGATACATTGGGACGGGTCGGCCTCGGAGAACGCATAGACCATCGCCCTGGCGAGCTCTCCGGAGGACAGCAGCAAAGGGTTGCCATTGCGCGGGCTCTTGTTACCAATCCAGCACTTATTCTAGCTGATGAACCTAGCGGTAACCTTGACTCAAAGGCCGCGACCGACGTCTTAAACCTCTTTCGTGAACTGCATCAAAGTGGGCGTACGATAGTGCTTATCACCCATGATCGCGATGTTGCATCGCAGGCAGAACGAATTATTTCAATTCGAGATGGTCTTATCTTTGAAGCCGATCGGAGCAAGTAGAAGGTATGAACATCTTTGAAACCTTGCGAACCGGTTTGTCGTCAATTCTCACCCATAGGCTTAGATCGATCCTTACAATCCTTGGGGTAATGATAGGAATTACCGCAGTAATACTTACAGTTGGCCTAGGCCAAGGAGCTCAAAGCCAAGTCGCCTCTGAGATTAGTGCACTTGGCACGAATCTCCTAACAGTATCTCCTGGTAGCTCTACTTCGACGGGAGGAATTCGTGGTGGCTTTGGTTCAGCTTCCACGCTGACTCTCTCTGATGCCCAAGCTCTAGCTAACCCAATTGTCGCGCCTGATATTAAAGCAGTTGCGGCCACGTCAACATCGAATGCGACTTTGGTGGCAGGTGGTAATAACTGGACGACTTCGGTAGTAGGTACCTATCCGTCTTGGCTCTCAGTCCGCGGTAGGTCGATTACGCAAGGTCGATTCATTGCGAACGTTGATTTGACCACGCAAGCCAATGTAGTTGTACTTGGGTCAGTTACTGCGGCTGAACTCTTTGGCGGACGTGATCCAGTCGGTCAATCAGTTAGCATCAATGGAGTACCAATGACGGTTATCGGGATATTGAACACGGTTGGTTCTTCAAATACTTCTTCCACGTCTGCAAGCCTTGATGATCAAGCAATAATACCTTTCACCACATTTAGGAGCGAGGTAGTTGGTGGGGCCAATAGAGATAGCGTGGGTTCGATACTTATTGAGGCAAATTCTTCCGCCTCGCTAAGTGCAGCATACCAAGAGGCAAATTCAGAGTTGCTGGCACTTCATGGAATCACTTCGAGCGCAAATGCCGACTTCTCAATACAGTCGCAGCAGTCGGTACTTTCTACTGCAACATCTGTAGATAAAACATTGACCATTCTGCTAGGTGGAGTAGCGGCAATATCACTCTTGGTAGGTGGAATTGGGGTTATGAATATCATGATGGTCTCGGTCACAGAGAGAATTCGCGAGATTGGCCTAAGAAAGGCTCTTGGAGCTACACCTAGGGTAATCAGAAGGCAATTTTTGATAGAGGCTTCCATCTTGGGACTCGTAGGTGGCATCATTGGAGTAGCCCTAGGGATAGCAGGTGCAGTTGTACTTCCGCACTTTATCTCAAATCCAATCGAGCTCTCTATCCCTGCGATGGTCGGAGCTGTAGTAGTAGCCGTTGCTATTGGAGTTGGATTTGGCGTCTATCCTGCTGGTCGCGCAGCGAATCTGGCACCAATCGACGCGCTTCGTAGCGAGTAGTTATTCAATTCAAATGATACAAATAAATAGAAATATTAAATAAGGAGATGATGAGTGAAGATCTTTAAAGTTTCCGCCGCCTTAGTCCTTGCTGGCTCCCTTCTTGCTGCATGTGGTTCAGCAAATACCGCCCTTTCCACGCCGACCACCCATGTTGGAAAAGCAGCGTCGGTAACAAAATCTAATGGTACGTCGGCCAGTACAACCTCAAGTGGCACACGTCGCGGACTTCCAGGTACCTATGGAACTATTGCATCCGTAAACGCAAGTCTCCTCGAGGTTCAAAATCCAACTACTGGCCAGACTACGGTAACGCTATCGCCTTCGACTGTTCTCACAAAGACAATTGCAGCGACAGCCTCCCAAGTGGTTCAAGGCGTGTGTATTAGTGCGATTGGAAAGCCTACCTCGTCTAGTACATCGTCCTCAACTTTAATCGGCCGGCCAGTTAGCGCAAGGACAGTGGCAATTTCGCAACCTACAAATGGTAAATGTACGCCAGCAGGAGGTTTTGGCGGATTAAAAAGAGCATCTCGAAGAGGTTCCGCATCCGCTACCTTGTCTAACGGTTCCTCATCCACAAAAGGATTCCCCGGTCGAGCGAACTTTGCAACGGCATCTGGATTAGTCACATCGATATCGAATGGTATTGTCGAGGTGAATCGAGTTAACCGCAAGACGGGAGCGACTACTTCAATAGCTGTTACGTTAACTTCATCGACGACCTATACCCAATTGACTACTGCTACTACTTCTGATTTAGTAGTTGGCCAATGCGCCAGAGCGGTAGGAACCATGAATTCAATTGGAGCCGTCGCAGCTACTCGAATTTTGATATCTGCACCTGCGGCAAACGGTTGTGTAGCAACTGGGCGTTTTGGATTTGGTGGCGGAGCCCCTGGAGGAAACGTTGGTTGATTCAAACTTCGGTGCTTTGCAGAGACAACAGAACCTGGAAGCATTTGACTTCGACCTTCAGAGCCAAAAAAAGCGCAAGCGATTTCCTTCATGGGCTACACCATTTCGAGTCATAGCTACCTTGGTGGTGGGTGGTGGGGCGGTCTATGCCTATAGCTACAGCCGTGGCACAAAGGCTTCATATCGAATTTCCTATGCTAACGTCGGAACAGCTCAGCAGCTTCTTGCAAGTAGCGGAACTATTTCTCCATCTAGCTTGAGCACCATTGACTTTGCGGTGGCTGGAACAGTAGCGAGTGTGTCTGTCACCGTTGGTCAAAGCGTACAAGCAGGACAGACTCTTGCAACTTTGGATTCATCCTCTTTGAATGCGACGCTACAGGCAGCTAATTCTTCTCTTGCTTTAGCTCAATTGAAGTTAGCCAACGATATTGCGAGCCAAAATACTACGACCACCACCACCACCACCTCTACTACTGTGATTTCAACTGGTCCTAGTCCAGTTTTGCAGCCTCAAAATACCCTGAATATAGCTGAGAGTAATTTATCGCTTGCTCTATCTCTGGTGAGCTCCCTCTGCAATAGTTCGACATCAACCACCGCAGCTAGCTCCACTTCGACTACTGTTCTTAGCCCTTCCGCAGCCACAACCACTACTAGCACTACCACGCCGGCAACCGTTACTTTTCATCGCCATGGTCATCGCCGTTCCCCAGTTCCGACCACCTCCTCTACTACTACTACTACAATTGCTACGAAAAACCAGCCACTAATGGGTGGTCAATCGTCGAGCTCTTCAGCGACCTCTCCAACGACGTGTGCCAGCGCTCTAAGCAGCGCTGGCAATGACCTTAGTCAAGTAACATCTCTAACATCTCAATTGACAAAAGCGATATCAGCCTCTACGGTCCCCAAGGCCGCTACCTCCAATCAAGGTCAGTCGAATACGAATAATAGAGGACAATCTTTCTCGTCTAATCCAGCAACGCCAACGCAAGTTGCTGTTGATGAGGCTAAAGTTTCTCTTGCTCAAGCGAACGTGGCTGACGCAACGGCACAATTGAGCCTTGCTACTCTGACCTCACCAATCGCGGGTACTGTTGCATCTATTGGTGTCGGTATCGATAGCTCTGTAAGGGCAGCCTCATCATCAAGTGAATTCGTCATAATTGGAGGTAGTAATGACTACACCGCCACCTTTTCGGCTTCTCCAAGCCAGTTACCCATGATCCATCTTGGATCAAAGGCGACAGTTACACCCGACATGACGATGGTCCCAGTTGCTGGTACCGTCACTGCTATCGGTGCAGCTAACACCTCCGCTTCAGCCACCACATATCCGGTCACTATTACATTTGCGGCAAATAATTTAAACCATCTATCTGGTGGTCAAGCTAGTATCACGATGGATCTAGCCTCAGCTGCCCATGTGCTCACAGTCCCAACCTCCGCAGTTACCACCAATGGTTTGTTGCACTATGTGAAGGTACTGAAGGGCTCTTCGGTCAAGAATGTGACCGTCGAGATCGGAGTAGTTGGGAGTATCTATACGCAAATACTCTCAGGGCTGACCCCTGGCGAACCGGTGGTACTTGCAAACAACTCGCTAGCCATTCCAGCGACGAGTACGCTAACGACCCGTTTTGGCGCCCTAAGGGCCCTAGGCGGAGGTCGTGCTCTAGGGGGACGTGCTCTAGGGGGACGTGGTCTAGGGGGACGTGGTCTAGGGGGAGCTAAGGCCGCTCGTAATAGTGCAGGTTAGGAAGTTTTGATCTGGCAGCGCTCGATCTTTATCTTGAGCTTATATCGTTCTGTTTTTGAGCTACTCATACAATCTTTTAGCACGTGTTGTCAGCAAGATATTTTTGACCCACTATGAGCAAGATATTTTGACCCATCCCCCCCCTTTTTTTTGGTATTGCATTTAAACAGATCGAGATATCGCCGGTTTTAGATTCTTGAATTCTCTTGGGTCGAAGTCCACTTCGATAACTGACATTTGCCGCTGGCGTAGATCTGGAATTGTTGAATTGGATTGCTTGTAAAACCTAACCATTTAGGAGTTAGGAGTAGCTTTCGTTGGCTTTCCTCCAGGCGACCTTGGCTGTAGCTACAGCTCTTCTAGTGCTTCGAATTGAACCGTTATAACCTAGCGCCACCAGCCTGACATGGATCGCCTTAGCCCGGACTTTAGCCTTAGACTTGTCAACGGCTTCCTCAATTACGCCAGCGTACTTATCGGTGGCCTTAGGACGCCTCTCATATTGACCCTGTCGTATCAGTTGTCCGGCATTTCGTGCTTGAACATACTTCTTTAGGGGTATTAGGAGAACAGCCAACGAACTGCGCTGCTCCGTTATACGATCTAAAAAGATCGTAAGCCTCAATAATTTCCATGGATTCTTTGCTATCCTTCACTTTGGGCCCTTTCTCGGCATTAGGAACTGGATAAATCCATAATGCCCCAAGATAAGGGCCTTCATTCTTCTTTTTTCTCAAAAAGTGATAGCCAGACCGCCTTTGCGTGCCCACTCTCGGGTCCTGGGGACCCGAGAGTGGGCCGTCACGCTAGGCGGTCATCCTGTATGCAATTTTCGTGGCCATATTCATTCATGCCAAATGGCCATATTCATGCATTTTTAAATGGCCGTTGACAGCCACTTACGTCTTTAGGGCCGCTTTGGCTAACGCAAGTTGCTAAAAAACCACATGGCAGTTTTACACCTCCTTCCAAACGGCCATACGGCACGGCCTAAGTCGATGATATACATATAACGCTGCACTCTAATTGCTATCAGCTTTTATGGGATTTACGACCTATTGCATTCATGACGATCGACAAAGGAGGGGATATGTCCATGAGATTTGGGAGGAAGTTACGAACTCAACTTGACTTTTAATGATTGCCAGGCACTCACACTCATCGTTTGTGGGCTCGACAATAATAATCAGAACCGAACCTAAGTTGCACAAGCGTACTAACCCTAAATAAGGTCCGGTTTTCAAAAATAGACTAGCTGAACTTCGGTCCTGCTATTGTTTTACGTTTCCATCGGTGTTAGCATCAGGTGTCATCACTTCCGGCTAAGCCACTAAAGCTCGCTCTATTACATCGTTGTTCCAAACCTCGGCGTTGCTAATCCCGAGTATTTTTCCTTAGAGATGTCTAGAACTAAGGAGTAGTATTGAATACGGTATCACTAAATCAGCAAACCATCATTGACCGAAAAAACCTATACACCAAATACCTCAAAGCGGTGCAAAAATGTGACTGTACGAAGTTAGAGGTTGGTTCATCTAGAACTCATTCTCAATTGCAATCATTCACGGTAGCAGCCACCGCCGCCATCCAACCTCCTGGCCCGATCTCAAACCAAACTGCTCCACGTTTTTTACACAGACGGGGATGTGCCCACCACTGGATAGGTGAGCGAGCGAGTCCAGATTCAGCCAAATTTCCTCACCATCGACCTCTAAATTAAATGCACCGAAAAGGTGGTCCCAACTTGGGGACACAAATCAAATAAGTAAGATTCCCGCGAACTCGCGAGACGACTTAGTCGTCTATAGCATTGCTCGAGATTTCTCCAAGAAAAAACCGCCCACTCCCACTGCGTCCTTGTAGTCGCGGGTCGCCTGTATCGCCTTATCCCAGGCGTTGTAATGAAACGCTGCACCACTTGTCGTCGCCGCAATTGGATGAGCAACTTTACCCGGGATGAACGATTCAAACCCCAGACCTAGCTGATGCTTCGCCTTGGAGTGGAGAATTGTACACTTTCATCTAAAGCATCGCTTGCTCATAGCGCCAAGGGACTGATCGCGACAACCATCGACGTCGCAGTGGTATTCATACAGCAACTCCATTTCGAATTTCTAGGTGGCAGTCGACATAGTGATCCGAACCAACTACTAACAAGTAGCGGCCTTGGTCCAAAGGTGAGAGTTGCAATCTTGACCAATAGCGAAGAGGATAAAAACCACAGGGACGTGAAAATGGATATTCCCTTTGTCGCAAACTTCGCAAAATCCCTACAGTCTTACAACCGCCTATTTTAGAAATCTCTTATCAATCGGCAACTATGCGATATTTTCAAATGAATTTTCAAATGTGGATATCGTGATTGAGTAGCGCTGGCGGCCTCTCAATCGGTTGATGAATCAGACCAGACAACTTTTCCCTACCCTGACAAATGACCTTCTCCAAAGCTTTCAGCAATTTGCGGATTCGGCGATTTGCGGATTCGGTACCTCCCCAATCATGGAGACGATAACCCAGGACATGAGGTCCACCAACCGACAATGGCACACGTATGGCAATTTACAAAAAGTAATCAAAGGAATTCAGATAATGACAACAAATAACCCAATGCAAATAGGTGTAGTCGGACTCGGGAGGATGGGTGAAAACATCGTTCGCCGTCTTAGGAGAGATGGTCATAGATGTGTCGTCTTTGACATGAATCTTGACGCCATAAAAACACTGGAGAAGGAAGGAGCAACCGGATCCAGTTCTGTGGCAGATTTGGTAACAAAGCTCTCCAAACCCCGTGCCCTCTGGGTAATGGTTCCATCTGGAGATGTAACTGGCAAAGTAATTGAGGAAGTAGCTTCTTCGATGGAACCGGGAGACATGATAATCGATGGCGGCAACTCCTACTATCGCGACGATATGGCCCGCGCAACATCGCTCTCCGAAAAGGGCATTCACTTAGTAGATTGCGGGACGAGTGGTGGCGTTTGGGGGATCGACAGAGGCTACTGTCTCATGATTGGTGGCGAAAGCAAGATTGTTGAACACCTCGAACCTATCTTTTCCACCATCGCCCCGGGAATTGATTCAGCGCCCCGAACTCCGGGTCGCAAAGGTAAGGCCGACACGGAAGAGCATGGATTCCTGCACTGCGGTTCCAACGGTGCCGGCCACTTTGTGAAGATGGTACACAACGGCATTGAATACGGAATGATGGCGGCATTTGCTGAAGGATTCAATATCTTGGTGAATGCGAATGCTGGAAAACGAAAATCCGAGTCTGACGCCGAGACCACCCCTATGGAGCAACCACAATTCTACCAGTTCGACATCGACGCCACAGCTGTCGCAGAAGTATGGCGTCGCGGAAGCGTCATCGAGTCCTGGCTATTGGATCTGACCGCGACTGCCCTTTTCAACTCACCCGACCTAGCCGGCTACGCTGGGCGAGTATCGGATTCTGGCGAAGGGCGGTGGACTTCCCTCGCCGCCATCGAAGAGGGAGTTCCTTATCCGGTGCTCACGACCGCCCTCTACTCTCGTTTCGCCTCACGTGATCTTGATGACTTCGCCAACAAGGTACTTTCCGCAATGCGTAAAGGCTTCGGCGGCCACGATGAGAAGAAGGGATGATATGTCAGCAATCACAAAGATGACTCCCCACGCCAAGCCGGCAGTTGTACTGTTCGACATCGACGAGACCCTCGTTCACACCGGCGGATCAGGAGCGCGAAGCTGGAGTGCCGCCTTCGATAAGCTTTATGGCATTCCAGCCGACATCGGAGAGCACAGCTCCGCAGGTGAGACAGACCCGCAAGTGGCAATAGCCACTTTCCGTGCAATTCTTCACCGTGATCCTAACGCCGACGAATTGGGCCGACTTTACGCACAGTATTTGCTGCATCTAGCCGATGACATCGGGGTCTCCCAAGGTTATAGGGTGCTGCCAGGTGCCAAGAAGCTTATTCTAAGCCTTTTGGAGGCAGGAGTAGGACTTGGTCTGGTCTCTGGGGCCATGGAGGGTGCGGCCCGCACAAAGCTAATACCTGCCAATCTCAATCGATTCTTTGTCTTTGGGGCCTACGGCTCGGACTCACCTGACCGGACTGAGTTGACTGGCCTTGCCATCGAAAAAGCCGGCCGTCTCCACGGCAAGCTCGCTCTGGAACAGGTCTATGTTGTGGGAGACACCCCTCACGACATGACCGCGACCAACGCAACAGGTGCTATATCGGTAGGGGTAGCAAGTGGCCACTATTCGACCGATGAACTCCAAGCTGCCGGCGGCGTTTACGTCCTTTCATCCCTTGAGAACGGATTTCCGGGTCTGTGATGGCTCTCTTGCAAACAACCCTGATTGAGCCTGTCCCCCAGCGCGGATTTAGCCCGGTACTATTGACCATCGACATGGCGCCAGTTGACCTGATTGCCATGACCAACGAGGATATCGCTCACCATAGTAGGTGGAAACAGGCCATGGCTGACCACGCCTGGCGTCGCCGAAAGCCGACATGCCAACTTGGCTGGGTCGCCAAGTGGTCCAAAATAACCAGCCAAAACACCCCCGTCGGGACTTATTGGTGCGTCGGTGAGACGGACGTCGCCCAATTGACAACGAGTAGCGTCGATGCCAAAGGCCAGCAGTTCGAGAGGGATGGGGACCGCCAGAGTATCCACCAGCTTGTTCGAAGAGACGATCACCACATATCGCTGCGATGCGCCAGCGACGATCTTCTCCCTGGTATGAGCTCCACCTCCGCCCTTGACGAGCCAACCTACGGGGTCCACTTGGTCGGCTCCGTCGATTGCGATGTCAAGATGGTCGATACCGGTAAAAGGCTGAACCCTCAGCCCCATTTCCCGCGCTACGTCAAAGGTGGCCAACGAAGTTGCCACACAAGAGATCTCCAGCTTACGGCGAGCAAGGGCCGGGAGCAGATATGCAACCGTCGATCCGGTACCGAGACCCACGGTCATGCCCTCCTCTACCAGTTCAGCTGCTGCCTCAGCAGCGAGGCGTTTTTCAGTTTCGATATGGAGAATTTCCGCTTCAGATTTCGTCAAATTATTTTCTCACCTTATGAGGATCTATCGTCCAGAAGTTGGTGGCCCAAAAGATCCATCCCTCCTGGAGATTTACCGGGGTTGCGACCTTCTCGACGCAGCAGTTTTTTGAAAAGCATAACTCAATTCCTACGAAAGGACAACTATGACGACAACACTTCGACCATCAGGTGATCTCGACACAATCAGCATCAACACCATCCGGACTCTCGCCATCGATGCCGTAGAGCAGGCAAATTCCGGTCACCCCGGAACTCCTATGGGGATGGCGCCTGTCGGCTACCAACTCTGGCAGTACGAATTGAATTTCGATCCCGCCGATCCACTCTGGCCAAACCGGGACCGTTTCGTACTCTCAGCGGGTCACGCCTCGATGCTCCTCTACTCGCTCTTGCACCTAGCCGGAGTAAAAGCGGTCAACCCTGCTTATGAGACCTTGGGCCATGCATCGGTCACCCTTGAGGATATCAAGACCTTCCGTGAGTTGGGATCGCGCTGTCCTGGCCACCCAGAGTATCGCTGGACGTCCGGGGTGGAAACCACGACAGGACCACTCGGTCAGGGAGTAGCGAACTCGGTAGGCATGGCCATCTCCTCGGCCTGGTTGGCCAGTCGATACAACAAACCCGGCTTCAATCTGTTCGACTATAAGGTCTATTCACTCATGGGCGACGGCGATATGATGGAAGGTATCTCCGACGAGGCCGCGTCGCTCGCAGGCCACCTGGGACTTTCCAATCTCTGCTGGATCTACGACAATAATAAAGTTACCATCGAAGGCCCTACAGCGCTCGCATTCAGCGAGGACGTGAGCAGTCTCTTTTTGGGTTATGGCTGGAACGTCACCAAGGTGAGCGATGCAAATGACCTTTCTATGTTGGCCAAGGCCTTTCAAGTATTCCGTGATGAAACGCAACGGCCCACCCTCATAATAGTCGACAGCCACATCGGCTTTGGTGCTCCTGACGTTCAAGATACAAGTGCAGCCCACGGAGCGCCATTAGGTGCAGAGGAGGCTAAAAAGGCCAAACATAGCTATGGCTGGCCCGAAAATGCCAAGTTTTTGATTCCCGAGGGTGTTTATGAGCACTTCGCAAAGGGGATCGGAGCTCGAGGTGGCGAGCTACGGGCGGCATGGATCTCGTTGTTCGCCGACTACGAACGTAAACATCCAACCCTAGCAGCCGAGATCTTGGCTATGCAGCATCGCGAACTTCCACTACATTGGGACGTCGACATTCCTACCTTCAACTCTGACCCCAAAGGAATGGCTACCCGTGAATCATCAGGGGAGGTTCTCAATTCTATCGCCCCTCGAGTGCCCTGGCTCCTTGGAGGATCGGCCGACTTGACTCCGTCAACTCTGACCCACCTTACCTTCGCGGGCGCCGGGGACTTCGAGGCAGCCGACCACAACGGCCGGAACCTCCATTTCGGGATCCGTGAACACGGTGCGGCAGCTATATCAAGTGGGCTCTCGCTCTCGAAGGTACGGCCCTACTGGTCCACATTTCTAGTCTTTTCCGACTACGCTCGAGGCGCGATCCGTCTATCGGCACTTATGGAAATACCTGTCATCCATATCTTCACCCACGACTCGATAGGTATGGGCCAAGACGGCCCCACCCATCAGCCGATAGAGCAGCTAGCCTCGTTGAGGGCCATACCGGGCCTCATCGTGCTCCGCCCAGCGGATGCGAATGAGGTAGCCGAGGCTTGGCGAGTCATTATGGAGCTACAACACAACCCGGTTGCCTTGGTCCTCACACGCCAAGCGGTTTCAACCCTTGACCGCTCTAGATATGGCTCTGCAAAAGGGGTTGCCAGAGGCGCCTACGTGCTAGCAGACCCCATTACAGGGCCACCCGCGGCTATCGTCATTGCCACTGGCAGCGAGGTCTCGTTAGCAATCGCGGCCTATGAGGAGCTAAGCTCGCAAGGGATCGCAGTTCGAGTAGTAAGTATGCCCAGTTGCGAGCTCTTTGACCGCCAGCCAGCCACCTACCGAGATTCGGTTCTTCCTCCGGAGATCCTTGCAAGGGTAGCAGTTGAAGAGGCATTCACCTTTGGTTGGCACCGCTATGTGGGCATCGATGGCGCAGTAGTCGGTATGCACACCTTCGGAGCTTCAGCTCCATTGAAAGACCTTCAGAACAAGTTCGGCTTCACCCCTGAAAAGGTGGCAGATACGATTCGTCAGCAACTTCAAACTCAACTTCAAAATCAAAGGAAAAACAGATGAAAGAACCAATCAGTCAAGCACTCAAGCTCGGCCAAAGCATCTGGTACGACGGTATTCGTCGTTCCCTCTTTGTCTCAGGAGACCTAGAGCGCATGGTGCAACAAGACGGACTACGGGGCATGACCTCGAATCCCTCAATCTTTGATGAAGCCATCGCTGGCTCTGGGGACTATAGCGAGCAAATTGCTCAGTTGCGCCGCTCGGGGCCTATGGATGCCAAGTCGGCCTATGAGCTTCTGGCAGTCGACGACATCCGTAATGCAGCCGACATATTTCGCCCGGTTTACGAAGAAAGCGGCGGCACCGACGGGTACGTGAGCATGGAGGTCTCCCCCGAGTTGGCCCACGACACCGCCGCTACAGTCGCTGAAGCAAAGCGATTGTGGGGTACGATCGACAGGCCTAATCTTATGGTAAAGGTTCCCGGTACCTTGGAGGGAATCCCAGCTATTCAGCAGCTGATTGGCGCCGGCATCAATGTCAATGTGACTCTGTTATTCGGCCGTGGCGCCTATGAAGAGGCGGCCCTGGCCTATCTAGCGGGCCTCGAGGATCGCCTAGCCGCAGGCGGTGGCATTAGCACTATTGCTTCAGTTGCCAGTATCTTTGTCAGCCGTTTAGACTCCGCACTTGAGAACCGTCTCGACCATTCCCTTTCCGGCAAGGTAGCCATCGCTAATGCCAAGGTTATTTACGCTTGCTCTCAGCGACTATTTGCCGGGAAGCGCTGGGATCTCCTAAAGCGATCCGGAGCCCAAACACAGCGACTGCTTTGGGCTTCCACTAGCACCAAAGACCCCTCACTACCCGAACTACTTTATGTCGAATCGCTTATTGGCCCCGACACAATCGACACGGTACCGCCGGCGACCTATGAGACTTTTACCGCTCACGGCACGGTAGCTTCTACGTTAGAAGAAAACTTAAAGGAGGCTCAGGCTCTCTTGGATAGCTTGAGCGGCCAAGGGGTAGAGCTCTCAGAGGTGCTCGATCAGCTGCTCAAAGAGGGGGTAGAAAAGTTCTCGGTCGCCTTTCGTCAGCTCTTGTCCTCGGTGGAAGAGGCTCTCGCAGATAAAAGCGAAAGAAATAACTGGAATCTCCACCTTTCTTTGCCGATCGATATAGCCAATCAAGTGGACGCGACGATCGATGAGTGGCGAGCAAAAGGGAAGGTGGCCCGGCTCTGGGCTCATGATTCAACGGTTTGGACTGGCCACGGCGAAGACGCTTGGCTAGGTTGGTTAGGCATAGCACGTGACCAAGCTGCACATACCCATCGTTTTGAAGCGTTGGCCACAGAGATCCACAAAGCGAAATTCACCGACGCAGTAGTGCTGGGCATGGGTGGATCGAGCCTATGCCCAGACGTCCTGGCACACACTTTTGCCCCACTAAAAGGATTTCCCAAGCTCCACGTTCTCGATTCCACCGACCCCGAACAAATCAAGGCAATGGAGGAAAGCATCGACTTAGCCCATAGCCTCTTTATCGTATCCTCCAAATCAGGCACCACATTGGAGCCTAACATCTTTGCTGCCTACTTCTATGGGCGCATGATCGAAGCTGTGGGCATCGAGAAAGCCGGCTCACACTTTGTGGCTATCACTGATCCAGGCTCTCCTTTGGAGGCCGTGGCAAAGAGGGATGGCTACCGTAGGATATTCTTCGGCGTGCCTTCAATTGGCGGTCGATACTCAGCTTTGTCGGACTTTGGCATGGTGCCAAGCGCGGCCTGCGGGCTAGATGTTGGGCGCCTGTTCGCCTCGGCGGAGATAATGGCACATGCATGTTCTCCATCGATGCCAGTCCGCGACAACCCCGGATTGGCACTGGGCGCAGTGATAGGCACCTGCGTAAATGCCGGTTTCGACAAGGTCACCCTAGTCCTATCTCCTGGAATTGCTCATCTTGGCGCCTGGCTTGAACAACTTTTGGCCGAATCCACTGGAAAGCAAGGCAAAGGCGTTGTGCCGATCGACCAAGAACCACTCGGCAAGCCCTTGGTCTATGGCTCCGATCGTCTTTTTTGTTATATAACACTCGCCGGCGACGACGATCCTGAGCAAGCAAAGAAGGTTTCGGCACTCACAAAGGCTGGCCATCCCGTCCTGCGCATCGAGGTGTCCGACCCCTACAGTCTGGGAGGTGAGTTCTTCCGTTGGGAGTTTGCTACCGCGGTAGCTGGTTCGATAATCGGCATAAATCCCTTCGACCAGCCTGACGTCGAAGAGGCCAAGGTGCTCGCTCGTCAGTTGACAGACAACTACGACACAGAAGGTTGCCTACCCGTACTGTCGCAGTTATGGGATGGCCAAGGGGTGACGCTCTATGCCGACGACAGAAACGGTGCTGAGCTAAATTCCACTGTCAAAGGAAATCTGGATCTCGTCTCCTATCTAAAGGCACATATAAGCCGCGCTGGCGCTGGTGACTATGTAGCGCTGCTCGCCTATGTACAGATGTCACCTGCTCACCAGGCTATCCTAACGCAAATGAGGACGATGGTGCGAGATATCCTCTTTGTGGCTACATGTGGCGAGTTTGGACCCCGCTTCCAACACTCGACAGGCCAGGCCTACAAGGGTGGACCCAATACCGGAGTTTTCCTTCAGATCACCTGCGATGACGCCGTAGGTTTGGTTGTTCCTGGCCATCGCTATAGCTTCGGGGTTGCAAAGGAGGCCGAGGCCAGAAGTGACCTCGATGTATTGGCCACGCGTGAGCGGCGGGTTTTGCGGGTCCATCTTGGCCCTGAAGTGACCCGCGGGCTGGAACAGCTTCGTGACGGGCTAGGCGAAGCACTCAGGACGATCTCCCTAAATCAATAAATCCCTTATCTTTTTGATCCACCATCGCTTGACACCCGATGGTGGATCTCCAATTCGTACAAGTATTGAGGCAATGGACAGATTTTCCGAACAGGCCAGCATTCTCACTACCACAAAGACCAAGGAACTAAAATGGATATTCAACAGCTACTAGGGGATGAAGCTAATTCCCTGCTCGGTCACACATGCAAGGGGATTTCCAAAAAATCCCTCACGCTGCCAGGTCCGAACTACATTGACCGAATCATGGCACAGAGCGACCGCTCTATAGTTGTCTTGCGCAACTTGGCGCACATGTACAATCATGGTCGGCTTGGTGGCACAGGTTATCTATCGATACTGCCAGTTGATCAGGGGGTTGAACATTCTGGCGCCGCTAGCTTCGCTCGAAACCCAGCTTATTTAGACCCCTCAAATATTTGTGAATTAGCGGTCGAAGGCGGGTGTAATGCCATAGCCTCTACCTTGGGTGTGCTTGGCATGGTCGCTCGACATTATGCCCATCGAATACCTTTCATCGTCAAGCTCAACCATAACGAGCTACTTACCTATCCAAACCACACTCGCCAAATCTTCTTCGCCTCTGTGCAACAGGCCTTCGATCTCGGAGCGGTAGGTGTAGGGGCGACCATCTACTTCGGCTCCGAAGACGCCGACCGTCAGTTGGTCGAGGTGAGTGCGGCCTTCGCCGAAGCTCATCGACTGGGATTGTTTACCGTACTGTGGTGCTACCTACGAAATGATGCCTTCGAACATGACGGAATAAACTACGAGACCTCAGCGGACCTAACCGGACAGGCCAACTACCTGGGCGTGACCATCCAAGCCGACATTATCAAACAAAAACAGGCCACATGCAATGGAGGCTATTACGCGGTGGACTTCGGAAAAACCGACCCTATCGTCTACTCAGAGCTCACCACAGATCATCCCATCGACCTCACTCGATGGCAAGTGGCCAACTGCTATTTGGGTAGGATCGGACTCATCAACTCCGGAGGCGGATCGGACGGACCCAACGACCTAGCCGGAGCCGTGCGCACAGCGATCATCAATAAGCGTGCTGGAGGAGTCGGGCTCATTGTCGGTCGTAAGTCATTTGAGAGACCTTTGTCTGATGGCATTGAGCTCCTCAATGCAGTCCAAGACGTCTTTCTCGACCCCTCAATCACGGTGGCCTAGACTATGGATACCGTCGTATCCGTAACTATTGATCCGACCCGATTCAGTAGCTTTAGACAAAGGCGGTCTTCCTCAGTGGATTTTGCCTCCACCGCCACCAGTCGCACTCTGATTCCAGAGCGCAATAACACTCCAACTCTTGGCGCCTTGGACGAATCTTTAGCGCCTTTTATCCTCTGTCAGAACTTGAGAGGAAGCCGTCATGAAAACTAACCCATCTGCAAGAGTCACTTCTGAGATAACTACCCAAACGATACGCCGCCATGTCTTTTGGGCTGCTGCCATTACTGCACTTGGTGGACTCCTTTTTGGATATGACACCGGAGTTGTATCAGGTGCATTGCTCTTTTTGCACGTCGATTTTGGGAGAATATCATCTCTCGACAAGGAACTAGTAACAAGCCTCCTCCTTGTTGGAGCGATGGTTGGGGCATTTTTTGCGGGCAAGCTTGCCGATACTATCGGGCGGCGGCGAACTGTTCTTATAACAACGGTACTCTTTATGGTCGGAGTCCTTGGCGCTGGGTTCTCACCCAGTTTGCTAGTTCTGATCATTATGCGCTTTGTGATTGGTGTTGCTGTAGGTTCAGCTTCAATGGTCGTTCCGCTCTACATTGGTGAGGCGGCTCCGCCTAACCTTCGTGGCGCCCTTGTCAGCTTCAACCAGTTGGCAATCACCTCTGGTATTCTCAGCGCCTATCTAGTTGACTATGGACTCTCCTACACTCAGAACTGGCGGCTCATGTTTGGCCTTGCCACCATCCCCGCTGCTGCCCTATTTGTCGGCATGCTCTTTCAAGCGGAGAGCCCTCACTGGTTGATCGCACAAGGTCGAGAAGACGAAGCTCGAGCTGTACTAAAGCGAGTACGAGCCAGCGGTGAGATTGAAGCCGAGATTACTGAGGTACGAGAGCTCAGCCAAAAGAAGACCCATGCCAGAGATCTCTTGAATCCTAAAGTTCGCGGGGCATTAACCGTTGGGATTCTTCTAGCGGTCTTTCAACAGGTGACTGGTATCAATACCATCATCTACTATGCCCCTACCCTCCTTCACGGTGCGGGACTGGGTAATTCTGCATCACTGCTTGCTAACGTAGCAAACGGGGTGATAAACGTCGCAATGACTATCGTTGCTATTCGATTGATCGATCGAGTTGGTCGTCGACCCCTACTGTTGGTAGGAACAAGTGGTATGGCTATCTCCTTGGTTGTGCTTGCATTAGCATTTGTCGTAGGTGGGAATCACCTCACAGGTGCGACGGCAATTATAGCTATTATCGCTTTACTCCTCTACACTGGATCCTTTGCAGTTGGCCTTGGGCCTACCTTCTGGTTACTAATTAGCGAAATCTATCCGGTTGGTATCAGAGGTCGAGCCATGAGCGTTGCCACGATTGCCAACTGGGGTGCGAACTTTGTTGTTACGATTTCCTTCCTAACACTGCTAAATGCCATTCACGGATCGGGAACGTTCTTCCTCTTTGGCTTTTTGACCATTGTCGCACTTGTGTATTTCCAACGAAAAGTGCCAGAGACCAAGAATCGCAGCCTACAGGAGATAGAACGAGATCTCTTTGGAGGTGAGAGTTCCAAGGTGGGGGGAGAAAGATAACTAAACTACAGTGTTATGTCGATCGGTAACGACTCAAGCTGAACTTTGGTCCTCGATAGTTTGATTCACAACCTTTCCACACAGGTATGGTCGGTTTTGCATCTCTCGCGTCGAGGGGCAATGGTTGGTTTACAAAACGGTCATCATCGCTCCATGGTGAGTCGACAGAGATCAAGCTATAGGTTTTAAACATTATTTGAAGCAAATGGCGGTCTCCATTTAGTGGTCCAAAATGGGTCTTGCATCCAAAGAGTCTCCAATAAATAGGTCACCATCCCGATCGGCGCCGTGACTTGAGTCAATGACGGTATCAGCCTGAACCTCACCAAAGTGTTGCCAGCAACATAGGCGTAACACACGCCAGAATAGGCCAATACACCTACGAAGATTGAGGCTTCAAAAGTTACCTTCTCAGATGTCATGGAGCTATAGATTGGAACCCTATCTCCGCCAAAGTCAACGAACAACTTGTAACCAGGTAGATGTTCAAGATGCATAGTTAGAGAGTTGACCACCTTGAGCGAACGCATCAGAACACAAAACTGTGAGTAACTGTAACTTTGATCGCCAAATTGCTCTTTGTATTCATCCCAAAGCACTTTGCGTGTGAGAGATGGGTGTTTGGCCATCTCTTTGATCAGTCCATCGAAGTCAGGGGTCACCTTCTCCTTAGAAACTGGTCCTGATGCCTTTGGGTATTAGATCTCCTTCAGCTCTTGATCGCTAAGTTCAAGGCCTTGAGCGATACTTAGACCGCATTTGACAATTGCGTTTAGATGTTTAGATACTTCTCTGGTGTGAAATCGACAGCGATGTCCCGATTTCACGAAAGGTATAACGATCTTCGTTAGCCAAACGAAGAATATCTCTGATTACTTTCAAATCAATCTCCCATTTTTTCCTTATCATTTCCTGGTTTCTCCTGGTTTCTAAGCCATCGTTATTGATGGCTCAAAAACCGAGTCTTACCTAAGAAATTCACCTGGTCGCAAGTCTTGATATTCAGTGGTCGAAAGATTGAAAAATAGTCAATTCCAGTGATGGTGGTCACCACAATTACGACGAGATAGATTGACAAATCACATCAAGAGAGTTAGTATTTGAAAAAGGAAGCCCAGACCCCGCATCCCTTATCAACAGAAATTTCTTTCTCGATGGGACGGTATACGCGATGGCGAAAACGGAGTCCGAACCGATCAGCACGCTCATACCGGCGCGTATAGACCGCCTTCGCTGGTCGCCCTTCCATACGCGCATGGTGATCGCCTTGGGCGTTGCCTGGGTGCTCGACGGGCTCGAAATTACAATTGCGAGCGACGTGGCTGACCTCCTTCAGAGGAAGAGTACACTTAGCATGTCCCCACGAGCGGTGGGCGACATAGCGTCGGTCTATCTCATTGGCGAGGTGGTCGGAGCTCTTGTCTTCGGTCGACTTTCGGATAAGCTCGGGCGGCGGAAGCTCTTTCTCGTAACGCTAGGCGTGTATCTTCTGGGCTCAGGTCTCACCGCCGCCACGCTTGGTCACGGTAGTGGATGGGTGATTTGGCTCTACGCCACTCGATTTATCGCCGGCATGGGTATCGGCGGTGAGTACGCCGCCATCAACTCCGCCATCGACGAGATGATCCCCGCGCGATACCGAGGTCGAGTGGACATTGCAATCAATGGTACATATTGGGGTGGCGCCCTAATCGGCACCTTGGCCGAGCTCTATATCCTCAATTCTTTCTCCGCCACCGTGAGCTGGCGACTCGGCTTCCTCCTCGGGCCGGTACTTGCCGTGGCAATCATCTTCGTTCGACGTAATCTCCCCGAAAGCCCCCGGTGGCTAATCATGCATGGGCGAGAGAAGGAAGCCGAAGTAGCGATCAAGCGAATGGAAAAAGAGTCTTCGGGTGGCGGAGATCTGCCACCGTTCGACGAATCGAAAGCACTCGTCATCAATCCGATCTCCGACCTCGGATACTATAGGCTGGCGCGTGTGCTGTTCACCCAGATGCCGAAACGAAGCATCTTGGGTGCGACATTGATGATAACCCAGTCCTTCTTTTACAACGCGATCTTCTTCACCTACGCACTGGTCCTCGCGACGGTCTACCACGTGTCAAGCGGCTCAATACCGCTGTACTTCATCGCCTTCGCTGTCGGTAACCTTGCCGGCCCCCTCATCCTCGGTCGGCTTTTCGACACAATCGGTCGACGGTTCATGATCAGCTCTACCTACCTGCTGGCTGGCGTACTACTGGCGTTAAGCGCGTGGGCATTCGACGCCAACCTGCTCGACGCGCTGACCCAGACCATCGCTTGGTCGCTGGTCTTCTTCTTCGCCTCCGCGGGAGCTAGTGCAGCGTATCTCACCGTGAGCGAAATCTTCCCGTTAGAGGTTCGAGCGAAGGCGATCGCCGTCTTCTTCGCCATTGCTCAGGCCTTTGGCGCACTGGGGCCTAACATCTATGGCGGCCTGGTCAACAACCACCGTGGACTCTTTTTTGCTTACCTGGTTGGGGCCGGGGTCATGATCATCGGCGGCGTCGCGGAGTTGGTGTTCGGCGTCGCAGCCGAGCAACAGTCACTCGAAGATATCGCAATGCCGCTCTCAGCCGTGGGAAACAATAGTGGCGGGACGATCACGACTGCAGTACGACCAGGATTCGCCCGCGGCGGACCTCACGATTCCGTCTACCCAGAACGCACGCATCGACCGACAGATGATGGGGGACGGGATGATCGGTGACGCCAACCTATGGGCTGCCGACCTAGAGCCTGCACGCATGGTCTTCGATATACGAGCCCTCCGGTGATTCAACATCCGGCCTTTACAATTGAGCCATGGTGCCTGCGCGAAACCGAATTGAACCTCAATATCTTGGCGCAGACCGAGTCGCTGTTCGCATTGTCCAACGGACACATCGGCTGGCGGGGCAATCTGGACGAAGGTGACCCATACGGTCTTTCGGGAAGCTATTTGAACGGCGTGCACGAACTCCGACCACTTTCCTACGCCGAAGCCGGTTACAGTTATTCTGAGCGCGACCAGGTCGTGGTAAACGTCACCGACGGAAAACTGATTCGACTATTGGTCGACGACGAACCGTTCGATGTTCGTTACGGCGAGTTGCACAGCCACGAACGCGTCCTAGATTTTCGCGCGGGGGTCCTCGACCGACGGGTCGAATGGTCGTCACCGTCTGATCGAAGGGTGCGGATAGCTTCTACGCGTCTAGTGTCCCTCGTCCAAAGGTCTGTTGCGGCGATTCGTTACGAGATCGAAGCCGTCGACCATGAAGTACGTGTAGTGGTTCAATCCGAGTTGGTTACGAACGAACCGCCACCGCCGCCGAGCGGTGACCCCCGAGTTTCGGCGGTACTAGATAGTTCGTTGCAAGCGGTAGGCTACGCCAACGAGGGGACTCGCTGCGAATTAGTGCACCACACCAAACATAGTGAGATCACCGTCGCGGCAGCTATGGACCATGAGGTGGAAGGCCCGGATTCGACGGAAGTGGTTGCTGAATGCTCCGACGATCTCGGACGCTTGACGGTTGCGGTCACGCTCGAACCAGGAGAGTGTCTGACGATCGTTAAGTACGTCACTTACGGATGGTCGGCTACTCGTTCGGAGAAGGCACTGCGCGATCAAATAGATGCGGCTCTCTTGGTCGCCTCGAGGACCGGCTGGGAAGGACTCCTGGCGGAACAGCGCAAGTTCCTAGAAGATTTTTGGGATCGCGCTGACGTCGAGGTAGACGGCGACGATGAGATCCAACAGGCCGCACGCTTCTCGCTCTTTCACGTGTTGCAGTCGGGAGCTCGAGGTGGACGTCGCGCGATTCCCGGCAAGGGACTGACCGGCCCGGGTTACGATGGACACGCGTTCTGGGATAGTGAGACGTTCGTGTTATCGGTACTTACTTACACAATGCCTGACGCTGTGGCACACGCCTTGTCGTGGCGCCATGACACGCTCGCATCAGCGAAAGCTCGAGCATCAAATCTCGGTCTCAAGGGAGCACTATTTCCTTGGCGAACTATTACGGGAGCCGCGTGCTCGGCGTACTGGCCAGCGGGCGTGGCGGCATTTCACGTCAACGCCGACATCGCCGATGCCGTCATTCGATACGTAAAAGCGAGCGCTGACGAGAAGTTCGAGCGAGGCGTTGGTCTGGAGTTATTGAGTGAAACGGCGAGGCTATGGTATTCCCTCGGTCACTTTGTTCGCGACGGAGGATTCCGTATCGATGGAGTAACCGGTCCCGATGAGTACAGCGCGATCAGTGATAACAACATCTACACCAACCTCATGGCGCAGAGAAATCTACGGGCCGCTGCCGACGTGGCCGAGCGTTACTGTGAATCATCGCGCGCACTCGAGATCGAAGAGGCGGAGATCCTCGAGTGGCGTCGTGCCGCTGACGCGGTGGTGATTCCCTTCGACGCAGTTCTTGGCGTTCATTCGCAGTCCGAGCGTTTCACTGACCACCAGGTATGGGACTTCGCGACCACGTCGAAAGAGCAGTACCCACTCTTTCTCAATTTTCCTTACTTTGACCTCTACCGCAAGCAGGTCATCAAGCAGGCCGACCTGGTGCTGGCCATGTACTTACGCGGTGACGCATTTACCCTCGAACAGAAGAGACGAAACTTCGAGTACTACGAGAAGCTCACCGTGCGCGACTCTTCCCTCTCAGTTTGCTGCCAAGCCATCATCGCGGCCGAAGTCGGCTACCTGGCGTTAGCGTACGACTACCTCGCCGAAGCCGCCCTAATGGACTTAGAAGATCTTGAGCACGACACCCGCGACGGTCTGCACGTAGCGTCGTTAGCGGGAACGTGGATTGCGCTGGTGGCCGGATTCGGAGGGATGCGCGAAAGCAACGATACGCTAACATTCGCTCCCCGTCTCCCCGAAGGGATTACTCGACTAGCCTTCAACATGGAGTTTCGCGGCCGACGCCTACGCGTCGAGGTAACACCATCGATGGTGAGTTACGTCTTGACCCATGGGGACGATCTGGAACTCTTTCACTTTGATAGGGCGATGACCGTGTCCACGAGTGGTCCCACTGTCTTTACGTTGACTCACGACCACTCGCGTCAATCGACACCCTCGATGCCGAGCCAACCCTTCGGGCGGACGCCCCGGCATCGCGTCACTACCAGTTCTCACGAGCAACAGGAGGCACCATGAGCGCGCCAAAGAAGGATGATCAAGTCAAGGACGTAGACTTTGCCGCCTACCACGCGTGGTTGTTCGACATGGACGGCGTATTGACGAACACCGCGTCAGTACACGCAGGTGCATGGAAGCAAGCATTCGACGAGTTTCTCAAGACAGAGGCGACTAACACGGGAAAGACGTATGCACCATTCGACGCCGAGGGCGACTACGAAAAGTACGTCGATGGTGAACCTCGTGACGACGGGGTTCGCAACTTCCTCACCGCGCGTGGCATCACCCTGTCCGAGGGCGCTGACGATGATCAATCTGACGCAGGCACCATCAAGGGGGTGGGTAAACGCAAGAACGAGCTCTTCCTGGAGGCCCTGAAGAAAGAGGGGGTGAAGGTCTTCGATGGCGCGGTGGCGCTCGTGAAGGAACTTCGCCTTAAGGGCGCCAAGGTGGCTGTCGTCTCGGCCAGCGAAAACACTAAGACGGCTCTAGTGGCAGCCGGTATTATCGATCTCTTTGACGCGGTCGTCGACGGACACGTCGTCAAGGATCTCGATCTGAAGGGGAAACCTGCACCCGACAGCTATCTCCAGGGAGCGAAGGTCCTGGGAGTGGATGCAGATACCGCCGTGGTCCTCGAGGATGCCCTGGCTGGTGTCGAAGCGGGTCGGGCCGGACGATTCGGCTTAGTTGTCGGTGTCGACCATCACGACGCGCCCGGTGTGCACGACTACGCCGATGGACTTCGCGCCCACGGTGCCGACGTCGTCGTGACGAGTCTCGCCGAGCTGATGACCCATGGATCGCACGCCGCGGGCGACAACCCGCAGTAGTGGCGTGGGTGGAGAATCCCAGCCGTGCTGGGAGTGACACGATTTCTGCGCTTCATCGACCTAGATGCACGACGGTGGCGAAGTTGGTGCGCGAAGTGCGGACGTTCGCACGGCCCACCGATCTCAAAGTTCTTTCACCATATTTCGATAACTCGCATGAAACAATGATATACTCACAAAGGACGCCCAGACCTCGCATCTTTCTCGACCAACAATGGTCGGTTTCAAAATGAAAGTGTGCGGGATGGCCTACATGGACGGCGAACTTAATTCGGTAGCGACGACGTCGCCTTCACGTCACTTTCACTTTCCCAAAGAATTCCGCGAGTACCCTGACGACATGGGTAGGCCGTCGCAGTTCTGGGCGCGGAAGACCACTCGTCGACAGGAGTCCGCCCCCCATGGACTCCCGTCGACGACGATTACTCGGTTGGTGGCGACTTGACTAGAAGCTTGCGCGGAGTACGGCCCGATAAGCAAGGCATGGCTAACGTGAACCACCTTTCGCCGTGCGCCGCCGACTCCCTCGTCATATTCGGCATCACGGGAGATCTCGCCAAGAAGATGACCTTCCAGGCGTTGTATCAACTGGAGTTGGCTGGCGAGTTGAACGTTCCGATCATCGGCGTAGCCGAGGAGGACTGGTCCGTCGATCACCTGCGTTCCTCCGTACTCGCGGCATTGAAGTCGGGTGACGAAGTGGTCGACAAAGGGATATTTGACCGCCTAGCGAAACGGTTCAGGTACGTACAGGGCGACTTCAACAACCCCGCCACCTACCAGGCGCTCGCGAAGGATCTGCAGAGGAGTTCACACTCCTTGTACTACCTAGAGATACCACCCGGACTATTCGCTCCGGTGGTCGCCTCTCTAGACGAGGCAGATCTCCTCCAGGGCGCCCGGGTGATGATCGAAAAGCCCTTCGGTCACGATCTAGCGTCGGCCCGTGTACTTAACAACGATCTCCATCGTGTGCTCGACGAAAGTCAAATTCTCCGCGTCGATCACTTCTTAGGAAAGCAGCCGGTGACTGACATCTCCTACCTGCGTTTCGCGAACACGATCCTCGAGCCGGTATGGAACCGCGAACACGTGGCTGGTGTCTACGTCACACTGGCCGAGAACTTCGGAGTCGATGATCGCGGCGCATTCTACGATCCCGTCGGTGCGATGCGCGACGTGATCCAGAACCACCTCATGCAGGTCGTGGCGTTGATTGCCATGGAGGCGCCCGCAGGGCCGGGACATGCTGCGCTCTGGGACAAGAAGGTGTAGGTATTCCGAGTGATGGCCAACGTCGAACCGACTGCTTGTGTGCGAGGTCAGTACACCGGGTACCTCGATGTTCCCGGCGTCAAAAAGGGGTCAGAAACGGAGACCTACGTGGCCCTGCGATTGGCCATAGAGAACTGGCGATGGGCCGGGGTGCCGTTCTTCATCCGGTGCGGTAAGGAATTAGCCGAAGCGGTTACCGAAGTGAGGGTGGTCTTTAAACGTCCGCCTCGCTTGGCGTTTCTGGATACTCCCCAGCACACCGATCCGAACCAGCTGATCATTCGCGTCAGTCCCGATCCCGGCGTACGAATGGCTCTGTTGTCAAAGGGCCCCGACGGTAGGGCGACGAGGGACGTGCAGTTGGACCTTTCCTTTGTCCACGAGTTAGGCAAGCCGTCCGGGGCCTACGAGCGTCTCTTTCACGATGCGTTAAACGGCGACCAGTCACGCTTCACTCGGGAGGATGTCGTCGAAGAGACGTGGCGAGTCTTACAGCCGCTGATCGACCAACCGCCCTCGATCGATAGATATGAGCGCGGGTCATGGGGACCAAAGAGTGCCAACGACCTCCTGCGGGGTCACACGCCTTGGCAGTTGCCGTGGCTCGCGACTTCGAAATCCGGGAATTCATAACGAGGCTCGCTACGAAAGTTTGAAGGAGAAAAGGATAGTGATTACAGAGCAGCTATCGCAAATCAGCGTCGTCGGGCTAGGACGAATGGTACGAACATCATTCGAACACTGACGGGCGACGGCCATACGTGCGTCGTCTTCGACGTAAAACCTGACGCCATCAAGAATCTCGTGAAAGACGGGGCGGCTGGGGCATGTTCGGTGGTCGACTTCATGGAGAAGCTCACCGGACCCAGCGCGGTGCAGGTCAAAGTGCCCTCGGGGATGTCATCGGCGAGACCATCGATGGTTTCGCCTCCAACATGGAACGGGGTGACACCACCACTGTTGCCAGCAACCTATTTTTGACCCACGAGCAGCAACCTATTTTTGACCCACCCCACCCATTCATGGTAGTGCGTTTGAGCAGATTGAGATATCGCTGGTTGTAGATTTTTGAATTCTCTTGGGTCAAAGTCCAATGCGATAACCGACATTTGCCACTGGGTTAAATCTTGACTGGTTGAATTGGATTGCTTGGAAAACTTATCCATTTAGGCGTTAGGACTTAGGCAAGGCACTGGTTGTCGTATATCCATGGATCAACTCGAGGCTCTATGGCTTCATAGCTATAGTCTTTGGCCCAAACGGTCATGATCCATAAGTATTGGTCTTCGAATTAATTGGATTGTTGGTTCTAGGACGTGGGGCTAATGCTACGGCAGCATCTTGATGATTAGGAAAGAAAGAACTTTTTGTTGATTTAGTAGTAGCTACGGGCTGTGGGTCTTGTTGACCAAGAGTCGCCGATTTCAACTCGGTAGGCGAAAGTTACAAATTTGACTATCTGTAATACTCTTGGTCCACAAATCCACAGTCCATTAGGACTTGTTGTAGTCATAGGATCTTAATATGTAATAGAAATATCTCAGAGTGCATTTTGGCAATCACTGATCACCTGTGATTGGGATTGGGTTCTCAGCTTTGGAATGATCCTCTTGTTATCTCAAGGTCCATTAAATCATAGACCAAGTGCTCTTGGGGCTATTGAGTCGAATGACTATTTTCAATCTTGTGGTGACTATCAGGACGATTGATACATCCATTTAGTGTCTCGATTGATAGTTGCTGGTAGCAAGTGCCACCAACATCGGAGTGATCTCCGTTTCTCATGAATCAAATGACCAAACCTAGATCTCACATCTTTTCTGCCCAATCCCAGTGGAGCCAATATGACCGAGGTTGATAACCACGGCGCTTGAAGCCTAGGAGACAATTGCGAAAGTAGATCCTTAGCTGTTTTGGATTTAAAGCTCCGAACTTAATGCTAGATAAGGCATAGCAACCCCACTCCGAGTCAAAAAATGCCACCCGAAAGAGTTGATTTCCGAATTGTGCAATTGTCTCTTAGGTGATCTCGAAGGTGCGCTTCATCGACGATGAGTCACAGCACTGACTAGTCAGAAACCCGCCATGGCCATTGGAAGCAATCACGTAACCCCATCTAAGCGAAATTGAACTACTCCATAAAGCTGAACTTGTCGACATTGTCTTGATAATCGATAATGACTGGGCTACGGGGCCTACTGAGAGTTGAGTCCTTGTGGATAATCCTGATTCATTAATGGGCCTTGGGATCGATGGGAATCTGGCGGTAGTACTATAGCTAGCCCTATAGCTTTGGATTCCTCAGGAATCGACCGACACCAGCGCAATTGTGAGATCCTCAGATATCTACGTGAAGCTCTTGGCCCAAAGCCTCAAAGGTGAGGGTCGCTGTGGCGAATATGGTAGTGGCGAATATGGTTGTGGATCGGTATTCCTCAATCTTTAGAGGTCATGGACCACTAGTTGATAATCTAGAGGTGACTCAGAGACAAAAGTAAGATATTCTCTCCGGCTGCTTTGGCTGCTTTGGCCATAACGATTCACATCCACATTGTTATGGCCTAGGCATGGCCTTTGGCTAAAGCGATGACACTTTGAGATCGCCAAAGCCTAAAGGCTGCAAAGGGGCTATGGATTTGTGGACCAAGAATGCGGGCTAACCCAAAGCTATGGCTTTCACCCATCGATTTATCATTAGTTACTCTTGGTCAACAGGATCCACAGCCCGTCACTACTACCAATTAAACAAAAGATTCTTTATTTTTTGATCCTGCTCTAAATCGTCATAGCTAAAATTCCAGCTCAAAACAGCAACGATTCGATTTAGTTGGAAGGAAACCTAATCAGCTGAGAGTACTTACCCCTCTCTGCCAAGATTGTTGTCACCTAGCTTGATTTTTGTTTATAAGAGGGCGAAGATGGAATGGTCATGAAAAGGTACCCCAAAGAACTAAAGCAAAAAGTAGTTGCAGCACTATATGAGCTCGACAATTCAGGAGATGCTACACCTGGTGCTATCGCCAAGATTGCAAGGGATAACGAAATCAATGCAAACGTTGTCTACCAGTGGAACTCGGAACGCAAGGCTAGTGCAAATGCAGCCAGCGATAAGATCAACAAGATTAAAGCTGTTGTTGACACAGCTGCGATGAATGAGCACGAACTCGGTTCATGGCTGAGATCAAATGGAGTTCTAGCAGAAGACACAGCCCCTACGGCGAAATACCTTAGAGTCAGCTCTTGACAACAAGAGTGCTGCTAATAGGGCTCACCAGGCGGAACTTGATAAAGAGCGCAAAGCCAGAGTGCGAATTGAAGCTGAACTAGCTAGAAAAGAAAAGGCACTAGCAGAAGCTGCTGCCCTATTGGTTCTTCAAAAAAAAGTACAAGAGACAGAGCTTGTTATGATCCACGGGGGAAGAAGGGGACGTTTAGTCTCTCCCCTCTGTATCTAGATCACAACGTTCGAGCTCAAGCTGTAGCCCTCATCAGTGAAGCAATAGATGCAGGTGCTAGATGTTACAAAGCCTGTGAAGTTTTGAAGATATCAACTCGTACATTTCGGAGATGGGAATCTGGTGCTACAGATCGCCGGCGAGGAGCTGTACACAAACGTCGCTCTAATGCACTATCGGAGGAAGAGAGACATGAGATCATCGAAGTATGTACTTCGAGTAAGTTCTCCTCTCTTACTCCTGCCCAGATTGTGCCTAAACTCGGCTGTAAGGGCAGATACATTGCATCTGAGAGGACCTTCTATCGAGTACTAAAGGATAGCAATCTAAACAAGCACACGAGCAGGACGAAACCGCCGAAGAAGAGAGCTAGACCAGTGCACACAGCAGTAAAACCAGGTGACATCTGGACACTTGATATCACCTGGCTAAATGGACCAGCTAGGGGGATCTACTACGCATATGTGATCATTGATCTGTACTCACGCAAGATAGTCGGATGGGAGATATACGAATCTGAAAGCTCTGAGCAGCTAAAGAGAGTCGTAAAGCGAGCAATGGCTAGAGAGAATATGGTCCCGAAGGTGATCCATAGTGACAATGGATCACCCATGAAGGGGTGGTCACTAGTTGAGTACTTATATGAGCTAGATGTAAATATATCAAGGTCACGGCCTCGGGTATCTAACGACAATGCTCATATTGAGTCGCTCTTTAAGACGGTGAAGTACTTTCCAACCTATCCCTATGGAGGATTTGCAACCATCGATGCTGCACGCAGGTGGATGAGTGAATTCGTTGATCACTACAACAACGACCACCAGCACTCTGGTATCAAGTTCGTAACCCCACAACAGGCACACAGTGGAGAACACATCGAGCTACTAAATAGACGGCGCGAAGCTGTAGGTGGGAGCAACGCAAATCCAAACCAGGACTTCTGGATCTCAGGCAAATGCAGAGACTGGGATCCAGTATCAGAGGTACCAATTATTCCTACGAATAAGTCGGTTGGAGATGGACCAAAAGGGAGACGAAAGGAGGTAGCTTAGATGGTGCGAAAGTGACAACTTCCTTGGCAGGCTCCTTGCAGTTGAGTTCATCTCATTTCTAGATCTCATTGACAAAGAAATACCAAAAGATCTAGAGGTCCATCTCATTATGGATAACTACGTTACCCATAAGACCGATACAGTGTGTAAATGGAACCTTGAGCATGAACGCTTTCACTTTCACTTTACTCCCACCTATTCATCGTGGATGAATCTTGTAGAGCGATGGTTTTCTGAACTAACTACCAAGATGTTGCAGAGGTCAACACACAAGTCAGAAAAGCAACTTATTGCAGCTATTACAAAATGGACTGAAACCTGGAATGAGAATCCTCGTCCTTTTAGATGGCATAAGACGGCTGACGAGATCTTTAGATCCATGGAGAAGTACCTCGGACCATTTACTAAGTGAATTTATGACTAGTGACACTAGATATTCTCGAGCTTTGATCTCAACATAGGAAGCCTTGGGGCTATTCATCTCAAGTGCACAATTGATACCAGCTACTATTGCTACTTTTGGAAGTCTTCGACCAATGAGTAAAACCGATATCATCTCAAATACACCGTCGCGCTCCCCATACTTTTGGGTTGCAGCAGCTAGAAAGCTAGCGTGTTCAGCCCAAAAGGTACCTTTCTTTTTCGCTTGATCTAATGGCACCGCTGAGGCAAATGCACCTGGTTTACGGGTAAATGCCTCTAGGTAGTGATCGAGTATCAAGGAGGAGTCTCCCCTGTGGATAAGGCGATCATGACGTGCAACCACCTTGCCCTTATGAACTACTACTAGATCGCTAGCAGATAGTGCCACCTCGACTGACTTACCAATAAGGCTCACCGGTACTGAGTAATGACAGCTGCGGACTGAGATGCGCGATTTAGCATCGACTTTTGGAAAAAGTATCTTGGCGCACCCAAAGGGTTCGCTAACCAATCTCATCAGGTGTTTCTTCTCTTCAGTAAAATCTGTATGCACTGTGGTGCGACGGTAGCTGATATGGCGGGTCTTATCGTCGTTGTCTACTCGTAGATGAAGCTTGTCGTTGATCTCGCCAAGTGTTTGACCATGGGGAAGCGGTACGAAGTATCGGCGCCTTGCTCTCTTTACCTCTCCCTCGATTCCACCTTTTTCATGAGCTCCATCGATTCCAGGAGTACAAAAGGACGAGGTGAAACCATAGTGAGACCTAAATGCCACGAATCGTTCGTTCTCCATCCTCTCTTTACCAGATAGTACCTTTTGAACAGCACTTGTTAAATTGTCATATCTGATTACTTCAGGGATGCCCCCAAAGAATTCAAAGGCTTTTTCGTGCCCATCAAAAAAGCACTCTTCTAGACTCGCCGCTATAGACCATATGAAATGCTTTACCGGAGTGAGATAACCTCATAGCAAACATCTTCGCCTTGATCTTTTCTCCATTGACATAGACAAGTACATCACCAAAGTCAACATCTGCACTTTTACCCGGTAGGTGAATTTGGGGGATCATCGCTGTAGGAACTGGCAGGTCTATCTCAGCCCGTAGTGCCTTTACCATTACTCGTACGGCTGAGACTGAAACATCAGCTTGACATTCATCAACGAGGCGTTGCCAGACACGAGTTCCGGTGTGTCGCTGCTTGGGAGCTACATTACAATCGTCTTCGAGCCACTTACGAACTACCAGTTCGTATTGACCTAGCTTTGGTCGACTAACAGCGCTTACGCTTCTCTCGGGCGGCATTGCATTCATCAGAGCCCGTCGAACCACTCTTCGATGAACTTTGAACTTATTTGCAGCACCTCTAATCGAAAAGCCTTCTTTATTTACCGCAACTCTGATATTCTCGTAGAGTTCCACTCTTAGCATCCTTTTTCTGTCTTTTGAGTCGTTTTTCATAAACTCAATGATAGGAATTAATGTGTCTAAGAGTGGGGCCACTTGGTCAAGCTAACTGGGGCCAGTTTGGTCCGTTGTTTCCACCGAAGTGACTCCCCTTCAGGAATGGGGCCAAGCGGAAAGGCGTTCCGTTCTGGTCGAGTCGAAACCTGTGATTCAATTGCGACAGACCCAGGAATGGGCCCTTGGAGGTCTGATCTACTTTCGATCAATTTGCGTTCCGGAGTTGGCATTCCAGTTGTAGCTGCAAGTGGCGATGTCGTTGCTGTTATCAATGGATATTCGAAGGTACTCAGTTACTTTGGTGTAAATAGAAGACGGCGAACATTAGAGCATGTAGCACACATCTTTGGAGCTGCGCTGTCTCGTCTCGATACTGGTAATCAGATAATTTCCCATAGTGATCGAAGTCTCTTCCGATCCCTACTCTATGGTGGCGGGCTAGAAATCGTCTACCAGCCAATCGTCAATCTCAAAAGTGGTGACCTCTATAAGGTTGAAGCCTTAGCTCGGCTTAGAGATTCCAATGGGGATCTACTATCTCCTGCGCAATTCCTTCGAGCATTTGGATCAGATGACCTCTTCTATCTATTTGACCAAGGCCTAAATAAAGGCCTATCAGCCATTTTGGCTTGGAGAAGCCACGGATTATTTAGCGGTCTAGGCGTAAACTTCCCTCCACAGGGGATGTTCGATGATCGATATATCAGAAGTATCGAACGCAACCTTGAAGAGAGCGGGGTGGATCCATCTCTGCTTACCCTTGAACTTACGGAGGACGAGGAACTGCTTCAGGGCAATGGAACGTCGCCTACAGTACTTCAGCGTGCTCGAAATATGGGCGTCCATTTAGCGCAAGATGATCTCGGTGCTGGATATAGCTCTCTATTACGCCTTGAAAGCGTCGGTTTCGACGAGGTCAAGATAGATCAAGAGTTGGTTCGTTCTCCAGCCGAGGTCGCCCATTCCGTGGACCTAGTAGCTCACTTGACCGATTTAGCCCATGACCTTGGGATGAACGTCGTTGTCGAGGGGTTAGAAGATGATGCTTTGGTGGAGGCAGTTGCAATCTTAGGCGCGGACTACGGGCAGGGATATGGCCTTGGTAGGCCAGTCGATTTCGAAGCAATCATCGATTGGTACCACTCTTTTAGATACAACGAGCCGGTTAGTACCGTTCGAACTCCTCTTGGAGCATTGGCATATTTACGCAAATGGTCCCGTCGTATTATTGCGATGGAGACATTTCTATATTCAATTGACGTAACAGATCTAGTTGCAGATCTCAGGTTGATGATAGGAGGATCAAACGACTATCTGATTGATCAGCGAATTGCGCAATTTCTCGTCGACTCTAGGAAAAATGCAGGACTTGGTTCACTTTTGCGCTTAGAGGAAGACCTCGCACGCATTATCAATCTCAAATTGGATGGTGTTCGGCCCCTTCCTGTTGATGATGCCACAGAGCCTTCGGCTGCCAGGCCAAATGCCTTGAATTCGATTTCCCTTCGTCAAATGAAGGATATATATTTACTCCAAGGTCGCCTTTTAGGTGAGATCGAGAAGGGGCTTTCGGCTTCGGAAGTCATCAATAAGGCACTTATTGAAGTCGAGATATTGATTCCGCATTCAATAGGTTGCGTCTCGCTCCTCGATAGCTTTGGCAAAGCAAACATAGTTTGGGCTCCAAGTTTACCTTACGAAACATGGCCTTTACTTACGGATGTATCGAATGCGACGAGCAATGGTTCAGATGCGACAGCAGGCTTCAGTGAGCGGGCGGCCTTCGAAAGTATCGTGCGATATGACCCAAGATGGAGCCAATTTGGAGAGGCAGCACAGGAGCTTGGAGTCTCAGCGAGTTGGTCAATTCCGCTTCGGGATCAATCATTGAAAACAATTGGGATACTATCGGTCCTCAAGTCGCGGGAAGGTCTAGCTTCAGAGTTCGACTCGATGCTGCTTGAGACGATTGGCTCAATCATCTCGCTCTGTTTGAAGCTCAAGCAAGTTGACGAAGTTCAGACACGAAGGCAAGAATATCTCTCAGAACTCTTCGAACTTCCGACTTCCTATAAATTCTTGATCAACTCAGCCACCGGAGAAATTGCTAACGCAAATCGTGAGGCAGTCGATCGCTCAGGTTACAGCAAGGACGAACTACATAAATTATCGTTCTTCGACTTAGCTCCCCAATTAGACAGAGAAGTCCCACTTTATTTGCAGTTGAACTTTGATATCACTAATCAATGGGCTGGGGAGTTGACTGTTCGCGACAAGTTTGGTGAATTTTGCGTAATGCGATACCACGCCATGTTCCGAGGACTGGGAAGGGAGCCTGAACTTTTCGTTGCACTATACGAGGGTCGAGATGGCGACGAACTAGTAGTGCAACTTCGGCACGAACGAACATTGAACGATCGAATTATGGATTCAGTTGCGGCTGCGGTAATGGTGGTAAACGAAAAGGGGCAAATAACGCGGTTCAACCGCGGAGCAGAGCAGTTGACTGGTTTCACGAGTCTCGAAGTATTTGAAAATCCAACTCTTTGGAGATATTGGATCGACGAAGGCGACCAATCCCTCGTGGTGGAAACATTTTTAAGAGTACTTGAATTTGGGGGATCAGCCGTAAATGAGATTTGGCACCACCACCGAGATGGAAATAAGCGCCTAGTTGAGATGCACTACAGCTCTGTTGTGCGGGATAGAAGAGATACAAATGCGGCAGTTGTGCTCTACGGCGTCGATGTCACTCAAAGGAGCAGAGATGCTGCACTGGTACGTGAAGACCTTGACTTTGTCGCTCAAGTGATTGAGGCGATTCCAAGGCTGATCTATGTTCTAGATCGCTCATGTCGGGTAATACGTTGCAACAGAGCTGTCTTAGATTTCACCGGTGCGAAGCTCGCCGAAATAGGAGAGGCACCCTTTCAGATAGTGGAATACTTTGCTCCGGATGATCGACCAGCAGTTCGAGCTTGGTTTGCCGATGCATTGGCCGGAACCGTCCGCGAAAAGGCAATTTCAACTTGGGTTCGCAGAGACGGCGTTCATCGGATAATCGAGTGGCACAGTAGCATCATCTACGGCCACGATGGAAAAGCCTCATCCTTCGTTGTGGTAGGCACCGACATAACAGAGCAAAGGATCGCCGAGAGTCAGCTCAGGAAGGCGGCTGTAGTATTCGAACACACCGCCGAAGCAATCGTGATAATTGACGCTAACTCGCAAATAATTGACATCAATCCCGCCTGTATTCGGATGACCGGCTTTGAGCGGGAAGACGTGATCGGAAAAACATCCCGATTCTTCGCGCCCAACCCCGAGAACGAAGTGCTCTGGGAATCGATGAACGACGCATTGCGAACCGGTGGACACTGGAGTGGATCTGTGCAACAGCGCCGCAAGGATGGTTCGGTCTTCGCGACATTCGTCAATATATCTACAATATTTGGCAATCTAGGTCAGCCCGATTTCTACGTTGCCCTATTTTCTGACATTACCGACCTGATGGACTACCAGGATAAATTAGCGAAATTGGCCTACTTTGATTTTCTCACCGAGCTTCCAAATCGGAGCTTCGTGGGTGAAAAGATGGCTGACCAATTGGCAATAAATAGGCGCTTCGGAGGAATGACTGCATTGGCATTTTTGGACTTGGATAACTTCAAGCCGGTAAATGACAGATACGGCCATAAGGCTGGCGATACGCTACTGATCACCCTGGCTAGGAGGATTAAAGATGCGGTCCGTGAAATTGATACGGTAGCTCGCATTGGCGGCGACGAGTTCGTATGCATCCTTGGGTCAATCGATGAATTTGATACTGCTCGGGGCGTAATTGGACGGATAATGGAAGCAATTGCCACCCCAATCTCTATCAGTGAAGACCGCACCGAATGGGTTACTATCACCGCGTCGGTCGGTGTGGCATTTTCTAAAACCGCAAACGACGACCTAGATTCGCTACTGCGCCGTGCGGATCTTTTGATGTACGAAGCAAAGGCTCGCGGAGGCAACTGTTATGTACTTGAAGGGGAAGACCTAGGAACGGCTAGCCAAAACTTCTCTATCTAACTGTGCCTGCGCCGAACTATGTCTTCGCCTAAGGTTCTGTTTTGTTACGTTAGGATTCGGTCAGCAACACTTTCAATCTGGTCATTCGTGGCTCTCGTTCGATTTCTATTTGCGGGTGCGTCGGAGGCGAGCCAAATCCATGATTGGGTTATGCCCGATACTCCGATGATTATTGGAATAATGGTCTAAAGATTCCTGCGCGATCCTTGGCCTAAGAGTGGATACGGAACCTACCAATCAAGTTGCTACGTTCACGCAATCTAAACTATCTTCCTCATCGTCAAGGCGAACATGCCTCACAGTGAACATATGACAAGAACCACGAGGTCACACGACTACGTGCAATAGCCAATCGATCACCACATGCTTTAGCCGTAGTGCAATAGGCTTCGCTGATAGCGATCAAAGCCAAAACTAGTGCACTTGAGGTTGGCAAACCTACCGACACAAGAATTTTTGATGAAATTCCTTTCTATCTTAGGACCATAAACGGTTCCTAAAATGAGGACAATCTAATTTTTAATATATGATATGAACTAATTTAAACCGGGTGCATTTTGAAAAATCGTATCAACTTTAATTGATGATTAAGATTTCATATTTTTCAATTACAGATAAGGCGCTCCAGCGCACAGGCCCTAGAGCGCGACAAATTCACTAAATTTATAGCAATACGGCCAAAAAATTGAATTTCTCGCGAAAAGTTGATATATTTTTTATAATTGCGCGGAAGATTTTGTTTGGTTTTGAAGATGTTATGTTTTAGCCCTGGTTTTGATTATTTTTCAGATAACGACGACAATTTTGTGAAGCGAGGAATACCACCGCTCACAATGGTGAAAGATCAAAAATCTAGGCCTCGAGACAATTCCCTAGTTTCCAGGAAAACACCGAAAACCAAAGCCACACCGACTGAACCTAGCCCCATATTAAAGTTCAAAGAATTAATAAGTACAACTTCCGTTGCGATCCTCTACCCGCCGCGCGTCGCGGGCGACGACATAAGGGCGTAGCGGACAGTGACAGTACGCAAAGTTTCAACGATACTTCGCCAGAACCTTCGTCTGAGCAAAAATTATTTGCCGGTTCCAGAGGAAGCGACCCAAGTCACTTCCAACGTAGGCAATCGATCGGTACGCAACGCCCTCAATATTCGCTACGTCGACGTCGGTGGTGGTCAAGACTGCGCTAACGAACTCCTAGCCGCATTCGGACCAGATTACGACCTCGAGCAGTACGGAGTTCGCCTTGTAGCATCTCCTCGCCACGCTGACGTGTTATTAGTTACAGGATGCGTAACTAAGAAGATGGCTGATCCGCTGCGTAAAACCTACGAGGCGATCCCTAACCCCAAAATCGTTGTCGCCTGCGGGGATGCGGCTATCACAGGAGGCGTCTTTGCCAACGCTAAGTACTGTCTCGGTCCAGTTTCAACAGTGATACCAGTGGACCTAGCGGTGCCCGGAGACCCGCCAAGTGCGGCAACATTGGTCGAAGTTTTTCGACAAATCTCAGGGCGATATAAAAGATGAAATCCCTGTTCGCCGCAGCGTCAATACTTTATATCACCTCTATCGCTTCAACGATTTTGCCAATCCCTGCCCGAACTTCGCTCCGACTATCTTCGACACTTAACTTTTCGCTCGCCACGATTGGACTTATCGCAGGATGTGCACGAATCGCAGGAGTGGGATCGACCTCCGTCCTAATTCACCTTGGCAGCAGGTGGATGACCCTCTCCTACTCCCTCTCGTATCTTGGTGCCCTATTTTTGGTTCTACTCTCCTTTGTATCGGCAATTACTGTCGCTTACGGCGCCGCCCAGCCTCACACCGACGGATTTGCCTCATCGAAGTTGGCACGATCTACCTTCATATTTTCGATGATGACGGTAGTCGCAGCCGGGAACGCACTCTCATTTACTATTGGATGGGAGCTGATGACAATTAGCTCCGCACTACTTGTGGTTGTTGAGGTAAAAAAGTATCCGTCGGCTAAGAGCGCACTCATCTGGTACCTAACTATGTCGCAAGTTAGCGCTATCTCGCTGATTCTTGGTTTCTCATCACTTTCCTCAAACGGGTCCCTTGGGAGCTCACTGTGGTGGCCTGCTTTGTCAACAATTGGCCACAAGCCCATTTCTGCAATTGGTATCGGGCTCTTATTGCTTGCTTTCGGAATCAAAATGGGGCTGCTACCGGTTCATGTTTGGCTACCCAAAGCTCACCCCGCCGCCCCAGCCGAGATATCGGCCCTTATGAGCGGTGCCATGGTAGCAATGGGTGTTTACGGGCTCTTACTAACCGTGACCCAACTTGACAGAAGTTTGAACATACTTTGGGGCGAAGGGCTGATCGTCGTTGGAGCGGCGACCGCTGTCTACTCGATCATAAGGGCGGCAGTAGAGGATGACCTCAAAGTCTTACTCGCCCAGTCTACGAGCGAAAACATGGGTCTCATCGCAATTGCAGTAGGCACTTACATCTGCGCCCTGAGATCCCATGAGGACTACGTCGCTAATTCCGCCCTATTAGCTGCAGTACTCCTGACCTTCGCACACGCCTTCTTCAAGCAGAGCCTCTTCATGGCGGCTGGGTCGATCTACCAATCCAGTAAGACAAAGAGGATAAATGAGCTTGGCGGCATTGGCTCGAAGATGCGGTTCACGACCGCAACGTTCGCATTGGGTGCGGTTGGAGCAACAGCACTACCTCCAACATTAACTTTCGTCGCCGAATGGCTATTGCTACAGACGCTCTCTCACGCAACTTCAGTAAACGCCAAAGTTTCAATTGTACTCAAAACCCTCTTTCCAATCGCAGTTGCGGCGATAGCGCTAACCACCGGACTCGCCGTTGTAACGTTTGCCAAAATCGTCGGGGTTGCACTACTCGGTATACCTCGCTCGAAGACTGCATCAAAAGCTAGAGAGGTTTCGCCCAGCGTATGGATCGGTCCTCTCGTCGCATCAATCGCGATATTCGCACCGGCCTTATTGATCGGCCTCGTAGCTCGTCAAATCAATCGAATCCTCGACCTAAAACTGTCAATCAGTTCAACTTCGATCTTTACCCTTGACCTACCCGTGTTTCGGGCGTCGATAACACCTCTAGCGATAGTTGGGGTCTTCCTTGGAGCTGTTGCCTCACTCTGGATTTTCACAAAGGTCCTTACAAGAAGGGCTCCAAACCGTATCGTTGAAGTTCCTTGGGGATGCGGCCTTATTGCAGTCGATCCAATGTTTCAGTCGAGCGCTTCGGGCTTCACCGAGCCCGTACTTCGCATCTTTGACGATGTGATCAATCCCGGGCGAGATATTGAAGTTAGCCACGGATCAGAGTCCACGTATTTGAGCCAACGCCACCTCCGCGCCAACTTAGCCAAATCTGACCTCTTTGAAGATCGCCTTATGCGCCCAGTAATCTCAACGGTGGAAAAGGTAAGTTCGAGGGTGCGGGTAATCCAAGGCGGAAGCATCCACCTCTACTTGATCTACGCCTTCATAGGCCTTATCAGCGTCATAGCACTTTCGAGTCTTTGAGGGATAGATGATTACCAAGATCGTATCAGCACTTTTGCAAGCACTCGTTGTCGTGGCAATTTCACCGCTTCAAATTGGAACCATAAGGGCTACGAAAGCACTCTTAGAGGGGCGGCGTGGCGGTAGATTATTCCAACCGTGGCGCGAGATAGTAAAGCTACTTAGAAAAGAGACCTTGCGCTACCGAAACGGGTCAACCCTTGTCGCAATGGGATCGGTAGCAGTGCTCGCCTCATCCTTGACACTCGCCTTGGTCATACCGTCAGTTACGTTCGCGTCAGCTATTCCACCTGACCTTTTTGTAATAGTCTCAATTCTCACGGTCAACGCAGTGGCGCAAGGTCTAATCGGTCTAGCCAATGGAACATCTTTCGGCGGGATGGGATCGAGCAGGCACGTAACACTGCTCGCACTTGCTGAACCGACCTTGTTGATAGCTATCTACGCTCTCTCAATCGAAGTTCGTACCTCAAACCTCGCGTCGATCATTCAAATTCGAGCTTCGAACCCGAGTCAAATAGTCTCACCGGTTGGAATACTGGTCGTCGCATCTCTGGTAATTGCAGTACTCTCCGAAACTGGCCGACTTCCCGTTGACAATCCAACAACTCACCTTGAACTCACGATGATCCATGAAGCGATGACCCTAGAGAGTTCCGGGCACGATTTAGCGTTTCAAGAACTCGCATCTTGGATAAAGTTGACAGTTCTAACTTCGCTCCTTGCAAATTTGCTTCTCCCGTGGTCTATTGCCTCCACCCTCTCGCCAGCAATGATTCCAGCCGCACTATTCCTAATCGCTAAAGTGGCCATAATAGGGGCGACACTGGGGGTCGCCGAGGTCTTTCTAGCCAAAGTACGTCTCTTTCGCGTCCCTGAATTGCTCGCTGGATCGCTCGCCATAGCCTTCATCGCCGTAATCATCTCGGGAGTAACAGCAAAATGATCTTCACTCTTCAACTTTGTGCCGGAACCCTCCTCATCAGCACGATCGTTATCGTCTGGCGACGATCGCTAAAAAGCACGGCAAGGCTCCTTTCAATTCAAGGCTTAGCCCTTGGAGGGGGCTTGATGGTCGTGGAAGTAAACAGAAGCAAGTTAACCGGTGTAATGATCGCACTTTTTGTGCTCACGTTGAAGGCAATAGTTCTTCCCGTACTGATTCAACGGCGCTTAAAACTCATTAATGCAGAGTCAAAACAGGGGGGCAATCGCAGCGACGTGATGCGCGATGATACTTACCTCAATCCAACTGCAGGGATCTTCATATCATCACTCCTTATAGGAGGATCATTCGTAACAACAGGTCCGCTCTTCGTGAACGTTGGTTCGATATCTTCATCACTCTCGCCAACCGGAATTGCGGTCGTTCTCATAGGATTTCTTATCATCGCATCACGAAGGCGTGCAATTTCCCAGTTGATAGGGTTTGTCGTTGTCGACAATGGCATAACAGCCACCGCACTCTTTGTCTCAGGAGGTGTTCCGACGCTCGTAGAACTTTCGGCCTCAGTCGATGTACTACTCGTCGTCCTCATCCTCCAAGTCTTCACACATCAACTTCGCGGCCACTTTGGCCACACAGACATTAGCCAGTTGAGAGAGTTACACGACTGATGAATAACCTTCTTCTCCTGCCCCTTGCCGTAGCGATCGCCTCCGCGGCTACCACTTACCTAGTGTCCTCTGCCAAGCTAAATCGAATAGCGCCGACGCTTACAAGTGCAGTAATTTTCCTCTCTGGGATCACCCTTATCCACTCTCACTACCCATACGAAGTTGCTCTTGGCGGAGTCTTGAGAGTTGATCCCCTTAGTGCGTGGATGCTTACAACAGTTGGTGCAGTTGGCCTAACGGCTATTGGCGCTGGTCTCGACTCAAACGTAAGTCGTGAATACAGCGGACTCTTGAATGGCTTTATCTTCGCCATGTCCCTAGCGGTTGAAGCCGACAATATTGGCGTAATGTGGTTTGCGATTGAAGCTACGACAGTAGCAACCGCCTTCTTAGTGAGTAAATCTGGCACAAGAAAGTCCGCCGAGGCCGCTTGGAAGTATGTGGTAATCGCATCTAGTGGTATCGCAATTGCACTTTTGGGCGTGGTGATCATATTCGGAGCAAGCGGAGGAAAGACGCTGTCATGGATCTTGCTTATCCACGACCACCAGCTAAACCAAGGCTTGCTTCGACTCGGCATCGCCCTTACGGTTTTGGGCTTTTCCACCAAGGTTGGACTATTTCCTATGCACAGTTGGTTGCCGGATGCCCATAGTCAATCACCATCGCCGGTTTCGGCACTAATGTCGGGAGTGCTTCTTTCGGTTGCACTCTATGCAATCCTGCGAATGCGACTCTTGAGCGAAGTAGGTATGGCAAGCGCCGAAATTAAAGGGATTTTAATTGCGATGGGGCTAGCATCTGTCGCACTCGCCTCGCTCATGATGGTCAGGCAACGCGATATAAAAAGGCTTCTCGCATACTCGTCAATGGAACACATGGGAGTCATGGCCTTAGGGGTCGCGATCGGCAAAGGTGCGACAGCAGCAGTCCTGATTTACATCCTTGCCCACGGACTCATCAAGTCGTCGTTGTTTATACTTGTCGGCAGAGTTGTCAATAAAACTGGCACCAGTGACATAACCGAGATATCACTTTCGGGGAGTTTCGCAGGAGTAACCAAATACCTCACCATTATCGCTATGATCGGCCTTCTCGGACTACCTCCATTCGCAATCTTCTTCGCCGAAATTCAAATATCCGTAGCCGGATTCACCTCCGGCCTTGGGGCCTACATTGCTACAGCCTTCATCTTCGCCCTAGTGGCGTTTTCATCAATTATCCGTTTAATTGCAAATCTCGCCTTCGACGGAGCTATCAACGGCGTCAATAAGACGCCGATAGTCGAAAATCACCCCTTTACCGAAGTACTGGTAGTTCAAAGAAGTACAAATAGTGGACCAGAGGCCATAGAGTCCTCCCCAGCACTACTGCTGCCTGCAGCTAAGTCGACTACGTCACATTCGCCGCATCTTTCGAACTTTCTTATCGTTTTATCACTGGTAGGAGCAACGGTCTTCCCTCTATTCTCCCAAGCATCGCTAAATGCGATTCAATTTACAATCTCAACGATTACAGGAGGTAGGAGCTAGATTATGCGCCCGATATTCGTCGAAGCCGTTCCAATCGACCTCGTTAAGATCTCCACCAATTTGGCAGAGGAGGGCTATCGATTGATGACAATCACGTCTACCGCTGCGGATGAAACTTACGTCATTCACCACATCTTCATGTCCTTCTGCCATTCAGACGAACCCTTGATCGATATCAGGACCCAAATAGATTCCAACTGGGCTGGATTAATTCCAAGTGTGAGCGAAGTCTTCATTCAGGCAACTCGATTTGAATCCGACCTTACAGCTGCAACTAATGGTGATGTCCATTTTGAATCTAAATCGAAATCGGTTACCACGAACTCAGCCATAGAGGAGGTGGCCGGTGTATCTCAAATTCCAGTTGGACCAGTACACGCTGGAGTTATCGAGCCTGGACACTTTCGATTTTCAGTTATCGGCGAGTCGATCTTGAATCTAGATATCGAATTGAACTATCTCTCTAGGGGCGTCGAAGATACATTTATTGGCGCTAGAGCAGAAGAAGGGCTCAACTTAGCTGAGCACGTGACCGGTGATTCCATCGTCGCCCACGGTCTTGCATTCTTGAAAGCCTATGAATCCTCGCTTTCAATTGATGTAGGTGAAAACGAGAGAATACGGCGATCGCTTCTCCTTGAACTAGAGCGAGTGGCCTGCCACGTCACTGATATCGGAGGTCTTGCAAACGACACCGCCTTTGGATTGGCAAATACGCAAGCTCAGCGGATTCGAGAGTCACTTTCTGGGATCAACTACCGCCTAACGAACCACCGAATCTTACGTGGATCGTTGAGCCTGCACCAAACAAAACTCTTTGAACTACCGTCACAAAGCACAATCGATCAGATCAAACACCATGTGATTGAAGTTAGCCAGCTCATAGAAGAGCACGGAATTGTACGCGATCGCATGATAGGAACCGGAGTCCTCTCGCGCGACGATGCTCAACGACTATCTGCTTACGGATACGTCGGCCGAGCATCTAACCACCCTTGCGACGTGCGTCAATACTTGCCGTACAACCACATTGAAGCCGACTACCAGGAGATACTAGAGTCCTCCGGTGATGTAATGGGACGGTTTCTGCTTCGACGGAGAGAGGCTCTCTCATCGCTTGAGCTCATAAAGCGATATCTCAATTTTCTTCGCGATGATGGTACGAAACCCGACAAAAGCGCCATGCCATCGACCCCGAAATCTATCGATGACCCAGCACCTGCGGCAAATTTCGGATTTGGCTGCGTCGAGGGGTGGCGTGGCGCAACTTGCTACTTCGTCGAAACGAGTGAAAATGGAGCGATAAAGAAAGTCAAAATTACTGATCCATCCGTCAACAACTGGGCGGCACTTCCAATCGCTCTCCACGAAGCGATCGTGCCCGATTTTCCGCTCGTCAATAAGAGCTTCAACCAGTCGTATGCAGGAAACGATTTATAAAAAACACTCCTCAAAAGAGAGGAGCGCAAACCATCCTCGGTGCAAATAGGGCAATGGGTATCTAAACGGCACAATGCAACGTAAACCGCTTTTTTAACGAACGAACACGATCATTCCCCAAAAGCGTCGAATATCATTCCCCATCCAACACCTTAAATCAATATATCCAAATCGTAAATTTTTGATTTATTTAGCATTAACAAAGCGCAAATCACATGTGCTTCTAATACCTAAAATTTAAATATTCACAAAGAAACGATGCTTGAAATATTTCTTTAAACCTTGGTACGGGTGCAAAACTTAAAGTAGCGATTTTCAAATCGCTTCCAGATTCAAAGTACCGTAATTCGCAGCTATCACCAATTATCCCCCTTGAAGTGGTTAAACTTCCAAAACTATTTTTGGGGATCGGCATTGCACCCGCTTAAAAATGGAGAAATATGAACCAATTTTCATATTTCGCTACCGAAATTTGAACTAAGGCATCATAAAGTTTTACAATGAAACTCTGCCGTAATAAGGTAGTCTTTTGAAATATACACTAAATCCAACTAACGACCTTGTCGATTCAATAAAGTACGCACGATGAATTATGTAGATATCATTAGGGAAGCTGGTATAAAGTTTTGTCTGTCGCCAACCCATCCATTACTACTGCTCTAAATGATGCACCACTACGTCGCTTTCACCTACGAGCCGCGGCGATAACGAGCGTAGGATTTTTCACAGATGCCTATGACCTTTTCGTCATCGGAACTGCCATGGCACTTTTAAAAGCACCTTGGCACCTCACGCCCTCAAAAATTGCCCTAGCGAGCGCCATCTCCCTCCTTGGAACTGCGATCGGGGCGCTACTTTTGGGTTACCTAAGCGACCGCTTTGGAAGGACGAAGTTATACGGTATTGAATCGGCGGTAATGGTGATCGGCGCCGTTGCATCCTTCCTCGCCAACGGCATCGAACCACTCTTGATCGCGCGATTCGTACTAGGGATTGGAATAGGAGGCGACTATCCGGTTTCGGCAGTTCTAATCTCTGAGTACTCGAATTCAAAGGATAGAGGGAGGCTCGTTTCACTAGTATTTTCGACGCAAGCCATCGGTCTCGTCGTCGGTCCCACCCTCGCACTACTACTTCTAACAACTCACCTGTCTCACGTAATGGACGCCAAAATTCTCCTAGGCGCAGGGGCGATACCTGCTGCTTGCGTCCTATATTTTCGCCGCAAGATGCCAGAATCACCTAGATTTACGTCGAAGATTTTAGGGAAGAACGAACTTGCAATCCAAGACATTGAGTCTTTTTCTACGGGCACAATCAGAGCCTTTCCGACGGGTAACCAAATTCACCGCATAGGGCTACTCCGCTTCCTCACCAACCGCCACTACCTAAAGCTACTCCTTGCTACAGCCGGCACATGGTTCTTCCTGGACTACGCGTACTATGGGAACACCATCTCGACACCGTTAGTCCTTGCTAAGTTATCTCCGAACAGCACGATCTTCGAACACACTCTCACGAATCTCATCGTCTTTTTAGTCGTTGCTGTTCCCGGGTATCTATTGGCTACAGCCTTTCTCGACAGAATCGGACACCGACGCCTTCAAGTAATTGGCTTCTTTGCGATGGCAGTAATCTTTACTTCTCTAGGTGCCATCTCCTCGTCCCTAGCAAATGCTGATGTATTTTTTGTCCTCTTTGCCGCTTCATACTTTTTTATCGAATTTGGACCAAACGTGACCACCTTTGTCATTCCATCTGAGGTATTTCCAGTCGGTGCCAGAGCGACAGGCCACGGCATCTCTGCTTCGATCGCAAAGATTGGGGCATTCATCGGCGTCTATGCCTTTCCATTAATCACCAGAGACCTCGGTCTCAAGGGAGCGATTCTTTTTGCTGGTATGGCAGCCATGGTCGGCCTAGGCCTGACGCTCCTCCTACCAGAGCCAGCACGTCGCTCCTTGGAGGAGGTCTCAAATGAAGATGACGTTGCGGCGCTACTTGCCGAGAGCGCCTTTGCACTCGCTCTAGAGAGAGACGAGAGGCGCAGGGCAGAGCTACTAGCAGAAGCTGCGGGGGACTTCAGCAGGAGGCTGGAAGAAGATACCCTGATCTCAATCTTCGCAAATCATTCCAAATCCGCAATTGGAGCGACCTACTCTTTCTCATTACACCTCGACGCTCAAAGCGGCGCAATCATGAACGTCAGTGGTAACACCGAGATACTTATGCGCGATATCATCATGGAGAAGGTCGACCACCTCGGCCTAGTTTCTTGGAGCCTGATTCGCACGCCTCAATATCTGCGCCGTGACGAGTTCGCACCGGCGTTACATGGCCTCATTAATCAAGATGTCCTCGGTGCTTTCATAGTTAGCATTCGAACCACCCGTAGAAGTTACGCAATTACGATCTGTGCTGACCGTTTTGTTCGCAGAAATACCCAGCGCGAAATTGACTCGCTAATCGCCCTTCAAGGTCAAGCCGAGGCTGCACTTGAAAATGCAGCGCTTCATCGCCAAGTCTCCGAAGCTGAAATCCGTTATCGAACTCTCGTTGAACAAATACCTGCAGTTCTGTACATCGAATCGATTGATAAAGACGCACGGCTGACCTATGTTTCTCCTCAGATCGAACGCTTAGTCCACCTAGCTCCGGGAGAATTTCTCACTCAATCCGGGCTACGAAGTACTATTACCCACGAAGATGATCGCCCCATGCTTCGCGAAGCTCGAAGCTCCCTCAGAGGTGGGGAGGTTGACTATTCAATCGAATATCGGATCCTTGACGCCGAGGGGCATGAAAAGTGGGTTAGGGACGATGCGGTAGCAATTCGAAGCGCTGACGGAGAAATACTAGCTATCCAAGGAATCCTGACCGACATTACTGAGCGCAAGTTAGCCGAAGAGCAGGTAACCAACCTCGCGTTTTCTGATCCTCTGACTGGGCTAGCAAATCGCAGATCATTTATAGACGCCACAACAAAGGCGATCGAAGAGGCTCGACGAGCTAACCGATCATTTCTCGTTTTATTTTTAGACCTGAACCACTTCAAAGCTATCAATGACGGATATGGACATCGAGCAGGCGATGAGCTCCTAGTAGAGGTGGCGCGAAGGCTACGCGAAGGTGTTCGTCAAGGGGATGTGGTGGCGCGACAGGGTGGGGACGAGTTCTTAATCCTCCTTCACGACATCAAAACAGACGACACGGTAGACGGCCGAAATTTTGTGGTCATGACTTCTATCAGCCGCATAAGGGAACACTTCAACGAGCCCTTCGAACTCAGCGAAAGTACTGTAGCGATGACGTCATCGATTGGCGCGGCCATCTACCCATTTGATGGGTCGAATCCATCTGAACTGATCGAGAGCGCTGACTCGTCGATGTATCGAGACAAACAGACTGGCAACCCCACCAATGACAAGGGTTTCAAGGCAATCTCTTCGAATGCAAGAAGTACCCTCTCTATGGCGACGAGACTGCGTACCGCCTGTGCAAACGATGAGTTCGCACTCCTCTATCAGCCGATAGTTGACCTTTCAACCGACGTTACTGTTGCGGCAGAAGCCCTTATTCGCTTGAAGGACGGCTCAGGGGGGCTAATCTCACCTGTCGAATGGCTCACCATCGCCGAGGATATTGGAATAATGGACGACATCGTATCTTGGACTCTCGAACGTGTCTACATCGATCAGCAGCAGTGGATAGCAAAAGGAATCGATACCACCGTTAGCGTAAACCTCTCGCCGCGCCAGATTCGCAGCAACCAATCAATGCGAAGACTCAACGCCGACCTAGGAAACGTCAATCTGCCCGCGACGCGGCTCAGCTTCGAGATTACCGAGTCCTCTCTTCTAGATCACGATCCTTGCGTGCTCCAGACGATCAATGAACTTAGGGCCAATGGTTACACCTTCGCAATCGATGACTTCGGAACTGGATACTCCTCGCTCTATCGCCTCAAATCACTCCCGTTCGACTCGATCAAGATCGACCGCTCGTTCATAAGCGACATCGATGATCCAAAGGGGCAACGCCTCGTTGATGCAATCATTTCAATCGCTCACAGCCTCGAGATAAAGGCAGTCGCCGAGGGAGTTGAAAAGTCGGAACAGCTAATCCTACTTGAATCCATGGGGTGTGATCTAGCCCAAGGCTACTTCCTAGGTCTACCTTCAAACGCCTCTGACTTTGCCAAACTATTCGACACAAAGCCTATAAATTTGTCAAGCGAATACTCAGAGGCATCAGGCCAACTCGATAGGATTTGAACGAGGTAGCAATCTTTGCAGATATTAGCATTCACGGTTGACAAGATACTGCCCACCAGAGGGCTCCTCCGGTGGGCAGTATTGTAGTTCTTTATCTACCGTCGAAATCGATCTCCAACGGTCGAGGTTACAAATCGATCGTTCGGGTCTTTGCTTTTTTCAACCTAGAGTCAAATTAACAAACGGAGTATCGAGTTTTGCTGCGAACGAACCTGCTCACACATTTTTCATGATTGTAGAGATATCGCTTCGAGCTGTCTTAATGTTCGCCGAAGCACCCTTCAACTGTTGCCAGTCGTTAGTGATCGTGGTGTGAGTGCCAGTCGGATCAGTGTTGTAGATAGTTGGCGTAAGCGAGACAGCGTAACTCCCGAGTCCACTTGCCGTCGATTGTGCTTGGGCTGCACTCGTTACCAAGTTAGCGTACGCGGCAGTAGCGGTCGGATTATTTCCATTCGAGGCAATGAGCGAGTTCAAAGTTGGTTCTAAGTTGATCAGCTCGGACGAGATAGAGAGGATCTGATCTTGGGCAATCGTCAAGTCAACTTGAGGACCGACCACTGCGTAGATTCGATAGTTGTCATAAAGCGTCTCATAAGTCAAATGCAGTTGACCTTCGGTCGTAATCGATGGAACGCTTGCTAAAAGACTTTGCATTGCGGCGATGTCACCGCTACTGCTACTTCCCACCACACCTGCGAGGGTTGCTGCGTCACTTTGGGTGAGCGTCTTTGAACTTTGAATTCGGCCGCTCAACGTATCAAGGAAGGTAATTCGAGCGTTGATATCGCTTTGCAGCTGAGCAATCTGAGTCGGAGTTACCGCCGACGTAGGGGTTGAAGACGCAAACGCAGGCGCGGCTGTGGAAGCTACGGCGGCGAGAGACGCCAATGGTACTCCGATATAACGAATGATCCTTTTCATTTCTTTTCTCCTAATTTCCATTCGACGAATTTGCTATGTCGCCGTTACCGGCGCTCTGAGTATTGTTCAAGTTATTGATTTGGGAATCGATCTGGCTTAGCGCATTATTTACCGCTGCCACTTGAGAGCTTTGGCTAGCTGAAACCGGACTCGTAGTAGCGGGTGGAGTTTGGGCTCCTCCGCTATTGGCTAAAGACGAAGGGGTAGGTGGGACTTGACTCGAAGTGGATGGGGTCGTCGACTCAACGGCTGAAGAGGCCGTTGAGCTAAGCGAACTTTGATAGACCACCTTCGAAGCCGTAGCTTGGGAGGTTGTTGGCGCAGTCGAAGTCAACGCCTCTGTCGTCCCACAGGCACTTACCCCGACCCCCAGCAGTAGGGCTGAAATTGCCCAACGCTTCAAATTCATAACATCTCATTCCTTTCAACCGAGAGAGCTTCACACGGTCTGAATAAACGGGATCACGATTCCCGTCTTTATGAGGATGACAAGAGGATGTTATGGATCGATTATGGCGAAAATCTGACTCTAAAAAACCCAATTAAAGTTTGCAGCCCCAGTTGATGTTGGGGCTGCAAAGGTTATATAGGGCTTTGATATTTTTGCCTAAGAGGTGGAATTACTTCGATTCGCACCTCTAGATGTTGAGGTGGCTACTCGATTATCTTGCTCAGAGGTAACTCAAGAATTCCGGTGGCACCAGCATCTTTCAATTCTGGGATGAGCGTATTAATACCCTCGCGCGCTACGACAGTCTCAACAGCGTAGCCTGCGTGGCCGTGAAGCTCAGAGACCGTCGGAGCCTTCATCGAAGGAATAAGAGCTATCACTTTCTCAAGGTCATCGGCCGACACGTTGAGCTTAAGAAGAACCTTGCCCCGCGCCGTCAAAGTCCCCGAGAGCAGCGTAAAAATTTGCTTCATTGCGTGCAACTTTTCCGGATCATTGGCTGCTTCGGGATTCGCCAATAGCTCCGTATGCGATGTCAGGATCGTATCTATAATCCTTAGCCCCGCCGCTCGAATGGCACGGCCCGTCTCCGTAATCTCAACTACGGCATCTGCAATATCTGGGATCTTAGCTTCGGTCGCTCCGTATGACAGGAAGACATTCGCCTTTATGCCATTTTTTTCAAAGTACTTCTTCGTTAGAGTGGGATACTCGGTTGAGACTCTTACTCCATCTTTCAGATCGCTAACCGAGGTTATACCTGATCGTTCCGATACAGCAAGAACAACACGAATTGGATTCGTAGTCGCCTTTGAATAATGCAGCTGGCCAATGGAGACGAGATTTGACTCGGTCTCTTCAACCCAATCACGTCCAGTTATTCCAAGGTCGAAAAGACCATCTTCTAGATAGGTCGGAATCTCTTGGGGCCTCAAAATTCTAACATCTGTGATTCTTGGATCTTTGATGGTGGCACGATAGTCCACCTCTGAAGAGCGCACTATCGATAGATCAGCGGCTGAAAAAAGGTCGAAGGTCGATTTTTCCAACGAACCTTTTGGTAGCACCAAGCGCAACATCGCATTCCCTTTGCATAAGACTTCTCCTATACATTAGCGGAAGTTGTACACCGCCTAGAGCTACCGGTACCAGATCATCCACACCTACCGAAGGTGAGTGCGGATGATTCACGAAGCTTTGAACCTATCTGCTCTTGCCGATCCTAAATGCCAGCGAGAGCACTATGTCTAAGCTTCGCCTGACTTCGGGAGTCCTCACCTTTTTGAATAGCTGCCTTAGGGATGGGGGTTCGCTGCGATCCAGGGCCTCTGCTGCACCTCCCAAGCCATCGCTTAATGCCTTTAGAATCCTTGGGTCGAGATTTCCCGCTATCGACAGAAACCGAACGAGGTTTTCAATCCCCTGACGCGTCTTTTCGTTGTTCATCTTTTCGAGGATGGCCGAACCAGCGTCGCAGCCTTCTTCGAGAATGCCATTCAAAAGATCGATCAGGTCTGAGTCCCTGAGGTTCTCAAGCAACCTCGCTAACTGGTCTATTTCGACTTGATCGTAGTTAATCGACGGTCGAAGTTCAGCTACCTTATCCAAACCAATTGGTTGAGCCACCTTACAGTCCCCCTCGTCTACGCGGCGCTGCGACAAAGACGTAGTCTTGCCTCTGCCACTTTCGTTCCACCTCAACACCGTTTTGAGGATTCGAAATTGCATTTCTAAAATTTTTCTTCGGGAGAGGATTCTCTCCGGTGGCCGAAAGTACTTCCATTTTGACTGCTAGTTCCTTGTAGGCTGGCGTATGCGTGGTCCTGTCGGTGTGCGACGAAGTCAAAACGTTAATCGCAGATTCGTTATCTCCACTATTCATCGGCATGTACAACTCTTTGCCGCTAACACGGGTCGTCACGAGTGCACGTGCCTTGATCTTGCCGCGCCTAGATATCAACCGAACCAGAGATCCACTCTGTACGCCTCGCTCAGCAGCCAACTCAGGAGAGATCTCAATGAAGGTACCTGGAGTACGTGATCTAATCCCCTCCGACTTATAGGTCATATTTCCCTCATGAAAGTGTTCAAGAAGTCTTCCATTGTTCAAATGAAGATCGAACTCATCGTCGACTACCTCGCTTGGCTCTATGTAGCTGACATTGTAAAGTTTGGCTCTACCATTTGAAAAACCAAAACCATCCAAAAACAGAAGCGGTGTATCCTTGCCATCGCTTGACACGGGCCACTGAAGCGAGTCAAAACCTTCGAGCAGATCATAAGATACACCCGAGAAGATCTCTGCTAACGATGCTGCCTCAGCCATCACGTCTGCCGGACTCGAATAGTTCCACCCGGCTCCCAGCGCATTCGCAATCGCAATCGTCCAAATATAGTCAGGACGCGAATTGCCAAGCGGATCGAGCGCGGCGTATAAACGCTGAATCCTGCGTTCGGTATTTGTAAAGGTACCATCCTTTTCCAACGACGGAGATGCTGGCAAAATCACATCTGCAAACTGCGCCGTCTTCGAAAAGAAGATGTCCTGCACAACGAATAGGTCTAGACGTTCAAATGCCCCTTGGACGTGAAGGGCATTGGCGTCAACGAGCCCCATATCCTCGCCAATGAGGTAAAGGCCTCGCAAATTACCTTCGTAGATGGCATCGACCATCTCGTGGTTATCCAAGCCCTTATCTGACGGGAGTTCGACGTTCCAACCAGCAGACCACTTGGCTCGGGTGGCATCGTCGTTGACGAACTCATATCCAGGGAAGCGATCTGGCATTGCACCGAAGTCAGATGCACCTTGAACGTTGTTATGGCCACGCAATGGATACGATCCCGCCCCTTCACGTCCATAGTTACCAGTTACTAGCAAAAGATTCGAGATCGCGGTAGAGGTATCAGAGCCACCGTTGTGCTGGGTCACTCCCATGGCCCAACAGACCGCCACACCATCAGCGGCAACTATCTCGTCGGCGACCGCCTTTAATTCATCTACCGAAATCCCGGTCAACTTAGCGGTACTTTCCAAGTCAAACGGGGAAAGGGAGGCGTAGTAGTCGTCAAAGTTATCGACGTGACTATCGATAAAGTCAACGTCATGGCGGTTGGTATCGATAATGTACTTAGTAACCGCACTTAGCCAAGCGATGTCACTGCCTGGTTTTGGATGGATGAAGATATCGGCTCTTTCGGCCATTTCGTGGCGGCGCAGGTCGGCTACTATCAGTCGCTTTCCGCCGCTCTTGTGCGCTCTCTTGATACGTGTGGCGATAACTGGGTGGCTCTCCGCCGTATTCGAGCCAACGATTATCACTAGACCCGCCTTCTCCAGGTCCGTTATCGAGCCGGAGTCGCCTCCAATGCCAACCGTGCGCCAGAGGCCCATGGTTGCTGGAGATTGACAGTACCTAGAGCAGTTATCAACGTTGTTAGTACCAACAACCGCTCGTGCCAACTTTTGCATCAGATACGACTCTTCATTGGTGCACTTTGAAGAGGAGATAAAGCCGAGTGCATTCGGACCCGACTCTTCTCTGATCATCCTCATTCTCTCGGCGACGTAGTTTACTACCTCCTCGAATGTCACCTCTTCAAAGTGATCCCCTCGCCGTATCAATGGTTTGGTAATCCGCTCCTTTGAGTTAACGTAGTCCCATCCAAACTTTCCCTTGACGCAGGTTGAAACTGCGTTAGCCGGGCCATCTGAGGGCTCGATCTTTACAATTTTTCTACCCTTCGTCCAAACTTCAAAAGAACAACCAACGCCACAATAGGTACAAACGGTCTTTGTCCGCTTGATTTGAGCCTTCCTCAGGCGTGCCTCTGCCTCAGAGATCGCCATGACGCTTTGAATTGAGGTTGCAGGCTCGGCGGCCTTCGTAAGTGCGATCATGGGATCTTTCATCGTCTCAGGCAGGGAAGAGAGGTAACCAACTTCGCCGAGCATCGACTTTTCCATAAGCGCATTGCATGGACAGACAGTAACGCAGTGGCCACATCCCACGCACGAAGATTCGCCAGCTGGTACGTCTTTATCCCAGATAACCCTGGGACGATAACGCTCCCAGTCGATGGAGAGAGTCTCGTTTACCTGCAGCTCTTGACATGCCTGAACGCAGCGGCCGCAGAGGATACATTGATTCGGATCGTAACGATAAAAGGGGTGAGAAGCGTCGATCTCATAGGGCTTCTTCTCGAATTCGTAGGAGGGGTGCGCTATCTCGGAGGCTGCGACTGTATTGTGCACCACGCAATTGCCATTGTTATTTTCGCAAAGGGTGCAGTAAAGGTCGTGATTTTTTAAGATCCGACTGATGCCCTCGAGTTGAGCATCCTTTGATCGTACCGACTTTGTCTCAACGACCAATGAGGCGCGAACCTTCGTGTCGCAACTACGAACTAGCTCTCCTCCAACCTCAACAACGCAAGTGTCGCAGCTCCTTATTGGGCCAAGGACCTCGTTGTAGCAGATCTGAGGTAAGTCGCTCACGACTCTATTGATGGCCTTTATCAGTAGCTCGCCATCTTGAGCTACCACCCTCTCGCCATCGATAGTTATTTCAACGTCCAACTCAATACCTAACCTACTCATATCAGTTCAATTGCATTGTCTAAAATGCCATTTCAATTCACGTACCCTTAGAAACTATCAAAAACCTGCCAATAATCAAATGGCAATAGCGCATTCGCCTATGGCAATCACATCTTTGGCCTGTAATATCTCGACTTAGTATGACAAAACACTTTGCTAAAGTCCTCACAGTGTCGGATGGTTGCTACTACGGAAAGAGGCAAGACACCTCAGGCGAGGTACTACGTCAGCTCTTGCAAGATCACGACTTCGAAGTAGTTGAATCGCGAATAAGCCCCGATGGCATCGACTCTGTGAGCTCACGCCTAATTGAGATGAGCGGCAACTTTCATGGTTTGATCGTTACGACTGGGGGTACCGGCTTTACAAGTCGCGATCTAACCCCTGAAGCCACATTGAAGGTAATTGAACGTGAAGCTCCGGGGATCGCTGAATACTCTCGAAGCGTCAACAAGCTTGGAATACTATCGAGGGGGCGCTGCGGAATTCTCGGGCAAGTGCTCATATTTAACGTGCCTGGCTCACCCAATGGAGCACGTGAAATGGTGGAGTCAGTAATCGACACGATAGGCCATGCGATCGATCTACTGAGAGACGCAACCGCGGAACATCCGACCAATGAATAGTAACCTCGGCGACAAGTGCACCAAATTTGAGAATAAGGGTCGCAAATGAATCAATTAGCCCTCGACCGTGATAGACGAGCGATGCGATTAGCCATATTGGCGAGCAGAGAGGCTCGCAAGATTGCACGGCCAAACCCATGGGTCGGTGCTGTCTTCGTTGCCGCCGACGGACGAGTCTCTTCCGGTTCAACGAGGCCACCAGGCGGTGACCACGCTGAGGTCGTTGCACGGGATCGTGCAAAATTTGATTTGAGGGGTTCAACCCTTTACGTAACCCTCGAGCCGTGCTCTCATCACGGCAAGACGCCTCCCTGTGCTGAAATGCTCATACGTGAAGGGGTATCAAGGGTCGTAATCGGGTCATTGGATCCTGATGAACGAGTAAGTGGCATGGGGATAAAGGTACTGCAAGAGGCGGGCGTCCAAGTAGAGATTGGCCTCCTTGCCTCAGAAATCAAAGCCGACCTCGCGCCGTATTTGGTCCATCGACAGCTAGGGCGACCATTCACTTTTTTAAAGGTTGCCGCAACTTTAGACGGATACATAGCAGCTCGCGACGGCAGCTCTAAGTGGATAACTTCGGGCGCTTCGAGGGAGGAGGTTGCACGCCTTAGGGCTTACGCTGATGCGATAATTACCGGTGCTGGCACAGTCCGTAGCGATGATCCATCGATGAGAGCTCATGGATTAGAAGATAAATCCCCTCGCCGAATTGTCCTCGGCCAGATTCCGGAGTCAGCCAGGATTTTGCCCGCTAGAGCATATAGTGGCGATATCAGTGAGTTGATGACCTCTCTCGCCGATGAAGGTGTTGTTGTGGCAATGGTCGAAGCGGGGGCGAAGGTTGCCAAGTCGTATCTCGACGCGGGGCTAATCGACCAGATCAACCTCTTCCTCGCCCCCAAGTTCATTGGTGGAACTGATGGAATCAAAATCTTCGACGGTGTAGGCGCTGGCTCTATTGCCGAGGCCTTTGATTTTGAGATCGCCTATAGCAGGAGGTGGGGGCCAGATATCGAGTTGATATTGCGTTCAAAGTGGCTTGCTAACTTCATAGGCGATGAAGAGGCCGAAAAAAGCTAAGCACTTTTGAGCGATTTCGGTAGCAACTCTGCATATGAGCTTCGAAACTGGCGTAACGAATTAGATCAGGCCTTCGAACCTAACTGCCTTGTTACCGAAACCATCTCGATGGCACCAAGTGCTGCCTCATATCCTTTGTTTCCAGCCTTGATGCCAGCACGATTTAGCGCCTGCTCAACTGTGTCAGTCGTCAATATTCCCATTAATACTGGGGTACCAAAGTCCATGGCAACTTTGGCTAGACCGTTGGTGGTTATACCTACGACAACGTCGTAGTGTGAGGTGTCACCACGGATAACCGCACCTAGGGCAACGATCGCATCGTAACGCCCAGATTCTGCTCCCACCTTGGCTAGTAGTGGGAGTTCGGCTGCTCCAGGACAGTACGCCACGTCATAAGACAAGTCGGAGATTCCCACCATCGCGAAGGCTCCTTTGGCTCCTTCAACTAATTTGTCGACGACAAACTCATTAAAGCGGGATGCAATGATCAGGAAGTTACCTTCAACGATGTCAAAATTTCCCTTATAAATCATTCCCACTCCTACGAAATCGAGTCACATTCACTCGATAAACACGACATATGCAGTCTTAGCTTGTTATTGATAATAATCTAGGCAACAACTTCGACAACGTTTTCCACCAAACGCTTCAAAATCACATCTCTCCAGGCCAACGACGGACCTAGGCATAATGGCCACCTCAAGGAGGTTCAACGGTAGTCGCAAAGCGGAGAAATAGACCATATCGAATCTTCGACCAAAAAATCTAGGTCAGTGGAGGAAGTTCAGGATTTAGAAGCTTGATGATCCTATTCATGTGCTCTGGAACAGATGGAAGCGAGAGTTCGGCACTGGAATCCAATTCTTCCCGAGCGTTCATCATAGATCGAAAGGCATTGAAGATAAATCGAGCCAGGACCAGCGCATAGGTATCTCGATCCAGTTGTCCGAGGTAAGGATTGCTTATTGCAATTCTTCGACCTATCTCTGCGGCGAACTCAAATTCGAATTCGACGATCAATCGAACAACGTCGATAACGACTTCACCCGCAATTAATTGATTGGCAATCGCTCTCATATTTTTCATTCGGGGCAGCGATGCAAGATTGGTTAGTTCGACGGCCCTTGCGACCGCGTCCATTACTTGAACCTCGTCGTCGACACCGCGTAAATTGGACAAGAGGTCCGCAATTACACCTCTTAAATTTGGAAAGAGTAGCTCGTCTTTGGTTTCGAAGTAGCGATAAAAGGTACGCTCAGAGACTCCAGCGGCCAATGCAATCTCTCGAATATTAGTCTCACTATAACCCTTGGTCACAAAGAGTTGATGAGCCTCCTCAATCAACTTTGCCCGAGTCGCCTCTTTCTTAGCTCCCCTTAAAGATGATGTCATTAACCATCCATTCTACAACGTCAACGAAAGTTGACGCAAAAAAGTGTCAGTTATGCCATATTTATGTTATGATCATAAATGTCAGTTCTGCCAAATTCCAAGGAAACGATACCAATGGGTGTAGAAGAGATCGAAGCTTTAGAGACAAAGCAGGATACTACGGGTCTTATGTGGAGGATCGGCCATTTTATGGTCGTCCATCGCAAGAGTGCCATTACCATCTGGATTATTGCACTCATTGCAATTGCAACACTGTCGACAAAGTTCGGTGGCTCCTATGTCAACAACCTCTCGCTCCCAAATAACGAGGCTGCGACTGGACAAGCGATTCTTGCCGCTAACGATGCGGGCAAAGCAGCCGGATTTTCATCGCAAATAGTGGTCGTCGATAAGGCGTCGGTCGCATCTCTCTCTAACCAAATCAATGAGGCGGCAGTCAACCTCTCAAAATTACAGAACGTGACCGGAGTTATAACGCCGGTACAAAATCCTAAAGCCATCGATTCAAATGGTCAGAGTGGCTACTTGACGGTCCAATTTTCAGTAAATCCAGTAACGTTTGCGCCTAGTTACTTCAACATGGTTGAGACGGCGATGAATCCCGTAACGAAAGCTGGGGCCAAGGTTTACTACGCCGATCCCATCGGCCAACTTTCAAACCCAAAGGCATCTGATCTTCGCTCCGAATTGATCGGGCTGCTTGTTGCTATCGCGGTGGCACTTTTTGCATTCAGATCGCTATTTGCAGCAATCATACCGATCCTCACGGCCTTAGTGAGCGTGCTAGTTGGCTACTTCGCAATCTCCCTAATCGGAAGAGGTATCACCTTTGGCACCTCCGCTCCAACCCTTACAGTAATGATCGGACTGGGGGTTGGAATTGATTATGCCTTATTTCTCACCACTCGTCACCGACAACACTTGAGGGAGGGCTCCAACTCGATCGACTCTATCGCTAAGACCGTAGCCACCTCGGGGCGTTCAGTTATCGTTGCTGCTATTACGGTCGCCCTCGCACTCCTCGGCCTGTACGTCTCAGGGATCACATTTATCGGAAACCTTGGCCTTGCAGCATCCATCGGCGTTGCAACCTCGGCGATCGGGGCGCTAACCCTAGTACCGGCAATTTTGGGAACGTTCGCTGAAAAGATTGACAGGGTCAGCCTTGGCGAGGCGATAGCCGAATCCCACGGTGGCGACGACTTCTGGCACAGATTTGCCCGCAAGGTACAAAGTAGACCGATCGTTTTTCTCCTAATCGGAGTCGTCCTAGGCTCCGTGCTGGTTATTCCCCTCTTCTCAATTCAAATCAACCACCTCGACGCATCTACAAACCCCTCGACCTACACAGACGCAAAGGCTTTCAATGCGATCTCAACCGGCTTTGGGGCAGGTGCAAATGCACAGTTGACCGTCGTTGTTGAGATGAATTCGACCATCTACTCGAGTGAAAATAGCGTTCAAAGCCTGGAAAAAAGTGTTACAGGTGCCATCTCTTCACTTCCTAATGTGGTCGCAGTTTCCCAACCAGCACTCACATCCTCCGCCAAAGCATTCACATTGAATGTCATACCCAAGTTTGGTCCATCAGATCCCACAACTAAAACCCTCTTCGACTCGCTTACTACCAGTACACTTCCAAAGACAATAGTTAGTAGCGGCAGTGGTTACGTAATTGGCGCAACGGCATCTGCAATAATCTTCGTCGAAACCGTGGTATCCAAACTTCCACTAATCATCGCTTTCGTAATTGCAACTGCATTTATCGTTCTCCTTGCTGCATTTAGAAGCATTTGGATACCGATAAAGGCTGCGGTTCTCAACCTCTTTTCTATTGGTGCTGCCTACGGCGTCGTAGTCGCAGTCTTTCAATGGGGCTGGGGATCAAGCCTTCTCGGAATGTCTCAAAAGGTGCCAATCGAAAGTTACGTACCCATGATGATGTTCGCTATTACATTTGGACTTTCGATGGACTACGAAGTATTCCTGATCTCACGGGTAAAGGAAGCCTATCTCTCGGGTATGGATGCAGACGACGCCGTCGCAAGTGGCCTCTCGGCTACCGCTAGGGTTATTTCGTCTGCCGCCGCGATCATGATATCTGTCTTCTTTGCCTTTATTGGATCAACAGCGCCCGTCATCAAAATGCTCGGTCTTGGCCTTGGCGTTAGCGTATTGATAGACGCTACGATTATCCGCCTCACCTTAGTACCGGCAGTAATGACACTTCTAGGAAAGAGGGCATGGTACATGCCAAGGTGGCTCGATCGTATCGTCCCAACGATCTCTGTGGAATAGAGTTTTGTCCAGCCACTAATAACGGCTTCTCTGTTGAATCGAGGGTTCAATTCGATCGAGGCAACCCTCGAGTTACGAATGATGAAGCAATTGATCGTGCCACCTCAATCAAAGATGACCATGGAGGACTCCATGGTTAATGAAGGCGATTTCATTAAGGTCGCAAAAGAGGTCGGCGCACAAGGTGGTGTTTTCAAAACGACCTCTGGTTTGATTGAAAGATTCAGCCACTCGCGAGTAACCGAGATCCCACTCACAGAATCATCAGTAGTCGGATTTGGAGTTGGAATTGGCTTTTTTTTAGCACGAAGCCGATAATTGAGATTCAATTTGCAGACTTCGACTGCGCCGTATTCGACCAAATTGCCTCTGAAGTTGCGCAAATTTCCTACCGGACCAATGGCCGATTCCATCCGCCTCTAGTTGTAGTGCTCCATATGTTGCTGGAGTTCGCAGGGGACTTTAACACTCCCAATCCTTGAAAGCGATACTTGCACGCATATCTTTAATCGAGGTAGTGATTCCATCCTCAGTTTCGAACGCCTAACAGCTTCTTAGGTATGCAATTGACGATCCAAACCCTGTACAATTCATAGAGCCCAAAATAAGCTGCCATGGCATACGATCTGTTCGATACAGCGGGGACGAAGCAGCAAAACTAGGGAAAACACAGGTAGTGTGTACTGGGCGAGATCTAACGATCCTTACCCATGGAGCTCAGGCCCAACTTGCACTGTCAGTTGCCGAATCACCGAGTCGTCGCGCTTCGATTGAAGTCGTAGAACTTCAAACAATTTCTCCGCTGGATAAAGCCACATCATTGAATCCGCTAAGAGATACGCGAAGGTGACGGTTGCATGCGAGGACAATATGATCTTTGGGGGTTGGCGTAGAGGTAGCGACCATCGTCGCCAAAGTTGTCCTTAATGGACTTAGATGGTCTTGTTCGCTTCGCATCGCCGTATATTTCCCATATTCCTTACTCTGCATCACTAGATGCATTCATTAGCTATTACCGGGTCGTGATTGTCAGAACAAGTGCTGAAGCTTCTTGAATCGTAACAATAGATGCGGAGACTGCCATAAAGTTGTCACTTTTGCACGAACTAAGCTACCTCCATTCGCCTGCCTTTTGATCAACCTCCAACCGACTTATTCCTATGGATAATTGGACACCTCTGGGATAGGTTCCCAGTCTCCGCACTTACCCGATAATCACCGTTCAGGTGTAATTTTACGTTGCTCTTGCCTACAACTTCGCGCCCCTTAGCGAGTAGTTCGATGTGTTCGCCGCTGTAGGCCTGATAGGGAGTTGCAAATCTGAAGCTCTCGTATTGATGATCGTTGTTGTAGTGGCCAACGAAGTCATTCATCTACTTCCTTGCATCTTCATTCGTTGTAACGCCCCCGTGGGATCCGTTGGGAAGTATTTGGCTCCTACTAAATGGCGATTCTATGTGACCGTTATCGTTCGATACCCGAGACCGTGACCTCGATATATTTACATCTAACTCATACAAGTACTCAACTAGTTAACAGCCCTTCTTGGGAGGGTCGTTTATCCTATGAATAACCTTTGGAGCCATATTCTCTCTGGCGATGGCTCTATGCACAACGCGCTTGAGCTGCTCGGACGACTCAGATTCCGATATTTCCCAACGAAGAGATCTTCCTTGAGCGCAGTTCAATAATCACATGGGCATAGAAGTAGATGCCCCTGGCTGGTCCACTTAGCCTAGTTATATCAAGCGTCCAAATCTCACCTGGTCGACTTACCATGCGAACCGGCCTAGACCTCTTCTTCTATGGCTTTGTTCTGCTCCTCCGCTTATTGAGCTTACGGTCACTCAACACCGAAATGGAAGGTTTCTCAGAGGCAATATATCTGCCCTTGCCGCCAAGCTTTGGCACTATCTGGGCTGGAGTTAGAGACGAGTACTCTGTGGTCGCACTTACGTTTATGATCTCGTCTCTTTTTCTCCGATGACGCATTTGAGTCACGCCTACGTTAAGTCCCACTCCTACGATCTGTTAAACCAGATCCCCATCGTCTAAATGTACGAGTTGATATCTTCAGCACTTCACAGGCCTTGCAACTCCTTGCACCTGCATCTTTCGCTCCACCAATGAGAGTGACTGCTAATTGTCGATCCGAGGGAGAGACCAAACGTCCCCTTCTTCCCCCGTGGCTACTAGTAATCACAGTCTCCTCTGCTTTCTTCGAAGAATCTATTAGAGCTTCAAGCTTCTGCTAGTGCCTATTCTTTTCGAGCAATTTCAGCTTCTATCGCTATTCTGGATTTGCGTTCTTTATCAAGCTCTACCTGGTAACTTCTAACAAAGGCACTCTATGCCTCAAAGGCTGACGCTAAGGTGTTGCGCCATTGCTCTAGGTCGCCTGCTAAAACACCATTTGCTCTCAATCACCCTTCCATCGAGCTCATGCTCGTTCACAGAAGCAGTATCACCAACTGGCTTGATCCTATTGATTGACTCACTTGCGTTGAAGACTCTGGCTTTTCGTTCAGAATTCAACTGGTTCACGACATTTTCATCGACGAGGTGATCTCGCGCGATCTTGGCAATAGCGCCAGCTTTCGCTGGCTTTGAACCATCTAGCTCAAATAGGGGCGTTAGTACCATTTTTATTAGATCTTCTGGAGACCTTTTCATAGCTTCTAAGTCTTCACCCTGTTAGGAAACCAAATCAAGTTAGGTGGCAACAAAATTGCAGGAGACGAAACCGCTCGAGTAGACCGGAAGAGCGATCTCACATGTTCAGGCTAATTCGAGATAACGAGGAAGAGACAGCTACCTTCGGGCCTACTAGGAACATTGTAAAGCATCTTCCTACTACGTTAGATGAATTTATCCACTGAAATATACAGATCTCCAGTGCCTTGGGAAGAGGCACTTTTATCGGTACGAACAACTATTATTTAGCCCACTTGGTCGGATCAATTATTTCCGCTTTGGGCACGACAAAAATACGTCGATGTTAACGGTATTCCCACCTTGAACTCAGGTGGTGGGTGACGCAGCGGCGTAAATATAGTAGAGGGAAGCTGGTCAATTCGGATGAGAGTATCGGTTTTTGGCGCAGGGTACGTGGGACTCGTAACGGCTGTTGGCCTGGCAGAAATCGGTCACTCCGTGACCGTAGTTGATATCGACCCCAAGAAGGTTATGTCCGTTCAAGAAGGCCGTGTTCCTTTCTATGAGCCTGGCCTCAGCGAAATGCTCTTCCGTAACCTCCAGCAGGGACGGTTTCGTATAACCAGCGATTCATCTGAAGCTCTCAATGGGAATGCTCTTATCTTCATTGCAGTAGGAACTCCTCAATACGATGACGGTTCACCCAATCTCGATTACGTCTTCGGTGTCGCTGAACAGATTGGCAATCTTATCGCTGACGCGTCAACGATTGTCGTAAAGTCCACGGTTCCGGTTGGAACGTGTGACGTCGTATACTCCAAGATCAACGAGGCGATTCGAAAGCGTGGGCTTGAATTTGAATGCGACGTGGTCTCTAATCCTGAATTTCTCAAGGAGGGCTCGGCACTTGAGGACTTTATGAAGCCAGACCGAATTGTCGTAGGCTCAGACTCACCAAGCGCACTGGTTAAGATGCACGAACTCTATGAGCCATTTCAACGTCGGGAGCCGGTCCTTATGGAGATGCAGACGCGGTCTTCAGAGCTCACGAAATATGCCGCGAACGCAATGCTTGCAACCAGAATCAGCTTTATGAACGAGATAGCGCATCTCGCTGATGCAATTGGCGCAGACATTGAAGACATACGCATGGGCATTGGTTCAGATCCTCGCATTGGATCATCGTTTCTCTACGCAGGTGCAGGCTATGGTGGATCGTGCTTTCCCAAAGATGTCAAAGCCCTCATACATTCCTTTGATAGGGTTGGTCTTGATCCGATGTTGCTCAGATCTGTCGATACCGTCAACAACCTCCAAAAAGAACTTCTCTTCGAACTAGTGTCAGATTACTTTGATGGCAGCCTACTAGGCAAGACCATTGCCATCTGGGGTCTAGCGTTCAAACCAGATACGGACGATATGCGAGAGTCTGTCAGCATACCGCTCATTCAAAGCCTCGTCAATGGGGGTGCCCGGGTCAAGGCCTATGATCCTGTTGCAATGGAAAATGCTCGCACTATTTTCTGCGACGCGACGAATCTTGAGATGGTTGATGCCATGTACACAGCAGTTGAGGGTGCTGACGCTCTAATACTCGTCACCGAGTGGAAGCAGTTTCGTGCTCCTGACTTCGAACTCATAAGCAAGCTTATGGTTTCGCCAGTGGTCTTCGACGGGCGTAACCAGTGGAATCCTGCGAAGTTAGCATCACTTGGATTCACCTATAGAGGAATCGGCAGAGGCTCTAACACGCTGTCATAGGGGGGTTCCCTGCCAGAAGTACAGCTACCAAGGATATTGTCCAGAACCATCTAAAGGAGTATGACATTGAGAAACCTCGTCACCGGTGGCGCAGGATTTATTGGATCCCACCTCTGCGATTTACTCATTGCTCAGGGCGAGTCAGTCATTTGTTTAGATAACTTCAGTACAGGTCGGATGGAAAATATAGAACACCTGATTGACCACCCTCATTTTGAGCTACTGGAGTGGGACGTCGAAACCCCATACGAGGTTGAAGTAGGCAGGATCTATAACATGGCCTGCCCGGCCTCACCGCCTCACTACCAGAGCAATCCAATCAAAACGACTAAGACGAGCGTCTTTGGTGCGCTCAACGCTCTTGAGCTTGCGACTCGTACGGGTGCTCGAGTGCTCCAAGCCTCAACTAGCGAGGTCTATGGAGATCCCTTGGAACACCCACAGACCGAGTCGTACTGGGGTCATGTGAATCCAATTGGCATCCGTTCATGTTACGACGAGGGGAAGCGGGTTGCTGAATCGTTATTTTTCGATTACCACCGGACGCATGGGACTGACATCAGAGTGGTGAGAATATTCAATACGTATGGACCAAGAATGAGGGAAGATGATGGTCGTGTCGTAAGTAATCTCTTGTCTCAGGCTGCAAGAGAGCTTCCACTGAGCGTCTACGGATCTGGACAACAAACGAGAAGCTTCTGCTATGTAAGCGATCTCGTTCGAGGTATTTATGGAGTGATGGACGCTAGTCGTGTCCCTGGTCCCTTCAACGTGGGCAATCCCATTGAACGCACGATCCTCGAGATGGTTGAATATGCCAAGAAACTCTCAGGCAAGGATCTATCAACCACATACATGGACCTGCCACTCGATGATCCCAGGAAGCGGAAACCTGACATCTCCCTCATATCCAAAGAGATCAGCTGGGAACCAGTTGTCTCCCTTGAAGACGGCCTCGCACTCACATACGAATATTTTGCTGGAAGGGTTTGAAATGAAAGTTAGCATAATTATTCCCTGCTACAACGAGCTCGCGACGATCGAGGAGAGGGTCTTAGTCACAAGGATCAACAGAGGGCGGTTTCAAATAGATAGCGCAAGGAATTCTTCGCGGAGCTGGAGCACGCAATTTACCCCAGAAATGGTCTCGAGACTCAACGAGAGGAGACTATCCCTTATTGCGTCAGCCGCACCACGGTTCACTTCACCGCCGAGACCCTAGTTTTACTTGCTAAAGATAACCTCAACATAGGAAAACCGCTTTACACTCCTCGATCGAGCCATCGATCGATACAATGTCAACCGCCCTGGTTCTCAACCCTAGGCGGTTTTGAACCAGGTGCTTCAGTACAATCCGGTAGTTCGAAGCTTGATTTATTTTTTAACATAACAACGTTCACTAATAGGGTCAAGTCGAGCTTCATTGTGGCATCAGAAAGGTTAACCCATGTGTCTTTCATGCTCATCCATGCGACAAACGACCATGTCCCAAAATAAAGACGCTTCTCTACATGCACTACTCAGCACAGTGAGACCGACATGAAACAAATATCCGAGACAAGCGTTCCATAATCCTTCTTGGCCAAGAAGCAAGCATCAATGCATCGAGACTCTAAGGGCTGGTAGTTGAATAACAGTAACCTCAGAATCCAGCTTTCACCTCTTTCTTGCGGGTATAGTATGCTATACCCAAGCCAATGATCCTACTAGGTTGATGCCAAACTTGCATCAAGCCGAGATCGATAAGCCGCTTGTGAATGGTATCGAAATGTTGATCTGGCACCGGGTGGTATTCAATGAAGAGGTGGTTTACGCTTTCCCAACAGGAGTCGGGCGACGAATAAATCGCCTCGTATTCCCCTCCATCACAGTCCATCTTTACGATTTCAGGTGCCATCTGACATTGACTCACTGCGGTAGCAAAACTAATAGTTCGAATCGGCACAGGATGAGAACCAGGAAAAGCATACGTCGAGGAGATACAGGATGCCTCACCCTCCTCAAAAAATTTAGTCTCACCGTCCTCGGAAGCAATTGCGGCACCTAACACTCGCACGCGATCAGCAATACCATTTGCGGCAAGATTACGTTCCAGCCAGTGACGAGTCGAAACAGACGGCTCCACACATGTAAAACTCGCATCCGGTAGGTAGTCGGCTAGGACGCAAGTAAAAGCTCCGACATGCGCTCCGATATCAAGTACCGATTTCACGGAAGGAGGCAAATCAAGGTCTCGAAGCCGATAAACATCATTGCCAACAATTTCGTAGATCGGCTCGCAAGCGAGAGTATTTGGCGACCGTAATTCAACACCTCGACGGGTGCGCAATATGAAAACATCATCCGGCTTATTCCACCCAAAACGCCGTTGAATGGTCGATGACAGCACGTTTGGCCAGTTTCTAGTGTGCTCAACGATTTTGAGCGTAAGGCAGGACTTGGTGTAGAACAAAGCGGCACGCTGAACAATACCGCTCGCGTTTGCAGAATTCACCTTAGTAGAATCTGTAGGAATCCACTGGCTGGTGAATCGATTCCCACGGAAGTAATGTCTGAGCATGGCAACAAGCCTAGCAGCCGCATAGGCGACCGCCCAATGAGGCTTGCGAACTGCCCTGGTTGCCAGCACTATCCACCGGTCTCGAACTGCAGTCCTGAGTTTTTGTTCAGGATCAATTTCTCTAGAGACCGACACATCTTGGAAGAAGCGATATGTCTGAAGATAAAAATCCCTGTAATTTCCGGCCGGTGTTACCAAGACCTTAGCATCCCAGGCTGAAAAAACTTTTAGTTGATGACGCCGGACAAAGTCAGCCAATTGGACATCGTCCGTTATGACTGAGCTCGACCCCCACGAAAAATCCTTGAGTCCACCAACTCTATAGCCAAAGAACCTACCGTATACTCGGGGAGCAGTGTCCCCACTACGGCGAGCAAGTGCCGTAACCGCTTCAAGTTGGAAAAGTGAGCTCCACCGCCCAAAAACGGCGCCTTCTGGACGATCAACCCCCCACACAACTGCTAGCTCAGAATCAGTAGCGAAGGGATGCAAAAGGGCTTTCAGGCTCTCCTTCTCAATTCCGACGTCAGCATCAACCACTACCACAACATCCTCATAAGGTGCGGTAGCCACAAGACTCTTGTGCCAAGATCCAAGGTTCTCTGCTTTACCTCGTCTTCTAGGCGAAACGACAATCCGCACGGCAATTCCCGAATGGATAGACGACCATGCCTCAACTGCCTCTACCGTACCGTCATCGCTGCAATCGTCGAGTAGCACGAACTCAGCCCAGCTCCACCCAGTTGGTAACGCTGCGGAAACGGCTGAATCAAGACACCTCGTGATACTCGCAACTTCATTAAATGCTGGTATCACGAGATGACATCTCCGAGGCGTAATGTTCATGTCTTTACCACTTTCAAGTCCGAACATGGTGAAAACTCTAACAGCAAAAAGCATCATACTTATCAAGTTTCGTAAGTTTCGCCTCCACCGAGACCAGATTGGAGCTAATCTTTAGTAGAACAGATGTTCGATTAAGGAGGCATGGTGGATATCTCAGGCTTTATGGTACGCTTCGCTTCAGAGGAAGCATGTGAAGATCATTTGATCAAATTGCGGTGGAAAGAGGGATTTAGATGCCCAAAGTGTGACTCTGACCAGTTTACCTTAATCAGGCCAAACCATCGAAGAAATGCAGCATCTCGAGCTCCACTTTTTCAATGTAAATCTTGTCACCGTCAAACTAGCGTTACCTCCGGAACCATCTTCCATCGAAGCCATATCTCTTTATCCAAGTGGTTCTCCGCTATCTATCTATTGTCCAACGACAAGCGTGGTCTTTCGGCTACTACCATTGCTAAATTCGTTCAAGTATCTTATTCGACTGGCTGGTTGATGCTAAATAAGCTACGAAAAGCAATGGCTGACCGAAATGGTTTATATAAACTTGGAGGAAACGTCCAGGTAGATGAGTTCTTTTTAGGTGGTGAGAGCCATGGCGAAGGCAGAAGAGGAAAGGGAACAAAACAAACCAATGTCCTAATTGGAGTGTCGATTAGCAATGGTGCTCCTACTCATTGCTTCATGGAAGTAATCAAAGATACCACTGCTAAATCATTCAAAGATGTTTTTGTGAGACGTTTAGATTCCGATACCAAGCTGATAAGTGATGGTAACCCAAGTTACGGGGTATGTGCTCGAGACCTTGGACTAGCGCATTCGATCACTCTATCCAAAGACGAACAAGCACATGTAACATTCAAATGGCTCAACATCCTGATAGGGAACTGCAAGAAATTTATCGACGGAACATACCACGGACGTGAGGAACATAAGCAACTTTACCTCGAGGAATTCGCATACCGATTCAACCGAAGGCACTTTGAAATGTCCTTGGTAGAGCGACTTCTCAATACATGTGTGTTTGCGTCTCCACATCCGCTACTCCGCGAATCTGATTCCAAAATGGCTCTTGCTTACGAAACTTGATAAGTATGAAAAGCATTTCCAATCAACATAATAGTCATCGCCATTCAGCATGATATGCTCGCAAACGCGATTATAAGGAAGGTGAATTCATCCCGTTTCCTACAGATTCACAGCTGACAGTTACGACAAAGGCTCAACTCAGAAGACACCAACACCACCTATGCGCCTGGTGGTACCCCGTTCCGAATCTTTCGCCTACGTTCTCCCCACAAAAGCGCTGCGGCAGGGAATAACATCACGACCGTCAGCAGAATAGAGTCCTTGAGTTCAGCCCGCGCTGGAATACGAGAAACGATGGAGGCTATCACTCGCACGTTATCGGTTGTCAACCATCCATTCCGTAGTCCATCCACTATAACGTGTGTTGTGCCCAGAGGAGACGGAAATGACGAAGCATACCCTTCGTTTCCAATCACCAGGTGGAGAGAATTAGAAGGCCGCCTAGGAAGTCCTATTGCATATACAGACGGAACCTCACCGACTGAGCGCGCTATGAAGTTTGCATATTGAGTAACCGTTTGCGTACCGATCGTAGGTGCATCGGCATAGACGAAAAGAGAAATGGATTGAGCACCGGAGTCGGGTGTCACAATCGACGTATTCGAGCGCCAGGTAGCTCCCGGCGACACTACGGATGACGAGATAGCTTGAACAGAGGCACACCGTCCGATCGGCTCCTCCCAGAGGCAAATACGTGGAAGACTTCCCGAAAGCGATCGGGCCGTATACCGAAGGAAAATATTGCCGCCGTGCCAATTAAGTAATGTAGATTCACAAGCTGCGTCAATGGAAGCATAAAGGGTGAGGGCGGGCAATCCATTGGGTGTTTGATTCCTTACTACGTGTGCACCTAGTTGTTGAGCTGAGCGAACTGGCAGGAAATTGTCACAATTTCCCACCTTTCCCCATTCTCCACTTCTAAAGTCCCCGTTGGAGATCAGAGATTCTCCAAGCGGATACGAAACTGTAGCAGTTCGTTGACCGTGATTCAGCGCCGATATGTTCACGTTAGGAGAAGCAGCACGGGGCAGAGTTCCTACCAAGAGGGGCTTAAACGTCCACTCAGTTGGGCTAGGGAGTACGATCCTTCCGACCAAGTCCGACGATGTTACGACGTCCGAAGAAAGCGGAGGGAACTTCACGATTACGTCATGTCCAACGAGTGGCGACGAATTCACTAAAGCAATGTGTCTTGGCAACAAAGCTAATAACGCAAGATCAGGGGACGCAGATGAAATTGTAGCGAACCCAGTCGCAGGCTGGTCGAATGAATTGCTCAACCCATAAATTGAAAGCTGCCCAAAACGACGAATCAGGTGCATTGCAGGATCGTTTGCCAAAGCTGAGTTGAGTGCTCCTGGAGAAGAAATATTCCGACCGGAAAAATGACTTTCTATGTCACCTCTTACGAGAACGTTCGGAGTACCAACGGCCAAGAGGATACGAGCCGCTTCAGACCAATTATGAGCCAAGAGAGCAGAATTCTCGACCTTCACCGCGCTCAGAAGTTCGTTTGAAACGCTGAAGTACCCTTGCCCGCTCGGAACAATGACGTGCCTATCTAAAAGATTCACAATAAACCCATCATTTCCATAATACCACGTATAAGGCATTTGATAGAAATCGTCCGGAGGAAGAACTAGGAGGGAGCCTCTGGGTGCTGCCTTTGAATTCAAATAGGAAGCAGCCGTTTCCCAATATTTAGGGACAGCGACATGTGTCGATGGGAAACCCTGCCTAGGACCAGGCACAACAGAACCTGTCCACAGGGGGAAAGCCGACAATAATGCGACTATCACTGCTCCAATAGCAAACCAAGGTACGACAGATACTTGGAAATAACGTCTCCCAACCGTACTCCAATGAACAGGCAGTGCACGTACAGGAGCATAAGTTCGATCTATGAGAATGCCAATCAAAAGCGCATATCCCAGTGCTGCGACGAGCAAGAACCTGCCAGGCTCCCGAAGAAGCCATCCGTATGGAAGATGGTAAAGAGGGTCAAAGAGTATAGAGCCAGGCGGCCGAGTACCATTGCTAAGAAAAATAAGGCCAAGCACGGAAATCGCGAGTAAGCCTCCCAATCGAGTCAACTGCAAAACACCTAACCGGTCTCCAACTTTACGGCGCAAAGCGAGCTGCAAAAATGCCAAGCAAGGGATCAATGACCGAAGGAGCGATAGCGGGACATTCCTAAACAGATGGGAGTACGGAAAGTACGCGCTGTAACTCCACGCCCATGAAGTATTGAGCCAGAACGCATTTGCCAGAGTCGAACGAGACTCAGTAAAAGCCCATGCCGACAGCCCCGAAAGACCTCCTACATTAATCGACGAAGTCGATAATAAAGCAGGGATTAGCCAGTACGACGACGCCGCTCCAGCAAAAAATCCCGCAACAAGAAGACCAAATAAAGCTTTCGCCGCAGCTGAGCGGCCGAAGCGTACCCAGACCAAAAGCGGCGTCGCCATAAGAGTAAGTCCCAACATACCAACCAACGGTGGATTGGCGTAAGTAAATCCAATCAGCGGAGAAGCAATAAGAAAAGCCAAGATGAGTTGCCATCGCCTAAATGATCCTCGTCCGTAGGCAATTACAATGGCGGGAAGCCCTGCAGTCAAGACCATCGCAACAAGAAATACGACATTAATCCCAACCAGAGTCAGCGTCAGCGGGTTGAAGAAGTAAAAAATCGCAACAACCACTCCGGCCAACGGTGACATCCCTAGGCTCCGGGCAAGGCCCGAAGCAGCTACCATAATTCCTGCAACAAGAAGTGAGAGTCCTATTCGCTGAGCCAACGCCCCTGAACCGCCAGCTAGGTGCACAATCTTAAAGAGTGCAGCGTAGGGAAGCTGGTTTTGATTGGAAACTGGTCCGCCGAGGTTACTTCCTGACCAGCCGTAAGTATCAAAAATACGCCCAATCCAAGCCGTACCGATTGGCGGCGATATATCCCCTCCTGCAATCACAGTTCCCGCACGAAACCAGGCTTGGCTTATTATCAGACCAAAACCAGCCAGTCCCACAAAAGTCCAGCGCCAGGGGAGCGCTCGAGCTTGACTCTGAGGTAGCGAAATCTCTGAGGTTGGAACTTTATCAAGATTTGTTCTTCGAGCCACCAAGAGAACGGCCGAAACCAGCAGAGCAAAGAACCCCAAATCCGAAAGCGCATACTGTATCGGTCCGGATCGGAGTTGCTCAGAAATCACGATCGCAACAAGGCCAACAGCTCCGATAATCCGTCGAAAATAATCCTTATTTTCAACCAACCTAGCCCTAGGAGATTCCGGACTAATATCTATTGAAGTCTGGGTCGTACTCAACCATTGCCCCTAGCAAGGCGCCTCTTAACGACCTGAAGTGACACCGATAGCTTCCTGAATTGATGTATCGAAATCGCCACCAAGACGGCAAATGCTTCACCGATCTTTAGCGCAAGTAGTCCCAACCCTAGAAGAGAAGTGTAGGTACTTGGCTCCTTCAACCACGGTCGCCGCGAAGCCGTGACTATGCCAGAAGCACCATGCTTGGACGCATAACGCAACAGGCCGACCCCATAGTACGCCTTTTTCTTACAGGCATCGAAATATCGAACTCGCCCTTCGTCATGAAGAATTACAGTTTCCACTCTCGAGCGTGGTCCCTCGGAGTACGATCTAAGACCAAGGTCCCAATCCTCCGGGCCTGTCAACGATTCATCAAATCCCCCTACTAAGTCAAAGACATCCTTTCGATAAAATCTTGGTGCTTCGATGGCATCGTTCCCCAAATAGAAGCTACGTTCGTACTCCCTGACCTCCGTCCAATAGCCCTGGCCGATGGTTCGTTCCGGTACGGTCACGCTTACCGCACCTTTGCCGACTTCGATCAGCACTTTCTCAACGAGATCTGAGGGACAAATCATATCCGAGTCAATAAAACCCAAAATCTCCGCAGGTGCAGCAGATGCTCCAATATTTCGTTGAGCAGAACGTTCTGGTCCGCTATCGATGACGACATCTGCAAGCTCCAATGCAATATGCCGACTCGAGTCTAACGAAAAATTATCCACTACCACCAGCGTACAAGGGTTACTTTGATGGCGAATGGACTCCAGACAAGCTCGCAAAGTCCGCTCAGAATTACGAGTAGGGACAACGATCGTAACTTTTTCAACCACCTGGTCTCCTAGTCCTACTGATTTATCAAAGATCCAAAGAGATTGTTGCAACCGACCTTCGTTCATCAGATCATCAATATACCTTACTCCTTCGCAGAACGGGGCTTAGCAGGGCCTTGCTTACGAATTTTGTATTTCAGGAAAAGTAGCAGTAGCAAAATACTGGTCCTGATAGTCGACGATTGTTGAATTGTGTGTAAGCGCTGCGCGCTTATGCAAATTTCAATAGCCGTCCTTGAACAAATTGGCCGTACTATGAAGTAATCAAAGGGTTAAAGAGTTCACAATCGTCCAAAAATTACCCCAAAGTCGCTAGATCTTGCAACTACTCCGAACTTTATTCAAAATTGGTGAAATTACTACCAATTGGGCCTAGGAATTCAGCTATGTTGAAATCTGCATTGTTAAGCGGAGTGCCGTGTCGCGTTTGGTGAGTAGTTCCAATTTGTTATAATCAAGTGGTGAGTGGGGCCAATCCAGTCAAGCATTTCCAGGCAGCTTAGAATGTGTGAAGGAACTAATTTATTGGAAGGCTCCGTCGCTAATCCAACGGTGAGAAACTGTCCGCTTCAGGTTTCTGCTGCAACTCAACTAGAGCACCCTCACTATTGGCTAAAATCATTTCAGCCACCTTTGACCATTCGACAACACCATCGACGAAGACATTCTGGGCGCAATTTTCGTCGAAATAATGCCCAATTTTCATTGCTAGATCTGTCGTCTTCGGTTCAATTTGAAGACCACCAGAAGCAGCAATAGAATCCCTCAAGCCCGCCACATCGTAGCCGATAGAAACAGTTCCGACGGATGCCGCCTCTGTTACCACGAGCCCCCAGCCTTCCCTCACTGACGTTACTAAAAGTGCGTGTGCCCGACCCATAAGTTCGAACTTCTCCTCCTCGCTAACGCGACCATGAAATACAACATCCTCGGAAGCCCGTCGACGAAGTCGGCTCTCCATCGGCCCCGTTCCAACAACCCACATCTTCGCGGAAGGAATATCCCTCTTAACCCTCTCAAAAGCCGCAATAGCATGATCCGGCCTTTTATTTTTGGACAAACGCCCAACATAGATCAACGTTGGGACTTCTTCTTTCTCAAAGAGCTTGGGACTCACCCGCAACAAGTCCGAGCCTTCTGGCACCACAACAACATTTCGAAGCCCATACTCTTCAAGTGATTCCTTGGAAGATTCCGAAACCGTTATCGTCAAAACATCTCTATAGCTCGACAACCATTTTGGCTCTAAAATATATCGACCCACGGAGGAAATGGGGAATGGGTACTCATAACCCCACACTTCCTTACAAACTTGGTGTATCAAAGCCATAATTGGCACATTCTTTACAAATTTTGGCGTCATGAATGGACGTGTATTTACTTCGTCGATCACCAGATCAAAGTTACCGATACCCTCATTCAACCAAAAGCGTCGTGCCTCTCGATACACACTGTGCTTAGTTCCCCGACGCACAATGTTGTATCCGCCAGCAGCAAGATCATGCTCTAGCAGATCTTCAACAGCCGCACAAAATAGAGTTACATCATGGCCCATCTTGACCCACTCAGTCGCAACGCGGTCGGTATAAACCTCCGCGCCACCACTTCGAGGATTTGATAAGTCTTTCCAATTGAAAATAAGAACCCGCACGAATTAAGCCTCCGAAGGCATGATCAGTTGAGAATTTGATGATTCTCGATAAATTAATCCACGTTCCACTTGGTCGTAGTAGCGGACGAAATGAAGTCGATAGAAAATGCCCAGCGTGTCGAGTAGCATTCCTTTGACCGCACTCAAAGAAACGGTCGACGATATACGATCCCTAATGACGACAGGCATATCAGCCACATTGACGAATCCCAGTGTTTTCGCAACGACGAACATCTCTAGGTCGAATGAAAAACGCTTCTCTACCATGAGGGGGAGCACCGCTTCAACAACCTCACGCCGCGCAAACTTGATGCCAGTCTGAGTGTCAGGAACCGATATCTGGAAAAGAGCTCTAACTAGCTGTTGATATCCCCACGAATAGATTCGCCTTATTGGGGGATAAACAACCTGTGAATCCGTATGTCTTTTATTGCCGACTACAAAATCTACATCTGAGCTTCGCATTACTTCGACGAAATTTAATACCAATTCGGCTGGTATATCGCCATCTGCATCAATAAACCCTAGGTATTTTCCGACACCTCTCGACAGGCCAGCACGCAACGCATCGCCCTTGCCACAGTTCTTTACAAATTCAACAATCCGGACATTATCCAATGCGAGATCAGAGAGCGCTCTACAAGAACCATCTGTAGAACCATCAGACACCGCGATGATCTCAAACGATACTTCCGCACCTACGAGAACATTGACGAGCTCCGAAACGTGAGTAACGAGTGCGTTTCCTGGATTGTAAAAAGGAACCACAATGGATAGGTCGATCTCCGACGAATTGCTCAATGGGGCAGGAAATTCCTGCGTATCAGGATCCACCTTCAAAGGGGACGACAACATTGCGTGGATCAAAGGTACGAACATCGCGCCAAGAACAACAAGGGATACAATAAAAACCCCAAGCGCCAGGGAAGTCATTGTGGGCTTCACAAAGAACTGCAACAAAACATTTAGAGGAATCGCCGCCCAGGGAAGCAAGGCAAGGAGTGAACGTCGAGCTATAAACGTATAACTCAACAAGCCAATTACACCTAAGATGGCTGCCTCAAACGCCAGTAGGCGTAGTGCGGTCGTACCTACAAGAAATTGGTGACCAAACAAAACACCCAGAACCAACGACGGAAGCATGAAGATGACCAAGGCGGTTGCGAATCCCACCAAACTGACACCTACGAGCGCCCATCTAATCGCCCTACGTGCATCATGAGTATCTCCGCTTCCCCCCGTTATTCGAGGTAGGGCCACCATGGCGATTGCACCTGGCGCAAAGAGGGCAATTCGACTCGCAGTTGACGAAGCGGCATAGATTCCCGCTGTGTGGCTACCAAGGTAATGCCTCGCAAGAAAAGAGTCAACGCTTGCCATAGCCCAATAACCAGCTAGTGCTCCAATTGAAAGAAGTGCATCGACGACCGAAACCCTCAACTTAACGCCACTCTTTTTTCTCATCGAAACAGAGAGAACTGGTACGAGCAAAATTAACGTCAGCAAGGTTTGGCCAAGCACACTCGAGAACAAGGCGCCATCTAAGCCAAAGCCAAAGTGTACGAGCAGAACCCCAAAAAAGAGTCGACCGATAATCGTGCCGAGAAAATTAGCGGCTGCTACCCATCCAAACCGATTTTGCCCAATCATGACACCTTGTAAAGTGGCACCTAGAACACTCGGAGCCAACGAGGAGAGTGTCAAGAGCATCGGAAACAACGTTCCAATTTGGAGGTACCTATTAAAGATTGGCGCTCCTAGCGCTAAGACTAAGACCGAAACAATTCCAAGTGCAATTGACTTCAGAAGAAGAGGATTCGGGTTGAAGTCTTCTCCAGCGCGCACAGCCTTTGACACTCTTGAGGTCACTGCGACTTGCAGAGCACCAATTGGGACACTCAAAACTAAGGTCACATTTAGTAAGGCACCTAAGATGCTGTAATTAGATGGACCGATAGATCTGCTTATAACAGCGTGAAAGATAAAATTTGAAAGACCCACGGCGCCTGAGGCCGCAAAGAATGCCAAAGCACCCTTGTCTACGGTACGTAATCGGTTTAGGATAACCAATACATCCACTCCACTTTGGGAACAAAGATCTGAGGGTCCTTTTGTGAACCGTCTCAGGTAAGAATTAAGTTGTGATTCAGCATCGCTGAAATTAGCTGGCTTGGCATACGCCTCCTGCGGAAACGTATGCCAAGCAAACCGAAAAGCTAGTCAGCTATACCGACAACTGGAGAGTTAAGCTTGGTTCCGCCTTCGGAACCTGCATAAGGTGCATCACCAAAGGAGAAGATGCCGCCATCAGATCCGACGAGCCAGTAGCCCATTCCGTCTGAAGTTGGCAAAATCCCTTTTACGGGTGCATTCAAAGTCTTACCACCCATTGAACCGAAGTAGCCGGCATCACCAAAGGTAAATACACCACCGTCGGAAGCTACGAGCCAGTAGCCCTTGCCATCTGGGGTAGCTGCAATGCCTACGACTGGATTATTGAGCTTCGTGCCGCCCATTGAGCCCATGAATGGTGCATCAAAGGAGAAGACACCACCGTCGGAAGCTACGAGCCAATAACCGCCTGTGGCTGGATCGCTTACCATTCCAACGATCGGCTTATTGAGCGAAACGCCGCCCAATGAACCGTGAAATGCTGCGTCACCAAAGGAAAATACGCCACCGTCGGAAGCTACGAGCCAGTAACCCTTGCCGTCTTGAGTAGGTGCAAATCCTACGATTGGCTTATTGAGCATTTGACCGCCCATTGAGCCATAAAAACCAGCGTTACCAAAGGTAAATACGCCACCGTCAGAAGCCGCGAGCCAATATCCATTACCAGCAGAATTGGTCGTGGTCGAGAGTGTATCAGCCCCACCTACAACCGGCTTATTGAGCATTTTGCCGCCCATTGAGCCATAAAAACCAGCGTTACCAAAGGTAAATACGCCTCCGTCAGAGCCAAACAAACGATATGAAACCGTACTTTGCGTTGGAGCAGGTGGCGTTGCCGTCGTTCCATAACCATATGGCGAGCCGTATCCAAAGAAGGTAGGCGTAGCGGAAAATGCCCCTGTGAATATCAGCGAAGCACCGCTACCAATAACTAATGCTCCTCCAGCAATCGATAGCGCCACGTTTCGCTTTAGCAACTTGATCATACTATTGAACAAACGGTCCTCCCATTAACAAACGTCCGAGGGACAAATTTTCCCAAGAAACCAAAGACTGACCTTATACTAGCGACAAAACGCCTTTGCAACGTCCTAATTAGTCAGCAAATATATTTTAAAAAAGTAAACATTACACATCAATATGATTACATAATAAAACTTATGATCGCTCCTTTACGTTGGATCGAACAATGGGCGGGGCCCACCAACAAAGGCTTTACCTTAAACAATTAACCGCTATCTACAGTCGTCTACCTTTTAGGTAGCTTGAAGCCTCTTGGGCAACTGAAACAGCTGATGCGGGTTCCGAAAATCTGATCACACAATCCACACCTTCCGCCCGCGATGTCAAGACGGACCTCTAGAATTCCCCATTTACTCCAGCTGGTGGCCTTTGAGAGTGGAACTAACTTATTTTTCCAAAAACACTATCGCTCCTGACGTGGATAAACGGCTTAAGGCAATTATTTACGACGCCACTGAAGGCACCTACCTATTATCGACTGAATTCCTTCAAAGATTTAGCAAAGCCTTTCCTTATCTTTTGTTACAACCATCTACCAAAGTGATGAATCAGACGTCGAGCACTTCTTGATACTTCCATACTTGAAAATCGTCTGAATACACGAAATATTGATCATGACTAAAGGAAATGTTGACATTCGAAGAACCTTTCAACGGCCTAAAGTAAGTTCTCATTAGCAACTAACTTTGAAATGAAATAGAAACCTAAAAGAGGTCCTTCGATATTGACCGATTCGAAATCAAACCCACCCAAATACGCCATTTCACTACACGTGGATGGATAGGACGCCCCTCGACAATTAGCATTGGGCACAAATGACTCCCGATTTACAAGACATGAACCAAATTGACAGGGAAAAAAGACGGTTTTCCGATTATGTACTCGAAGGAAGCGGCGACAAGGGCATCGCACTCATAACTGCTCTTTTGCTTTTTATCCTCTTCGATGCACCCCTCTGGTTGCATTCGAACCTATTCTTGCTCGATTGGGTACTTCCAAAAAGACAGCCATTACTAGACCCGACACTCCTTGGCCTGAATACAACGGGCATTTCCAGCGGTGCGGTGTTTTCCACGCTCATAAAGGTAGTTCAAATCTTCGCTGGAGGCTACACGACGGATCTGGTCCTCTTAACCACTTTCATCTGCGGATCCTTAGGAATTTTTAAACTCATCAGCACTCGCTCGCCTTCAGCGAAGATAGCTGCCACAACCCTATTCCTCTATAACCCGTTTGTCTTTGATCGCCTTTACGTAGGGCAACTCTCGCTTCTTGTTGGATATTCACTTCTGCCGCTATCGTTTGTCTATTTGAAGTCAATCACCGACAAAAGGGGGTGGCTGAGGTTCGGAGTCGTATGGTCAATTATGATTCTTGCAAGTCCTCACTACTTTTGGATCGTTGGCATAGTCGTACTCGTCTTCATGATTGCGAGCATCAAAAGAGGCGAAGTCATCGTTGGCACTTTAAAGGCTGGGGTTTTTGTAGCCGCCTCGATGGTCTATCAGTTGATTACCGTCCTTATAAGTGGTGCAAACGGCGTCGTCACATCCGCAAATCTATCGGCGTATAGAACTTCCGGTTCGACCTGGTATGGCGCATTAGGCAACCTAATAGGACTCTATGGTTTTTGGCGGCGCGGCCCAAAACTCGCCCGAGATATCATCGTTGGCTGGCCGCTTATTCTCGTCTGCATCTTATCCATCGCGGCGTTAGGCATCTCTGTAATATTTGCGAAGAGAAAGTCGATCGATGATGGCAGGCCAAACCATGTAAATGTGCCAAACTACCGTTTCGAAAAAATCCTCCTACTATCATCGCTCTTTGCTATCGTGCTGGCTCTCGGGTCACAAGGTCCTTCAAAGCCGCTCTTCGACACGCTCTTTCGCTATGTTCCAACGTTTGGAGCAATGCGCGAAGCGCAAAAGTTCGATGTCATATGGGCGGTAACTTTGGCCTACTTCTTCGGTATCGGAGTCGATACACTGCTCCTGCGATACGAAGGTAAACACCGTTTCAAAGTAGCAATCGCAATTATTGCCGTCGCACTCCCCTTTGCATATGAACCAGTTGAACCATTCGCCCTAAATGGACAGATTGCATCTTCCAACTTTCCTTCCGATTGGTCGTCCGCTTACAACATTGTTTCAAAGGGAAGCGGCTATTCGTTGTGCCTACCATGGCACCTATACGAAGAATTCAAATTCAGCGGTGGGCGTGTGATAGCAAATCCGTGCGCCAACTACTTTGGGCCAAATACAATCTCGAGCCAAGACGCCGAGTTACCCGGCCTTCTTACTACTAACACCACCTACTACTACGCCTACCTCAACTACCTAATTACCAAAAGCAACTACTTCGCCAACTTCGGTGAAACCCTAAATTCGCTTGGAATCCAATTTGTGATTTTATTCAAGACGGCTGACTTCAAGAACTACTCCTGGCTCAATCACCAATCCGATATGAAACTAGTCTTTGATGGCCCCACGATAGAGATCTACAAGAACCTTGACTTTCAAACGAGCCGCCCCGTAGTCAAAGAGCCCGTCACTGTTAGTTCGTGGGGCTCACTCATCTCCATGGAGCAGACCCAACGCCTTGCCAATACTGTGACTGTGACATCGAGGTTTGAATCTGGTCCAATTACCCCACCAAAATCACCAACCAATCCACAAGTCGTTGGTCGGGCAAAGGTGCGGATCGACCCATACGGTTCAATCTCAGTATCGTCTTCGTCCAACGGATATGTTGAAGTGCCGTTGCCTTGGATAAGGGGTTGGACGTATCAAAACAATGAAGTGCTACCCTCGGCAAGTGGCCAGATCTACCTCTACGTTCACGCCGGTATCTCCTATATAACGTTCAAACCTAAGCACCTGTCACTGATCGGCGATGCAATTTCACTGATAACGTTTGCTTTCGGAGTTCTCTACTTAGTTGCGGATCGTCCGTTTAGGAAGAGACAAACTATTTCATCTGAAATACCGCAACCGAACTAATCTTCAAGTAAGTGGACCTCCCAAGCAAACTTTCGATATTCGACTATGTACCCCCAGTTCATAGAGGTGAAATTTGTCTATCGGATACTTCCAAATGGACGGCATTAGTCATTCGGCCGCGAAAGGAGTTCCGTACTGCGGGGATCCGATAGATCACTTTTTGCACAGGATCGGCAAGAGAAGAGACTTTTAGGTGATAGGTGGCGTCCGATACTTAGGTTAGAACGATGGCATTGCGCATATGGATTGAAAGTTTCCTCTTTGAGCGCGAACCACCTTCTCGTGTCGTCCCTTCGTCGCGCGGTTAACTCGGTTGCAAACAGCAGGCGATCGGCCACAGGCCACGGATCGAGATGAGGTGATATGTCTCTGTTTGCCTTGAAAGCAAGATGGTAGAGAGCGCTCTCACTCAGTCCAAGACGCCCTATGGCGCCCCAAATGGGTCTTGCCACTTTTGCAAGCGTCAATCGGTTTCTCATTGACAGCGACTTCGCTATGGGTAGTTTCGATCACACAGCACTCAGGATCTTCTTAAAAGGCAACGGGGTTATCTATCGACCCCAGAGGACTTCTTCGCCGCAACGTAGCTGATAACCTTGTCGAAACGCTCTCCCTTGATTATCTATCCGTGGTTTTCGTGACATATGAAGACAATCGCGTAGCTTGGCGCCACACTTGAGTACTCGGACATGGTCCGCCTTCGCCTATCATTAACTAATGGATTACTAGAGGTGACGCTTCTTTGGATTGGTGCATCTAGCGTCACGTATTATTCGCGGAATCTCAAAGAGACTGGCAATTCATTGCCGTCTCTTTCGCTTCTCTTCCTTCGCCCTTGTTGGAGTACCGCGGTGGCGTACCGGTGGCTTCAATCTGCTTGAGCGATCCATGCGAATCTGCAGCCTCTGTTATTTCGGCGAGGCAAGACGATCTTCAATAAAGTGGCTTCTTATTGCTCAATCAATGAAGAACTAAAACCCTATTATCTCGAAGCATTGCAATATTGGCTTTTAGAGACATTGATCTGCACGTGACAATGGTCGGGGCAACTTCGCCAAATAGCATTCTGACTTCCAGATCGATAAGGCAATTCAACGCATCGTCAAGACTTCTCGATTCAGAGGTGTCTCTTTCGAAGGCCACTGAATCTACGAGAATCTCCAACCATCTAACACGGGGCAAAGCGACACCAAAACACAACTCTAAGTCCCTCTCTTTGGCGTGGCAGTATCTGACGAGAAGGTTTGCTTTGTCACCGCCTTTGCAAGCTAAGTACCCATGATGATGTTAGCTATTACATTTGGACTTTCGATGGACTACGAAGTATTCCTGATCTCACGGGTAAAGGAAGCCTATCTCTCGGGTATGGATGCAGACGACGCCGTCGCAAGTGGCCTCTCGGCTACCGCTAGGGTTATTTCGTCTGCCGCCGCGATCATGATATCTGTTTTCTTTGCCTTTATTGGATCAACAGCGCCTGTCATCAAAATGCTCGGCCTTGGCCTTGGCGTTAGCGTATTGATAGACGCTACGATTATCCGCCTCACCTTAGTACCAGCAGTAATGACACTTCTAGGAAAGAGGGCATGGTACATGCCAAGGTGGCTCGATCGTATCGTCCCATCGATCTCTGTGGAATAGAGTTTTGTCCAGCCACTAATAACGGCTTCTCTGTTGAATCGAGGGTTCAATTCGAACGAGGCAACCCTCGAGTTACGAATGATGAAGCAATTGATCGTGCCACCTCAATCAAAGATGGCCATGAAGGACTCCATGGTTAATGAAGGCGATTTCATTAAGGTCGCAAAAGAGGTCGGCGCACAAGGTGGTGTTTTCAAAACGACCTCTGGTTTGATTGAAAGATTCAGTCACTCGCGAGTAACCGAGATCCCACTCACAGAATCATCAGTAGTCGGATTTGGAGTTGGAATTGGCGTAGAACCCTACGGTAAAAAGCCGATAGTGGCCTACTTCAGGTATAACTGTCTACGGTCGGAGTACCTCTGAAACTCAACCCTATAGGTAACTTCGATCAGACGAAGGTCGGAACGGGAAACAAAATGCAGTTAAACAGACCGATGGCCGAACCAAAAGTAGCTAAATATTCGACAGACAATCAACCCTTTATGAACCCAACTACAAAAAACTAGTATCTAGCTTCATCGAAAATCACCACGAAATCCACCAGCGATAAACAATGCTCACCATGTGCTAGAGGTCAGTAAAACACTCTATCGACTGCAAAAGAACCTTATCTATAGTTACCCAGCGCAGTTCTTCTGCTAATACACCTACCCAGCCAGTGCAACACTTCGTATGGAGTCTGCTGGCTGGTTGAGGTTGAGATTCGCTACTGAACCTAAGAAGGTAGCATCACCGAAGGAGAAGACTCCACCATCTGATGCAACTAGCCAGTAGCCTTTTCCATCTGGGGTTGAGGTGATCCCTACTATTGGTTTGTTGAGGGTCATGTTGCCGGTTGAACCGTAGAAGATAGCGTCACCGAAGGAGAAGACTCCTCCATCTGATGCGACTAGCCAGTAGCCCTTTCCATCTGGGGTTGAGGTGATCCCTACTATTGGTTTGTTGAGGGTCATGTTGCCAGTTGAACCGTAGAAGATAGCGTCACCAAATGAGAAGACTCCTCCATCTGATGCAACTAGCCAGTAGCCTTTGCCATCTGGAGTTGCTGTGATTCCTACTATTGGTTTGTTTAGAGTCATGTTGCCGGTTGAACCGTAGAAGGTAGCGTCTCCGAAGGAGAAGACTCCTCCATCAGATGCGACTAGCCAGTAGCCCTTTCCATCTGGGGTTGAGGTGATCCCTACTATTGGTTTGTTGAGGGTCATGTTGCCAGTTGAACCGTAGAAGGTAGCACCACCAAATGAGAAGACTCCTCCATCTGATGCAACTAGCCAGTAGCCTTTGCCATCTGGGGTTGAGGTGATTCCTACTATTGGCTTGTTGAGATGTGTATTAGCTAGAGAGCCATAGAAGTTTGCACTTCCATAGGTAAATACTCCACCGTCATTTGCAGCTATGTAGTATCCGGGGTTTGCTAGTACAGATGGGCTTTGGATAGGTGTTGCCGTGGTTGTTGAAACCTCATTTGAGGCTTTTGAGTTACCAGTTCCGTTTTTAGCTACTACGTCGAAGTAGTAAGTCGCAGATGGGTTGAGTCCTGTTACGGTACAGGTTGTCGTTGTAGTAGTTGTACAAACTGGAGATGTTGACTCTTTAGCAGGTGCTGTTCCTTCAAAGACTTGGTAGCTAGTAATTGCTGTTCCGCCATCACTAGATGGAGCTTCCCACGAAATCGTGATCGATGACGTTCCATTAGCGGTCGCATTTGGAATTAGTGGTTGACTCGGATAGTTGTTGGCAATCGTACTCACCTCACTAGATGGTACGGAATTCCCATAGGTAGCGCTATTTGCAACTACATAGAAGTAGTAGGTTGCACCTAGGGTACTTGGCGTAAAAGTACAAGATGTAGTTCTTGAATCTGCACACTTAATTGCGAATTTTAATTCATTGCCTGAAGTAGAACCTACATAAACCGAGTAGCTATCGGGGCTTTTGCCAAGTGCATTTGTAGATGGTGACCAAGAGAGATCTATCTTGTTTCCCGTTGGGATAGCTGTAAGGTTTTGTGGCTGAAATAGCGCAAGGGTTTGATCTTGATAGGAGCCAATTGAACAGTATGAAGCAGATGTCGTTCCATCTGTGACAATACGAGGGTTACCTACTTGATCTGTAGATGGGATGTTGATTCCAGGTTGACCCGTGACAAGGACAACGCTATTACCACCTGTACAGAGGAGGGAGGTCGATGGGATCACATCAAAGGCTGGAGATAGTGGTGCTATTGGGATTACTTGGGTGCTACCAACGGTGATAAGAGTTGGGAGGGTGATTGTGGTACTACTAAGTGAATGTTTTGATGAAGTTAGGCCACACGTTCCATCACTATCTAGGTTGTAGCCGGCATCGGTGATGGTGCCACCATTCACAGTACAGTTACCACCGGAGTTTTGATCGGCGATTATAGAGGCTGCGAGGGTAAGGGTACCGCCGCCGTTGTAGATGCCGCCGCCGTTGCCGTAGATGGCTGTGTTGCCGGAGATGGTGTCGTTGGTGGCGGTTAGAGTACCGCGGTTGTTGAAGATGCCGGCGCCTTGGCCGGCTGTGTTGCCTGAGATGGTGTCGTTGGTGGCGGTCAGGTTGCTGCTGTTGAAGATACCACCGCCGCTGGTGGCTGTGTTGCCTGAGATGGTGTCGTTGGTGGCGGTGAGGGTGGCGGTGAGGTTGCTGTTGTTGAAGATGCCGCCGCCGTCGCCGTTGGTGGCTTTGTTGCCTGATATGGTGTCGTTGGTGGCGGTGAGGGTGCCGGAGATGTTGAAGATACCACCGCCGTTGGGGGCTGCGTTGCCGGAGATGGTGTCGTTGGTGGCGGTGAGGGTGCCGGAGTTGTAGATGCCGCCGCCGTTGCCGGAGATGGCTGTGTTGCCGGAGATGGTGTCGTTGGTGGCGGTGAGGGTGCCGGAGTTGTAGATGCCGCCGCCGAAGTCGCCGGATGAGTTGCCTGAGATGGTGTCGTTGGTGGCGGTGAGGGTGGCGGTGAGGTTGCTGTTGTTGAAGATGCCGCCGCCGTCGCCGTTGGTGGCTTTGTTGCCTGATATGGTGTCGTTGGTGGCGGTCAGGTTGCTGTTGTTGAAGATACCGCCGCCGGCGCCGTTGCCGGCTGTGTTGCCTGAGATGGTGTCGTTGGTGGCGGTGAGGGTGCCGGAGTTGTTGATGCCGCCGCCGCCGCCGTAGATGGCTGTGTTGTTCGAGATGGTGTCGTTGGTGGCGGTGAGGTTGCTGTTGTTGAAGATGCCGCCGCCGTCGCCGTTGGTGGCTTTGTTGCCTGATATGGTGTCGTTGGTGGCGGTCAGGTTGCTGTTGTTGAAGATACCGCCGCCGGCGCCGTTGCCGGCTGTGTTGCCTGAGATGGTGTCGTTGGTGGCGGTGAGGGTGCCGGAGTTGTTGATGCCGCCGCCGCCGCCGTAGATGGCTGTGTTGTTCGAGATGGTGTCGTTGGTGGCGGTGAGGGTCCCGGAGTTGAAGATGCCGCCGCCTAAGCCGGCTGTGTTGCCGTACTGAATCGTCATTGCTGTGATGGTGGCTGTGATTCCTGAGCTTACTGTAAAGACTGATCCAGAGACCATGTTCGATGTTGAAGTTCCACCAACGAAGGTAGATGATGCACCTTGGCCAGTGATTGTTAGGTCTTTGTTGACAATCACTGTCTCTTGGAAGGGGCTAGTTGCAGTTGATGATCCAACGTTGATGGTGTCACCGCTTGATGCATTTGAGACTGCCTGACCAATAGTTTTACACGTGTTGCTATGAGTACCGCAAGTACTCGAATCTGTGCCACTTTGAGCGACGTAGAGGATTGGGGTTGCATTTGGGGTTGCAGTTACTTCATTTGAAGCAGCTGATGTATTTGAAGATGAATCTACTGCTTTGATGGTGAAGTAATAGGATTGCTTCGCTGTTAGTCCGGTTACTTGATAGCTAGTTGTGGCTTGCGATAACGGCGTCGTATTTACAGCCGTAGCTGACTCTCCGTTCGTTGAGGTACCTTCATAGACGTTGTATCCAGTGACAGTGGAACTTGCAGAACTACTCCAATTGAGGGTTACGGAAGTTGAGTTGTCTACAACTGGGGTTAACTGAACTGGTGCTTGAGGAGGATTAGTAGTAGTAGTAGGAGTAGCTGAAGCTGGCGTTATCCCTCCCGTAAAGAGTGGCAATATGCCAAGGCTAAGGATCGTAGCTGTGAGGATTGTAGTTAGTTTTACCAATCGATCTCTCATGGCAGATGAGATTCTTTTTCGGACAGAAAGCTGCGACACCTTGTAATGCTCCGTTTGTCTATATGTAACCCACAACCACTACACCCAAAGAGAAACAGGCTCTCTTTGGGTGTAGTGATCAAGTTGATAATTACGTGAAGAAAATTATTATTGCGACCAAAAAAATATATCAAACGTAAATTGACAGATAAGAGGTTTGGGGGAGAAATAGCAACAATTAGTTCAGATATACAGCGCTCAACCCAAAGTTAGCAGAATCCCAACGATGGGAAATGGTCGTTTAGCTCCACTTTCTAAAATTAGCGGAATTCGCATTCATTTCGAATCTCCACCATAGGTCATGGAATATGCCGATTCCTCGAAATGACCCTAACCTATAGTCGACGTTGTTACTTTCATTTTGATTATGACATAAGCGACGCATTCAGGAATTGCAAGCCTGAGACAGCGAATAATCGGAGGAAGGAGCATCTTCAAAAAAACCGGACAATCACTTAAAACTAAATTCAGGTGGGTTTTTTCTAACTAATGGCATCTACGGGGGCAAGTACGTCGCATCGATGACATCGGAGCGCATTAAATATCAGCCACCGCCGAGGAAAATCAACCACGGCGACCATGAAGTAAACCGAAATATCTTCAATAAGTTGAGATCTACATGATATCAAAAATGCAGATCGTACGACCTATAAAGGGTTAAACAGGGATAACTCTTCAAATCAATGCACTTGCCGCAAAACGCCACTCAAGCCGGCCCGAAAGAGAGTGGGCTGGGAAAAACCGCGGCTAGCGAAGTCATTAGAGACCACAGCCTCTAAAGCTTCAAAGTCACCGCCGACTACTATGCAAGATCCACCGAATCCGCCACCGACCATCCTTGCGCCTTCAGCGCCTGCCCTAAGCACACTTTCGACGATGAGATCGGTCTCGGCGCAGGAGACTTGAAATTGATCACGGAGCGATTCATGCGATTCAACTAGATAACTTGCACCGGTCTTCCCATCGTCAAAAGCCCTTGCCACACTTCGAACCCTTTCATTTTCAGATATAACGTGCATCGCACGCCTCCGTAGATCCAAATCCTCAAGGGATTGTGCCTCTTCGAGGGTCGCCTCTGAGATAAAGCGATGGTTCAGGGTTTTGGCAGCTAACTCACACTCGAGCCGCCGCTTGCCGTAACCCCCTGCACTTATTGAGTGGTGGACGTTCGAATCAACGACGATCAAGTCACTAAAGGGCATCTCACAGCTATGGTACTTCATGGTTGCAAAGTCAATTAGCGTAGCGCGATTAGGAGTTGCATACCCGATGGCAAAGTGATCGAGATAGCCAACGTTGGCTCCCGAATAGCTACTCTCGGCTCGATGGGCTAACTCGACAACTCTATCTCGAGGCAGATCGAGGCCATTGTGAAGGCTCAACCCGAAGATAACAGCTAGTAAGAGAGCAGCACTTGAAGATAGCCCCGATCCAAGAGGTAGATCAGACGATATAGCGATATCAGCACCCCGTAGGGCAAAACCCTCGTCTAGGAGGACCTTAACCGCACCTAGGAGATACCTCGACCAACCTTCGAAGGAGTCCATGCGAACTACATCGTCGAGGCCAACTTCTACCAGCGTTGATTGACTCTGAGATATCGCTCGAATCTTTGAACCTTGCGAACTCTTTGTGATCACCATAGATATACCGCGATCAATCGCGACGGGCAGTGCGAGGCCACCGTTATAGTCAGTGTGCTCTCCGATGTAATTGATCCGCCCTGGTGCTTCTACTACAATTTCGGGGCTGGATGAAAAGCTACTCCGCGCAAAGTCAATCGCATTAGCAGGATCAATCATTCACGGTGCTCCATCGCTCTCGGAGCAGAGTCGCCGCGCTCTCAGGGGCAACGTCTGAGATGAAAGCCCCTCCGGCAGACTCTGATCCTGCCAGAAACTTCAACTTATCCGCACTTCTGTGTGGTGGCGTGAACTCGACGTGCAGATGCGAAAAGTCGTTCCACCGCATATCACCGTCGGTCGGACTTTGATGGAACCCCATGATATAAGGTAGAGAGAATCCAAAGAGTAGATCGTAGTTCTTAGCTACACGCAGGAGTGCATCGGCAAAATCTTTCCGCACCTCATCTGACAAGGTCGCCAAGTTAGGTTCATGGTGTTTGGGGGCAACGTGGACTTCATAGGGGTACCTAGCCCAGAAAGGAACCCAAGCTACCACGAAGTTGTTTTGAAACACGATGCGGCTCCCATCGTGCAATTCACCTTGTATTGCATCGCACTCTACGCACCGATGGTTCTTTTCGAAGTAATCCTCCGCCGTCGTCAACTCTTTTAGCGGAACAGGAGGGATAAACGGGTAGCCATAGATCTGTCCATGTGGGTGAGATAAGGTGGTGCCAACCTCTTCGCCTTTATTCTCGAAGGGCATGACATAAGCTATATCATCCTCGGAACCAAGCACCTTCCAACGGTCAACCCATACGTCAACCAACATTCGAACCCTCGCTGACGTCAAATCAGAGAAGGTCAAATGGTGATCGTCTGAGTAGACGACAACTTCGCACCTACCATTGGCCGGAGCAACCGGATGAAATTGCGTAGACGATACACCTGGCTCCGGAGCCGTCGGTGAAAAGGCTGGGAAGCGATTATCAAAAGTTACAATCTCGAACGTCTCGCGATCGATCTCAGTCTTTCGCGCGCCACTCTTGGTAGGACACAAAGGACAAAAGTCGGCCTTTGGCTTGTAAGTTCGGTCTTGACGGTGGGTCGCAAATGTCACCCACTCATTTCTGGTAGGGTCAAAACGACGTTCAGTCACCGCTCTTACCAACCTCTAATCTCGTGTAAAACGTCATTCGCCTTCCATCAATTTTGAATGAGGTCTCACGCTTGATCAAAGATTCAATCCCACCCATTTCGATAACTTCCGTGGGTGGGGTCGCAGCTTTGCTACCTTCAGCTTGCTTTTCTGGCATTACTAAACTCCCGCTCATAGCCCAACTACCAACAACTTTTCGCTCTACTTGACCTAAATGGGGCAGCAATTCAATACTTAACTCGACAACTCCATACGTTCACCCTCGACCATCGCCACCGTAAGGTCCCCTACAGAGTCCGCAAGGGAGATCCGTGCCTCGTCTGAAATACCATCGTCAGTAATCAAAACGTCTGCGACAGATATGGGCGCAATCCTTGCCATTCCAATCTTTCTCCATTTAGTGTGATCAGCCAGGACAACGACTCGTCGAGCGTAGCGCAAAAGCGTCCTATTAGTCTGCGCCTCGGCAAGGTTAGGAGTAGTCAAACCTGCCTCTGGATCCATGCCGTGAACACCCAAAAACAGAACATCAACATAAAGTGACTCAATTGCGACGTCGGCGACTAGCCCAACGAGAGCACCCGATGGGGTAGGTACTCCGCCGGTCATTATCAACGGAAGCATTGGGAACTTGTCGTGCAACTCGACCCCAAGGCTGAGACTGTTGGTAACTACAGTCACATTTGGAACTGTCGGAAGCAACTTCGCAAGAGCCCAGGTCGTTGAACCCGCCGACACCGCAACTGAATTTCCCGGGGCGACGTACTTAATCGCCTCCCGTGCGATAGCCGCCTTTTCGGTGGCCATCTGCAATACTTTGACCTCAAAACCCGGCTCTTCGGCACTCTTATCCGATACCACGGCTCCACCGTGTACCTTCACAAGGAGACCAGACTCCTGCATGAGGTCCAAGTCTCTACGCACGGTCATCTCAGAGACACTGAAAAGGTCCGCGAGTTCTACGACACGAACCGAACCGCGATTACGCAGTTCTTCAAAGATTCGACTGCGCCTTTGACTAGGTATCATCAAACACACCTGCCAGAACTGCACGTAGAACCAAAACCATCTCAACCCCTACCTAGACGTCCTCTAGAACGAGGACATCGTACGGCTTCAAGCTAACACCTTCAGCGAGTTCCATTCCCGAAAGAAGATCCCTACATCTACGATTTAACGAAAATTCAACATGGCCGCCGTGGTTTATGACAAATGTGAATTCTCCGCGCTGAACGACCTCAACATTTTCGTTCGTAACGCCATCTCCGCCTTCGCCGAGCAACCTTTGAACCACTAGATCCAAGAAGTCGTCCTCAACCTCTGTCGATAAGTACAGCGCCCTACCGTTGCCAAATTGATTCTCAAAGAGAACACCACTCGTAGGGTCCCCAGGGATACTCTCGACATCTCCAAGCTGGACAGCTTTTGCTAACACACTCGCAGTAGTAGCTCTAACAATCTCACTCCAAATCGTTCCCCGCCGAACGACGGGGTTATTCGCGAAGGTAAATTCAAAACTTTCCCCTGGACGAAGGGGAGAAAACTCTTCCACAACAACACCAAATACATCTCTCAGGTAACCTGGATAGCCACCTAGAACGATGTGGTCGTTTTCGTCAACGATGCCCGAGAAATACGTTCCCAAGACAGAGCCTCCACCCTCGACGTAGCGCGCTATCCGTTCAGCAAAGTCATGAGAGCAAAGATACAAATTCGGAGCAACTATTGCTTTGTAACTGGAAAGGTCATCGCTAGGAGATACAAAGTCACAAGTTACACCTAAGCGTTGAAGAGATCCGTAGAACTTACGAATGGCCAGGAGGTAAAGTACGTGATCTGTTGGGTGACTATCGAGTTCAATTGCCCACCAATTGTTCCAATCGAATACAATCGCCACCTCAGCATTTACTTTGGCACGAACGACCGAAGAAAGTTTGGTGAGGTCTTCGCCGAGTTGGGTAACTTCTCTATAGATACGGCTATCTGGACCAGTGTGAGGCAACATCGCACTGTGGAACTTTTCTGCTCCCGCCTTTGCGGCTCGCCACTGAAAGAACATCACGCCATTTGCACCTCGTGCTACAGCTGACATACTCAACGCCCGCATCTGGCCAGGCTTCTTCACGCCATTTATTCCGCGCCAATTCACAGCACTTGGAGCCTGCTCCATCAAAATCCAAGGCTCACCCTCTGCTACGGATCGAGTTAGATCGTAACCCGCAGCGCAATCAACATGAACTTCTCCCGCGTGAGGATCGGGGTAGCTATCGAAAGAGACGAAGTCTCCCACGCCCCTCCACGCAAATTGATCAACTCCCTTGAAAAAGCCCATGTAGTTCGTAGTTATCGGCTTAGAAGAACGACGTCGAATGATCTCTGATTCCATCTCGTAGAGTTCTCTGATTGAGTCAGAAGCAAAACGGTAGTAGTCAAGCTGTTGCGTTGGATTCGCAAATGTCGGTGCTATTCGCGGAGGATTTACCTCGTCAAAGTTACCGTACAGTTGGCTCCAGAAGGCACTTCCCCAAGCGTGATTTAGTAGATCAATACTTCCGTAACGCTTCAAAAGCCAGGAGCGAAACTTTGCCTCGCAATTTTCGCAATAACACCTTGAGACGTGACAACCGTACTCATTACTAACATGCCACATCTTCAAACCCGGAAAGTCGCTATAGCGATCGACTAGACGTTCAACAAGTGACGAAGCTGCCGACCGAAAGCTCTGCGAATTGGGACAATACGACTGCCTAGCTCCAAAACTCAATCGCCGACCTTCATGGTCTACGGGTAGGACCGTGGGGTCTTTTTTGATCAACCACGCAGGGGGAGACGCGGTCGCCGTTGCTAAGTCAACGTAGACCCCACGGTCGTAGAGGAGCTGAAGTACTTCATCTAGCCAAGCAAAGTCAAAGCGGCCCTCTTCAGGCTCCAAGCGGGACCAAGAGAAGATACCCACCGAAACGAGGTTTACTCTTGCTCGCGCCATGAGTTCAACATCCTCAAGCCAGGTCTCTCGATCCCACTGCTCAGGGTTATAGTCTCCTCCAAAAAAGATTCCGTCATTCACCAAAGGATCTTTGACCCTACTCTTACTGCTCTCCATATCGATTATGCCTTTACGCTTCCTGAAGTTAGACCTGTCTGCCAAAAGCGTTGCAGTGATAGAAACGCAATGATCAGCGGAATCACCGATATCAGGGCGCCTATAACTACGTAAGCGATTAGCTGAGGAGCTTGCCCGTATTGGTTATCCCACGAATAGAGCCCAAGTGTCACCGGATATAGATTTTGGTTTGAGAGCATCACTAATGGCAAGAAGAAGTTATTCCAGATGGCCACAAATTGGAATAGGAAGATCGTTACCAGCGCGGGTGACATAATCTTGAGACCAATTGACCTAAAGATCTTAAATTCGCTCGCCCCGTCTATGCGTCCAGCATCTATCAATTCATCTGGGATAGATGCACCTGCATATACACGAGAGAGAAAAACGCCAAAGGGAGAGACGAACGCAGGAAGAAGCACAGACCAGTAGGTATCAGTCAAGTGCACCTTTGCCATCAACAGATATAGAGGAAGTGCCAACGCCGTGCCAGGTACTAGGACGCCTCCGAGTATCACCGAGAAGACCGCCTCTTTGCCGACGAAGTTATACTTCGATAGCGCATATCCAGCCATTGAAGCGATCAAGGTCGCGACTGTCGCACCGACGCCTGCATACAGCACTGTATTTAAAATCCAACGAACAAAGATTCCGTTGCTGTAGCTAAAGAGGCCCGAAAGATTCGAAAAAAATTGGAAGTGGCTAAACCAAAACCCCTGCGAGCCATAGAGGGTCGCCGGCCCCTTGGTAGACGATATGATTAACCAGTAGACAGGGACCAAAAAGTAGGTAGCCATCACGAAGAGGAAAGCCATAGAAATGATTGAGGTACGAGAGGTAAGCCTCTCTGCTCCGGTCGGGCCCTTCTTTCTAGTGGGCTTTTCGACGTCTAATATTGTCATAGCTCAACCTCACTAAATGCCCGCCTTTGAACGAGCTTCAGAAATCCAAACGAAAGAATAAAGGTGCCAAGTGCCAATATCACAGCTACAGCAGCAGCGGTATTGGGATCATTTTCCACAAATGCCTTGGTATAGGCGAGAAGATTAGGAGTAAATGATGACGAGATATTCGTCGTTACTGCGCGCAGCACTTGCGGCTCTGAGAAGAGCTGGAGGGTTCCAATGATCGAAAATACCGCTGTCAGAACTATCGAGGAAAAGATCAGGGGAAGTTTGATCCTAAGCGAAACCATTATCTCACTAGCACCATCGATCCGTGCCGCCTCGAAGAGACTTGGAGGAATTGCCTGCAGGCCGGCGTAGATAATCAACATGTTGTAGCCGGTGTACTCCCAGGTGATAATGTTTGCAATCGACCATAGGACACTGTGAATCCCCAAGAAGTTTTTCGTTCCAAAGCCTGCGCTTTTGAGGACCGAAACGATTGGACTAAGGCCGGGCAGATAGAGGAACGACCATAAGATCGCAGCGATTACACCTGGAACACCATATGGAAGGAAGAATGCGAGTCGAAAAAAGCGCTTGAGGCGAACCGTCGCTGAATCTAGAAGAAGTGCAAGCAGGGTTGCCAGCACAAGCATAATCGGCACTTGAACGATCCCAAAAAGGATAACTCTTCCAAGGCCTGAAAAAAAGCTGTGGTCATGAAGGACCGAAGAAAAGTTACTGAGTCCGACAAACTTCGTAACCGTGGAATTTGGACCTAGCCCCAATCCAGATACTTGACTGTGGTAAAGGCTTTGGTAGATCGCGTAACCGATCGGCAATAAGAAAAAGATCGCGAAAAGAACCATAAACGGCGTGAGGAACATCAAAGGTGCAACCTTGTTTCCCCTAGACCGCTTCATACGTTCCTTTCCCGCAACAGCCTTTCCTTGCTTTAAGTTCGCGGGTTCGCCTGCCCTTCCAGGAAGGTCTATTGTTGTCACTTGTATGCTCCCCCTCTAGCATTGAACGTGGCATGAAAAGCTCTCTGTCAAGGTTCAACCTTCCATGGGAGCTCAGGTAGCGGGTGGGGCCACCAGAGCTCCCGAAGGTCAACGCTCTAAGAGCCTGAGATCGTGGCGCCTATCCAGCCGCTACTGTAAATCCCTGCTGTTTCATAGTTGAAATCGTAGAGCTTTGCGTAGTGTTGACGGCATCTGCTAAGGTTCCAGACCCTGTGGTCGCCTTGGCAAAAGCGTCATTTAGCTGTGTAAAGGTCGTCGACATCACAGGACCCCAGAGGAAGCTTGTGTTGACTGCCTTCGAACCCTGAGAAAAGACCTGCCAGATGTTTTGACCACCGTAGAAGGCTACCGGCGTATTTGCCGCCGGCAATTTCTGGCCTGCGAGCGATGCAGGATAAAGACCACCAGTAGTAATCATGTTATTGATACTTCCGGAATTAGTATTCAGCCACTCTGCAAATTGAGCTGCTTGAGCTGGATACTTTGTATCTTTGAATACTGCGGTAGTAGAGCCACCCCAGTTACCGTCCACTGTCGTCGTTCCCCAGTTTGGCATCGGTGCAACTCGCCAATCGCCTGAAGTGGTTGCGGCATTAGTGGCAATTGTATTTTCGCCCCAGACCGCTGTTGGCCAAGTCAAAATCGTTCCGTCTGAAAGATCCTTATACCATCCGGTAGAAAAGTCAGGTTCGACCTTAACTAATCCCTGAGCGATCATGGTCTGCCAAAGATTCGCTACCTGCTGCGTCGCGGGATCAGCCATGTTGACCACCCATGAATTGCCTTGGGTATTGAACCACTTGGCTCCTGCCTGCCACGCGAGTGCAGAGAACCAAGCTGAGTCAGATGCCGGAAACGCCGCGATGTAGGCATTTGGATTTTGCTGATGAATCTTTTGTGCGTCAGTTAGATATTCGGCCCACGTCGTAGGTACAGTTAAGCCGTACTTGGTAAATAGATCTGCCCTGTAGAACAAGCCCATAGGACCGGTATCTTGAGGGATAGCGTAAACTCCACTACCTTGTGAAACTTGGTTCCACGTCCAAGGCACAAATTGGCTCTTAATGGAATTCGCTCCATATTGAGCCAAGTTCACGAGTCCACCCACATGCTCAAAGTTCGGAAGAATTGGATATTCAACCTGACCAAGGTCGGGTGCGTTACCGGCTTGCAAAGCGGAGAACATCTTCGCATATGTGCCAGCGGCGCCCGAAGTCACCTCGTCGAGCTTGACTTGAATGTTCGGATGTGAGCTATTCCACATGTTTACAGACGTCTGCAGACCGGGCACCCATGACCAGAAGGTCAAGTGCACTACACCAGCAGATGTAGTTGGTGCAGAGGTACTGCTACTTGATGCGGTTGAGCCGCAAGCGGCTGCCAATGTAGCCACTGACAAGCCTAAAGCTATGCCCTTACTACTGCGTTTGAAGAATCGTGAGATTGAGCCTTGATAGCCCATCTTGATTTCCCCCCTTTTACTTATCGCGATGCTAACCCCAGCATCGCAGCCCATTTAGAGCGTTGCCCCATTCGAAGTTAACACGTTGGAAAACAATTTGCAACGCAGAAGCAACAAATTTGTTACTTTTTCTAACATTTTCCCACATTTGCTCGAGGCTCCGCAACGTCTCATTGCCTCGCCAGCTGATCGCTGTATCTAGAAACACCACTACAAACGAGTATTTATGGGGAAATCGTCGGAAATGGATGCTCAATACTTCAATCACCCAGCTGAAAAATTTTTGGAAATGTCCATAATTCTCACAAAAAGTATCAAAGAGTAACATTTACTGATAGATTGAATTCAATTTCGCGCACACGAGGATCCACCTATGCCATCTGAGACGAAACCGGCCAACTTTCTTCTACCGATCGATTCCAATTCGGCCCAAGTCTTTGAATTAGGTTGGCAGTCCTGGAGCCCTTCGGCAAGCTACTCCACACTTTCAACTTCACCTAGGCCAAAACGAGAGATCTGGGAGACTATGGCCTTTCGCCCCGGATTTGTCGATCCTAGCGGGCCGGGAAGGTTCGTCTCAGACGGATGGCTTATTGTCGATCCAGGTGACGGTACGCCAATCCTTTCATTTGAAGGAGTTGACCTTCCGCGCTTGGTACCACACATCACCGCAACAGTAATAGAAGATAGTTCGGGCATTCCGCATGGTAACTTCACTGCACTTGGGCGTGAAATGAATACCATAGCCACCTCCTCAGCGCTTTTAGTGGAATCTACAAGTGCAATCGAAGTACGCGCTTGGCCAGCATTAACCTCAATTCCAAGTGTTTTAGATGCACTGTCACGCGACTACGCGCTGCGCCTTCAGGTTAACTTCAAATCCGCAATTGAGCCTGCTTGGTGTTCATGGTACTGCTATTGGACGAATGTGACGGCGGCAGATATCACCTCCGAGGCCGAAAAAATTGCCGCTCTCAAATTAAATGTAGATACCATTCAGATCGATGACGGATGGCAGATCGATCTCGGAACTTGGAGGCCCTCTAGCCGATTTGGGGACCTCGACGCCACGATAAAGACCGTAAAAGATATTGGGTACAACGTTGGAATCTGGGTAGCCCCATTTCTCATTGGGGAAAAATCTCAATCCGTGATTGACAATCCGTCCTTCATTGCACCAAACCAAAGTGCTGGCTACAACTGGCAACAAAGGCTCTTAGTTACCGATCTCAAAAACTCGAATGTGAGAAGCTCAATCTTCGATACGTTCAAGTACTTAGCCGATAAGGGGATTACCTACTTCAAACTCGACTACCTCTACGCTGGCTTAATTTCAGACGACCCAACAACAGAGCCTTATCGCGAAGTTCTCAGCGGAATCCGCGAAATCATTGGCAGTGAAGCGACACTAGTCGGCTGCGGAGCACCGATTCTTCCATCGGTCGGCCTATTCGACGCTATGAGGATTTCGCCCGACATCGCTCCGCATTGGAATCCCCCTCTTCAGGACGTTAGCCAGCCTGGAAGTCGGGCAGCGGTACTGAACGCTCGAAGCAGGGCTCCGCTCCATGGAAACCTATGGATCAACGACCACGACTGTGCGCTCACAAGGCCTTCAATCATGGCGCGGGAACTAATCGCTTCTGCAATGGAAGCAAATGGTGGCCTTAGAACCTTCTCTGATCCGATAGACACCCTCGACGAGTGGGCACTCTCTAGGTTGAAAGACCTACTTCAGACGTCGAGCCCTCGCAATACGGCTACGGCGACGACATTAGACATCTCAAACGCGGCCTACAACAGTTCAACTTCGACGATTGCCGATCACGAGAAGAACGTTTGACATCCCTAAGATGCAAATGAAATGCCCGCTAAATGACGAGGCGGGCATAACCTTCGTCGAAATAGAAGGTAATCGATGCGATTGAGTCAAAGAGGGAGTTCAAATTGACCACGAACAGAGAGACGTTCCACCCAACTGGAATTCAGTACCATCTCAAAAAGGGTGAAACCTCCGCGATAATTTCTTCCGTCGGGGCAACTCTTCGGTCATTTACATTCCAGAATGAAAGCTATGTAGAAGAGACTCCGATCGACGAGATGGTCTCAAAGGCCAGAGGTCAGATGCTCATTCCATGGGCAAATAGAGTCGCTGACGGCAGATACGACCACCAAGGAGTCTCGTATCAGTTACCGATCAATGAGATAGCGTTGAATAATTCAATTCACGGCCTTGTGCGATGGCAGGAGTTCGATCTTATCTCTCACAGTGTTGACACTCTCGCACTTCGCTATCTCCTAGTACCAAGTCCCGGATGGCCCTTCATTCTTGAGACGACGATCACCTTCGAGCTCAAAGATGCATTGCTACTTATATCGATAAACTTCGAAAATCGGGGAACCAACTCAGCTCCCCTTGTATTTGGATCGCACCCTTACTTAAAAATTCCAAATAGACCGGTTCAGGAGTGCTCTTTGTATATTCCAGCCAATCAACTATGGCTGGTGGACGAGAGAAAGAATCCAGTTGAGAAGGTATCGGTCGACGATTCCGCTTCACTCAAAGCACTCGTTGGACCCTCCGCCGACATCGTCGATCTCGACTTTAGATCTCCGCGAAGGATTGGGGAGACCTACCTTGACTATGCATTTACAGATCTCATCAACTCCAGCGGCCAGGCGCGGCAATCCACACCAGATCACGCAATGTTGGATTCATTCGATCGAGCCTACATAACTGATGGCACTCGCAAGTGCGGCATCTTTTACGATCAAAACTTCGACCATGTTCAGGCTTACTTTGACTCTTCAAACCCCTCAAATGCTTCGATTGCCCTTGAGCCTATGACCGGTCCACCTAACGCATTCAACCTCGAGCCTGATAGCCATTTGCTTGAACCATTTGAGACAAAAGATCTTCAATGGGGGATATTCATCGAATGACCAGCGACGACCTATCGAAACTTAGCCAAGAAATTGAGTTGCAGCTCTGACGTCGCCGTAACTCAAAATTACAAATTGGACCCAAATGGACACGAATCCATCTGAATTGAGTATCACAGGAAGTAGTTGTCCGTCCACACGCGAGACCAACACAAGAATGCCAGGAGGTAAAAATGGAGATCCTAATTACCGGCGGCGCCGGATATATCGGAAGCGTCATGACCGAGTACCTTGTCTCACAGGGCCACGACGTCGACGTTCTCGATAATCTTTCTCGTGGATATCGAGACGCCGTAGCCGTCAATGCGAACTTCATCGAAGGCGATATTTCCGACGCCCTCAACATATTCGATGAGGGGAAAAAATTCGATGGAATAATTCACCTCGCTGCACATTCGCGTGTCGAAGAGTCGGTTCAAAACCCAGCACTCTACTGGAAAAATAACGTAATCGGAACACAACGCCTCTTAGAGTTTGCTCGAATAAGGGAGATCCCACGTTTCGTCTTTGCCTCAACGGCGGCGGTATATGGGGTGTCAGCTGCTTCACCTATCACGGAAGATACTCCGCCATCACCGGCCAACACATATGGAATGACAAAGTTAACGATGGATATGGCGATTGAATCTTACGCCAAGGCGTACGGAATCACCGGTACCAGCCTTCGGTTCTTTAATGTCTCAGGCACCTTTAGAGGTCGAAGCGAACGACACCTCCCGGAGACTCACCTTATTCCGGTGGCGACAGCGCGAATCCAACGAAACGAAGCAGTTACCATCTTTGGCTCCGATTATCCCACCCGAGATGGAACTTGCGTAAGGGACTACATCCACGTTGTCGATCTAGCACGTGCCGCCGAGTTAGCGCTAGGGCGCTCAACGGATGGTTCGTACAAAGTATTTAATCTAGGAAATGGAAACGGTTACTCGAATTTAGAAGTGGTAAAGACTATTGGTGATCTACTGGGGGTAGCTCCACAGATTGAATTTGCCGACCGGAGGAGCGGTGACGCACCCGAGCTAGTCGCAAGTTCACTGCGGATCACAGAGGAGCTCGGTTGGACTCCTTCGATACCGGCCTTAATCGAAATCGTCAAAAGTTCACTCGAAGCATAGGATCGTCCACCTGAAGATTTCTACCTTCAATTTCAACGAATTGACACAATCGAACTTCAAGTGTGATCCAAGGCCGAAATTTGGCCCTGCGCTCGTCATACCCTGCTGGGCTCAACGATAAACCTTCCGTACTTCTAGAGCCATCAAAGAGTCGTTTTGATCTTCGGTAGCTACCTGCCCTTTTGACGACGAAACGAAATGCGCTATTTCATTACCAAATACGGATCTAGCCTCAAAATGATACGATTAGGGGAGAAATTAGCCCGAGGGGTCGTTGGCGTACGCCGCGACACGGCATATCTCCAATATTAAAAATTTTCAAGAAGGGGAAGATGATGATAACAAGAGACGCCATCTACGTCGATGGATCGTGGATTAAATCCACCTCAACATCGACTATCGAAGTAGTAAATTCCACGACCGAAGAGGTCATGGCGACGGTACCCGAAGGTACCGCCGAAGACGTCGCGACCGCTGTTCAGGCAGCCAAACGAGCATTCAATACGTGGTCAAAGGTGTCAGTTGAGGAGAGGTCTAAGTACTGCACCAGAATTGCTGAAGGACTTCAGGCTCGCCTCGACGAAATATCTACGATCGTCTCTCAAGAGGTCGGAATGGTCAAGAATCTAAGTTCTTTGATCCAAGTTGGCCTACCAATCAATTCTTTCAACACTGCTGCCGCGATCGCGTCAGATTTTGAATTCGAGGAGCGCTCGGGAAATTCAATCATCGTACGTGAGCCGATCGGTGTCGTCGGTTGTATCACGCCTTGGAACTATCCACTTCACCAAATTGCGGCCAAGGTTGCCTACGCGATCGCTGCTGGTTGCACTGTCGTGTTGAAGCCATCCGAAGTAGCACCCTTGAACGCCTTTCTTCTCGCGGAGATAATCGATGAAGTTGGACTGCCAGCTGGCGTCTTTAATCTCGTATGCGGGGTTGGACCAGTCGTTGGCGAGGCAATCGCCAAACACCCTGACGTTGACATGGTCTCTTTCACAGGCTCCACACGCGCGGGACGACGCATAGCCGAAATCTGCGGCTCGCGAATTGCAAAAGTCGCCCTCGAACTAGGCGGGAAGAGCGCAAATATTATTCTGGAGGACGCAGATCTCGATCGAGCTGTCGCAGATGGAGTGTCAAAGGCATTTCTAAACTCTGGGCAGACTTGCTCGGCGCTAACAAGAATGCTTGTTCATCGCAGCAAACTTACAGAGGCAGAGCAGATCGCCGCAAATGCAGCTGAAAAGATGACCGTTGGCGATCCATTTGCTAGGAGCTCGCGCCTTGGTCCCCTAGTATCACAGGCACAATGGGATAGGGTTCAGCGCTACATCTCAATCGGAATCGAGGAGGGCGCTACCTTGGTAACAGGCGGTTCTGGAAAACCCGAAGGGCTCGAAACTGGCTACTTCGTCAAACCAACGATCTTTTCGAATGTCACCTCAGATATGACCATCGCCAAGGAGGAGATCTTCGGCCCGGTTCTTGTGATCATGCCATTTGACTCCGAAGAAGAGGCTATTTCGATTGCAAACGACTCTGACTACGGTTTGGCGGGAGGAGTGTGGGCCTCGACTCAAGATCGAGCCAGGTCCATTGCGCGCGAGATTCGAACTGGTCAAGTGGAGATAAATGGAGGAGCTTTCAACCCCAACGCCCCCTTTGGCGGATATAAAAAATCTGGAATCGGTCGCGAGTTCGGCCACCATGGCTTTGAAGAGTTTCTCTTGGTCAAAGCTATACAAGAGTAGCCAACAAATACCTAAGCACATTTAATTTCAATTAATCGCGCCAAACAGACCGAGGCAGGTTCAAATTACCATTCCGCCTGCCTCGGACACTTTGGGTCGACTCACTTGCATCAGAAGGTTCAAATTATGCCAAGTCCACGCACATAGGAACCTGAAAAACCTTTGCGATACCTTCAACAGCCCAATTACTACGTTTGTGAGTCGTCAAGCACTCTCCCTTTGGACCTCCGCGCGCAACCTGAAGCTCTTCTGAAAATCCCTTTCATCACTATGGCTACGGTTAGGTCAGTCTAAGCAGATTCCTAACTTAGGGGTCGAAGCTTCATGTACAAAGTGGACTCAAAAGAGGCGGCAATAATTATGACAATCTTAATCTTCGTAGCACTCTTGCTACTTTTCATAACGCTCGCCATAGCTCCATTGATTGCTGATCTACCTCAAAAAAGTAGCGAACGAGCTAGAAGGCGCGCGAAGGCTTCCCATCCATCTTCACAAGGCAAGATAGTTGTAAAGGTCCATAATGTGCGAAGTGGAAGCTCTCAATCGAAAGATACGAATTCAAGGGGTACGAAATCAGATTTAACGACTGAATTGACGAACTACTATTCGAAGTTGTCATATCTCTCAAGCAACCAATCACCGACTAACAATCGGATAGAGCTCGACCGAGAGAAATTTATCAGCCTTTAGACGGTTATATAACTCTGATAATTGATTCGAAGTTTCTCCGGAGGTTTTAGTTGGCACTCGTAGACGACTTACTTTTTTACAACCAGAGGGCTCGAGAGAGAATTGATACAGAGACTCTTGCCGTGATGGATCGAGCAACTCAGCTGCTCAAAGATAGCGGCTTTGGCGAAGGAATTGTAAAGGTCGGCGACAAGGTTCCGAGCTTCGAACTAGACCTTAGCGATGGCTCGAAATTTTATTTGGAGGACGCTTTGTCCAAGGGTCCGGGAGTTATCAAGTTTTACCGAGGCGGGTGGTGTCCGTACTGCAACATGGAGCTTCAGAGCTACCAGCAATTGATTCACAAATTCGAAGAACAAGGGTTGTGGCTGCTAGCGATCGCACCAGAAGAGATCGACCGTATAGGTGCGACGATCCAAAAGAGGGAACTGACCTTCCCGATTGCCGCCGATCCAAGCCAAAGTGTAGCTAGATCGCTCAACCTAGTGTTTTCACTACCCAAAGACCTAATAGATGTCTACGAAAAGCTTGGCCTTGATATCATGCGTACAGGCGAAGGAATCGAACTACCGGTACCTGCAACCTTGATAGTAAACCGCGACTCCACCGTCGTCGCAAACTTCTTCGACCTCGACTACACCAAGCGCAAAGATCCGTCGGCAATTCTTGAAGCGGCTCGAGCGCTCGTATAAGTTCCGAGGGTCTTGAGAGCGCTAGTTTCGTAGTTCCGCAGTGACAAATGTTGCCTCTAACAATTACTCAAGGGGGCACACTTGTTGAACTTGAAGTCCTTCAGCCACAATCGATTGCCTAGGGGCTACATAGAGTCGATTTCGAAAGTATTCTTACAGACGAGAGCTAGTTAATTCGAGATTGTGACACTTACTAGAAGTAATGGTCCTCGACAATCTAGTTCGATCGGAGTATGAAATGAACTACAAAGTAATCGCCTTCGACCTTTACGGAACTCTGCTGAATACCGATGGCACCAAAGATGCATGCGTTCGCTACTTTGGCGACAAAGGTATAGAACTTGTATCACTTTGGCGGAGATTTCAACTGGAGTTCACTTGGTTACGATCACTTACCGGAGACTTCAAGGACTTCGATGAAATCACGGCCGATGCACTCGTCTATTCAATAGAACTTCTCGGCCTCGACCATACCAACGAATTAGTTGAGGACATTGCGCGATCGTATCTTGACCTTCCCGCATTCGACGAAGTTGGTACCGTTCTTGCCCGACTCAATAGAAACTTCGAAACGATGGTTGTATCCAATGGAACTCCGTCGTCTATCAAGATCGCCGTCAAGAACGATGAACTGCACTCCTCACTCAATTATCTTGTCTCGGCTTCAGCGGGAGGCGTCTTCAAACCTAGCCCAATCGCATATGACCAAATATTCGGCTTTACCGCATGTTCAAAGGCTGAAATCCTCTTTGTATCATCTAATAGTTGGGACATAAATGGTGCCTCCACCTACGGTTTTGACACATTTTGGGTAAATAGACGTCGAGCTCCATTCGAAAACCTTGGCGCAAGAGCAAAGTATGTTGGGCAAGATCTAAACGACCTTATGATTCTCCTCGACGCCTAGCAAATCAATCGAATAACTGTACTTCCAAGGTATACCGTTCAGCTCATAGCGCCGAAACTGTCTAGAAACTGAAATCGCGACCGACCTCCACGGTGCATGAATCAATACAGCCGTCGGTGACTCACTAAAGATCAAAGCTAAATCAAGGACCGCGGTGGAAGCCGAGATGAAGTTATGGTTTTCCATTGCACCGACGGCGTTTAAGGTAACCGCCTTTCACGGTCCGACCAAGTTTGGATGGATCGATAGCTATGAGCCAAAACCTCCTCATGAGAACTACCATCTCGAGCGTCTTCGCCCTAAGTGAGCTCCTCCGCATCAGCCGCAGTGGCCCCTTCCACAAGCAGATTCCATCAAATCCTCCTCTCCCTTTGTCACTTTCTAAAAAGGGCAGGAATCTGATCAATGGCTGCACTTCACTAGGGTATTAATCATGGAAAATAGACAGATACAGCGAGCGAATTTTACAGTTTCTGCACTTGGTCTTGGCACGTGGCAACTAGGCGGCGACTGGGGGGATGTATCAGAAGAACAGGCACTTGAAATACTAGGCAATGCCTATGGGGCCGGCGTCAACTTCTTTGACACCGCCGACGTCTACGGCGATGGAAGGAGTGAGCGCATAATCGGCTCATTCCTCAAGACTATTGACAAAGATAAGGTCATTGTGGCCACCAAGATGGGGCGAAGGGCTCCTCTCGACAGCTCCTTTTACACCTACGAAAACTTCTCCGCGTGGATCGATCGTTCGCGGACAAATTTAGGAGTCGATAGCCTCGACTTGACACAATTGCACTGCCCACCAGACGAGGTCTTCGATATTGAAAGTGTCTATGACGACCTTGATCGCCTCGTTGACGAAGGCGCTATCAAAAAATACGGCGTCAGCGTAGAAACTTGCTCTCAAGCCTTAAGAGCGATTAAGAGGCCGAACGTGGCAACAGTTCAAATCATTTTCAACGCCTTCAGACTAAAACCCCTCGACGAGGTACTTCCAAGCGCCAAAGAGGCTGGAGTTGGGATAATCGCAAGAATTCCACTAGCGTCAGGGCTATTGAGCGGCAAGTACACAAAAGAGACCATCTTTAGTCAAGACGACCACCGCAACTACAATCGGAAGGGCGAAGCTTTCGACGTAGGAGAGACCTTCTCGGGAGTGGACTACGAAGTAGGCCTCCAAGCAGCCAAGAGGTTTGCCAACCTACAGAACGCAGTTGCGCCCGCTACAGCGGCAATAGCTTGGATTCTCTCTCATGACGCAGTATCAACAGTTATCCCTGGTGCGCGAAATATCAGCCAGCTCAAGGGAAATTTAGCAGCTACTGACTATCTCGATCTGGGAGCATCAATAGATACCGGCGTAGTTGACATCTACGACCAGTATCTAAGATCATCTATTCATCCACGCTGGTAATCGAAAGAAGTACAACGGAGATGAGCGCCACATGAAAAATTCGATCTCATGTCGGCATCGCTGTCGTAATCTTCCGACTTACCTCACGAGCCTACGCATTTAACTTTGACTTCAAAAGACGTTCTCAGGCCACCTCTAATAGGTGGCCTGAATTGATTGCGGCAATAGCTAAAACGACCTACGTGTCCTATTCTCCCGACTTCCCACTTCGATCCTTAGCACTTTCACCGATCTTAGCGGTAGCTAAAAATTCACTGACGTCGCTCTGCTGAAACCGAAGTTAGATGGCAGATGTACAGCGGAGGCACCTTGGCACTAACACGCCTGAGGCTGATCTCAACCTTGGATCTTTCTACCACCCTCACAACCCTGAACTAGCCCTCTCTGCCAAGATTGTTGTCATCTAGCTTGATTTTTGTTTATAAGAGGGCGAAGATGGAATGGACATGAAAAGGTACCCCAAAGAACTAAAGCAAAAAGTAGTTGCAGCTCTATATGAGCTCGACAATTCAGGAGATGCTACACCTGGTGCTATCGCCAAGATTGCAAGGGATAACGAAATCAATGCAAACGTTGTCTACCAGTGGAACTCAGAGCGCAAGGCTAGTGCAAATTCAGCCAGCGATAAGATCAACAAGATCAAAGCTGTTGTTGACACAGCTGCGATGAATGAGCACGAACTCGGTTCTTGGTTGAGATCAAATGGAGTTCTAGCAGTAGACCTGGAGGAGTGGCGCAACACCCTAGAGTCAGCTCTTGACAACAAGAGTGCTGCTAATAGGGCTCACCAGGCGGAACTTGATAAAGAACGTAAAGCTAGAGTACGAATTGAAGCTGAACTTCGACGGAAAGAAAAGGCGCTAGCAGAAGCTGCTGCTCTATTGGTTCTTCAAAAAAAAGTACGAGAGATCTGGGGGGAAGAAGGGGACGTCTAGTCTCTCCCCTCTGTATCTAGATCACAACGTTCGAGCTCAAGCTGTAGCTCTAATCAATGAAGCAGTAGATGCAGGTGCTAGATGTTACAAAGCCTGTGAAGTTTTGAAGATATCCACTCGTACATTTAGGCGATGGGAATCTGGTGCTACAGATCGCCGGCGAGGAGCTGTACACAAACGTCGCTCTAACGCACTATCGGAGGAAGAGAGACATGAGATCATCGAAGTGTGTACTTCGAGTAAGTTCTCCTCTCTTACCCCTGCCCAAATAGTTCCAAAGCTCGCTGATCAGGGCAGATACATTGCATCTGAGAGGACCTTCTATCGAGTACTAGCCGATAGCAATCTAAACAAGCGCAGGAGCAGGACGAAACCGCCGAAGAAGAGAGCTAGACCAGTGCACACAGCAGTAAAACCAGGTGACATCTGGACACTTGATATCACCTGGCTAAATGGACCAGCTAGGGGTATCTATTACTACGCCTATGTGATCATCGACCTTTATTCGAGGAAGATAGTCGGATGGGAAGTATACGAATCCGAAAGCTCTGAGCAGCTAAAGAGAGTCGTAAAGCGAGCAATGGCTAGAGAGAATATGGTCCCGAAGGTGATCCACAGCGACAATGGATCACCTATGAAGGGCTGGTCACTAGTTGAGTACTTATATGAGCTAGATGTAAATATATCAAGGTCACGGCCTCGGGTATCTAACGATAATGCTCATATCGAGTCGCTCTTCAAGACCGTGAAGTACTTTCCAACCTATCCCTATGGAGGATTTGCCACAATAGAAGAATCGCGTAAGTGGATGAGTGAATTCGTTGATCACTACAACAACGACCATCAGCACTCTGGCATCAAATTCGTAACTCCACAACAAGCACACAGTGGCGAACATATTGAGCTACTAAATAGACGGCGCGAGCTCTACGAGGGAGCTCGCAAATCCAAACCAGGACGGTGGATCTCGGGCAAATGCAGAGACTGGGATCCAGTATCAGAGGTACCTATTATTCCTACGAATAAGTCGGTTGGAGATGGACCAAAAGGGAGACGAAAGGAGGTAGCTTAGATTGTGCGAAAGTGACAACTTCCTTGGCAGGCTCCGTTACCCTAAAAGCTGTGGTGTCCTGGTCCCTAATATTTACAGGAAAGCAATCCAACGCGCGATAGTAGCTTTTGGTGGTCTTATCCTCAAATGAGATCGATGAAGGCTACTACTTCATCACAAGAGGGACAGAGTCCACCTGTTCCGACCTTCTTACAGAACAAGCCACAGTCGTCACATCGCTGGACTCCTAGGTATCTTGTTTCACATTGCGGACATTCATAGACGGTGCAATCTTTTCTCTTATTGCCCTTTGGCAATTTCGCTATGGGGACCTTGTTTCTATTACGGAGCTTCCATGCATTTACTCGACATCTGTCGCTACAGTAGATTCTTGGCTTAGTACCAGTAATTGCATTCCCACAGTAATGACATACTGGCGTTGCCATAGCGTTGCCTAGGGGGATTTTATCTTCCACTTACATCTCCTTATGGATAGTTGTGATTGGGTGCCAAGGAAACGTCTCAAGTAATTCCTGGCCCTTGGTGATGGCTATTAGCAATCATGGGTGAATGCGGACAACTAAGGGTTTTTACACATTCACCCAGACTGAGATTGACTAAGAACATCCCACTGCAGCCATGGTGGTGACATCGGGGAGTTATCTGGGTGAGGCCCATGAAGATGCATATGGGTATGGTTACCCATATGCATCTTCATGGGTGCTAGCTATTGCTGGCAACACTAGCTAGGCGTTCTCAAATGGTCATTGACTAGAGCGAACTAATCGTCTGTGATCATTGGAGGTCACTAGCGCTAAATGGATCGCTTTATGAATTCAATCGTCAAAACAAGAGCCAGCCTCTCTGTCGTTGTCATTCGACGAAGGGCTGGCTGTGATCCTTGAAGCTCAAGTAGGCCTAAGAGTCAACCGTAGGATCCAAAGACCCACTAAAGAGGCTCGAATTGAAGATTTCTAGTCGCTAAGGTGAAGTTGGCTATCAACTAATCACCGCTCACTTGTCACTACTTCTCCTTGTCTATGAGCTGCAGCTGCCTGAGGGCTGGTGTAGATACCTTGGGCTACACGATCACGTAAGCGATAGGAGTTTCCTTTGATATTGATTACCGTGCAGTGATGTAACAGACGATCCAAAATTGCTGTTGCTTGGATGACATCAGGAAATATTTCACTCCATTCTCCAAATCCTTTATTTGAAGTGAGAATTATCGATCCAGTTTCGTACCTGGCGCTAATTACCTCAAAGAAGGCATTGCTGGCTACATGGTCGATGGCTCGGTATCCGATTTCATCGATAATTAGTACTTTTGGAGTGATGTATTTTCTAAATCTAGCTCCAGATGTCCCATATGACAGATCATCGGCGATTTTAGATAGCGTTGTAAAGTAGACGCTGTATCCGCCAATGATGGCTTCCATTCCAAGACCTATAGCGATGTGGCTTTTACCAACCCCAGGAGGTCCAAGTAGGACTACGTTTGACGAAGTTGCCACGAATGCCAATGAGCACAAGCCATCGATTACTGCTTTATCGAGCGAAGGACAAAAGGAAAAGTCGAAGTCAGATATACGCTTTTTGGAAGGTAAGCCTGCCGTTCGCATTCGAACTTCAAAGGCTCGTTCGCGCCTAGTCGAGAGCTCATGGCTAAGTAGATCTTTACCAAATGCCAAATAGGAGTAGTTCGCCTCAGTGGCACTTGTAAGCTTGGACTCTAGGATTTCTGCTGATCGGCTCAGTCCTAATTCAATAAGAATCAAACGAAGTTCTTCTAACTCAAGCATTTAGGCTAACCTCCTCGTAAACCCCAAGTGAACGTTGTTGTACTTGGGTGTTAACGTATTGCCTAGCAATTGGAACAGGCCCTATGAAAGATCCATGTCGCTCTATGCCTTTATATTGTTCGGGCAGATAAACCATGGAGCGCTTTTTGTAAGAGAGTGCGTGAGTAGCAATTAGCTCTTCATCTAAAAAGACCAAAAGAGCATTGTTCTCAACAATCACGCTGACAACCCTATGGGAAAACCGCCAAGGAACTCCATATCTAACTCCGGCGAAAGAAAAGAATCCGTCAGCACCAACTTTTCTAAACTGACGTTCAAATTGATAAAGTTCACTTCGTTTCGGAAGAGGCCGAAGATAGGGCGACTCATTGGCAAATGCTTCTAGGGGAGTCTCGCCAAGGCCATTATGTACTCTCGTATCAGTTTGTCGACACCAAGAAAGAGCCTGTTCATTCAAGTCGGCTAAGTTGGTAAAAGTACGTGCTGGCCAAAAGTTATCCTTGGCGTATCGTATTCCTCGTTCTACTTTGCCCTTTGTCTGGGGTCTTCTCACTGGAGCTAACTTGATTGATATACCTAAATATTTAGCCAAGTCGCTCGTGTGACTATTTAGGTCCCATCCTTGAGTGGTTGAGCCACCAAGGACAACTGTTTTCATGTGATCGGTAAGAAATGCATCGGTTATGCCACCAAAGTAATAAAGAGCATTGATCAAACAGGTAGAAAAGCCATAGATGTCAGCTGTTAGGGCAAACTCTAGATAGACCCTTTAGCTATAACCCATTGTCACCATAAGTCCAGCGATGTTTCTCCTTGTTCCTCGGTGATCGTCATAACCAAAGAGTCCCCAATCAAGTTGAATCTGAGCTCCCGGTTTGCTTTCATAGCGAATGGTCGCCTTGGCGTGAGGTCGAATATTTGGTTTGATAGATTTTACGTAATTACGGATCGTCGTTTCTTTAGAGCTATAGCCCAAAGGTTCTATTCGAGAGAGTATCGCTGGAGCACTGATCAATCCGTCTTTGACAAAACCATCAATCATCTCCTTATAGAGGACCTAAGTTTTGATCCCCTAGGGGCTCTAGGTGGTTTAGTTTCGCACATTGCTCCATCACGAACGTACTTGCGTACAGTATTCCTAGATACACCGGCAAGTTTAGATATTTCGTGATAGCTGTGTCCTTGTGATCTTAATTCAATTAAATTCATTAATGTCCTGCCCTTCAGCATTTGATGACTCCTCCGTGGTTTTGAATGTTCCACAGACAAGTCTTACTGGAGGGTGGGTCAATTTAATGTTGCTGATCCTGGGTCAATTTAATGTTGCTGGCAACAACCATCATCATCATCGACGGCGGAAACTCGTAATACCGAGTTGATACGACCCGCGCCACGAATCTATTCAGCCAAGGAATTCATCGCACTGATCGCGGAACGCGTGGCGGCGTGTGGGACATTGAACGGGGCGACTGTCTCATGATTGAGGGTGAGACCGAAGTAGTCAAACGCCTCGAGCCGATCTTTTTAATCGTTGCGCCCGGTATGGACTCTGCGCCTCGAACGCTAGGACGAACCGGCAGGTCCACCACGCAAGAGCACGGGTACCTGCACTGTGGCCACAACGGCACAGGACACTTTATGAAGATGGTCCACAATGGGATTGAGTACGGGATGATGGCGGACCTCGCCGAGGGCCTCAACGTTTTGCATAGCGCCAACGCCGGTCAGCGCCCAGCCGACAATGAAACAACCGGTGAGGCAAATAAATGAACAGCTTCTACGACGATTATTCAATAACTCTGAACGGACTACAACTACGACAACGCCCAATGCTAACTATCAGCCAAAGGCCAAGGTCTTTGAAAAATGGAGTCAGTTCGAGACATTCAAATCGGATCAATCAGAAAATTACTTTGGTCCGATTTGTGTCTACCAACCATTCGGCTACTACTGAGTCGGAACCACTACAGAAAGGAAACAATATGACAACTCTTCAAGACTACAGAAAGACGAGGTGCCTATCATGAGCGAGAACACGGAGTTCATTATTGGAAGCAACGTGTCGTGTAGCGATGGCACATGCGGAGAACTGCGACGTGTCGTCGTCGATCCCGTCGCCCGAACGCTCACTCATTTGGTCGTCGAGGCGAAGCACCGGACGGGAATGGGCCATCTCGTTCCGATCGATCTCGTCAGCTCTTCTGGAGCCGAGATCAACCTAAACTGTACCGTAACTCAGTTCGAAAATCTCGAGGATGCTGAAGAAACCCAGTTCCTGTCTGGAGCATATGGACCGTGGGACTACAAGCAGGACCAGATGCTCTCTCATCCCTACTACGGACTTGGCATGAGTGGGATGATTGGGACGAGCACAATGGATGGAACGAGCACAATGGATGGGGTGGGCGTGAACGCTAGTCCTCAGGTAATCGTCTCCGACCGTGTTCCAGTTGGTGAGGTTACGGTGCGCCGTGGCGAACCCGTACGCGCCACCGACGGATCTATCGGACAAGTACAAGGACTGGTCGTTGATCCCCATGATCATCATGTGACCCATGTACTTCTCAATGAAGGGCACCTTTGGGGCAAAAAACAGGTCGCCATCCCGATCGGCGCCGTGACTGGAGTTAATGACGGTATCAGCCTAAACCTCACCAAAGACGAAGTGGGCGACCTGCCACCGGTCGAACTCGCCGACCAAGGGTAAGCTCCATCGACATCGGCGCCAACCCGATGGTCGCCTATGGACAGGCCGAAGCCCGGCGTATGAGGGCGAGAAGAGGATTGACGGCGGCACTCATTTCAGATATAGAAAGGACATGACAATGGGCGACCAGCGTGTGATACTCATAAGCGCCAACTGGAAAATGCATCTGAACAACGTCGAGGCGCTTAGTTTGGTGCAACAGTTCGCTGCGCACTTGAGTGCCTCGCCTATTCCGCCAGGGCGCGAGGTGAGCATCCACCCGCCGTTCACCTCCTTGGCCACGGTGAAGGCCGCCATCGAAACCTACCGCCTTCCTGTTGTGCTCGGTGCGCAGACCTGCCACTTCGCCGACTCAGGTGCCTATACCGGTGAGGTGAGCGCAGGAATGCTTGCCTCGCTGAACGTTCGCTACGTGATTGCCGGGCACTCCGAACTGCGTGCGCAGTGCGGCGAGACCGACGAGGTCGTGCGTGACAAGGTCAGCGCCATCTATCGGCACGCAATGCGGCCGATCCTCTGCGTTGGTGAGACCACCGCAGAGCGTAACAGTGGCGTTGCTGAAAGGAAGGTTCGCCGGCAGGTGGCCTCGGCGCTCGGCGACCGGCCAGCTGAGTTGGTTGCCGCGGCAGTCATTGCCTACGAGCCGCTCTGGGCTATCGGTGCTGGGGTGACCGCCACGCCCGACGATGCGGCGCAGATGTGTACAGCGATTCGAAACGAACTCGGAAACTTAGCCGGAGTAGATGAAGCCGCGATGGTTCGCATCCAGTATGGCGGCTCGGTCACAGCTGAGTCCTCCGGGGCGTTACTCGGTGCGGAGAACGTAGACGGGTTCCTCGTAGGTGGGGCGAGCCTCGACGCCGAGCAGTTTAGCACCATCGTGACCGGTTGATTCGGGCCGCGATGCTGGACAACTCGTCCCTCTCCAGGACAGGGTCGAGGCTGGCCTTGTGAGCAGCGCAACGACGATGGTCGTGTCTCCCGACGCCGTCAAGCCAATTGCTCTGATGGTTGCCTGGCTGGCCTGTTTGCTCCTCGGCACCCAAGTGCCATGTGCCACCTGGAGATCGCACCGCTCTCTGCCCGCGCCTGAGTACTCCAAAAATCTGTACCAGTCATTCCAGTAATTATTTACCAATCCTTTCAACCTACCACAGGAGCCATTGCGGAATGGCCTGACTATTCCATAACTTGCGACCACGCAATATTGAAAACTGCGACGTGCGTCACGAATAGGTGGCGTGGGTCAAAAATATCTTGCTCGTAGTGAGTCAAAGATAGGTTGCTGGCAACAGTGACCAGGGAGATGCTCGTCATTCAGCTGAATCTCGCGGCCCATCCGTCTTCGGTGAATGGGTAGCGTTAGCTTTGGTGCCTTGGCGTCACAGTTTCCGGCGATGCTCCAGCCGGTAACGACGCTGCATGGCTGACCGCCGCGTTCCCAGATGTCGTTGTGGTCGCTATTGTGCCCGCTGTTGTCGCCGGTAACGACGCTGCATGGCTGACCGCCGCGTTCCCAGATGTCGTTGTGGTCGCTATTGTGCCCGCTGTTGTGCCCGCTGTTGTCGCCGGTAACGACGCTGCATGGCTGACCGCCGCGTTCCCAGGTCTTGTGCCCGCTGTTGTCGCCGGTAACGACGCTGCATGGCTGACCGCCGCGTTCCCAGGTCTTGTGCCCGCTGTTGTCGCCGGTAACGACGCTGCATGGCTGACCGCCGCGTTCCCAGGTCTTGTGCCCGCTGTTGTCGCCGGTAACGACGCTGCATGGCTGACCGCCGCGTTCCCAGATGTCGTTGTGGTCGCAGGATTCAAGTCGGAATATGTCGGGCGACCGTGAGTCGTACCTGAAGAGCTTGCAGACGCAGCGCTGCCGTTTGATGTGTCTGGCGGTGCTACCACCGAACCTCGGTCGAGTTCGTATCCCTGGTACTCCTGAGCTGGGAGAGAATTCTCCTGTGAGCTCGTTCTGGACGCTGGAGCGGGAGTCATAGTGCTACCTGTTGCGCTTGCAGTCGTGTTCGCAGTCAGTGCTGATGCTGCAACCTTGCTTGCAGGGCCTGCTTGCGTGACGAGTACCGACGGAGCAACACCGTGCACGAATGAGACGAGTGCCATCGTTTTTCCGACAGTTCCAACCACGGCGGGGAGACCCACAGGGGCCGTCCATCCGAGGAAGGGCAGTTGAGCAATCCAAGCAGCAGGGCCCGACATAAACCGAAGGCGCCCAATTGAAATGTTTAGAAAGGCACGTACTACATCAGGATCAAAGTGCGTCCCAGCACATCTCACTACTTCTTGACGGGCCTCCAATATAGACATTGGCCTCTTGTAGGACCGTGCGGCTGTCATGACTTCGTAGGCATCGGCAAGTGAAACGATGCGCCCAGGGAGGGAAATATTGTTCCCGGATAGACCTAACGGATAGCCTTGGCCGTTCCATTTCTCGTGATGCTCCCATACGGCGTTCGCAAATGGACCCATCCACCCCAGAAGTGGCTCCAAGAGTTTCTGGCCCTCAAGGGGATGTCTTCGTATTTCTTCCCACTCGGCAGGCGAAAGAGCCCCACCTTTGTTCAGGATTTTAGTGGAGACAGCCACCTTCCCTACGTCATGAAGCAGTGCGGCCCACACGAGTTTGTTGCAGTCACTCTTTGATAGGCCGACTTCCTGTCCTATGAGCAGTGCATAGGCTTTCACTCGTTCAGCATGACCTCTGGTTCTACGGTCATGGTACGTGAGTGAAGCGACCAGTTCGATAACTGAAGCAGCATCTGTCGGCGTCTTGAATTCCTGAGCCTTCATGTCGACAGCCTTGACACGCTCTTCGAGTTTTCTCACGGATCCAGCACGCATTGCTGACTTGAACCGAGACGGTGCCTGGTCAGGAAAGATCATCGTCAGTTTCAAGAGGGCGACTAACGGTAGAAATCTCCGGGTCTGCCTCTCCACCACCAACAAAAGTAATGACGAGGAGAGCAATAGCGAAGCCAACCATGCCAACTGCGAGATTGTCGTATGTGGCTCTCGGATGATGTGGCTGAAGACGATGCTGCTCATCACTGCGCTCGCTATAGGTATCAGAAAGAGACCTAGATGTAACAGCAATGCATGCCGGGGCTTCGCTGCCCATTCACGGGGTTTTGCTGGCTTGTTGGGCTCAGTCGTCGTTCCCTGATCTATTAGTGCTGCCGTTGCTTTTCCGAGGCCGGTATCTCTTAGTGGCAAAATATTTCGCCTTGATAACACTACTCTGAGTGACATGACGTGTATATCGGTCTTTTTAGTGAATTACTTTAAGTGATTTGTAACGATGGACGATGCTCGAAAACTAAACACTTACAACGCTCGAAAAGTGAACAGTTTCAGACACCCCAGCTCTTGTCTTCAGCGGTCAGCATCACGCTTGGTAAAGCTTTCGATGCCTCGTTCCCTCAATCGATAATTAGCGCCTTTGAGGGCGAGCACGGCGGCATAATGGACGATGCGGTCGATCATCGCAGCTGCGACTACTTGGTCCCCAAAAACACCACCCCAGCCTGAAAACGCCAGTTTGCTGATGAGAATGAGTGAGGCATGCTATTGATGCGGTGTGCTCATGATCGCAGTAATGCGGACAAAAGCACAGGCTCAGAAAGTGTCCGAACTAACTGGGTGTAAAGTTCTTCTTGACGAAGGTAACCCAACAAGGAAGATATCGCTCACCGGAGATTTCGAGCAATACCGAGATATGCACTAGAGTCAGTCAGCGTACTATTTGCAGCTATGTGACGATACCGGCGAGAAGGTTCCAACTGGTTGGACGGTCACAGGGGCTTCGATTGAGGTCGAGTGGCCAAAAGATCCACAGGTAGCATCTGGTATCCGTTCTCACTTTGGTGCTAGACGCTTCGCCTACAACGGAGCGCTAACCAAAGTAAAGTCAGACATGGAAGCCAAGAAAGAGAACTCAGACCATAAATCGACGCCGTGGACTCTTGAGGCACTTCCTAAACAGTGGAACCAAGGAAAGAACGGGATCGCTCCTTGGTGGGGTGATAACTCCAAAGAGGCATATGCCTCTGGCATAGCTGACCTCGTACAGGCGCTATCTAACTGGTCTAGCTCTAAACACGGCAAACGAAAGGGCAGGAAGGTCGGCTTCCCTCAGTTCAAGTCCAAGAGAAAAGATGTAGGGCGACGCTTTCGTTGATTACGCGGGGGTATCAAGGCGTCACTGAAGCTGATGATGACGTAGAGGTGGCTGTGTAGTTGCGTTGTCGCTATCTGTTAGGGCAAACTAGGGAGTCCGAATAAAATGGGACCCCCTCGCTGTTTTTTGTCCGAACTACAAGAGGGTCCCCCAGAGATGCCAGAGGCACCATGACCTTAATTGTATCTAGTGATCCCGACGTTGTGGAAGCTGAATTGTTGGGTGGAAAACTTTTTTGTCCATCCTGTAACGGAGTGCTTCGGAAATGGGCACATGCGAGGTCGAGAACCATTCGTATGCGTGACTGCACTAAGACGCTTTGTCCACGAAGATCGCGCTGTAGTGATTGTTTTAAGACCTCGGTTCTCCTGCCCGATTACCTTTTAGTTCGCCGGGTGGACGAAGCAGCGGTAATCGGGTCAGCTTTAGTTCAAAAGGCTGAGGGACTTGGACATAGAAAGATCGCTGCAAATATCTGTCGTCCCGAGACAACCGTCCGAGGCTGGCTCAGACGTTTTAGAGAAAAGTTGGAGATACTCCTAGAACGCTTCACCAATTGGGCTCTGGTTTTAGATGTCACATTGTCTGAGATTGCCCCAGCGGGATCTCTATTCGCAGATGCCCTAAGTGCAATTGGGATTGCTGTTCGTTCTCTAAGCATCCGCTTTGGTCCTAGTCCCCCATGGTCCCAGATGTCAGTTATGTGCGGAGGAAGACTTCTTTCCAACACCAACTCACCCTTTCCAGCACCTTCATAATCAGTAATGATTCTTTTTGTCATTTATTGGCACGACAAAAAGGAGAAAAAGTGACAACGGATCCACTGGAAGAGCCAAAACATCACCGAGCGGAAGATATAGCACTATTTCGCTACGGGATAGTTCGTGAAGCAGCAGATGAAACCCTCTCTAAAACAAAGCGGGGGCAACTTGTACGCGAGTTGGCTTATACCACCCATATTGGTATTGACGGAGTTCCGGTAGTGGTATCGCGCCAAAGCATCGACCGCTGGATCCGTACCTACAGAAAAGGCGGCTTTCAAGCTCTTCACCCTTCAGCACGCCATGTTGAGCCCCGTACCCCGGAGCATCTGCTTTCTTTAGCATGTGAGCTTAGAAAAGAAGATCCTTTTAGAACAGCAGCCCATATTGCCCAGATCATCAGAACTCAAAATGGATGGTCACCTAATGAAAGAACTCCACAGCGTCATTTCAAAGCTTTAGGACTCACAAGATCCCAGCTGAGCGGTCAAAACATTGCATTTGGGAGATTTGAGGCAGACTATCCAAATGAGCTCTGGGTGGGAGATGCTTTACACGGCCCGGTAATTGCCGGAAAGAAGGCAATCTTGTTTTGTTTTTGTGACGATCACTCCCGATTGGTTACAGCTCACCGCTGGACATATTCTGAAGATACTCTTTCAGCTCAGGCAGCGCTACGACGTGGAATACTCTCAAGAGGTATACCGGGTACCGTGTATCTCGACAACGGGAGTCCATTTGTCTCGCGTCAACTGCTAAGAGCCCTGGCAGTTCTCGGGATTCGGCTAGTGCACTCGAAACCTGGGCGTCCAATGGGTCGTGGAAAAATTGAGCGTTTTTTCATCAACGGTAAGAGACCAGTTCCTAGTAGAAGTAGCCCACAGCGATATCTCTTCGCTGGAAGTTCTCGAAGAACGCTTCCAGGGGTGGGTGGAACAGGTCTATCACCGACGGATTCATTCTGAAACCGGCCAGACACCACTTGAACGGTTCTCCATTCTGCCAAAGATACCAGATCTTTCTCTTGTGAGGGAGGCATTTCTATTCTCTGAATCAAGAACTGTTACAAAAACTGCAACGGTTTCCCTCTATGGGAACGACTACGAAGTAGACCAGGCTCTGGTAGGTAGGAAAGTAGATCTGGTCTTTGATCCATTCGATCTCTCAGCTATCAATGTGCGGTATATGGACAGAGACTTTGGTAAGGCTGTTATTCATAAAATCTCCCGCCATTCGCATCCGATGACCATTGCCCACTCGCCAGAAACCATAAAACCAACCGGAATTGACTATCTATCCCTGGTGGATAAACAGCACAGGAAATACCTTGGATCTCCAATTGGCTACAGGGAGCTAAACGCAGAGGAAGAGAAATGAGCATAGATCAGATACGTTCACATTTTGGATTTACAAAGATGCCATTTACAAAAGAAATATCCCCGTCTGATCTCCACCCCAACCAGGGGCACTTAGAAGCAGTTGCCCGGATTGGCTTTTTAGTTGATGAATCAGCTATTGGAGTGATAACCGGAGAAGTTGGATCTGGCAAAACAGTAGCAGTGAGAAAAGCAGTGTCACTGTTAGAGCCATCGAGACACAGTATTATCTATCTGGCTAATCCGGCACTTGGAACTAAAGGGATATATTCAGGGATCGTCTCTCATTTAGGCGAGAGTCCCTGTTTTTACAAAACACCGCTTATCTCCCAGACAATCTCGCTGCTTGCATCTGAATCGGAAAAGGGACGAAAGGTGGTAGTGGTATGTGACGAGGCTCATCTCTTGGAAGGTTCCCAGTTAGAAGAGCTGAGATTTCTTACCAATAGCGATATGGATTCATCCAGCTCTTTTGCTCTGGTTTTAGTTGGTCAGCCAAATCTAAAGGCACGGCTGCGACTTTCAACCTTTAGCGCACTTGAACAGAGAATATCGCTTCGCTATAGCGTTCCACCAATGAAATCGGAGGAAACCAAAAGCTATACGCTACATCACCTGAAGCTGGCAGGTCGAACGGATGCTCTATTTTCAGATGAAGCGTTGGGACTGATTCATCAGGTTTCCAGAGGTCTGCCGAGAGCGGTCAACAACCTTGCCCGTCAAGCACTGATAGCCACATTTGCAAATAAAAGCGCAATCGTAGATGAGAAATCGGCACGCCAGGCAATATCAGAAGTTGATTCAGAGTGAGAATGAGAAAGTTAGCGACAACCAGAGGACCGCCGTGACCACCATCAGTGTCACTGGCGACATAGCGATCACACAACATGATCAGTTACTATGTCGTCTGCATGATCAGCTTGGCTGGTGGGCAACAAAAGACCGCAACAGAGTACGTTTTACGACTGGCACTATGGGTTTTGAGGACGATCATCGAACAATCGTGCTGCCGATGATAGGTGCGCTACGCTCTATGGAGAACACGCGCAGAATACAGCGTCACCTAGCTAAGAACAATGCTCGTCTACTCAAGCGCACTCTATCACAGAGATGGGGTCGGTTGTTCGTCTCCTGCCAGCTCGCGATCAAGACAAGCGTAGTTACTCCACCGTCTGCAACTATGTCCAAGAAAGACCCCCGCGCCGGTGTCGATCTAGGACTAAGGTCACTTGCTACTATCGCAGACAGCAATGGTAGCATGACAGCTATTCCTAACCCCGCTCCGCTCAGAGCTACTATGAATGAGCGTCGTAGGGTTGGACGCAATCTCATCCGACGGATACCCGGATCACACGGTCACAGGCAAGCGAAAGCCAAGCTTGTCAAGTTAGACCGTAAAGCCGTATACGTCCGTCGTGAAAGTATCCATCAGTTAACCTGTTACCTGGTGGATAACTACAGCGAAGTTAAGATTGAAGACCTTAACATCGCTGCCATGGGTCGAAGTATGGGAAGACGGGCATTGCGCCGTTCGGTATCTGATGCCGGACTCGGAGCCTTCAAACCAACGCTTACCTATAAGGCCGAACGTGCCGGAGTCAAGGTAGTCGTTGTAGATCGCTTCTTTCCCTCGTCGCAAATCCACCACAACTGCACAGGCAGACTCACGGGTGCAAAGCTCGCAAAGAGACTTATCTGTGATACTTGTCATGTTGAGGTGGATCGAGATGAGAATGCTTCATTGAATATCCGTGACTGGTCGGTTATCAGTTGTGGGCCAGTTGGGTCCAGCGCCCTGCCCGTTCCCAGGCCATTTGGTACAGGCGGCAGTTGCGATGATGGGATGACTCATCATCGGCCGCGCTGTTCTTGTGATGCAAGCCGGTGTCCCCAGAGGCGCCATCGCCAACGAACTCCAGGGCCAGTCCACCTTTGATTTCTCCGTGCACCAAGCCTCGGGGATACTTTCGGTGCAGACTAAGCTTTCGGTGAAAGACGCCCTGATCATGCTTCGCGCACACGCGTTTGCTGTGGATATATCTCCATCCGAACTCGCGCATCGAATCATCGACCGTGGCACTCGGTTTGACTTTCAGTCTAGGGTCTGGCTAGAAACAGACCCGAAAAACAGGGAATATGAGGAATACGAGGAATATGGGAATTAGTGTAGAGGCATCCGGTAGTTCATCCTCAAGGGTCGCCGACCGTTCTTGGGGGAACCCAGCAAGACGAGGGAATTATGAGTAGAGAATCACTGATAGTCAGCACGCTGGTCGAGTTGGCCGACAATCTCGTTGACAGCTTCGACATCATCAACATCCTCACGACCCTGAGTGATCGCTGCGTCGAAGCCTCAGACCTCCGGTAGTTGAGCCACAATCCCTGTTTTGAACAGGGATTTCTTTTATGTTAGGAATTGCATAAGTCGTTCAATAGTGCCATGATAAGGAGATGAGAAAACGCCGAGAACAAATCGAATTGCTTCCGGGTATGCCTGCGCCATTCAAGCTCACTAAGACGATGGTAAACGGCGAGATGGTGGTGAGCTGGGGGCCTCGGGCAGTTTTCGTCTACGATCCAGCGGACCTAGGAATGCGAAACTTGGCCATCGTGGCACTTACTTCGGCAGGAGCCTCGGGCTTAGAGGTGGCTGCTCTCTTTGAGTTGCGACCCGAATACATCTCGAGATTGCGGGGCAGAGCATCCAAGGGCGGTTCCGCCGCTTTGGTCCCACCTATGGGACGACCCCGGCTTCTCAGTGATGAGGCGATTGCTCAGGCCTATGCCATGGCGGATGCAAACCGTCCAGGGACCGAGATCGCCGCTGCAATTTCGGTCTCGACCGCCACTGTGAGCCGTCTTCTGGCACGGCGAGTTCGCCCTGAGTCCGAACAACTACGCCTCAGTGTCATTGATGGGGTTGAAAAGCCCGATCAAGCAAACATAGAAGCCGAATCCGCCATAGTAAAGCCCGATCTTGGAAACAGTAGCGACACCGACAATCTAGTAGTTACCCGCATCAGCGATGGGATCCGCCAAAGTGCCTATGCAGGGGCGATGCTTTTGCATGGCTTTTTTGATCGAGTGGGTGCCAGTGCTGTGTTCGGTGTGTTGCCATCAGGTAGCGCACGCCGCTACGACGTGAGCGCCACGTTGCTTGTTGCAACCTTTGGATTCGCACTTGGTGCATCGTCACTAGAGGGAACCAAGCACCTATTGGACACTGACGCCGGAGCACTGGTCGGCTTGGAACGCTTTCCTCATCTTCGAACCCTGCGCCCCCGGCTCGCTGGCCTTGCCGATGAGATTGATCCTCTTAGAGTACAAGTAGCTCTAGCCAAGGCAATGCTAGAGGCCGACGATAGCGCTCCGGAAGTGTTCTTTGTTGACGATCACTTCGTTGCCTATACCGGGTCTGCTCCACTGGCTAAAGGTTGGAATACCCGCCGACGACACGGCGAGCCAGGTAGGAACGACACGTTAATCGTCGATGAGAATTGGCGGGCCATCTGTTTTTCATCTGGAGCACCGTCGTCGCTCTCCAAAACCATGTGGGGTCCTCTTGAACAGCTACGGGTCATCTGTGGGGACCGCCCGGTGATGGTCGGCTTTGACCGGGGTGGTGCCTACCCCAAGGTCTTTGCCGAGTTGAACAAGGCCGGCTTCGACTGGGTCACCTATCGCCGTGCCCCTCTTGAGGTACCTAGTGTTTTACCTAAACACTCATGGGTAACCATAGATGGATATCGACACTACATCCAAGTAGCATCAGAGACTCTTCATCTAGAAGATGTCGGAGCGCTCCGCCAGATCAGCATCTATGAGGATGGTCAGGTGGCATTGCAGATCCTCACCTCTGATTTGGTGAGCAGTGCTGCTCGCCTAGCACACACCCTGAGATCGCGGTGGCGCATCGAAAACAGCTTCAAGTACTTACAAGACCACCACAGCATTGGTTGGTTGTGTGACTATCGCATGGATCGCCGCCCTAATGTAGCCAAGGTAACCAATCCCATGCGCACTCAAGCCCATAACGCACTCAAGAGCGCTGAATTAGCTGTTGCAGAGCTTGAGAGATCTATTGGAAGAAACGCTACTACCCAAACTGTCGACATCAAAGAGAAAAACAACACTCTTGATAGTCTCTCGCGTCAACTCGAGGTGGCACGTGTGGTCTTCGAGGAAGCAAGAGTTGCACTCAAAGCTATCCCCGCCAAGATCCCCGCTACCGATATCGATCCCAACGCCACTAGAGCTTGGCCTGTCACCAATCGCCGGGCCTTACAGATGGTCTGTAGATTGCTCGCTTACAACGCAGAACTTGACTTGGCTCGAACGCTCAACAACTATCTCTGTGATCTAAATGAGTACCGGAGCATTACTCGTAACTTGCTTCATCAGCCCGGTGAGATCCGCTATAGCCCAAGAGCAATTACCGTTACCATTCGTCAGCCTGATGCTCCCCGCATCAATCGAGCCCTTAGTCTGCTCATAGAACAACTCAACGCTAACCCACCGCGCCTTAGCGGTGACAACCGACCAATTACTTATCAGATCGAGCCAAAATCTTGACATCGATGTACTTCGCTATTACCGGAGGTTTGAGGCTTGGAGGTGGACGCCGCTGGGGTCTTGCTGGCTTCACCCGGTGGAGAACTGCAGTTCGTAGCTTCCTCGAGCGAATCGATGCGCGTGCTTGAGCTCTTCCAGATCCAAACGAATGAAGGTCCGTGCATGGACTGCTACCGGAGCGGTGTAGCCGTAGTGAATGTGGCCCTCAGCGAGGCGAACGGACGTTGGCCGCTCTTTGCACCGCGAGCAATCAAGCACGGCTTCCACTCGGTGCACAGCCTTCCCCTGCGACTGCGGGGACGTACCATTGGCGCTCTCAATCTCTTTCGAACATTGCAGGGACCGATGGAAGACGGAGACATTGCCGCCGCGCAAGGCCTCGCTCACGTGGCGACCATCGCCATCCTTCAACACCGCGCGATGCTCGACGCCACCTCGCTCAATGAGCAACTCGATCACGCTCTCACCAGTCGCATAGTCATCGAACAAGCGAAGGGCATCATTGCCGAAGCGACGCAGTGCAGAATGGACCAAGCGTTTGGGCGACTCCGTGCTCATTCACGCAATCACAACGAAGGTATCACTTTGGTCGCCTCGGCCATCGTGGCGGGAACGCTTCAAGCGAATGATTTGGACAATCCGACGTAACGAAGTTCGGGGTACTGTGGAGAGTTCGCAAGATGTTTCGCATCACGGTAATCGTCAGTGTATTTGCTGGAAGTGACAATTATATATCTCAGCTACTGGGTCGAGGGCTAGCTTGTATCGAGCCCGCATAGTCCTATCTTTCATAGGAGGAATACCGAAAGGCCTCGTTTTGCTGCTTTTCTTAGCTATATATAACCGGCGAAGTGGCAGATGCTGATAGCCCCGGTGCGTCACCTGTGTTATGGCATCTGCCTTTGATTTGGGTGTTGACCAGATTATCTTGTCCACACCCGGGGTTTTATTGCCTTTATTTGTTGTCACTAATTTAGCAGCAAGTGCCTTGCTGCTAAATGAGTGAGTGAGGAATCAGATGTTGAAGGACTTTCACCTTGTTCCATCTGCCTTGGAAAGTGTTGCCTTTACGACGTAGGCTTCGTCAGTAGGGCCACACTGTGGCGTTAGCCATTTTCATTTGCCTTCCTAGCCTATGAGGTTCTACGGCCCATCTCGCAACTCTGGCTATTTCACAACTGCGACCAAGGAGAAGTCTGCTTGGCTTTGCACCTGGTAATCTCTCAACAGGTAATGTCTCAAGGTGTATCCGTCTCATTAACAAGAGCGCGTTTCGCGCTTTCTCTCCAATCCTTGTGCCCCCCATCCCCATCGGCCTTCCTTAGCTTTGGCTTGCCCAATTGCTTGGGCTGGGATACGGGCTTAGAAATGTTCCGCCGAAATAACATACGTTGGGGTTAGGGCCTGCCTTTTCACCGGAGGGAATTGTTGTCAGCGCGCATCTATAGGACAATGATGCGACCGTTCCAGATACCTTTTGGTCCAAGCCCATCAGCAACTTTGGCTTGTTTGCAATAACGATCTTTAACCAGCAGTTCACATATGTTGCTCATACCCAGCTAGGCCTACCTCCGTGCCGCCTGGCCCTTTAGGGCCTTTTGGTTGAAAGTGTTGGCTTCTCCTCACGGATTTGGCCTATTAGATTTCCCGCGGGTACTTTTCCGACAGCTCCATACCAGAGAATTACTCCTCTGGCATGTGTCGGTGGGCTTTGCCAGCTGAATGACAAGTTCCTCCTTTTGGAACAGTTTTACCAGGCAACTACATTTCGCACCTATTTATTGATGCAAGAATCAAAGAGGTCCCTAAGCCCAAGTTTCTCAGCAAGCGCGATAAGGAAGTATTAATCCGCCGTTGGAAACTGCGTTCGAATCGTCAAAGGTGGCCTTCAAACGGTCTAAGCTACTAGTAGATGCTTGCATCTAAAAGGTGCTACTTGAACTGGTTGTTTTTAGTCTATTTTAACCTAAAGTTTACCAGTTCAAGCAGCACCTTTTCCACGCCAAAATCAAAGTCGATTGCCTAAATTTTCGGTGTCTCCAGGATTACCGCCAAAGGAAGGTGTGAGGTCAGGCAACTTTGAAGCATTTACTCGCGAAACTAATCTCATCGAGCCGTCGAGTCATTGCTACTGAGGTCTCCGTTGTCGTTGTCATCATTGCGGCAATCGGAGTGAGTCTCAGCTTCGGTGGCTCGGCACGGATTCCACCACCGAGTCGGACTACCACGACGAAGTCGTTACCCACGACAACGGCAGTTCCGCCTACTACTACTAGTACTACAACGACGATGCCACCAACTACGACAACGCCGTTAGCCGAACCAGGAGGTGGCCTGACCTTGTTCCCAGGAAAGCGCATCGTTGCCTTCTACGGTGCTCCCGGCGGTGGGGTGCTTGGAGTGCTCGGGCAGACCTCGCCAGAAGTTGCGTGGACGGCTCTCGCACAACAGGCAGCGCCATACGCACAGCCGGGAGTACAAGTGATACCGGCCTTTGAATTGATTACCTATGTGGCCCAACATGCCCCCGGCCCCGGTGGGACCTACTCTCAGGAAATCTCTCCTCAGGCTATTCAGCAGTACCTCGACGTTGTCCAGGCACACGATGGACTTTTGATCCTAGATATTCAACCCGGTCGCGGGGGATTCTTGGCCGATGCAAAGACGCTTGCCCCATTCCTAAAGCTACCTGACGTCGCGTTAGCTCTGGACCCAGAGTGGGAAGTAAACAATACACAAGTGCCCGGTCAGGTTATTGGTCATACGACGGCAACTGAAATCAACCAGGTTGCAAGTTGGCTACAGTCCCTCACGACCGCCTATAATTTACCGCAAAAGCTGCTCCTTATTCATCAGTTCACGCAGACCATGGTACAGAACAAGCAGGATGTACAACCGCAGGCCAACGTGCAGATTGTCTTCAACATGGATGGATTTGGGAATTGGCCCGTGAAGGTCTCGAGTTATCATCTTTTGGCATCTGACCCGCGTTTCGGTCTTGGTATAAAGCTCTTCTACCAACAAGACAAACCGTTGCATCCTCCATCCGACGTTCTTGCTCTCGTCCCTCAACCCGATGTCATTGAGTACCAGTAAGTTCGATCCACCTTATGTGAAGTAAACGATTATGCGAAGTTGAAGGACATACCCGCATTTCTCAGTGTACCTACGGGTGCACTAGCTTCGCGTAACCGGGTATCAGTTCCTCAAGAACATGTCAAGAAGGCAAGGATATCGGCATAGTCCTTCCATCCGGGCAAATCTAGCGAGATCATGTTGGGACACGCCTTTTCGAGCGCTTCGCATTTAAACTCGGTATCGGCTCGGGCATAAATCTCGGTAGTGAAAATATCTACATGTCCCATGCGATCACAGATGTAGATCAAGTTCACTCCTGCTCAGAGCAAGTGCATTGCCTTAGTATGACGAAAAACATGGGGCATTATAGCTTCCGAAACGATTGGTTGCACCAATCGTTTCGGAAGCTGCGTATTTGTCGAGAATATAAGCCATCGCTACTCGAACTGCCATCGCCTCTTCATGTCGGATCCCCCTATCATTGTTCACGACGGGGGCGGCAAACAGGTCAACCGTTTACCTTAATTCTGTAAATCACTATTTTTCAGAGCAGTATTCACTTCGCTGGTTTTGCGTACCAGGCGGCGGGGATTAGGGCAGGACCGAAAACCATAGCGGCGGTAGAATAGCATCGCCGCATCATCGATGGCATCGACAACTATAAACCGTGCCGCAGCTCTAGTGGATGCGTCCACAGCCCTCTCCAGTGAATCAAAAAGAACTGACCACCCAGCTCCTGACCTTGAAGGGAGTGATCTAAAGCCAGTGGAGCCAACAAGATCGCTGGGATTACCTAGGACGAACCGTGTGCGATTCCCTTCGGTGCCTCGACTCGACGCAGGAGATGGGCAGCCAAAGTGAAGTAGCCGACAACCACCGAAGATGTCGGATCGACCCACACAAAGGTTCGTCCGCTGTTGGTGGCCTCGGCATGACGGGCGAACCGTCGGAGCCAATCATCGAGAGCCGAACTTCCACAATCAAAAACATCGAGTTTATGATCAGCCGAAAGGTGCTCCGACTGGTATTGGATCACCTTCGGATAAAGTAGCGAGGATGGCTTGTAAGCTCATGTAGAGCACTTGGCACTTCGTCAGGAGCATCGAGTGCTGCAATAAGACTGTCAAAGAAGTCCGCGGGTATGAGTGTCTCCCGTTCAATAACAAGCTCCTCCTCCTCTGCTGCCCTTGTCGCTGCTTGCACAACGAAACTGGTCACTGACTCACCCCGAGCTACTGCAGCTCGGCGAATCAGTTCCGCTCCTCTGACGAGACTCGCATCTCCATCCGTTCCATAAATGCCATACCGTATAGCATACGGCACCTTTTTAGCCTGCTGATATTGTTGCGGCAGAATCCGCTAATAACTAACCATGAAATACATCGAGAAACCTCCGCAGGCATAAATGACCTTGCCGATAGCCGGATTCCCACTATCGCTATGCACTTGGTTAGGCAGAATCCCCACATGACGCATCCAGGGAAGAAGATGGCCAAAGGTGAGGGATAGATTGGCAACTCTGCACCAAGACGAGTCTTTCTTCTTGGATCCGGCTTTTCAAAAGCAATTTCTAATCTAATGCCTGATACAAATGAATTGGGATGATTGCTTGCGGAAAACCTGGAGATACCGTCGAATTTTACGCGCGGAACCTTCGAGGACTGGCTATCGCGACTTGTTGAGTTTCAGCCAGATGTGCCACATGCAGATAACTTTCAACGCCAAAACTACTTTCACCAGATAGTCGAGACCATCGGCATCCCACTCAAGGAAAACAAAATGAGGTTGTCGTCAGGAGGGAGCTTTACAATCGTGGTTGTCCCGATTCGTTGTCCTTAAGCGCTTCTGGCAATCAACCTTGATTTCGTTCACAGTCAGGAACGCAGCAACTGACATCGTTGGACGCAGGCCTATTAGGCAACTACAAGCCTCCAATTAGAGCTAGACCACGTTAAAAACTGAAGAGCCATAAATGAGATCTCGGCCTTGCGGGCAGACGTAGGAAACCTAGAGGTGAAGCATAATCTCGACTCTTTTCTCAACTAGTGCTCCCACGTGGAGACAGATTTCTCCATGGTCAAAAGCATCTGAATCGGTTGGGATCAAACTCTTAGCTACCACACATGGGACGACCCCGAATGTACAAGTCAAGATCCCGGAATCGAGATTGGTTGCACACAAAGTGGGTCTATCAACAAAGAGACAGTGAATACAACGATCTGGGCTGTGAATAGGCAGATAGGGGTAGCTACGGGTAATACGTATTTTGCGATCTGGCAGTGCTACGCCGGGGAAATTAGTGCAGAACAAGAGAGAGACTCCTTGTTGCTCCCTGTGAGTGATGATACTACCTGTGTAAGGGCTCGTATCGCCTGTTTTGCACTGACCTGAGCTGGGAAAGGACAAGGTTCAACAGGTATTGGGACCGGTATTTCCCTGTTGCCATTTTGACAGAGAACGGATCGTTCGTACTAGCATCGTTCATCTACCAGGAGTCCTACCATTTGTCTTCGATGCGTCAGGTCTTAAGCGAATTGGATGCTCTGGAGATAAATAGGGACGAGCCACTTCCCTCCACGGGCGACTGAAGGCATGACTATCGCACCGGGAACACCAATGGACGCATTGGCATCTATCGGGCATCAGGAGAAAGCGGCACCAAAACTTTGACGCCATAACGACGCAATAGGCCGCCTGGTTACAGGGATCCCGGTCAAACAGACCCTTTGGTCAAAATTTTCTACCTCAACCCATGGATCAGCCAAAACGCAACTTTTCCCAATAGAGCCAAACATCCCAAACTAGCCACTTTATGTCAGCCAAATGTCATCCAAAATGACGGCCACTGCCCTTGGACTCCTTTGTCTTACGACGAAGCTGCCGCCTAAGTTGGAGGATACGAACTGAACCCAACGCTAGCGTCATCAACACGCCCAGGATAACTGAGCCAAGGATTGCCACCGAGAGCGGGAGTGTGCCAGAAAAGGTGAGAATGCTCACCTTCACGTCCTTAGGATTCTGAAAGACAAACACCAAGATAACCACCAAGACGACCAGTGCGGGGAGTAATCGTACCCACGCCCTCGACGCTCGAGTCGACAAGATAACCTCGGAAATAGGAGTTACGTGTGAACTAGGCTCAACTACATCCTGGCTTTGGACAACTTGTTGCTCTGGCTCAACTGCAGGTATGTCATCCTCATGATCTGATTGGTTTCCCATCAAAAGCCCCCAATCTGCCCCTAAGGCGAGACGCATCAAACCAAAAGAGCCTCTGCGACCGTTCTTGCGGACGAACGACATTTACACTCCTCATTATACGGCATGGATGACCCGATCAATGAGGTTGTCCCTATCTTTTGATGATTGACAGCAGCCCACTTTTACCACGTGAACCTCCCCGCCCTTACGGACGGGGCTTCTGGCTCCGCCGTTTGGTTGGGGTTACCAAGCATCGCTCCCGTCACGCCACCACGACCAACTGGTCTGGTACCGATGAATCGGTACTGGTGGATGAGTTTGCTAGCTTCGGCTTGCTAATCTGAGTTGCCTCAGACAAGGCCCGGTTCTGGGCACTACTTCGGGCTCTGGCCTTGCGGCACTGCACCTTGGGGTGTGCTTCACGTTGATCAAGTGACCAGCGCTCGACAGCCCGGAGATACGTGACTCGGACTTTTATGTCCGGTCCAATTGGAGTGTATTCCCCGCATAACGCCTTCTGGAGGATATTGATCGCTCCTACAGCGTCTCGATGACAAGTAAAACCACAAATAGGGTTCTTGCATCGGTAGGGCCGACCTGATGGTCGATTGCGTGTCAAGCACGCTGGACAGGTCTTGGTTGAACCTGATTCGTTCAGGAAATCTAGGTCTAATCCGGTCTTGTCTTTGAGGTAGCGTTCCTGTCGACCCCTTGACCACTGGGAGAGTTGTTGACGACCGTGGCGGCCCATGCGCCGCTTGGACTTGGTCTCCTTCTCAATACCCCTCACGTCACCAACTATAACTCTGGCGGTGTTGTGGCTAATGACGTGATTGGCCGCCTTGTTGGAAACCTGATGATCAAAGTCACGAAGCGATAGCTTTGCTTTGGAGTTGATCTTCTTCTTCGCAGTTACCAGCCTTTTATGCTTCTTAGATCCATTCTTGCACTTGCTGATCTTGTGCTGTAGTTGACCGACGGCCTTGTTTCTTTGTCGTTTGATAGCTGGAGCTTCGCGTCCATTGATAATCGTTACGTCTATGGTCTTGTCATCTACCCAAGTAGCTAGCGCCATAGAGTTGATGATTCCTTCGTCGATGGCACTCAAAGCATCACCCACCGAGACTTCTCGGAGAGTCTCATAAGGGATATGCAGACTGAATCGTCTTTTATCTCGATCCCAGCACAGTTGAATCTCACCCCATAGCCCAGGGTCAACCTCTTCGCCAGTTGCAGAATCTAAAACGGTGGGAATAGAAAGATCTATACGCGGACGGCCCCTACCTAGTGACAGGTGGAGTTGACCTTTGGAGATACGCCAGCCAGAGTTCTTCGAGAACGATAGAGGCCGGTAGTTCTTCTTACGCCAAGGAGATCGGATCTTCATACCCTGCATGCGGTTTACCCTAGCTGTGGTTATGGCCTCTGAGAGATCGTGAGCGATTGTCTAAAGTGGTATGGGCGTGTAATGGACGGTCTTGGCGAGGTATCGAGTTGAGAAACCCTTGAATGTCGTACTTATTAGGAGAGCGCTTGGCTTTCCATTCGCCATGGACCCAATTGACCGCTTGGTTCCATAACAGTGCTGCCCTATGGCACGAGTCATGGGCTAGACGATAAGAGGCCCCTGTCAGAGTGACGGGCACGATAGCTGTTGTATACTCTGTGCTTCTACTAGCCATTTGATAACTAATATAGCATTATCTACTAAGGACTATATTTCACTACATGACGATGATTGGCGCAATGGAAGGCATGTGGTATATCAATTACATGCACACATCGTCTTGGTACCTAAATATCGACGTAATGTCATGACCGAGAGAGTTAGTGACGAGATCAGATCTGCCCTCATTGAGGTGTGTACTCGTTTCGATTCCACCTTCGATGCTTTCGAAACAGACGGCGATCATGCCCACCTACTGATCACCAACGCAGCTACTGATCACCTACCCACCTACTGATCACCTACCCACCTACTGATCACCAACGCAGCTAAAGTTGCCCTGTCGAGACTGGTGATGTCCATGAAGACACTTATCGCCATGAGAGTAAGGGCAAAGAACTGGCCGGAAGTCCGAGAGGCTTTGTGGGGGGAGCACTTTTGGTCGCCCTCCTAGTCGATAGTGTCTTGTGGTGGAGCCCCATTAGAGGAAGTGAAACAGTACATAGAAGACCAGAAACTCCCAAGAGGTAAATCAGGTAGACCGAAAAAGAATTAGGTCGCTTGACCCCTCCCTTACGGAAACCGATTGCGCTCCCGTTGGTTCAAAAGGATCGACTACGAAAAAGTGTTCATACCCCCGGAGAGCTCGCGATAAAAAAGCTTTATCATCAATAAAGGGCGTTTGGAAATCGCAAAACCTATCTGACGCGTTTGTAAATCTCCACAAGATATCGACCCATCGACCAAGTTGATTGATCAATCAAGTAAGTGGCACCGTTTGATTAGAAATTGAGGCCGTTCGAATTCTGACCACTCAAACCACTTTCCACAGCCAGTATTTAGAGCCACAGCCAATATCTAGAGCCAATAATTCGGCGAGGGATTGAGTTGCCCTAAAGCTTCTCAGCCCAGTAGCCCTCCACTCGCATCGTCAAGACAGAGGTCACTAAATCTCATTATAGTTTCAAAATCCCACTCAATATCAAACGATAAGAATCTCAGCTATATGATTTGGCGGGCCGCCACATTGTCGTTACAACATGCCCCGATGGAACAATGAAACTACCATGAACGCTAAAGCCGACACTCTTATAACGTTCATTGTTGGCTGGATTAGTCGACTCAAGGTATGCACAAGCACCAAGCTCATCTATTCGAGCCAAGTTCTCGCGCAGAAGAGCCATTCCCATACCGTGACCCCTGTGTTGATTGTGCGTGGCAAGCAGGCTTAAGTAGTAGTGTGGCTCAATGGGATGAGATTCTGCGAATAATTCGTTGATAGCAATGATATTGTCTGCATCTTTACGGCCCGCAATCTCAACAAGGAACTCTTCGAAGGCAGCTTCCTCCTCGCTCGTGAGCTCTACGCCGCCTGGAGGAATCCAGATCGCAACCGATTCGATGTGTTCAGTGACAAAGGTCCAGGGGTATCGTCCCGCCGAAGCGCTAAGTAGTCGCCAGAATAAAGCCGCCTGTTGAGCTCGGCGTGTAACATCTGGGAAAACGGGACCCCATAACGGATCGTCGAAAAAAGCTAAGGTGAGGGTTTCTACGATCCCATCGAGATCAGACAAAGAAGCTACACGGACGCTACTGAGGCTGTTGACCATCTCTAAATCAACTTGTTCATCTCTATCGATTTGGCTGCTATCTTTTCCTTGCATCTCTAAATCCTACCTCTTTGACCGTCGACGTCATGGGAAACTTGCAGTTGGATCTAGACCAGCGACTCCCCTCTCTAAAGAAAAACCAAAACCAATGAGAAGCAACTACGCGCTTTCAAGGCTGATGCCGATTCATAATCAAGCTGAAACCTAGGTCACCCCAAGCCACGACTCAACCACATCAACTACAAAACAATCCTTAGAAAGCCTGACCAACATCTACGAATTGACCTGTTGTGCAAGTTCACCTATTGCACGAATTGACCTGTTGCACTTGGAGTTCCTCACCAAATTCCTTCGCCACTATGGACGCTCCCCTACTACATGTCCATGGTCGCTCGCTCTAGCCAGTCGTCGAGAAGAAAGAAAGATCCAAACGTTGTTATTTCTTGTACACGTTCGATAATTTCTGTATGAATCAGCCCTCTGCGTGAGTCAACCTTATGCGTGTACGACTAGTTCGCGCGTATAGCCAGTTCACGTCAACCTTGTCACCGTAAGCCTTGTCCTCAAGGAAGGACCAGTGAATCACAATGCTCAAAACTGCTAGCCGGCTTATCGAAGCCTTCTCAATGACAAGAGTGATGAACGTGGCTAAATCTTGCTCAAAACACCAACTAGCTTTGTTTACCTTTATCCCGTTGGAGAGATCGCAGCTGGAGAAATCGCAGCATTTTTAAGATCTCCCATTCAAAAGAACACTCATGAGATGAATCACAATCTCAATCAAGTGCGCTCTCTTTGGATTAGACTATTAACTAAAAATATCTACAAAATGAGAAATTATGGATAATGATAAATCAATAATGATTTCTAACCCAGGCGGGATAGAAAGATCTGATTTGATATCGCTAATTAAGGAATTAGCTGCCAAAATCAACCACCGATCAATCGCAATAGTTGGACCGGACTTTTCTCGTCTGCACTCTAAAAGTGGCGAAATTACTGATATTATTCACCACATCTTTGGAGATCGAATCAAAGCGATAATTCCGGCTCTTGGCACTCACGTTGGAATGAGTAACTTCGAGAAAGAGACGATGTATCGCTCCTTTGAACCAGCGAGCTTTATCGATCATGACTTTATCCATCAGACAGAAGTTGTTGGTTCCATCTCTCAAGACGTCGTTGAGGAAACTATGGAGATGGAAGGGCTCTTTGATCTTCCAATTTCCATCAACCGCCACCTCCTATCAGACGAATTCGACCTCTTCATCTCTATCGGTCAACTATTGCCACATGAGGTCATTGGAATATCGGGTGGGGTGAAAAATGTCCTGGTCGGACTCGGAGGAAGGCCAACTATTGAGGCTAGCCACTTTCTTTCAGCCCTTTGGGGAATTGAAAGGACTCTAGGAAACCCAAAGACAGCTGTACGCGACCTTCTAAATAATGCAATTGAAGTATTACTACAAAAGAGCGCTCCGATACTCTTCGTAGACACTGTGCTCAACCCACAGGCGGAGGAGTCCAAAAAACTGACCTATATCTCTTTGTCGTTAGCCACTGGGGATAGTCCGAGGGATCGAGGCTTCGAGGAAGGAGCCCGGATCTCAGCTCAAACGAATATCTTTGATCTCCCGCAAAAGCAATCGGAGATCTACGCCTACCTTGATCCTGCGATATACAAGTCGACTTGGATAGGCAACAAGGCGATCTATCGAACCAGACTTGCCCTAGGAGACGATGCAACTCTTAAAATATTTGCTCTGGGTATCGATCGATTTGGAGAAGAGCAAGGGTTGGAGTCGATCATCAAGAGATATGGCTATCATGGCAATGAAGCGATAGAGTTGATGCGCAAAGATGGCGTGCTCGAGGGCAACCTTGCAGGTGCTGCTCATATATTACACGGCTCCACCTTTGGTAGATTCAAAGTCGAGTACTATGCACCGCTTCTCGGACGCAAGAAGGTAGAGGGCGTAGGCTTTAGCTTCATCGACAGTGATGAGGGGTTCAAACAACCGAGCGAGAGCAATCTCTTTGAATACGACGAGAACGGGTGCATCCATATCTTTCAACCAGGAGTCGCACTCTGGAGGGCTAAAGATGTCTAATCGTCCTTCAATCTTAGTTATGGGTGTTAGCGGCGCAGGAAAGTCAACTATAGGCAATGTCCTAGGTGAGCGTCTTGGATATCAATTCATCGATGGCGATGACCTCCACAGCCCAGATGCTATCGCCAAGATGCAAGGTGGCACGCCCCTTAATGACGACGATAGAACAACTTGGTTGCGAAAAATCCAGGCAAAGATTACCCAAGCGAACCAAAGCGGCACCCCTGTGATAGTTGGTGCATCGCTTTTGAAGAAGAAATATCGCGATTTAGTAGTTAGCCAAGCCGACCCCAGACCGTTGATGGTTTTGCTCTCAATTCCAATCGAGGAGTCGCTCTCAAGATTATCCGCTCGATCCAATCACTTCATGCCCGCCACACTAGCTCAATCCCAATTTGAGATATTAGAAGAGTCAGATGATCTCTTGAAGATCGATGCAACTTCACCAATAGATGCCCTACTCGACTCCATAACCACCGAATATAAAATGAGGATGGTGAACTAGTCGAAAAAATGTCAATATGGCAATCTAAACAACATTACTGACAAATGGAGCAATAACGCGAAATTCGACTAACCGTCACTCTTTTGACGAGAACTCTATATTAACGAAAGATCGACAATCTTCATTTAGCCACAGCCCCGCTACGACGAACCTTCACGGATGGACGAGCCATGGCGCATGATCGAAATGCGATTATGGCGGAACCCATCCAGCACGGCCCTTATTCGGTAAGTCTCTTATTCAGCACAGCCAAACCGACGTCACTGTCTCGCTGAAGGTACCATTCAACGACTTTCATCGAAATGAGCCAAGCTAACCCACTGCGCGAACGGATTCCCTGGCTATAAAGCGCGTTGCGATGAAGATCTTTTCAGCATCTACCTGGTTACCATTGAGAATCGACATGAGGCTAGAAGTTCCAACCCGACCCACCTCGGCTATCGATCGTCTCACCGTAGTCAACGATGGAGTCACATATGAAGAAAATTTGCTATCATCAAATCCAACCACAGAGAAGTCCTCTGGCACACGATAGCCAGCGTTGACAATCGCCTTCATGGCCCCAATGGCCATCTCATCATTTAAACAAAAGACAGCAGATGGAGACACGCCAACAGATAGCAATTTCGTCATTGCGCTAAACCCACTCTCCATAGTGAAGTCACCATCGGCCATTAGGTCACCTCGAATTGGAATGCCGCTATCCGAAAGAGCGCTAAAGTATCCTTCACGCCGCTCAGTCGTTGCCTGAAATCCTGGAACGCCGCCTATTAGAGCGATCTCACGATGACCACGCTCAATTAGGTGCTCTACTGCGTTATATGCTCCAATTCGATCGGCAGAGAGAATATTTACGAGATTATCTACGGCGACATTTCTATTGAGAACTACCAATGGAATCCCTCTGTCCATCGCGTAGAAGATGAAGGCGTCATCCTTATCGGTCTGACTCACCAAGACAATACCATCGAAGCGCTTCGAATCCACCCAATCGAGTTCAGTGTGCGAATCCACCCCATTTACCACCAAGTTGTATCCAGGCTCCATGGCTAAGGTAACTCCGCTTATGGTTTCATAGAAAAAGTCAGGTGAAGTAGAACCCCCGATCGTCGAGAAGATAAGGCCGACGTTATACGACTTATTTTGGACAAGGCTACGTGCACTGTAATTTGGGACGTAGTTGAGCATCTTCGCGGTTTCTACGATCTTCTTCTTTGTTGCAGGACTAATCAAGGGACTGTCGTTCAGGGCACGAGAGACCGTGGTATGGGAGACGTCTAGCAACCTAGCGATGTCTTTTATAGTTATGCTAATTTGTGATCCAACTTTAAACTTGTAGAGATCCTCAACTATATCTCCTTAACAACGAGACCATCTTACCTAAAACCGCTGACCTAATTCCCCGATCCATTCGCTACAACACTCCATGCGCTGGCCAAATAGTCTCGAAATAACTACCTAGCCTCTAACGCCTAAAGCCACAGTAGTCCACCGGTTCAGTCGATCTCTTTGCGTCAAACCCTCTCTGTCACTTTTGACCTGTAGTTCATTTAAAGGATTAGAACTTTCAGGGAAAAATCAAAGATCAATCCCTCCAGCCCACAAATCAAAAAGACTATCGCGAAAGGCTCCCACAAAATTGAAAATCCGACGGCGTCGTTCAAACCCCAAAGATCGAATTGGCCCTATCCAACCTTTTTTATAACCGGAAAGGTCACCACATCCCGCCAAAACCACCCGCCAAAATGATCATTCTCATGCCAATCACGCAATCGATCCAGCCAAACATCGCCCTTAGTGTTGCCGCTACGAACCAGATCGTGACTTGGGGATGTAGACAGTGGCATTCTACCCTTAGACCAGGTTATCTACAAACTTCGGCGCTCTATAAAATTCGGCGCTCTGCTACCAAGAGGTGTCGTTCTAAGATCAAGATGAGTCCTTAAGCTAACCACAAACTCCCCTCAGATAACCCATGAGGAGCCGACCGACCTCAACCCTTACAAAGCACTTGGCTCATGCAAGCACTTGGATCATGCCAGCGCCAGGTCTCACTTGGTAGTAAAGGGCTAAAGGAACCGAGGCTCGCGGGGTATCCAAGCTCGTTAGGTGATTAGGCTAAGACGGCAGTTCTACCAAATGTCTAAGACCACCACCACCCTTGGTGTTCGAGGCCAATTATCAGAGTTTCTTCAAGGATTGAAGTGATACTTGATCAATCCTAAAGTATCACGTGAACCTCCCCGCCCTTACGGACGGGGCTTCTGGCTCCGCCGTTTGGTTGGGGTTACCAAGCATCGCTCCCGTCACGCCACCACGACCAACTGGTCTGTTGCCGATGAATCGGTACTGGTGGATGAGTTTGCTAGCTTCGGCTTGCTAATCTGAGTTGCCTCAGACAAGGCCCGGTTCTGGGCACTACTTCGGGCTCTGGCCTTGCGGCACTGCACCTTGGGGTGTGCTTCACGTTGATCAAGTGACCAGCGCTCGACAGCCCGGAGATACGTGACTCGGACTTTTATGTCCGGTCCAATTGGAGTGTATTCCCCGCATAACGCCTTCTGGAGGATATTGATCGCTCCTACAGCGTCTCGATGACAAGTAAAACCACAAATAGGGTTCTTGCATCGGTAGGGCCGACCTGATGGTCGATTGCGTGTCAAGCACGCTGGACAGGTCTTGGTTGAACCTGATTCGTTCAGGAAATCTAGGTCTAATCCGGTCTTGTCTTTGAGGTAGCGTTCCTGTCGACCCCTTGACCACTGGGAGAGTTGTTGACGACCGTGGCGGCCCATGCGCCGCTTGGACTTGGTCTCCTTCTCAATACCCCTCACGTCACCAACTATAACTCTGGCGGTGTTGTGGCTAATGACGTGATTGGCCGCCTTGTTGGAAACCTGATGATCAAAGTCACGAAGCGATAGCTTTGCTTTGGAGTTGATCTTCTTCTTCGCAGTTACCAGCCTTTTATGCTTCTTAGATCCATTCTTGCACTTGCTGATCTTGTGCTGTAGTTGACCGACGGCCTTGTTTCTTTGTCGTTTGATAGCTGGAGCTTCGCGTCCATTGATAATCGTTACGTCTATGGTCTTGTCATCTACCCAAGTAGCTAGCGCCATAGAGTTGATGATTCCTTCGTCGATGGCACTCAAAGCATCACCCACCGAGACTTCTCGGAGAGTCTCATAAGGGATATGCAGACTGAATCGTCTTTTATCTCGATCCCAGCACAGTTGAATCTCACCCCATAGCCCAGGGTCAACCTCTTCGCCAGTTGCAGAATCTAAAACGGTGGGAATAGAAAGATCTATACGCGGACGGCCCCTACCTAGTGACAGGTGGAGTTGACCTTTGGAGATACGCCAGCCAGAGTTCTTCGAGAACGATAGAGGCCGGTAGTTCTTCTTACGCCAAGGAGATCGGATCTTCATACCCTGCATGCGGTTTACCCTAGCTGTGGTTATGGCCTCTGAGAGATCGTGAGCGATTGTCTAAAGTGGTATGGGCGTGTAATGGACGGTCTTGGCGAGGTATCGAGTTGAGAAACCCTTGAATGTCGTACTTATTAGGAGAGCGCTTGGCTTTCCATTCGCCATGGACCCAATTGACCGCTTGGTTCCATAACAGTGCTGCCCTATGGCACGAGTCATGGGCTAGACGATAAGAGGCCCCTGTCAGAGTGACGGGCACGATAGCTGTTGTATACTCTGTGCTTCTACTAGCCATTTGATAACTAATATAGCATTATCTACTAAGGACTATATTTCACTACATGACGATGATTGGCGCAATGGAAGGCATGTGGTATATCAATTACATGCACACATCGTCTTGGTACCTAAATATCGACGTAATGTCATGACCGAGAGAGTTAGTGACGAGATCAGATCTGCCCTCATTGAGGTGTGTACTCGTTTCGATTCCACCTTCGATGCTTTCGAAACAGACGGCGATCATGCCCACCTACTGATCACCAACGCAGCTACTGATCACCTACCCACCTACTGATCACCTACCCACCTACTGATCACCAACGCAGCTAAAGTTGCCCTGTCGAGACTGGTGATGTCCATGAAGACACTTATCGCCATGAGAGTAAGGGCAAAGAACTGGCCGGAAGTCCGAGAGGCTTTGTGGGGGGAGCACTTTTGGTCGCCCTCCTAGTCGATAGTGTCTTGTGGTGGAGCCCCATTAGAGGAAGTGAAACAGTACATAGAAGACCAGAAACTCCCAAGAGGTAAATCAGGTAGACCGAAAAAGAATTAGGTCGCTTGACCCCTCCCTTACGGAAACCGATTGCGCTCCCGTTGGTTCAAAATCAATTGAAAGTGGCCAAACTCAAAAGATAGGCCAAGCCAACTACTAGAGCTGAGACTTCGCTTCGTTTCTATCGTATCCGAAGATTACTGTCATAGCGAAGGCTCCTGTCAAGGCAACGGCCATGCCAATCAGGTACGGAACCATAGGCGAAAAGAGTGGTATTGACATAAAGCTTGGAAAAGCGAGAGAGACCATCTTGACGCCACTAGCACCAGCGATAGCGCCGCCAACTGCTCCGGCTAGAGCAACATAGATGAACGTCCTGCGATAATAAGGAAGAAAGAAACCGTAGAGGATTGGGCGGGTTTCACCCGAGAAGATAGCTGGAACCAAGCTCGCGCCTGCAAGTGCCTTGATATCACCCTTTCGACCTCGAATGACCATACCAAGTGCGAAACCGATCTGAGCAAATACGCCAGCTGATGCGGTTGCAAGGATGGGATCTCCGCCTTTAGCCAGATCCAAAATGACAATTGGAACGAGAGCTATATGCAGTCCGATTATCGTCAGAAACGTCCATGCTGCCCCCATAACGCCACCAGCGATGAGTCCATTGCCCCTAAATAGTGCAGTTACAACGTCACTAACCAATTTCCCCGCATAAGTTCCAAACGGGCCAACCACAATAGACGCGAGAGGAACAAAAACGATGAGCGACAGCATTGGGACCAAAAAGATCTTCAAGTCCTTCGGTACAACTCGGTTCAACCATCTCTCAACGAGGCCATAGAGAGGTATGGCAAAAAAGATCGGTAAGATCGTCGAGGAATAGTTAGCAAGCACCACTGGAATCCCGATAAAGGAGGTTCTGGCTCCGTGGGCGAGGAGCGAAGTGAAGTTCGGCTCCATAAGAGCTGCGCCAATTGCACTACCGATATACCCATTTGCACCCAGTGCGATTGACGCGCTGTAACCAAGGAAAATCGGTAGAAAGTAAAAGATAGCATTCCCGGCTGCCGCCAAAATTAGGTAGGTGCCAGATTTAGGGTCTATCCAATGAAACTTCAAAAGTATTGCAAGCAATGCTTTGATAGTTGCTGATCCCGCAAAGAGGGGAATCAGCGGACCGAACGAGGTCGAAATAAATTTAAAGATCCTCTGAACCACACTGCTGGCCCCGCCATCTTCAGCTTTTGATACCCCAGCATCGATTGTCCCAACCGCAATTTCCTCGTCCGCCTTTGCATCCGGACCGTTTTCTAATTTCATAGTAGAACCCCCTCGACTAAATACTTAATTTATCTATTCTTATCCCAGCCAATAATGAAAAATATTCAAAAATGAACAGTCATCTCCAAGGGATCAATTAGCTGCAATATGAAAAATGACATGGAAAACTAAAGGAGATGATATATCTCCATATTTTTATAATTTATAGTGTCGAATAGGTCAATTATGTTTAATCAAACCGATACACTAATTTGAATATATTGTTGACCTTGTAATCCACAATATCGCCATAAAAGAGATCCACATAGGCCACAGATGACTCTCGATAGATTCCATAGATTCGATAGAATCAAAAAGAGACTTCGTTACTTTCTCTTTCCGAAAGATCTCCTTGGTCGTCTTGTGATGCCTACCTAGACCGAAGAATCACAGTGGCCCACAGTGCTTCACGGTGCTCGACAGTGCCCCGCAACGCCCCAGATCGCCCCAACATCCCAGGCAAGATCTATCACTTGTAGTTGTAGTTAGCCATAGAACTCCATCGGCGCCTCAATTCATGGGCCGCGGCCTTCGGCTTTCTATCTCTCGTAAATACCCCCTTTTTGTTACCCTGTACTCGCAGAACACCTTGACTAGTCGCAAAGTCTGCAAAGTTCCAAACTTGTTCGCCTACCACCCAGGAGCACTTGTCAAAGACCTCGTGATAGGTAGATAGAAAGAGCGATTGAAACTCCTCGGTAAACATCACAGGATCTACATCGTGAAGGCCAGCCACAGTATCGGCTCCATACTCAGTCATTAGGATCGGCTTTTGTGGATGCAGATTATGCCAATCGATCAACTCTTGATGGAGATGCTCGCCAGCGGCCTCTAGATCTCCACTGTCGACGTACCATCCGTAATATCGATTTAGAGCAAGAACATCGACTAACTCTGCAACTTCGCACACCCCCGGCGTGGCCCACTGATGGGTAACGATCGTTACCGGACGCTTCTGAGGATCACACTTTCTAGCGAGTTCCACAAGGGGAGCAAAGTATTGCCGAGCGCCAGCCTCCTCAGAAGCTGGCTCATTAGCTATCGACCACATGACCACTGATGGATGATTTTTATCGCGCGCAACGAGCTCCTCGATAACCTTTTGATGATTAGCGAAGGTCCCAATGTGCTCCCATGTATTCCGATGCTCACGCGAACCAAATAGCACAGCGGCGAAGTTGAGGTGAAGGCCCACTGCAGGGGTTTCATCTATCACCACTATGCCTTGGCGATCGGCGAGGCGTAGTATCTCCTCTGAATATGGATAATGGGCGGTTCTAAATGAGTTTGCTCCAATCCACGCAGCCAGATTGAAGTCGGCAACATTTAGGGCTTCGTCGAATCCACGCCCATGAATAGAGGAGTCCTCGTGCTTACCAAAACCCTTAAAGTAAAATGGCTTTCCATTTATAAGAAACTGTGCATCTCTCACATCAACGGTTCGAACTCCAACCGGAATCGAATAGGTGTCCAAAACGACACCGTTCTCGCAAAGGTCAACTTCGAGATTATACAGATACGCATCTAGAGGTTCCCACAGGACCACATCGCCAATCTCCAAGGTCTTAGATGGCCCATCGCCGCTAGCAGCCAAATTGCCATCCTCGTCGCGCAGTCGCATCTTTAGGTGATTAGCACCGCCAACAACCTCCACGTCCACTTGAACATGACCAAGAGATCCAACCGTCGAAGTCACAACACTAAGATCGGAGATATAAGACCTCGGTGTCGTATAGATCTTCACAGGTCGATGTATGCCTGCGTAGTTGAAGAAGTCAAAGTTCGGTGTGTTTTTCACAACACGACCAAGGCCACTTATCTCTTGGTCAAAATAAGTTCCAACCGGCAGAGTTGTCTCATCAACGACATTATTTACCATTACGCTCAAGCGGTTTGGGCCCGAAATTAAGAATTTATTTATCTCGAATTCGAATGGTGTGAAGCCACCATTGTGCTCACCTACATATTTACCGTTGATGAATACTCGCCCAAAGTGCGTAACCGAACCAAAGCGAAGAACCACTCTCTCACTTAGAAGAACGCTCGGTACGCTAAATGTCGACTCATAACAGACCCACCCAACATGGTTGCGTATCTTTGAAGTTACCCCCAAATCGTTATAAGAGGCTGGAACTGCCATAGGCATAGCCCCAACGAGTGGGTGGTCGACAAATGTCTCATCGAACTCATCGCTTGTGCCAAGCACAAAAGACCAAATTCCACTTAGATCAATGACAGCTCTGGTGTCAGTACTTATTGGATACAACAAACCAAAGCACCCCCTATCTCTTATCTCGAGCCCCAAGAGTGCGGCGGTAGGTGATTAATCTCCTACGCACACGCTCACACAAAATCATTGATTGTTGAAAAAATAACTCATCAATATGAATGATTGTATAACATTTTTTATGCACACGTTCACATTGGGTAGAATTATTTTAAAAATCTGGAAATTGCAGGCCCAGAGCCCCACCAATACGAAGATCGAAAATGCGACACTTACGACAGCTATAGCGAGCACCAATAGTTGAAGATGTATCGATCACCCAAAATCGAAAAAGTACACACTTGCCATCTTTTCTTGTCCAACTAACCACTTCAGAGGCTATTTACCACCTCTATCTAGGCGCATGCAGGGATAGATTTGTGCGAGCTGTAACGCCGGTTGCACAAAGTAGGATCCCTACGTCAGATCCGTGCCTTCAACGTCATCACACCCACTATCCAGCCCAACGATCCCAATAGGTGGAATAGAGCAGTTGACCTGTGAATGTGACAAATCTAAAAAAAGTAATGTTATCGTGTGCATAATATGATTACAATTACTAGAAGGCACTGATAAGACCATTAAACGTCGCATTTGAAAACAAAGGGGAGGATCTAAGTTGTCCATCTTGATCACAAATGGAACCGAACTCCGAAATGCCGTGAATAGGCTCGTTCAAAATACGCCAGCAACCGATGTTCACACGCACCTCTACCCCGCAAGCTTTTCGGAACTGATGCTCTATGGAATCGACGAACTGCTCACCTATCACTACTTAGTAGCCGAGACCTTTCGCCATTCGTCCCTTAGTTACGATGAATTTTGGGGATTAGAAAAGCACCACCGAGCAGATCACATTTGGTCGACTCTCTTTTTGGAGCATACCCCGATAAGCGAGGCCACCCGAGGGGTTCTAACTACCATCAACAAATTGGGTCTCGTTAGTGATGAGCCAAAGCTTTCCCAATATCGAGATTGGTACGATCAAATCCAACCACAAGAACTTGTGGATCTCGTCTTTGATTTGGCAAAGGTAAAAGATGTTGTAATGACCAATGACCCCTTCGATCAAGACGAACGTGACAAGTGGAATTCAAAGGCCAATGTTCGCAGTAGCCTCGACAACAGGTTTCACTCGGCATTGCGCCTTGATCCCTTGTTGAATGATTGGGAGACGACCGCTAAAAAACTAAACCAATGGGGCTATAGGGTAGATGCGCAACTAGGCGAGACAGATGATGAATCATTAGGTGAGATAACTCGCTTTTTGTGGGAGTGGATCCAAAAGATCGATCCGCTCTATCTCGCGGCTTCGCTTCCTAGTGACTTTAAATATCCAAATTCCGACATTCGAACCATCTTGATCCAAAAGTGCATCCTACCCATCTGTGCTAAGGCTAAGTTACCACTTTCAATAATGGTTGGCGTCAAAAGAGGAGTCAACCCAAGCCTCAGGCTCGCTGGAGATATGTTGGCATCTGCAGACGTCACCTCGATTGAAAATCTGTGTCGCGACTTTCCCAATCAGAAGTTTTTGGTAACATTCCTATCGCGAGAGGATCAGCATCACCTAAGTGTCCTTGCACGAAAATTCAAAAACCTTATGATCTTTGGATGCTGGTGGTTCCTGAACACACCCTCCCTAATCAAAGAGACAACACAGATGAGATTTGAACTCCTTGGAACGAGTTTCGTTCCACAGCACTCCGACGCCAGAATCTTAGAACAACTTATCTACAAGTGGTCACACTCTAGGGCGGTCATAGCTGATGTGCTAGTTGACCAGTACCAAGGGGTCCTGGACACCGGATGGAAAATCACCCATGACGAAGTTGAGAGGGATGTAAATGACCTCCTCTCTGACAACTTCTGGAGGTTTATAAAGAAATAAGTTCTTCAAATGACTAAATATGAAAAATCATCTCTTTGACATGGTGCCTGGCCTTGGGCGCTAGCCAATACCACACCCAAGACTAAACCAGCAGTGCCATCATTGTCATAGCGTCTGAACTACCAAATCTAAGACGATGAAGAAAAAGCGGCGGTTGAAGATATAGATGCAACTTTGGATGACGATGCCACTTCATAGTGGGCAAATTTTATAGGTCAAAATTGCAAGTTATCCTGGTGGTCGTATAGACCTAGCAACGATCGAAATTGGGATCAAGAAATTGATCACTATGAAGCGAGAATAAAAGTGAAGAACTGGCCCAAAAAAAATGGACTAGCAGAATTGCTATTGCGGTCGCCGAGACAACAAGAGTATTTATCCAGCAGCCACAAAAACAACATTGACAAGGGTTTCGACTAATCAGATCGTTCTATCATGGCGCCCAATATAATCCCAAGATAATCCTCATAGAAGACCACAGCAGGTTTAGGCGCCCAGTGGCAGTCCAGATACATCCTACATAATCCAGGAATGACTAAAGGCGACGATGATCCCTCTGAATGAAAATCTAAAAGGCAAAACCGCGGTCATTACCGGTGGTAGCGGCGTTCTCACTAGCGCTATGGCCAAAGAGCTTGCACGTCACGGAACAAATATTGTGATTTTGAATCGAAACAAAGCTACAGGCGAGTCAATCGTGGCGGAGATCGAACAAAGAGGAGGAACCGCCATTGCGATCTCCTGTGACGTTTTAGATAAAGATAGCGTCAAAGCGGCAGAGGCATTGACTCTATCGATGTTTGGTTGTTGTGACATTTTAATAAATGGAGCGGGAGGCAATCATCAAGATGCCACTACCTCGGATGAGGTCCTAAGTGAAGCTGACCTTCTCGATGTGAATTCTCGAACATTATACGACCTTGAGATCGAAGGGATCGAGCGCGTAATCAATTTGAACCTACTTGGAACGATTATACCTTCTCAGGTTTTCTCAAAAAATATGATCGGTCTCCATGGCGCCACCATAATCAACATCTCATCGATGAGCGCATATACGCCACTTACTAAAATTCCTGCTTACTCTGCATCCAAAGCGGCGATAAACAACTACACCGCTTGGCTTGCGGTCTACCTATCAGAGGTCTCAATTCGAGTAAATGCAATAGCACCTGGTTTTTTCCTAACAAATCAAAATCGCAACCTACTTATGCAAGAGGATGGGTCGCTGACCCAAAGATCTAAAAAGATTATCGATCACACCCCTATGAAACGATTCGGCCTGGCCGAAGACCTCCTCGGCACTGTTATATGGCTGGCTGACGACAATCTTTCGGGCTTTGTCACCGGTGTCACAATACCGATAGACGGAGGTTTCATGGCCTACAGCGGAGTTTGAATCAAGCAACGAGCCCCCAAAAAATTGGAATTTATACCAAAAGACCCAGAGTTGCTGGGAGATCGCTATTTAGCTCAGGCCAATCGTAACTAATCCCAGGTCGCCGGCAGTAAGGCATTAGTCGCATTTGAAAACAGCCCATCAATCATCGAGCCTGGCCCTTCATTAACAGTTCCCCAATCGATGTGGAGCTTGTCGACACTACAACGACTGAGGAGGCGCCCAGTTCCCGATTGGCACATAGTTCGTCGGCGCGCTCATCGCGGCTTGGCTTTGTCGATCGGTTGAGCCATACCTGTGACAGCCAAGTGGGTGGACATCTTTTTTATTTGGCAAGAGAGCTTCGATCGCGACCCGGATCGTATTTGCAGCCTCCGAGTCAAGTGCATGCATAATGGTATCGCCTGCAATGGTATTGGGTTTTTGTATAACCTACATTTGCCCAGAAAAAAGTCAATTACCGATAGATGTTATCTTCGGCGCCTAACTATCAGCTCATAGGTACACTGCCTGTCTGCGCGGCCTCTAACCTAAAGAGATGACTAATCAACCAAAAGCGTCCTCCGTCCCGCGCTGGTTTACCGACCACCAGGAAGGCCATTCCGAGTGGTACATCGAGCGGTTCCGCAAAATGGCGGCCGAAGGCGCCGACCTGGATGGCGAGGCAAGATTGATAGATGCACTGGTAGCCCCCCACGCACGGATCCTCGACGCCGGCTGTGGTCCCGGCCGGGTAGGCGCAGCTCTCTTTCGGCGGGGCCACCAGGTCCTGGGCGTCGATGTCGACCCACTACTAATCGATGCTGCACGGCAAGATCACCCCGGCCCGACATGGTTGGTGGCGGACCTGGCGGAGCTAGACCTAGCAGCGATGGAACACCCCGAAACCTTCGACGGGGCCGTTCTCGCCGGAAATGTCATGCTCTTCTTAGCGCCGGGCACCGGCGCTCAGGTGCTCGGTCGGATAGCACGGCACCTTCGCTCGGACGCTCCTATCGCCGTCGGATTTGCCCTGGATCGCGGCTACTCAATCTATGACTTCGATATGGACTTGGCACTTGCCGGGCTCACGGTAGAGCATCGCTTTGCCACCTGGGATATTCGTCCTTGGACAACATCGTCCGATTATGCCGTCAGCGTGCTGAGGACCAGTGCAGGCGGTTGAGACCGATTACCCTACCGCGGAGCCGCTACGGTCGAAAGACCGCACAGTTCAAGCTCAGTCCTGGGTCAAATCGCCAACAACCGGAGTCGACGTAAGGAATTTTTCAGAGATCGGGGGATCAAGGATCCACGGGGCGCATTCAAGACCTGCCACGGCAGCATTCAAGACTTTCGAAGTGCAATGACCTACGGCCAAGATCGCGAACGGACCACGCTTGGAATTGAGCGCCGAGCGCACCTTTGGCGTCGACACAATGCTCGCCGATGAACGTCAAGTTGAAGTACTTGTCGAGAGTGTTTCCAGAACGTCCACGGTCACCCTTCAGCGTCCAGATTTGTTGGCCGGACAATGTGGGAGTTCGGATTTAACGGTGGCTAGGGGTCAAAGGTTCTTTTAACGAAGTCGATTTCACAGTGGTAACGGCGTTCTATCAAAAGGCGATTCGAACCGTCACGCGATGAAGGAGCTTCTGTGAAAAAAGTTTGTCGGTTAGGCACGGCTCAGCAATGAGCTGTAGCTAACCCGCCACGCAATATGACCCTGGGCCTCCAAAAGGCTGACCTTAACGGAGTAGATCCCGAATCGTCTCTGTAGCCTTGTCAACTACCATACGACGGCCATTATAGGGTTAGAGGTTTCTTATCGCCAGATCCATAAACATTGCGATATCAAGAGATAGGTCAGCAACGATGCTCTTTAGGCGACGGTTCTTTAGATTCAAGTCCAATGAGTAAGCTTCGCTTTAGTCCCCTTCATAGCGGCGTAGGTACTCTTACCAAGATGCCGAGTCGTATCGGTAACTGCAGCACCTTAGGCTTTTTTAACAAAGCGACGACGTCACTATGGTTGCACCTTCGTTGAGCATCTTGTCCCCTTCGACGATCTTCTTGCGCACCTGTTCTGGGGTATGCCTTTGCGACTTCACAATAATTTCCTCCATCTACATTATGGATACAAAGCTCACATTGGTATCGGATCATCCAATTGGGAGCCTACGTAATAGACACCAGCCATAGCGAGCTAGATGCAGGTGAGATCTGGAATATCTATACGACTCTCACTAAAGTAGAAGATGCCTTTAGATCCCTCAAGAGTGATCTTGGACTTCGACCGGTCTATCATCAACTAGCTAGCCGAACAGCTGCTCACCTTTTCATCTCAGTACTTGCCTATCACCTCCTTAGTGCTATTGAGCTGACCTTGAGGCAAAATAACGATAAGAGAAGATGGTCAACCATCAAAGAGCAACTCAACAGTCACCGCCGAGCCACCATAGTTCTTACATCAGATAAAGGCGTTGTCTATCACATCCGCACTAGTGGTGTTTCTGAGCCGGTTCACAAAGAGATCTACCGTCTCTTAGGAGTTAGTGATCCCCCTAAACGGATAAAGACCATTGCGACGCATTTGTAGTGTCCCAACGTAAGACCACATACTCAACTAGCTGGGAGAATGGTTTGATTTTTGGAAAGATGGGTCAAGAGAATTTGCGTAGAATTGCTGATGCTCTAAGTAGGCTAGCCTGAATCGATTGGGCCGCAATTGATAATCATTGCAGCTCCCCATTACAAGCATGAGAAAGTCCCCATCAAAGATGGCTGGGTCAGCTTTTGATTCTCAATAGTCGATGCCTGATTATTTCGATATTGCATCCTAAAGGATCCAAAAAGATCCAGAGCTAATTCACATATTAACCAAAGTGGAATCTATCGCCTTAAATCAGCCAGTGGGTTCAATGAACCTTCCCCAAGCTAGATGGCCGCTACGGCCATTGAGACCAAAATGGTTCAACATATTGAAGTTTGCTTCCTCGCCCATGAAGGATAGAAACTACCGCAGCGCTCATCTTTGTACCCTCAAAAACCCGAAGGGTCGAATTTTGACCAACTGCGCGCTCTCAACCCCAAAAGATACAGGTAACGTCTTCATCGATTGCCGCCAACATCTCATCGAGCGTACCGGCATCGACAAGGTCATATGGATTCCACTTGTTATTACGGTCACGCCAGAAAAGCGACCACTTACCGGTAGAAACATTGACGCGAAGGCGAGCAACTTCATGCTTCGTCCACTCCGTAAGCGACTCATGCCAAGGCGCCCGACACTCAACGATTGTAACCGTATTGCCTCTGACTGACGACTCAACCCGCACTTGGTCACGCGCCCTAGTTGGCACTCTTTGATCGCAGTACCGATTAATTTTGAAAAGCTCAAATTCCGAAACAGCCATACTTCAAGCTTAGATTGTGGGCCTTAAAACCAAGAACTATGATGATAGTGAGATCCCTAGATCGAAATCGCCATGGACAACTCGCAAATTCCGCTCAAAAAAACATCCAGAGGTGAAATTGGTTCCAAGGGGACCAAGCCGGGACAATTGCGTAACCCGATCTAAAGCTCAAATTCGAGCCAAAAATGGCAATCCGGAACTCCCATAGAGGCGATTTCAACCGTAGCGTAATATTTCGCGCCAAATCAAACGATTAAAATACAACATATTAGGTACGACAAATAAATCTATAAACCAATACAGGGAATAATCAAGCTCAACCCGGGCTTTGCATGACATGTCTAAACAACCTCAATTGACTCTTTACTGGCGTCAAGGATGTCCATTTTGCTCATCCCTGCGACGAGAACTCGCTTTAGCTGGCGTTTCCCTTAGCAAGGAAGTCAACATCCGGAAAGACCCTCTGGGAGCGGCATTCGTACGACAAGCCGCCGGGGGAAACGAAACCGTCCCGACGCTTGTGATCGACGATGTGACTCTAGTAAATCCAAGCATTTCACAGGTTGTAAACGCCATAGGGCGCGCTCACCCCGACTTCGTTCCCAACAAGCCTCTCGATCCCGCGCCAAAATCCTGGCTACGTGGGATTCAGCTAGGTACGGTTGCAGTCCTAATAGTGGTGAGCTTCATAATTGAACGCCAGATCAACAGCATCGCATCGTATGCGGTCGATATAGCAAATATTGCGATCTACCAATTATTCAATTGGCTGCGACGTCGCAAGGTAGTCACCTACTCAGTTAAGGCTGACAGCTAAGCCCTATCCTTTTTGGCTACCCTTCAATCTTCAATCTTCGCGGCTTGGAACAGCGCTTTGTGGTCGGCAACGTCAAAAATACACCAAATCTCATCAATTTCACCATCGTTGCTGTCCTGCGAGACAAGTGCGAAATTTCAGATCCATGAGAATTTAAGCTGGGATTTAGATGAGCAATTAGGCGCAGATACTCAAACTTCGCATTCCAATAAAATGAGATCCTTGACCGTCTGTATTGGATTAAATTGAATCATGTGACACCAATTTAGATAATATAGCTTCACGCAATTGCCCGCAATCGATCCTAAACTTCTACCACGTTAAAGGCGTGATACCAACCGATACATTCCCGAAGATGGGTTATTGTTGGGGAGCTCTGAACCATTCTGGTCGTACATCTGATCGAGCCTCTCACTATGTTTAATGGCAGTAGCAAGGCGTGGTAGATACAGGTTGGGATTAACCTCTTTGCCTTTGGAATTATCGAAAACCATTCGGATATTGGATGCCTTTGAGCAATTCAGCGTACTGCGATGATCACAAAAGTGCAGGATTAACCAAAGTTCGAAGCAAGGATTCGAAATCGCGAGTTCAATATTGTTATCTTTCGCAAGCTTGATAGCTTGGTTTATCGTTTTGTGATCATCAACGTCAAAAACACACCAAATCTCATCAATTTCACAATCGTTTCTTTCTGCAAGCTTAACCGCCTTTGAAACCAAATTCAAAGGTGCAGAATCACCGGTTCCAGAAATTACCTTCAAATCAACTACAGAAGTTTTGCTACCTAACCTCCTAAGCGCATTGAGATAGATAGGTTCGGTTCGTGCTCCTTCACAAAAGACCACAAAGGTCCTTTTCGGCTTCAAATCTCCGACTTTACGACCTAGACTACCTTTGTCAGCTCTCATTCGATTGGATGTCGCCTTAGCCATTAATCCGAGGACGCCACAGGGCCAAGTAAACGAAAAAACGCCAATTGATCGAGATATGGAATTCCACCAAATCTCCCTTGGAGATATGCCTTTTCTAGATTTAACGACCTTCGAACCATGTCACCGCTGAATTCAGCCAAAGCTTTCAGAGACGTTGATCCATTTGCACCCTTCTCGGTAAACCACACTTCATCGCGATTTAGATGATTCAACAAACTAGTGTCATGAGTCGTAAAGATCAACTGTGCATTGTTAGGATTAGCAGATGGATCCTGAAATAGTTCAACAAGTCGCGCCGACAAGTTCGAGTGAAGGCCCGCATCAATCTCATCTATAATTAGAACCTGACCAAACTCAAATGTCTTCAAAATTGGACCAATGAGAGAAAACCACCTTCGCGTTCCTTCTGACTCCTCTGCAAAATCAAAAGCAAGCTCCTGTCCTGGTGCTCCATGAATTAATTTCAATTGCTTCCCGGGGGCATTACTGCGTAGCCGTGGCGTATTAGGAAGATCCTCAAGCACATTCTGCGGTATTTGCACCTCGATGATTCCAAGATCCGCAAAGCGCAATAGGGCCATGGCCATCTCTCGAGACGTGAATCTTCCGGGAACAATGTCATCAAATAGGGATTGTGTTGCGATCCCGTCGCCCTCTTCGAAGATTCTCTGAGTGGATCGATGCCATGTTGGCCTAGAGAATCTGCTCGTATTCCATGAAACGTTCCCGACGAATCCGAAGCCCGAAAGTGCACTAGCGAACGAAGAAATTTCCCGAACCTGAAGCTTTGCAGCTATAGAAAGGACCATCATGGTATTAGTCAGCAACTCTCGGATCCCAGATAATGAAGTAATCCCACGCCGTAGTTCCAATTGACCACCCTCACGCCTAAAAAGGAGTCGCCGCCGGCGCTCTGGATAGCTATACAGAGATTCAGCGCGAATACCATTGCGATCGAATTCAATTTGATAGACGTATCGAACTTCTTGCACCAACATCTCTACCTCGAATTTGGTCGAACTTATTGGTCCAGTTCCAAATCTAAACGGCTCATAGGCTATTTCGTCGTCCCAAAACCTTAGCGAAACCCGCACCGCGTTGAATAGCCAATAGAGCGCGTCGATAACGTTTGACTTTCCAGATGCATTAGGCCCATGATTTCGGCGGTCGTCAATACCACCTGTGAAATAGATTCGAATTTTCGCACCGCGTTACGATCTTCGTCGACGGCAATCACGAACAGTTCGGCGGGCTCGAAAATGGACCTGTAATTTGAGACTTCAAATCTAAGAAGCACATGCCACATGATGGCCGAAAAACTGCACTTAGAACCGCTATTTCGTCAAATAATTACGAAACCCCATCTAAAAATACAAAAGACCGAACAACAAATTCCAAAGCGGAAGCTGAATGGCTTAGCGTCATCTTTATGATCACTTTTGTGTGTATGAACGCCTTTTGATTCCCGCCAAAAGCAAGAGGATATCAATTAAAAGTGATGATGACTGCTCGGTCAGGTTCTGCAATAAATACAATAAACAGGGGTCAAAGATCAAAAACGACTCGAAGAGCGATCTTTGGGCGCCTTCCTTATAAATTTGAGATAATCGTCGGCAATATCGTTAGCTCGTGAACCCTTTACCCTGTCGTCAATCTGACCAGAAAACAATTCACCCGATGTGACATGAAAGTTCCAGAGATGATCAAAGTTGCGCCAAAGCAAGCACTTAGAGCCCATGAGAGACCCGGTTCTGCGTAATCTCTTCTTAAAATTAGATCACACGTTCGCAATGACAGATCTATCGATCACGATCTCAGTCGTAGCGTTACCTCTAGCGCAAACCCACAATGAACACGAGCTCTAATTCTGATCCTGGCGTGCTTTACAAAATGGCATCTTCATTTAGACGAGAAACCTCCAGGATGACTCAAAGTTCTCCCTGAGGTCGATGGAACATATCTATGCGAAAAACGCCAGAGGTAAAACATTCTCAATAAATGAGGTGAGGGACAAATTGATCGACAGTAACGACGAACTGTCGCAATTGGCAAAAAACGCAGAACCGATTCATTTCTGAAACCCCGGAAGGCTGATATTGAGCCAAACCTAATAACGGTTATCACCGAAACAGGTCTGCAGCGTGCGGAGTAAAATTAATGAGTCGCCTTCGCACAGATTGTCAGTATTGTATAGAGGCGCACGCCAGTAGCCACGACAGAGCGACCAACGGATCCCTACTCGATCCATAGAGAAGATTGAAGGTTCAAAGGCCTTTGTCGCTGAGACTTCAAATCAAAAGATCCTCCTTGTCTTCGCGAATAAGACAGCATCCTTCTCATACACCGTGACGCAGCGACTCAAAAGATGACTCAATGGAAGCTCATCCGTGACTTTCAATCTCGCAATTGACCCAACAAACTCAGCTCCCGTCCATATCGATCGTCAAATCTGGCTAGTTCAATCAAGTGATCCGGACTTCAGATTTAACGGTGACTACGGGCCACTAGTACATTTTATGAAGCTCGCATAGTCAGTATGGGTTTTCAGATGGCAGACCATTTCCGCAAAGGGCTAGTTTTCAAATGTCGGACCTGTTTCCAAATGTCGAGAGTTTTCATTTTCATATACCCTACAAACAAATGGTAGAAATCCTCAGCCAATGTAATATTGGCGGCCATGTGAATTTAGACAAATAGCCCGTAAAACAATTGGACCTTCGCGAAACGAGGGCCGATAATCGATGGGAGCGTGGACAAAAGCCTCTAATCCATTAGTAACTTCATAGCGATACTTAGCTTGAAAGCCCGAAATTTCGGGCCAAGGAGGTGGTCGTAATGATGTTCTGGTATGGAGGTCATTTGGTATTTTGGCAGGCGAGCCTAATGTGGGTCGCAATGATAGCTTTCTGGGGGTTAATTGCTTGGGCAGTCTATGTCCTGTTAGCACGAGCAACCCAGGGACCTGGACACGCGGATCATAGCCTCGAAGCACATCACACCATCGATCAACGCCTTGCTAATGGTGAGATCAACCTTGAGGAGTATCAAAGCCTTCACGAAGCGATCGGCCATAGAGAGCGCACCTCAATGGGTAGCGGAATTAAAAGATGATCGCAAACTCGCTGGCTAGGTGGTCAGCGAGTTTGTTTCGATCTCGAGGAGCCTTATCATGGTGCTGACTCGTTTATCACCGATAAAAAAAGATGAGAAACGACGAGTGGCGACTCCAAATCGTCATTTGGATCTCTTTCGCTCAAATCTACTCCACCCACGTAATGGCTGCACAGGAAATAGCGACAAAAGGTGCGACTGTACTAGGTATCGCTGCAGGAGGTATCAGCGATACCGCTCGATAAGGCGACCTGAGCTAAGAGATCGCTCCGACCACGATGAACTTCAACACTGACAGTCCTACAACGCTCGATGAGATCCCCAAGCTACCTGAGGCCTTCTTTATCTTGGATCTGGAGCACCTAGGGTATCTTCACCTATTGCCTCCCAGATATTACAGATGTGATGAAAAGTTAATTTTTGAAAAACTACAACCAAGAAAAGAGAGACGAGATGAAGCAATGGCGACAACTACCCAATCCCCATCGAGGCCAAGCCAAGATCTCGACCTCGGGGCCAACTGGTTGCGACCGCGAAGCATCAACATCACACCCGGCGATAAAATCAGTCGCGTGGCTATCGGCCTTGTGTCCATCATTTCCAGCGCCGTTCTCCTGACCTCTGCCGGGGGCGTGCTCTCCGCAGTTCTCAAAGTACTACCGATCGGTATGGTGCTCGATTTCGCTTTAGCCGATACGCTCAGCCAAAGCGCTTTGTATGCTAAGTGCGGTTGTGTTCCTGCCTCGTTTGGAAGGTCACAATTAAAGCTACCGTGGACATTAGAAAGCCAGGCGCCTCGATAGGCTACAGCCACCCAAATCATAGTAGCCATAGTTGGATGATGATCGCAAGCTGGGTCCCCATGTTCTTCATAGTGGTCGTGCTCTTGATGACAGATACCCTTGGCATCAGCTTCCTATTCGTTCCGCTCGCCTGCATCGCGGTGATGGTGATGACAATGCGCACATGGGCCACAAGCAATGGCAACATTTGACTATTTCAAAACAGAAAGGTACCGCAAATGAATATTAATGATGTCACGGTCCTAGCCCATCTTTCGCAGAATTCCCGAAAAATCGCCCCAATTGGCCCCTTTTGAGTTGATTTTTGAGGATTTTCGGCTTGGGTGATTTATAGATTTCCTGGTAGATGGGTATTAGGTCTTTTTGGGTCGCGAATGTAGTGTCCTAATTTTTGAGTAGTTTTGATTATAACTTGCATTAGCTCTGACATGGTGCTATTGTCTTGTTGTGTTTATCCGTGAAACTCCAACAGTTAATAAAAAGACCGGCGTTAGCTACAGTAAGTACCAACTCGTTGAGTCCTACCGCTGTGAAAAAGGTCCCCGTCAACGTATAGTAATGACCTTGACCGAACTGGACCTGGATAAGTCATTGTGGCCAGCTCTGGCCAATGCAATTGCCCAGAGACTCTCTGGAGTAACCTCACTCTTTGAATCAGATCCTATTATTGCCAGATACGCAGATCTAGCAATCACTAAGTATGCAATTCGTTCCGAAGTTGCAGCCGCTAAAGAAACAAGAGCTACTGAGGCTGACCTTGAGATGGTGGATCTCTCTAGTGCTAAGACTATCAATAGTAGAAGTATCGGTCCAGAACTCATAGGAAACTCGTTCTATGAAGCTCTTAGCTTCGATAAGATCCTAGAGAGTGCAGGTCTATCGGGTGAATCCCTTGGTATTGCCAAGGCAACGATAATAGCTCGTCTTATTCATCCTGGATCTGATCGAAAGACCTATTCGTATATCAACTCCAACTCTTCACTACCTGAGATATGTGGTATCGATCTCTCTAAGTTTCACAAGGATAAGGTCTATGCAATTGCAGATAAGCTCTATGACGCTAAAGGCGTCATAGAGCCAGCACTCTATAGAGCTAGCTCTGATCTCTTTAGGACGAATACCAGGCTCTTTCTCTTTGATCTAACCAACACCTACTTCGAAGGTTCTACTAAGGGGAACTCCCTAGCTAAACATGGACATTCCAAAGAGAAGCGTTTTGATTGCACATTAGTTTCTCTGGCACTACTTGTTGATCACAGGGGACTACCCATCTACTCAGAGATACATGAGGGCAATACCTCTGAGCCTAGAACTCTCATTAGCGTACTTGATGCCTTGGAGTCTCTATCGGATGGATCTCTCTTTGGGGATGTTGTTCCTACCATTGTGATGGATAGGGGAATTGCTACCAAGGCAAACCTAGAACTTCTCATTAAGCGCAATCTCAACTACGTAGTAATTGAGAGAGCTAACAAAAAGAGTCTCTATCGAAGCCATTTCATGGAGATGGAAGGCTTCACCGAGATCTACGATGCCCAAGGATCCCCAGTACTGGTGAAAAAGCTCCAAGTGGAACCACAAAAGCCACAAGGGCGAGTGAGAACACAAGTACAAGGACAAGTGCAAACGCTAGAAGAAGACACCGGCACTGACGACAATAGCAGTAATGGTGCCACCAGCAAGAATACCGGCGACAGCAGCAGCAAGGGCGACAGCAGCACCGACACCAAAATCATCAAGAGCGACAGCAGCACCGACACTGACGACTATATCCGTAATGGTGCCACCGGCAACAATATCAGCGACAGCACCGACACTGATACTAACGCCACCTCCATCTCCTCCTCTTCCACCTCCATCTCCTCCTCTTCCTCCAACAACAACACCACAACCGTGGTGTTGTGTCGTTCTTTGGGGAGATCCAAGAAGGAATCAGCGATCTCTAGTCAAGCTAACGAGAGATTCTTAGTAGATATCACTTCGTTGAATACCTCAATCACAAAGGGTTCTATATCTAAGACCACAGTTGTCTCAGAGCGTATCGGACGCATCAAGGCCAAGTACCCAAGTATTGCTTCCAAATACGAGATATCCCTTGAATATCATCAAGACCATGGCAAGATCATCAAAAAGAGACGCTTTGACAAAGTAATCAATCTCACTATTACAGAAAAACCCACTAAAGCCAAAGATGATAATCTCCAAGGAGCCTACGTCATAGACACCAGCCATAGCGAGCTAGATGCAGGTGAGATCTGGAATATCTATACGACTCTCACTAAAGTAGAAGATGCCTTTAGATCCCTCAAGAGTGATCTTGGACTTCGACCGGTCTATCATCAACTAGCTAGCCGAACTGCTGCTCACCTCTTCATCTCAGTACTTGCCTATCACCTCCTTAGTGCTATTGAGCTGACCTTGAGGCAAAATAACGATAAGAGAAGATGGTCAACCATTAAAGAGCAACTCAACAGTCACCGCCGAGCCACCATAGTTCTTACATCAGATAAAGGCGTTGTCTATCACATCCGCACTAGTGGTGTTTCTGAGCCGGTTCACAAAGAGATCTACCGTCTCTTAGGAGTTAGTGATCCCCTTAAACGGATAAAGACCATTGCGACGCATTTGTAGTGTCCCAACGTAAGACCACATACTCAACTAGCTGGGAGAATAGGTTGATTTTCGGAAAGATGGGCTAGCAGCAGACGTCTTGGTCGCAGGCGGTCTAGGTTGGTGGTTCTTTGGACCAAAGCATGTCACCGCTACCGACGTCGTCGCCGGAATCCAGACCGTGCGAGTCACCGTGCGAGGTGGGTACACCCCGAATCGAATTCTAGCTCACGCTGGCGTACCTCTGCACTTAGTCTTTGACAGACAAGAGTCCGGCGATTGCACGTCGAGGGTTATCTTCCCTGACTTTGGAGTCTCAGCTGAGCTACCAACATTTGGTGAGGCGAGCCTCGACTTTACCCCGGCTAGACCTGGCGAATACGGATTTGTATGCGGAATGAACATGATCCACGGGTTCCTAATCGTGGAAGACCAGGCCACTCAAGATCAAGGCGATACCCTAGAGACCACCGTCATTGACGCGACCCACACTGACAATGGCGCCACGAACGACAAAAAAATAGTAGTAACCGAAATCGCATCCAACAAAGACAAACAGATAGCCACCATAATCGTTGATGGTGGCTATCGTCCGGACAAGGTGGGAGCCCTAAGGGGACTCCCCCTCAGTTTGATCTTTGATCGACGCGAAGACGGAGCATGTTCGGATCGAGTTGTGCTTGCCTCCCTTGGGATCGACCTGGTGCTCCCAGCACATGAAAAGACCACGGTAGATCTGGGCGTGCTGGAGGTGGGAATCCATGAAATCTCATGCGGTGAAAACATGCTCCACGCCACTATCGAGGTAATCAACGACGATGGCAGTTGGACACGCGACGATCTTAAATCAGCGACCACCACGAAGATACCAGTCGAAATGGACATGGTCAAAAAGCCATCCCCTCCACCATCTCAGACACCGGTGATCGTTCCACCGGTAGTTCGCGACGGCTCAGGGCACCCAAGTGCTTCAGAATCCGAAGTCGATGAAGATTCTGAGGACGCGGAGCGACTGGCCGAGATCACCGACCTCTGACGCAGAGTTGTTATCGGAACCGTGCTTACCGTTCCAGTGCTCTTTGGCGTAATGACCAAAGACTTTCTAAACGCCACTTGGCTGCCGGGAATCTTTGTCAATCCATGGTTCGCTCTCGTATTAATCACACCGGTCTTTATCTACACTGGATGGCCGATCCACCGAGCCGGGTGGCTTGGTCTCGCGCATCGCAGCCCCGATATGAACTCACTAATCACCCTCGGAACTTTCGCCGCGTTCCTCTACAGCCTTACAATCACGCTCGCACCATCGATCGCACCAGTGCGCCTACGTGGCGTCTACTACGAGGAAGTTGGATTCATCTTAACCCTGATCCTCTTCGGACGTCTTATTGAGATCCGGGCCAAGGCTGGCACGGGCCAGGCCATCAGGTCATTACTCGGCCTCCAGGCGCGGACTGCGCGGGTCATTCGCGACGGGATCGAAGCCGAACTCCCCATCGAGGACGTGCTCCCTGGTGACCTCGTGCTCGTACGCCCAGGCGAAAAGATCCCTGTCGATGGCGAAGTAGTTGAGGGTCACTCAGCGGTCGACGAATCAATGGTGACCGGCGAGCCGATCCCGATCGAAAAGGATCTCGGCGCCATGGTAGTCGGAGCCACCATGAATGGCACAGGGTCGCTTCGGATCCGCGCGACGCGTGTGGGAGCCGACAGCGTTCTCGCCCAGATTGTCGAGATGGTGCGCCGTGCACAATCTTCTAGTGCTCCTATCCAACGCCTCGTAGATAAGGTATCATCGGTATTCGTTCCCGTGGTGGTCTTTAGCATACTAGCAGCCTTTGCGATCTGGTACATCGCTGGCCCCACGCCCGTGTTTACATATGCATTAATCACCGCGGTTACCGTCTTGATCATTGCCTGTCCATGTGCTCTCGGGCTTGCTACACCGCTCGCAGTAATGGTTGGCACCGGCAAAGCTGCTACTTCGGGAATTTTAATCCGCTCCGCTGAGGCACTTGAGACCGCTGGAAAGCTCGATACAATCGTACTAGATAAGACCGGCACTATAACTGCCGGCCATCCATCTCTAACCGATGTCGTTGCCTTCGGTGATACCAATCCCATGGTAATGTTGGGCCTCGCCACTGCTGCTGAAGCCGATTCCGAGCATCCCCTCGCCTCTGCCATAGTTGAAGGTGCAGCCAACAGGCATGCCGAGATGACCAAGGCTCAGAGCTTCGAATCGATAACCGGCCAAGGCGTGCGCGCCATCATCGACGGTCGAGTCGTTCTCGTAGGAAATGCCAGGCTACTCCAGGGCGCGGGCGTCGACGACTCTGTCTTCGCCGATCAGGCGAGAACGCTCTCTTCGAATGGCAAGACCGCCATGCTTGTGGCCATTGACGGCAATCCAGCGGGTCTTCTCGGGGTCGCCGACTCTATCAAAGAGGACTCCATCGAGGCAGTCGCAGAACTGCGACGACTTGGCCTTGAAGTTATCATGCTCACTGGCGATGCTCAACTCACCGCACAAGCCGTTGCACGACAAGTCGGGATCGACAAGGTGCTGGCCGAGGTGCGCCCTGAGGACAAGGCCGCAGAGATCGGGCGGCTTCAATCTGAGGGTCGACGAGTGGCGATGGTAGGCGATGGAATAAATGACGCCCCGGCACTCGCTAAAGCCGATGTGGGATTAGCCATTGGTACCGGGACCGACGTCGCTATCGAGGCCGCTGACGTAACACTGATGTCTGGATCACTAGCTGGAGTCTGCATCGCCATCGGCGTGTCAAGAGCAACAATGCGCAACATCCGACAGAATCTCACGCTCGCCTTCGGATACAATATCATAGGTATCCCGATCGCAGCAGGACTACTCTACCCGTTCTTTGGGATCGTGCTATCTCCGATGATCGCGGCTGCCGCCATGGCGCTCTCATCGCTGTCAGTTGTCACCAACGCCAATCGGCTACGCCGCCTTCGTTTCCCACAGAGCGTAGCTGTTCCCCACGAGGTCGGGGAGGCAAAGCCACGCCAAACAGACGCCACTGAGTCCGTTTGATCTCGGCAAATGACAATCACCCGTCCCATCTTCTCAATTCGGAATGGATAACGGTCACACTAGTTACCATGTAGTACTTCGCCCATTGGCCTCCACCACAAATAAGACAAAACATCCCTAGAGTGAAGGCCAATGGGGGCCAAATCGACCCCGGATTATCTGTTGAAAGGCGGTGCATTCTTCGGGAAGGCAATACGGCTATTCATATCAACGCCTCTTAGCCAACTGACGCAATCCTTGAGATAATCGAGCCGACATCAGGGAGTTCACTCGGCTCGAGCCGCTCGAGAGAGCAGATTTCATCCATGTAGTGATCTGGGTTCAAACTGCACTGTGACTCCGGTATGTTCACCTTAGCGTTGGTCAACATGCGTCGGTATTCACCGGCGACCTCCTGACATTGCAGTACTTCTACTACGGGTTCGCTGGATTCCTTCCCTTGTAGACGGCTTTCCCGTCCTCTGACTACTACGAATCCTCCGCCCCATCTCAAGGCCATCAGCCGACGGTGGGCCCGCCCGTCTTCGCACTGGATGTGCGAGAGCGAGGGCGACCTCGGAATGGTTCCCATGTTCACCATGTTTCCTTTGACAGGATGGGTGCCCAGCTCTTCCGCTGCGGCCTCGTCATGGTTACGCCGGCGGCCTTCACCATGACCTCGTACACTGGCGTCAATAGTCATTGCACGAGTTATCCCTCCTATTACATAAGAACGATACGCACCGCTGCCCGACCCATATCTACCAGATTTGGGGTCGGTTCCATGCTTAAGCGGGTTCAACCACTGGTTCACTTTCGTTACACCACATTGGCTTGTTAGCCGGACCTGCGCTGTCTGGTAGTACCAACTCGTCCCGTCTTTGTCAGCTCAGGGATCGATGGGACATGGGGATATCGTGCGCTGTCTGGTAGTACCAACTCGTCCCGTCTTTGTCAGGACTGCTTCTCTGTTGCCAGCAACATTAAATTGACCCAGGATCAGCAACATTAAATTGACCCACCCTCCAGTAAGACTTGTCTGTGGAACATTCAAAACCACCCAGGTGCAATCAAATGCTTCAAGGGCAGGACATTAATGAATTTAATTGAATTAAGATCACAAGGACACAGCTATCACGAAATATCTAAACTTGACGGTGTATCTAGGAATACTGTAGCTAAGTACGTTCGTGATGGAGCAATGTGCGAAACTAAACCACCTAGAGCGCCTAGGGGATCAAAACTTAGGTCCTCTATAAGGAGATGATTGATGGTTCCCTAAAAACTCGGTCTATCTAGCACTTAACACAGACTCCCTGTGGAGTAATAGGCCACTTCCGGATGACACGCCGTTAAAAATACCTACGGTTGGAATTGAAAACTGACAACCGACCTTGAGCAGCGAATGCACACGAAGCTACCTTTGTTTTCGATTTCTGATCGCACCCTGGGAGTTCTTCTCCGGGTAACACCAATGGTATGAGAGCCATAAATCATTACCGATCGGCTCCGGGTATCCAGAGCTGATCGCTATCAAACATAGTTATCAATCACGGCATCAAAATAATAATCAATGTTGGGTTCGATTAACTCAAGGTGACGATATCACCCACAAAAGAAGCCGGCTTGCGCCTTAGTTTTCCTGTAAATAGATACAAAGAAATCGTTCTCGCTTAGCTAGGCTGGCGCAAATGGATTGGGCGTTGGACGAATCAACTGATCCGAGGTAGCCACTGGATTGGCTTTATTGATTTAAGTAATATCGATAGGATCTATCTTTCTTAGGAAACGATTTAGCATCTTTAAGGGTTGATATCTTGGCAACAATTAGGAAATTAGAGTAATACAGCACCGCCATATAGCTAAAGGAACAATTACATGCCTGAGCTTGACTACTTTCGAATCTATTCTCGCTGAATTTCCAACACTTGTTATCAAACGTCGCACCACGGCCCTAACCCTAGCTATCTACCTTGCGACCCTATCTATATTGCTGGCCGCTACTTTCAAATGGAGTGATAGAAAGCCCCAGAAGAGATTGTAATTTTCAAAGAGAGCTCATTTAGGATCTGCAGGATACAGCGGTGACCCACACTGGCGTACCCGAATTCTGACAATCATTGCGATCGTCTCAGCGGTGAGTTACGTATCGGGTTCCGCTCACGAGACGTAGTTCGCCCGCGAAATTATGGGGGCTATAACTATTCTCGTTTTTATAGCATTGGAAATTATGGTCGAGTGAAATTAGCACCTCAGTACCATCGCATCATAAGAACCGTAGGACGAGTTCATCGGTCGCTCAATTAGCAAATCAGCTCTCTTTCGGTAGCTCAAAAGCTCTAATCAAAGCCCCTACGTCAACGCCCAATAACGAATAAACTGACCGTTGATCCCCAATAGTTGCCCCTCAGAACTGATCCACACCAACCCGGTGGAATCGATAAAATGGCTTTTGAAAACCAGACACTGCTAGAGATGAAATTAGTCAAACACCAAGCGGCCTTTGGTGGAAAATTTGCCAGTATCAGTTTCAATCATCATCTTCCAAATTGACCTGTCGTTTGATTTAGGAAGCTCGATTTGCCCATTTGAAGAGGTATAGTCAGTTACGGCTGGGCCAAAAGCTACCAGTCGCCTAAGCCCTATGGCAACCGAAGGTAACACGAGAACCCTACAGCCCTCGATCCTCCTGGCATCTAACTCTAAGCCCGGTGATTTCCTTGGTGATCAACTTAAATTACCTACTTCAGCTGTGCTCTTACCATTCATTCCCATAGCTCACTATGCACCTTGAACCTGCCACAAAAGGGCAATTGCGAGTTGATCGTTATGGTGCATTCGACGGTAACGAATTTGCTAGAAAGGGTTTCCTCCAAATCGATACCTCCGTAAAGCACTTTTCTGGAACAAAAAAGCCATTCTCACAATTGGATCGGAGAGTCACCTTCGTCTTGCAATGAGGATTATGACTAACTATGAGCTGAGAGTAGGGCTAAGGAGAAATACTGATTTAATAAGTAGTTTTGGAATCAGGCTCGTTTATTTTTAATACTTTATTGAAAATTGCCAAGCCATGTAGCAACCGACTCTCCATTTAGGCAGCTCTCCCATTTAACGGCACTTCGGATTTAACGGTCGAGATCTGACACCGACGTCCAAAAAGAGAAGCAGCTTGCACGTGTGCTAATTTGTTTGCGAGGTACTGCTCGATGAGTCACCCGCGCAATAAAGTTCAGCTGTCTTTATTTATTAGATTGGCACAACTCACGGTAGCTCTCTATAGGCAACTGAGCTATCGTAATGGGTTTTATATCTCCAAAAACGAAGCGAAGCATGACGTTCTGATACTCTTGACACGGTTTTGCAAACGTTTGCCTAGGGCAAACTCGCCGCCATTTGCCAACCGCTTCGCCATATAACCGCTGGCTTCGCCACAGCCTAGCGCCTTTGTTTTGGCCCCAAAACTACTGAAAGCGATGCCTATCGCATCACCGAGCGGAATGAACGACAATGCTATAGCCTAAACATTAAAGGCATGCAAGTAATCAGGACGCGTAGAGGCAACCCACTAAAGTTGCTCCCAGCATTTAGGCGTGCCAAAATTTCAATTGCGCTCTCCCTTTAGTTGCAGCTATATCGATACGGCGCTACCGTGTCACAAAGTTGGTCTTGGCGAGGCTTGGCGATGGCGGGAGTCACCCATATCGTGAGTAATTATATTTTAAAGATATTACCTAAATCACCAGTTGGTCAAAGAGCTCAACTATCATCAAATATCTTGACTTTGGTGATCTCGGCATCATTTTTCGGCGCACTGACACCTACCCCACTGAACCAATTGACTCGCACGAAATTAGAGTCTCTCTAAAGCCCGAGCGGATCAAGCATTCTAGAGAGCTACCCATCAATGATTAGATGGCGAGGAAATTTAGCTTGTAAACTTAGGCGAATCACAATTGGAACGATTACACAGCGAACCTAGTCAGCTAAAAAGGATTCATTCCGCAGGACTATAATCAAAGTCATGGAAACACGCCGTCTTGGACGAACCAAAAAAAATGTATCGATTATCGGCCTTGGAACGTGGCAGCTCGGCGCCGACTGGGGCGATGTCACCAAGGAAAGTGCAACTGCACTCCTTGAAGCCGCATACGAAGGTGGGGTGACCTTTTTTGATACCGCTGACGTCTATGGCGATGGTCGAAGCGAAACTATAATCGGCGACTTTCTAGCCAAGATCGATAGAGAAACGATAACCGTCGCAACAAAGATGGGGAGAAGGGCATCGCAATCAATCGGAGAGTTCAATCGGAAGAATTTCGTCGATTGGATAGATCGATCTAGAACAAATCTAGGAGTCGATCGACTAGATCTCACCCAACTTCACTGTCCACCCGATGACGTCTACGATAGCGACCACATCTTCGATGAACTTGACTCCCTGGTGGAAGAGGGACGGATTGGCGCCTATGGAGTCAGTGTCGAAACTTGTTCCCAAGCCCTTCGCGCAATCTCTCGTCCCAACGTGGAAACCATCCAGATCATCTTTAATGCGTTTCGACTCAAACCACTTGACGAGGTTTTCGCGGCCGCTAAAGAAAACGGCGTTGGAATCATCGCGCGAGTACCGCTAGCATCGGGATTACTTTCAGGACGTTACAATTCAAAAACGCAATTTGCCCCCGACGACCATCGTACTTACAACCGCCACGGAGAGGCATTTGACGTCGGCGAGACCTTTTCAGGCGTTGACTACGAGGTAGGTCTAAGAGTATCGACGCAATTTAGCTCGCTTCAGAATGAGATTACACCCTCCAAAGCCGCTATCGCCTGGATAGCCTTCCATGAAGAAGTGTCAACTGTCATTCCTGGTGCACGCAATATTGAACAGCTGATGCAAAATATTGATAGCGCAAACCATTTGGAGGTGGGTAGATCTATCGATCGCGATGTACATGAGATCTACGACACTTTCTTGCGCAAAGCAATTCACTCTCGCTGGTGACCAAAGCAAAAAGAGCTAGTTGTAATTCCGACGCACACCATTTTGCTTCAAAGAATTCCCTAGCGACCAAAGGATCGAGAGTGCCAATTTCACCCGCTGCTGTGGTTACAGACGCAATGAATCATATAGATCGACCTAAGGTCAACCCTTGCCTTTCGTGGCATTTGTTTAGCCACAAGCGTACGCTTTGCAATCTAGTTTTATAAGTTGATTTTGCTCATCAGCGATCGAGGAAATTGACTCATCGGTACTAAAAAATCGACTAGTCAAATATCAACCACTGTAATTATCGACGGCCGACCTATCCTGTCTCCCACAAGTACGACCATCCAAAAACCGACCACTGATCGCTCTGCAATGGAGACTAGCGTACCTCTTTTGCTCTGGCTTATCCCAACCAAACTTTCGACCACTACCTCGCTTGGCCGACAGAAAAGAGTCGGCAAGCTGGTAACTTAATCTATCTGGTTCTAACGATTACAGCAAGTAAAACGAAAAATGCACGACCGACCAGGCTTAAGAATGAATAAATCGGTGCCGACCAATCAAATCCATGCAATGGTGCACCATCTTCAATCTTCAATCAAGCCTCAGTCTTTAGTCGAAGCACTATAGCTCACCAGGCCACCTCAATGAATAAAATCCACCGTTAAGCGATCCGATCTATCCTTTGCTTTAATGGGGGCCAAGCCAATTTACCATTCAAAGCAAAGTACTGTTGGACCCCTAGTAGCGATATTAGTTAGTATTCCGTATCGTCTCTAAAACCCCTAAGTGATTGATGCACGGAGATTTGCTCCTTCTCCCGGGCTCCGAATTCGTTCTCATCAGCACGTTCAATTTGAACGAGGTGGTCGTCCGCCGTTGGTATTGCACGAATGACCTCGTCAAGCTTGAGCTGGAGTGCCGCTAGACCTCGGTGTTCGGTGTGCTTGAAAGAAAACAGGAAAATCAACACCACACTGTTTGAGATGGTGGCAAAGGCTGCCTGCCACGACGTTGGGAAACCTTGGACCGCCAAGATAACATTGAAAGTTAGTAATACGATCACCATAACAACGGTGGCACTGACTCGCGAAGTAATTGCATCTAAACGCTGCAAGACTCGACTCATATTCTCGTGAAAAGGGGATAATTGCATTCAATTCCAATCGATAAGGATCAGGATCAGTGCTAATTAAATACAGCACTGCCTATTTGAATAAAGAGATTAACGAACTCAGAAGGCAGCGTTTGATCCTACTGCACCGGCCATGAGCAAATGGTTGTCATCAAGGAGAAATCTTGACCCACTCTGCCTACATCGTAGTGTCTTTGGGCAGCATTCGTTACACCTGGGTTCGCGGTATCGGAACGCAGTGACCTTTGAACTGGGCTTTAAAGACAACGTTTTGGAGAGGATTTCACTTTAAAACAAGTGAGATGGTTGATGGTTGCGCCCATCCAACTTCAGACGAGAGCTAATTCGATCTCCAATCCAAGCGACTCCAACTGGCCTCGCAAACATCCTTCAAAATCAATTCCATTGCATTGCATTGCAGATCCATCGAAATGTCCACCGGAGGGAAGCCGCCTCGCCATCTCCTAAATAGCATTTTTTCAAAACCACTCGCAATAACGAGCTACATATCGACATCTGCAACTTTTTATTTATGCAAAAGGGACATTGACTCCTCCCTTGCGCTCGGTTCTCCGATCAAACCTTCTAATTATTCAATCCAAGACAGCACCCCCGCGCCGTTTTGTGGTTCAATTACACAAACAAGATGTATCGGTAGGCAATTGAGCACATTTGACTCTAACCCAAGCAGGTGCTCGCAATCAAAGCGGAGATAGCACCTCGAATTACGTGTATCTGAGCCTGGGGTTTTTCGGGCCTGGAAGGTCTTGGACTCGCTCGATGTCGCGTAGTAGGACTCAGCTAGGAGACAATTGCACAATTCGAAAATCAACTCTTTCGGGTGGTATTCTTTGACTCGGAGTACGCTTGCTATGCCTTATCTAGCATTAAGTGCGGAGCTTTAAATCCAAAACGGGTAAAGATCTACTTAAGCAATTGTCTCCTAGGACTCAGCTCGATACGCACTTGCGAAATTCAATCGAACGATAAAACCGCAGTAATTTGCCGTTGCTCCCAAAAGCTAGTGAAACCCATCTAGGTCGCACAGTCGTAATGAGGCTACCTTCGAAATATAACCTGGCCTGACCATGTAATTTACCTGACATCAAGCTTCCTACTTTACAATTTAAGAGTATCGGGTTAGAGCTATCAATGTCTTCGATCGAATGATTTAGCGGCACGTTGCAAAGCAACTTGGTCAAGAAATAAGGGAGCAAGATACAATGGTATCTCAACCCTCAGTAATCATCCGCCAACTCCAAACCAACACTCGAAATGTTCGTTTGCTGGTGGATCGCAGCTCAGCATAAGCGGCCTTAGAGATTATAGAAAAGGACTTTCAAATGAGCCGATGGACTTCGCAAGAGATCTTAGAGGCACTTTCCGGCCTTGATGAAGCCAGACTCGACGATGACTTTTTGGACCTTAGGACCGATGAATATCGACTTATTCGTTATCCTCAGCATCTGCTTTCACCGACACTACCAGCGGCACAGGTCGTTTGGTCAAATACATCGCGACTACTCGATCTTGTCTTTAGTGAAGTTTCATCACAAGTTGCCAACTGGGACTTAGATGCGATCCATTGGTGGGTATCCAATGGAACACTCCCCCTTGAAACTGAAGCTTATCTGATAAGCCATGGTGGAACCATCACCGACACCTATTGGGTTTTGGCCCGGGATCTTGATGAAGACATAGTCGCTCAAAGGAGGCGTTCAATAAATATAGATGTGAAGTTGGTAGATGATGAAGCTAAGTTGCGGGACGCAATTGCTCTTGAAACTGTGGGTTGGGGTCGAACCGCCCCTGACGAAGTGACAATAGATATCTCCCTCAGGGAAACCCTCCGAAATCTTGATAATTCAAGTGAATTTCAGTTTCTGGCCTACCTAGATGGTCATCCTGCCTCTACCGGGTATTGCCAAATAACTGGTGAGATCGCTCGCCTTTACGGCGGCGTTACATTGCCTCAATTTAGATCGCAGGGTTGCTATCAAGCCGTCCTCTTCAATCGATTACATCAAGCCCGTGTACTTGGCGCCAAAATTGCCATTACCAGAGGACGGCCATCCACTTCGGGTCACATCCTAGTGGATGCGGGCTTTAGTGTTCATAACATAGAAAACTGCTACCGTATGCCCATATGCTAAGCGCATCGCGCAGGACTGTAATGCGTTGGTATGGTGTCTTAGTATGGTGCAGCTCGCGGAGCCTGCCAAGGAAGTTGTCACTTTCGCACCATCTAAGCTACCTCCCTTTGCCTCCCTTTTGATTCATCTCCCACCGATTTATTCGTAGGAATAATAGGTACCTCTGATACTGGATCCCAGTCTCTGCATTTGCCCGAGATCCACCGTCCTGGTTTGGATTTGCGAGCTCCCTCGTAGAGATCGCGCCGTCTATTTAGTAGCTCGATATGCTCTCCACTGTGTGCCTGTTGCGGCGTTTGCCCTTGGCGTTGTTCTCGTCAAACCAGCAACCGCTACTATTTGTCAACTCAATACATCGCGACAAAAAACCTATGCGAACCATTGGTCTATTCAACCACATAACAAACCTCTTTCGAGCCAATCACAGCTAGCCCAGCTCCTCGCGACTCATGGCAGTTGGCGCGACTCATGGCAGTTGGCGCGACTCATGGCAGTTGGCGCGACTCATCAGTTGAAAAATAAGAAGGGAGCCTCACTCCGTAAGGGCAACATCGCGCCCATTCATTCAAGGTGGTCGCGCAAAAGGTTGTCGCCCTCTCGGTCTCTTTGACGAGTAGTTAAATTTAGTTTTAAAGAGAATCACCCAAGCAATATTTGCCCTGACCTTATGAGTTGATTTAGTCCCGAACCCCCGAAACATGCGTTACTAGGTCGGGCTCAGTTCGATTGGGCTCAGTTCGATTGGGCTCAGCTCAACAGGACGCTGAATTAGCTCTGAATCTGAGAAGCCACCTCGATCAGTCAGCCAAAATAGATCAAGCAGAGGCTAATCTTGTCGAAGTCGACAGGGCCTCTTTCGAATCGACTCATCGTGATCACATCTATCAGAGATCGAAAAAAAATAATGTTGCACCTGATTTTGATAATCATTTTCGAATTCAAAAGATACTTGTGATCCAAAAGATTAGGGGCAACGAAGGTAGAAGAAATCATCTTCGTGTAATAGGATTAGCCCTATGGAAGAATTAAATGGCACCAAAGTCGTAATCACAGGTGCAAGTAGCGGTATCGGTCTGGCTATGGCCGATGCACTACTAAATGCCGGATCCACGGTAGCATTATCGGCACGCCCATCTAACCGATTGGTAAAAATCGTCGAAGAACGACGAGCCAAGAACCTTGACGCACACATTTTGCCAATGGACGTTCGAGATCAAGAGTCCGTAGCAGCTGCGACGGATGAGATATTTGATAAATTCGGTACAATAGATGTTCTCGTGAATAACGCAGGTGTTGGAATGATCAGCGTCAATCACTCCTTTTTAACCAATCCAATGCCCTTTTATGAGGTCGCTCCAGACCGATTTAGGGACGTAATCGCAACAAACCTCACTGGCTATTTTCTCGTCGCATCGCAATTCACACCGCGGTTTCTTGAACAGGGTCACGGCCGTATCGTCAATATCTCCATGAACCATGAAACCATGAAAAGAAGTGGTTTTGTACCCTATGGACCTTCTAGAGCTGGCGCTGAATCACTGAGCCACATCATGGCCCAAGATCTCGCCAATAGCCCGATTAGGGTCAACATGCTTCTACCAGGAGGAGCCACGCGAACAGGAATGATTCCAAGTGATATCTCTCCTGAACTAGAGGCAAAGCTGTTGTCACCAACCATAATGGATCGACCAATCATCTTTCTTTGTTCAAAGATGGCACAAGAGATCACAGGGGAACGAATCGTGGCATCGACGTTTGATCAATGGCTTCTGGAGCATCATATCTCAGCAAAATAGACGATAAGTCAAAGAGATGAATGTAAAAACATTCCAATCAATACCATCGAAGTACGACAAACACACTCGGCCAACCATCCAAAATGTGCTTGCTCGAAGACACCTCAGGAGGAGATTGCTCCGATGGGGTGCCAAACCCACAAGCGAAAGATACTTAAATATTCCTTGTACTTATTATCGAATATCACACTTGGAAATGACCGCTCACCTAGCTTTGGGCTTGATGATACCGATCTCATTCGTGAAACCCGCTAAAGTTCGTAAAATCTCACGAATCAGCTAAGATTCCAGTGCTTTTGGTCCAAGATTATCAAAGATCTTCCTACTCGTTCGTAATAGCACTTGTCACCCAACAAAAATCAATTCCCACCTGAATCAACTGTAAACAAAACGTATTGAAACCCTTGGTACTTCTGATACTTTTAATAATTATCTCAACGTTTTGATGCCAACGGGTTAGCTACTCCGTTAGCTCTCCGCGGTGCTTTGTCCATACCCGTTCATGTACCTAATGCGAGTCCTTCATCAATCTTGTCCCCTTCGGCGATCTTCTTGCGCACTTGTTCTGGGATCTGCCTTTTGGACTTCACGATAATTTCTTCCATCTACATTATGGATACAAAGCTCACATTAGCAGCGGATCAATTTAATAGAGGGCCTTCACATCCGACCATATTTCCAGTTCCAATCAGAAGACGCAAAAGACGCGAAAGCATTATGATCATGAATTGATTCGTCGTTTACTGCCGAAACCATGAATGCAGAACTATTGTTTTGCCTCAATCTTAGAGTTGCATTTCGTACAATATCTTCGACAAATGCGGGATTATCAAATGCGAGCATAGTTATGAATCGCTCATCGCTTCTTTTGACAAGAGTATACAAAGGAGCGGACCCGCAATCTTCTGCAATGTTGATTGACTCCATTATGCCGAAATCCTGGTCCAGTTTGGCCCCGGGAGGTCCTTGGTATTGGATCGCGATTTCGACGGTACCTCTCTGGTTATGTGCGCCATAGTCGCTAATCTCTTTGGAACACGGACACAGTGAAGTTATGCGCACGGTCACCCCAACTGTCGTTATGAAGGTACAGTCTCTTTTGAATGAATTTAGATTTACTTTGTACCTCATTGGCGATCTCTTTTTTGAAATAGGAGATTCTTTATTTATGAAATAGTCAAACTCAATTCGTACGGTAGTGTCAACTGCATCAAGTTTGCTGGCTATCTCTTTGTGACATTCTTCGATTGAACATGGCGATAAATCAGAAAGGTGAATAATTGCACTCTCGACTAGCCGACTCATATGAGTACCCCGAAGATTCTCCGCTACGGATACGCCAATGGATACTTTTGCTACGGTTGATATCAAAGTTCCAGATTCAGCGGATACCGAAACAGGAAGAGTAAGGTTATTGATGCCGACTTCTTCAAGGGCTATGCCGCGGAGGTCGTTTTCTGCTTGAATATCTCTCATTATGGATGGCCCGTGTAGATGCATCCTGAAGTGCACGTCTCGTTCACCATAATCTTTGAAACAGGCATCACAAGAATCAACTTTTCAAAAATCCATCGTGAGATATTTTCGCTCGTTGGGTTTTCGAGTCCGTCGATGTCGTTCAAGTAGCGATGATCTAGTTCGTCGATAATTGGCTTTACACACTCTTTAATGTCTCCAAAGTCAAGAACCCATCCCAGCTGGGGATCGACATCACCTTGAACGTAGACCGTGACTTTGAAGGTGTGGCCATGGAGTCGTGAACACTTGTGACTATCGGGAAGGTTGGGCAAGCGATGTGCTGAGTCGAAGGAAAATTCTTTATAAATTTCCATTAACGAATTCCTATCATTTTATGCGTTTGAAGCGAAAGATTCCATACAGGGTTTTCTAGGCAGTAGGCGATCGCGAACTTGATATTCGAGTCAAGGTTTTCATTTTCCATCGGTTGCAAATAGAAGTTCTCAAAGTCGAGCTTACGCAAGTACTCAAGGTCAATACCAGATTGAGGCACGACAACCTTGAGTTCGTTTCCGTAGGTAAGGTTTAATTCTGCACCAGCTTTAGGGCTTACGCATATCCAATCAATACCTTCCGGAGGAAGTTGCGTCCCATTCGTTTCAATGGCGATTTCAAAACCGCGTTCATGTAAAGCATTTACAAGTTCGGCATCGAGTTGTAAAAGTGGCTCTCCACCTGTGCAAACAACGTATTTACGGTCGCTGAAATTGTCGGGCCAAATTCTGTCAACCATATCACCCAATTCCAGGGCTGTCTTATAGATGCCACCATCAGTCCCATCGGTACCTACGAAATCGGTATCGCAGAATTGGCATATGGCCTTCAATCTGTTCACCTCTCTCCCTGTCCATAGATTGCAACCTGCAAATCGAAGGAAAACCGCAGGACGCCCGCTTCGATGTCCTTCTCCCTGCAATGTGTAGAAAATTTCCTTAACGACGTAACTCACCTGAGGACCGCCGGATCTAACATTCCATGTGCAGGAAATCCTCTATCACTCAATACACAAGAGTCACAAACTCCGCACATTGTTCCATCGTCTTTGAGATTGTAGCAACTGTGTGTTATGTCATAGTCGACGTTCAATTTAATACCCAATTCGATAATCTGTACCTTTGCTAATTTGATCAAGGGAGTGTTGATGGCCGTGTGCGCCCTGCGCTCGACTGCCGCTTTGCTAGCTAAATTCGCCATGCTCTCAAATGCATTAATGAACTATGGTCTGCATTCCGGATAACCCGAATAATTCAAGGTGTTCACACCAATAAAGATATTAGTGGCCTCAATTGTCGCTGCCAACGCTAGGACAAAGGTAAAAATAGTATGTCGTACAGGTACGTAAGTAACAGGAATGTCTTCAGTACGATTTTGAGATCCGAAATCAGTAGGGACGGGTATGTCCGCAGTCAGTGCCGAACCCCCAAAAACTCTTAGATCAATATTCGCAAGCACATGTCGCAGAACAGCATAGAAAGTACCTACACGACGAGCAAATTCAAGTTCAACCGAATGTCGTTGACCATATTGAAGCCATTGACCGTATTGAAAGCTTTGGCCACAACACTCATATTCGTCTGCTTTGACAAGCACAAGACAAGTGGTAGTATCTAGGCATCCACCAGGTAAGATAACTGGCTCTTTGCGCCCAAAAATCCTCCCGTGTGCAACGTGAAATTCAGTTACTATAAATATCTCACCTAATTACTCACAATTGCTAACGGCTGTAACAGCTTAGTATTTGATATCAAAAATGAACTCTGCTCTTTTGAGTTTTTTTTCATTGTATTAGTAGTACCTGTTTCGAAGGGTAAAGCTCATATTCCATAGTAGAGGGGACTCTAGGTGTCAAGGGAGATGCCTTATATTAAAATAGAATATCAACTATAGGGCGCAAGAAGTAGAAGAACACGATGAAGGCTTATTCCAAGAGTCAAAAAAGGCTTTAGTCAAGAGGCGAGAATCTGGACTACTCCTCCTAAGGATAAGTCGGCTCTGAGTGCTAGCTTATCTGCGTAGTTCTAAGTCGATCGACCCAACAGGTAGAGATCCAAGATCTTAGAGTCTTAAATTTATTTAGCACTAGCACGTTAAAAGAACCTCGTGGGCGAAGGTTATTGGATTGTGCGTAAACGCGAAGCGCATTGCACATTCCAATGATCGCTCGCGTGATATTGAGCCACAACTCAATAACCCCTCATGGTGGCCCTGAATAGCTAGAAGTCTGAGATCCCAGAGGGAAGGTGAGCATAAAGCGCGCCACAAGTTCGTCATCAATCAACACAGTCGGAAGGTTTCCTATTTATCAACTCCACTCCAATCGCCCGTTGCATGACGATAATACGACGATGGCGAGTCCTTGTCCACATGGTGGCGATCTCGTATCCATCTTCGATCTCATGAGCCCAAAGCTATGGAGGATCATCAATTACCGTCTAAACCAAATGACTACCACGGGTAAGTCGATCCATGAGAAACCGGAATTGACTAGATTTTGGTGGCACTAAGGTGCCAAAAAACCATTAATCTTGAACTGAGCAAATGTGCCAACGATCCTAACACTCACAGAAAAAACCACGACATTGGCTCTACTATGGTGTGATTCTGACCTCTAAAGCGTCTTGGACACCCATCTGTCCTTGCCTTCATGTTTAGCTTCATAGAGTGCTTCATCCGACTTAGACAGGAGGTCCACCGATCGACCTGGATCCTTCAAGAAGGTTGTGGTCGCAGTGCCCACAGAAACACTAAAATTCCAATCGGATGCCTGGGAAAGCTTGATCTTTCTGATCTCGCGCACTATCTTCTCGCCGACCTTCTTCGCACCGTCAAAATCAGTAGCCGGAAGAATCATTGCGAACTCTTCACCGCCAAATCGGGCCACAAAGTCGCCTTCCCGGTTTAGGAGCGCTAACAGGGAAGAGGCAATAGCGCGAATTGCTTCGTCACCGACAAGGTGACCGTAGGTGTCATTGAACATTTTGAAATTATCGATATCAATCATTACCAAGGTGATTGGATCCAATGCTCGTTTGCAACGGCGCCACTCGCTCCTGAGGGATCCATCAAACGATCTCCGATTTGCTATTCCGGTAAGGCCATCGCTCATAGCCATGCTAAGCATCCGCTCTTCCATCGCCTTTTCAGCGGTCTTATCGATCAAGAGGCCAATTGCACGCAATGCCTTACCACGTCGGGTTCGGTCCAAGACCTTTCCTCTCACCGATAGATAGCGACCACCAACGGATTGTCCGATCCAAATTCCGACCTCAATTGAGCCATTTGATTCAAGGGTGGCCATTGCCAGGGCCAATAACGCTCTATCCTTGGGATTGACCACATTTAAAAATTGATCAAGATCTTGAGGAACCAACTCCAAGGCGAGCCCCAAGAGAGCCGCTATCGTAGGCTCCCATGTAATCCTCTTAGTCTTAAAATCAAACTCCCACATGGTGGATATTTCGAGACCGATCGCTAATTCCAATCGAAGCCGATAGTCTTGACTTTCGGCTAGAACTCTATGAAACTCGGATGTTTCACGTCCAACTGCCCAAAAAAGAGTTGAGTCAGACAACTGTCTTCCCACCCATTGAATGTGTCTAAATACCCCATCGCTGGGAGCAAATCGCGTCTCGAATGCAACCTCATTTTTTCCCGATTCAAGCGCGAATAGGCTGGCAACAGTCCTTGGAATGTCATCTGGATGAATCAAATCCAGAAGCGAGCGTCCTTCAACCTCTTCAATAGTGAGACCCAAAAGTTGCGCGAGAAGCGAATTGACCTCCCTAAATTTTCCATCGGCTCCAAAAATAGCTAGAAATTCGAAAACAGATTTGCGCACCGCATCAACCATCGCGCAGCTCTCTGGTATACCAGCATCCATTATCGCTCGCGATTTTTAGAATATAGGCGAAGTAGCGTTTCGGCAATCACTGAATTAGTTACTAAATTTGAATTTACCAAAGGATACTCAATCGCTGGGGTGAATCCTTCTAGCTCCAATGCCAATTGCTCATCGTTGACATCTTCAAAACCCATAGTCCAGTCGGGAAACATTCGTTCAGAGACTGCATGGTTTATGAGAAGTCGAAGATTGGTATGCCTTTTGTCCCTCTGGATAGCCCTATAGGTCACCTCAAGCTGAACTTCATTTCCCTCAATCAATTGGAGAAAACTCTGACTTGCGTACAAAAGCATTCCACTTAAACCCCTCTGTTTGTTGTTTTTCCTAGCAATCTCGAGCAGCGAAACTAACTCCTCTGGCGAAAGACCATGAGTTGCCTGACTACAGTAAATCAATCTATTCACGTTACCTCTTTGTCAACCTGACAACGGACCGCAAGCGCTTGGGCAAAAGTCCCAGCCTCGTGAGAAGCGGGCTAAAACTCACATAAAGTATTATCGATAGAGATATCTAAAGACTAAAGTCGGGACAGGACTAGTTGCTTGATTTGGCAAAGATAATCAATCAGATAATCAATTTAGAGCACCCCACTAATCGATCTTTCAGAACGACCACCCAACCGCCTATGCCTCGACACTAGCTAAACGAGCGACCCCGTCTAGATGAGCGATACTTCCAAGTATCTCCTTTCCTATATATAATACTGCACCTACGCTTGAATCAAAATCGCACAGAACTCTTGGGGCCAATCCTTCCTCCTTTTCAGCCTCCGAACTAGAATCCAAATCAATGAATCTGATCTAGCTTCAAGGTGGTCGCGCTTATTTTTGGAACAGGCCCCAATCCTTAGTACAAATACCAAGTGAGCTTTGGATTGCGTTCTTGGCTTGGCCGTTACAACTCCAAAAAGTCCACAAGCAATTGTCAAATAGCACTTCTAATGAATTGAAGGAGCACCATAGTTGAATCTTGATCATTGAAGTTCAAGTCGAGGCGAAGGGTCTTTCAATCACCATTATTGCCATTCTCGCCATGCTCAAAAAGGTCAGTTATTCTAGCCAAATCAGATATCGTCCCCGTCTAGATCTATAAAAAGAGGTGGTGGCTAGTCGCATGTCAACGTGATATTTTCATTGTGGTATTGCAATGTCAGCGGCAAATGGCTAAAGATGGAACTTCTGTCTTGAAGGTTTCGATGATGACCATCGACCACTTGAAACGGTTGAAAGCCAACGCCTATATAGCTATGGTTTCACGAGGGAAAATAATGATCTTTTGTGTTGTTCTTTGGGATCGTCATTTGCAAGCCCAAAGAACAACACAAAAAGTTCGGGAGATCACGAGTTGTCAATTGTCCTCAGCTCGAGATATGTCCGAATTAGCCAAACCAATATTCCGGGTCACAGCAAACCACGATATCATGAGTTCACGGCCAACTTACCATCGTCAAATAGGAAGAGGGTACGTTTTGGAGATTATGCCAAAAGACTCTGACCAAAGGCGACCCGAACTCAGGTTCTTGATGAAGCAAAGCTTGGCTTCGCTTCACCAAAACAACTATTGCATTGCCAAACCTCGATAGATGTAGTCGATTTCATCCAAGGGCCTCAACTGAACTAATTGGCCTCTCTGGACCCTTGGTGCTTTGATATTCACAATTGAAATTCAAAAGCACTCAAGGGCGGACTTTGAAAAGCCATGGCGGGCCAATAACGATCACATCGATTTATCCTTGAATATTCAGGGTTCACCCTTTAGTGAAACCACAACACCAATCCACTGACGGAAACAATGTGTACGAACCCCATAGCTCCATGAGAAGCAGAAAACGCATCTCAGCAGATTCTAGAGAGACCTTCTTGTGTAGTTGGCCAAATATCGGGGTCGTGACCAGGTACGATGGTCATATTATTTTTAACTGCTAACGACTTTAGCTTCCTAATCTGATCGATCGTCTCACCTGCATCTACATCGATAAAGCCACCGATTGCCAACTCTAATTCAAAGTTCTCCACCAAATCCCCAGCATCAAAAGCAAAGATGAATCCTTTTGATCCATTACTTTGGGGGTAATCGACCATAAAACTCTGATGCCCTGGTGTATGGCCAGGTGTTGAGATTGCATGTATCCCAGGTGCAATCTCAACATCCCCAGATATCACTGAATAGTTAAGTCTTGGATCGTCATAGTCAACTCGAGCTAAACCATGATTCTGAGCCTTCGTAATGTCCCCCAAGCCAAATTCCAACTCCTTGGATTGGATATAAATGGGAGTTTTGCTCCTTCCAAAGTGGCGCAAGCCACCGGCATGGTCGTTATGCAGATGACTTACACCAACGGCCAAAAGCCGATCGATCTCTAGTCCATGACGCTCAAGGGCATCCAGGAGAGGATCTAGTTCATAGGCCGGAAGAATAGGTTTTATCTCATAAAACTCTGAATGAAAACGGTCATAAAGAGCGCTGTCTTGGATCAAAGCCTTATTGAAGCCAGTGTCCAAAAGCACCCAACCGTCAATCGTCTCGATCAAAAGAGCTGGCACTGGCTCGATGAGCCTCTCCTTAGGATCACAACCATGAACAGACCAGGCCTTTGGTAACTCCTCCCATCCCAGGGTGAGCATTATTACTTGCTTTACAGCAGAAGAATGTCCAACCATTATCACCTACTTTAACCTAGGAAGGTGGCCCGAGCGCACCTGGCACGCCAAGGTATCACAGATTACTCGGGTAGCAATAAGAGAAGTGATATCTGCGTTGTCATAGGGAGGCGAGCACTCAACCACTTCGATTCCAGCGAGTTTTTTAGAGCCGATAATCTGAATCATCTTTAATACTTCTCGCGGTAGGAATCCTCCCGGCTCTGGCCAACCCGTCCCTGGCACAAAGGCTGCATCCAAACAGTCCACGTCGAAGGAGAGCCATACCGCCTCGGCGTCATCGAAGGCAACCTCTATTGCAGCCTCAGCCGCTTCTACTACCCCCATTTCCACACAATCATTTACCGTCATAATGGTGGTTTGACGCTCACGACCAACTGCTACGCCCGGTCTAGGTGCCTGCCACCCACCGATTCCGATCTGGACCAAATTCTTAGGTGGAACATTTGGGATATCTGTTGCATGAAACCATGGAGTGGTGTGCATGCGTTCGTCGAGATCGTACTCTTGAGTATCGACGTGACGATCAAAGTGAATGATCCCCAAATTGCCATCCAAATGCTCAGCCACCCCTCGCACCGTCGGGTATCCAATTGAATGATCGCCTCCAAGTACGACCGGGAGAGCTCCGCTGGCATAGACGTGTGAGACCGCCTTTGAGATCTGGTCAAAGCTCTTTTCGATGTTGGCTGGAATTGTAAAGATGTCGCCTAGGTCAGCAATGGTGATCGATTCTCTAAGGTCCACTCCAAGCTCAAAGCTATAGCTTCCATAGAGAGCAGAGATACGCCGGATTCCCTGAGGACCAAAGCGAGTACCAGGGCGGTAGGTGGTTCCAGAATCCAAAGGTGCGCCCAGGACAGCAACATCATATCGTCCGCATTCCCTAACATCTTCAAGATAAGGAGCCTTTAGGAAGGTGTTGATCCCAGCAAAGTGAGGTAATTCACCTCTAGAAAAGGTGGGAATAGACTTGTCACGCAAGCTATCTGCACCTTGAAGTCCAACTTCGAGAGCCCAGGCCTTTTCCTTCTCCCACATGGTAGTTGGAAGCTTCGCCTCGGCTTCGACCGCGAACTTTGCCTCCTTGCCATATCGAGGCTGGTAGTGGTCGTGATTATCATGTGAGTGGCTCATTTTAGATACCCTTTCTTATTGATTGTTATGTAGTTTTCCCATGACGAACCAGAGGGTGAAACCCTCGAATTCCGCCTGGGAGGGGGATTTGAAACTTTGGGGAGTTACCCTTGATTGGCACTAAGGCCAAGCAGTGGTTTCTTGGTTTTGACGTTAGCCATCTCAAGATGACGGAGCCGAGGATCGGCAAAGAGCTGAGCAAGGTCAACGATTGTGTTGATGATGACATATCCCACGCCAAGCACCAGCGTGACACCTGCTATAGCCGGGAAGTCTCCACTTGGAATCGACTGAGCGGTGTAATATCCAATCCCAGGCCATGCAAAGACGTCCTCGATGACCACCACGCCAGCAAACATTAGCCCCGCCTGCAAACCTGTCATAGATAGTGCTGGCCCCAATGAATTCCTTAGAGCATGGACAGTAAGGACCCGAACCCGCGAAAGACCCTTGGAGTTAGCCGTCTTCACAAAATCTAAGCTGATCGCTTCAATAAGTGATCCACGCAAGACCCTCCCGATTGAGACAGCTGGACCAATCGCAACTGAAAAACTCGGAAGAAGAAGGTACTTGAAGGCGTCGATCGTCACGCCAAAGTTGCCATTTAGTATGCCATCGATAGTGTAAAAGCCGGTTGGCCCACTTGGGGGATTGGCTATTCCAATACGACCAGTTGCTGGAAGGAGATTCAATTTGCCATAGAAGATCAAAAGTCCCCCAATGGCTAGAAGGAACTGCGGCGTAGATGCACCAGCAATCAGAATTGCACGCAAAACACCAGTACCCCTAAACTCTCCGGCAGAGAGCACTCCTAGTAGCAAACCCAATACAACCGCAAGTAACAGTGAATAAAAGGCTAGCTCCAAAGTTGCTGGGAGATAGGTCGCAAGATCAGAGGCAACTGGTCGCCTCGTCCTATAGGACATACCTAAATTTCCGTGAATCAATCCATAGAGATAGTTAAAATACTGGACAAAGACAGGATGATCAAGCCCTAATTTCACCTTTTCGGCAGCGATAGCACTTGGTGTCGCTCCCGCCCCCAACATCGCATGGACAGGATTGGAATGAGAGATACTCTGAAGGAAAAACAAGACTGCTGTCAATCCAAGAACGATGACTACTGCTGCGGCTATTCGCCTAAGTATAAATTTGATAAAGAAAAATGAACCTGACATTATTGTCCTCTTGAACCAAAATCTCTAAGGGCATCACCGGCGAAGTTGGAGATGATAGCCATTACAGCTATCGCCAGCGCCGGCATCACACAAACCCACCACTGTTGAAGAAGATATTGAAGGTTTCTAGCAGCCATCGCACCAAGCTCTGGCGACGGCGCTGGGGCTCCCAATCCTAAGAACGAAAGGCCCGATAGTGCAATCACCAGGTTGCCAACATCTAGAGAAGCCGTAACAATCACCGCTGGAACTACCCCTGGTAGGACATGACGAAGAGCTAATCTAAAATAACCAACACCAAAGGTTTTAGCCGCCTCTATGTGAGGGCGAGACATTATCGCTCGAGCCTCAGCACGCACTATTCGTGCATAGAACGGCCACCAGACAATGGCAACTGCGATCAAAGTGTGGAGCAGAGAAGCTCCCAAGGATGCGACGACCGCAATAGCCAAGACAGGTCCAGGAAAGGCTAAAAAGCCATCGGTGATACGCATAAGAATCGAATCGATCTTGGAGCCAGATACTCCAGCGATCATTCCAATGGTTCCGCCCAATAAGACTCCGAAGGAAATTACAGCGATCGCCGAGAGCCAGCTCGAACGCACACCATATAAAACTCTAGATAGAACATCACGTCCAACTGAATCAGTACCCAGAAGGTGAGCTGCGCCAAAGGGAACCATGAAGGGTTGATCTACAGGAACAAGCGGGTTATAGGGTGCTAATACCGGCGCCAGGAGAGCGACAAGAGTCACCGCAGCCAAAGCCAAAACTGCGATTTTATGTCGATCCCACCTAATAGATTGTATGGCACCGCGTTTCGATAAGGCGGGTGCAAGAGTTGTCACTTGGTACCTCCTTTGACTAGATGACAGGCAGCATATCGGTTCGATGAGATATAGGTAGCGACGGGCGTGGTAGTTCGACAGATCTCAATAGCATTGGGACAGCGATTAGCAAAGGCACAACCGACCGCACTGAGTTCATTGTCCACGCCCGAGATATCGGGCTGCCTACCTAGGGCTTCTTGGGGAGAGTTTCCTCTCCGCTCACCGGGAAGAGAGTCCAAAAGCATCCTTGTGTAGGGATGAAGCGGATTCGAACAGACCTCGTTCGAGTCGCCAGACTCAACCACCCGACCACCTAACATCACCATGATCCGACTAGAGACATAGCGTGCGACCGCTAGATCATGGGTGACAAAGACCATGGCCATCTCAAGAGATTCAGATAACGACAGAAGCAAATTTAGGGCGCCAGCAACCAAGGAGGCATCTAGTGCACTCGTTGGCTCGTCGCAAAGGAGCACCGAAGGCGGAGAGATAACGCATCGCGCGATGGCTACGCGCTGGCGTTGTCCTCCCGATAATGAGGCTGCCCTGGAGTTGAGCACTTGTGTACTCAGATCCACCTTTGCAGCCACATCTTCAACCTCTTTAGCTATCTCGGCCTTAGAAAGGGTCTTAGAGGAAAGGGCCTCCTTCAAAAGTTCTCGCACGCTAAGCCAAGGAGTCAAAGACGATCCGGAATCTTGAAAGACCATCTTTGGCATTGTGTCGTCGTGTCTTATTATCGTCCCAGAGGACTCTTTCTCAAGGCCCGCTAAAATCCTAAGAAAGGTTGACTTACCCGATCCGGATTCACCCACCAAACTCACAACTTCACCCTGATGAAGCGTAAGATCGACATTAGTTAGGACCTGACGAAACCCCGAGCGATTTGTGCGTGATTGAAAGCTCTTCTCAATAGCTATGGCCTCTAAGACCACCTTTTTATTCAAATCTAGATCGCTTCGTCGCTCCATGGTTTTAATCTCAACCGCAACGGCTTTTGGCGAAGGTGAAGGGTTATGGCAAGCAATGGTCCAATTATCTTGGACCATGCTCACCCCAGGGAACTCGACCAAACAGAGATCAAGGGCATTCTCGCACCTATTTACATAAGGACAGCCATCGCTGCTAAAGCCAGCAAATTGATCCTTAGGATTTGTTCGCAATCGCAAGCTTTGATCTTGATCCATTGTCAGTCGAGAGGCAATCAGCTCTTTTGTGTAGGGATGAGCCGGAAAAGAGAGGATCTCTTTGGTGGGACCTTTTTCTAGGACCCGTCCAGCCAATAGAACAACGACGGTATCAGCTATCTCTGCAGCTACGCCAAGGTCGTGTGTTACAAATAAAAAGCCTGTACCAAAGTCTGCTCGAAGCTGCTTAATCAAATAGAGAATCTGAGCCTGAACGCTCACATCAAGAGCAGTAGTTGGCTCATCCGCCACAATTAACGCTGGCTCCTTTGCCAAGGCCATAGCGATCATGACTCGTTGACGTTGTCCGCCCGAAAGCTCAAAAGGATACCTACCAAGAACAGATTCTGGCTCCTTTATGGCCACCTGCCTAAGGGCGAAAAGGGCACGATCTAACTCCTTGGTAACCTCTTTCATCTGGCTTGCAATCTTCATCGATGGGTTTAGCGAACTCATCGGGTCCTGAAAGATCGCACTTAGTGAGTGACGCCGTAACCCTTGAAGCTCCTTTTGGGAGATCGAGGTAATCTTAGAGCCAAGAATAGAGACCTCGCCTTCGATTCGAGGGCGTGAACTCTTAGGAAGAAGGCCTAAAAGTGTCATCCCCAACACTGACTTGCCTGATCCCGACTCCCCTACTAGTGCTACTATCTCTCCTTTTCCGATCTTTAGATCAACGTCTTTTAGGATATGGCTCTCTTGTCTTGCGCGCCTAAGCCATACGTTGAGACCGACGACGCTGGCGATCTCATTATTGCCTCGGGCGATTTGAATATCTGGTGGACTTACCAAAGTATCTTCCATCTCACATCTTCATTCGTCGTTAGATCTATGGGTGTAGATCAGCCAATACAAGCGTTCGGGGTACTGGAACTTGATGCACTAGACCCTTCATCCAAGTCGGTGCAACTACGGTATCTCCCCTATTGGCAATGGGATCCCAACAGCCCGAAGCAGCAAAGGCGGCACCGGCCTTAGCGTCAAAGCTTTGCGCCGTCGAAGCTGATGTTGTATAAAGGCCCTGATTGAGGTAGCTGGTTCCAGTTGGAACTGAACAATTTAGGTAGTTCAATCCACCGGTTGGCGTCATTACAATTCGCGCCCAGGTGTCTGGAGCTTGAGCATCTGGCCAGTTTGTCACAGCTAGAAGATCAGGAGCTCCAGCTGGGTTCCCAGCATATCCATACAGCGCTGTTGAGGTATAGCTTCGAACATTCACGTGAAGGCCAGCGGCCGCTAATTGCGTTTGGATCAAGGCAGCCATTTGAGCATCCGATGGAGATGGAGCATCATAACCTAGAGTTAGCGTCGTAGAAGCAGCACTACTCGGAAGTACTTTAGCCAAGGCCTTCGGATTGTAGGTCGGATTGTCGACCGCTAGGTTCGAGGGCAACTCTCCTACCGGGTAGATCTGTTTTGCAACACTTGCCCGTCCGGGATAGATGAACTTGACAATCTCCGCCCGATTGATCGCTTGGGCTAAGGCGTTGCGAACCACGGAGCTAGAGAGCAACTTCGAATTAGGGTTTACCCATAACATCGGCGTCTCAAGCGTTGGTACCGCATAGACGTGAAAAGACGGATCCGAGCGGAAACTTGCAATAGCTGAGGTGGAGAGGCCATGCAAAAGCATGGTGATTTTACCAGATCTAAGTTCTAGCTCTTGAGTTGAGATACTCGGAATGATCTTTATATTAATTGTCGTGTAGTAGGGTTTAGCTCCCCAATATTTAGGGTAGCTCTTTAGAACGTATTCCTGGCCTGGAGTTACAGATGAAATATAGTAAGGCCCCGTACCTGCGTCGTGGGTAGCCAACCATGTTTGAGCGTTATCTTTACCGGCGTGTTGACTAAGGACCGTTGGCGACTCCATCTTAGGACCATAAGCAGAAGCCAGGTAATCCAAAAATGCACTCTCGGGTTGCTTTAGGTGAACCACAGCAACATAAGGATTGGAGGTATCCACGCTGGCAACATCCGAGACCATGTAGGCAGGACCTTGATTTACCGCTTTCCTCCTAGCGAAGGAGGCAGCGACCGCGGTTGAGGTAAATGGAGTTCCATCGTGGAAGGTTACCCCTTTTACCAAATTGAAGGTGTAAGTTAGGCCATTTGGTGAAACAGTCCAAGAAGTTGCCAAGTCACCTACGATCTTCGCGCGTGTCGCAGGAGGGGTAAAGGTGAGATCGCCGGTATAGTTGACTGGTACTTGCTGGTATTGTACCAATCCCTCGTAGACCGAATTGGTGATAGCGAGACCTTGGCCTGCATAAAAGACGTCTGGATCTGGCGGTTGCGTATCAGCAGTAAATGCGAGATTTAAGGTCTTGGAGGTCGGTGATCCCACAGTAGCAGCCACTGCCGAAGAAGAAGAAGTGGAAGAGGCCGCAGAACCACAGGCCGCTAAGAAGATCGAGGCTACAGCCGCAAATATTGCACCTCTCTTGTAACCGCCCGTCTTGTAACCGCCCGTCTTGTAACTGCCTGATCTCGGGAACCTCGATCGAGGGTTCTCCTTTTGATTATCATTATCAATACCGCTTAGAGTAAAAGCTGCTTGGAATAATATAGGTTTGCTTGGCATAAACAAAGCTCCTTTTAAGTTTTAATTTATCCGTAGAAATAGCGCTCCCAGAGTTAATTAATCCGGAAGCTATTAGACCTCCCGGGCTTTTATCCCTCCGTGTAGCGGCACTATACCGCTCGCATCTCTCGGACCAAACCGGAAACCGTGGAACCCTAGACGCTTATAATTGTCAAATCTGACCTTATCACTCCCTATTAAGCCAACTTTACCCTTCCGTCCTAATCAGTTTTACAAAAGTACTTTGATACCACAGGTAGAGACGATCCAAATTAGATTGACCTCAAACAGCTGCACCTCGATAACTTCTTCAATGCAAATAATGTTAGATCGCTACTGGTCTAAACCGTATGCACATTCATGAACACGATGTTAAATCACCCGTTCCAATCGATGCATCTACGACTTGAAATGGTGTAATCTGAAATCACCCTGATGATGAAAGTTATATTTAGCTATTTTCTAGCCCTTACCTCATGATGCCACTTACTTAGAGTGACACCCAGCCAGGAGGCCAAGATCCCACCAGTGAGTTCGATTGGCGAACCCGCTCAACTGAAAAAAAGAATTTCAAATGATTGATCTAATTAGATAATCCAATTTCAATCAAAATCGATTCTTTGAGTTATACCTTGCTATCATTTGGTAATATCAAGCTATCCGCAATAGATCAAAGCACAAACAACACAAGTCAATCGAACTACGAAATGATATTACCCAATCCAAATGCCAATTAGCACCTATAACAGGCTAGAGAGTACATTTGAATTTGAATCTTTTTGAATGCAAATCTTCTAGGATATCCGTCACCAAGCATGGCAATAGACTTTCAAATGAGGTCAGCTATAGAAGCAATTTATGGAAAATTAAGCAAAATTAAATGGGCGAACGTAAATGGAGACGACCAGGATCTAGTCATTTAGCACTTCATCTTCTGCAACACTTAAAAGCAAAGCCAAGTTAGCCTCAGCGCAAAAAAGTAAGACCACCTGAAGGTACCTCGGACTAAAGGGCTAGCGATCCATAGGCTTACTAGCCCAGGAACTCAGACCAGGTTGGTCAATGGGCCAATACAAATTGGCCATTGCGCCTAGTCAGAGATAGCCAAACTTATGATTGGAATTTCCAAGGGCTGCAGTCGGACAATTTTGGTTGGTTGAGAACTGGTTAGATAGGTTGGAAAATGATCCTTTCAATGAAATAATATTAAACGATCTAGCCAGGTCGGATATCGCATATAGGCTCAGTATCTTTGTGTTCCACAAGCCAAGCAACGAAAATTCACTTGGGCGCTCGATAAATTCAAACTTCATCAATCCCAAAAAATACCATCGATGGAGGTTGACTTATTCGATATCACTGCTGTCTTTTTCCATTGGTGCCCCGTCAATGCGGCCACTGGTCGTCATGTCTTTGATTGGCCAACGCCATAGAGCTCCATGAACCAGAAGATAACCAATAAATCGAAGACGATACACTAAAAATCTCAAATAAAGAACGCCATCTTCCAGGCACAGTTGTCAACTGCACCCAAAACCCAAAAGTCTGTCGCTACTCTTACCCTTGAACCGATTCTTGATCTCCAAAACCCATCTTTTATTACACCACCGAGAAGATGTTGGCCTTTTGAGTTCGGTAGGGCGGTCAAGACTAGATGTAAGAACCTATTAAAAAGAAATATTCATAAGGGCAATAAATCGAGGCGATGTTGCTCTGTGGACTCTATATGTCGACAACAATTGCGGACCTATTGGAGTCAAACCACGCACTTCCCAGGTTGGCGACTATGACCATGACAAGAGCAGCCACTTCTACCATATCTAGCCTCTGCCCCAGGACCAAAAGACCAGCAAGTGCGGCAAAGACCGGCTCCAGACTCAGCAATATGCCAAAAGCACGAGATGTCACCCTTTTAAGGGCGTACATTTCTAAGGAGTACGGTAGAGCTGAAGAAAGTAGTGCCACCAAAAATCCAACCCAGAGGCTATCTAAGCTTAGAAGATGCCACCCGCCACGAACGATACCAAAGGGCAAGATCACGATCGTCGCTGCAACCATCGCAATCGATAGTCCGGTTGTACCTCTAAATCGCCGCCCTGAAGCAGAATTTAGAAGAATGTACCCAGCCCAACATAGGCCTGACAAAAGTGCATATCCGACACCGAGGAGGTTCAGGTGGCGAATCTCGCCGCCCAACAGCCCCCTACCTGCTAGAAGAGCTACACCAATACCCGCCAAAGCTGCCCATGCGAGATCCATCAACCGTCGAGACCCACCTATGGTAACTCCAAGGGGACCCACAAACTCTATCGTCACGGCTACGCCTAATGGAATACGAGCAATCGCCTCATAAAAGGTCAAATTCATAGCCCCTAGCACCACACCAAATGCTATTGCAACCCAAATATCTCGACCCCGCCCTTGCACCTTCGCAAGCTTGTCTCTATTAGGCAAATTCACGACCAACAAAGCAAGCGCTGCAAATCCAATTCGAAGAGATACCGCACCAGTGGGCCCTATGGAATGAAACAGACGAGTAGCGAATGCCGCACCAAATTGCGTAGAGATCGCACCGCCAGCCACCAAAAATCCGGCCTTCGAGGTATTGCCCGTTCTGAAATTACCCACTTATTAAATCCTTAGATGAAATGGCATTTCATTTCTACATTCGCCCAAGATTCACGCTAGTATGCTTGGTTTCTTGGCCATCCATGCCGATCAAGGTAATCCGATTCGATACCGTCGTAAAGCCAAGAGACAACTATTTCTCACAAAAAGTGATAAACGACATCACAACCACTTAGAGGTCGACTATCTGTACCTCAAGCGTCATTGACTAAAATCAACAGCACCCCAAAACCTACCAGGTAGTTAAGCGGCTACGGACCGTAAGAACATCTTTGGAACAAATTGGCGGAGTTGTTACCGTGGTTTCCGATCGTTACGACCGCTACGTCGATGGTGGAATTATAAAGAGGATCCACCAAGAAGATCTGTGTCAGGCTTCTGGAGGCATTCCAACAAAAAAGTACCAAAACGAAGGTGGTCAGTCGCCCCAAGATATTGCAAAACTCCTTCGCAGGGCACTTAGACCAACAGCAGCGGAAGAAGCAATATGGCACATCGTCGAGGCATTGATATGGAATTGGTTCATTGGAGGAACTGATGCACATGCAAAGAATTACTCGATCATGGTCCGCGGACAAGAAACTAGGTTTGCACCACTCTATGATGTGGCTTCAGGCCTTCCATACAGCGAGCATGAGTGAAAACTCCGCTTCGCAATGAAGATAGGAGGGTCATATCACGTTTGGATAGATCAAAATCGAGATCCTTGGCCCTCAGTTGCGGGGGAGCTAAACCTCGACACCGACTCGGTCATCTCAAGAGCGAGAGAGATTGTAGATCGCATAAGCAATTCCTTCTATGAAGTATCGCAAAGATCAGAGGTATCTAACCTAGGCAGCTCGTTACCTTCGCGGCTCGTAGAGAAAGTCCACGAGCGGCCTTTCGTTGCATGGCAGTTCTCAAACAACGTAAGCTCAATGTCGTTTTAATCCTCTCACCCAGGGGCCTTTTTTTAACTAGTTATTGAGCCAAAAGATGCACCAAACAATATTTGTTATGTTGGATCGCGTCAGTTCCACGGGGAGTTTCTGCAAGTGTTTACGAATGCACTTCATTCAAAATCGCCAGATTAAATCAATTACTGGTCATAACAGTTCGGTGATTTGTTTAAACCGTTTTAATTTCCTTTACAGTTGGTGCTCAAGAAACAAATACCGACACCGCTTCCGACTCCAGGGCGCCTGACATGGGGGATAAAGTTCAGGAGATGCCAGGTCGATCTTTGACCGAGAATCGCATGACCAAATTGGTCTCCGGATAGCAGGTTTTTGAGGACGTAAGTTGTTCACACAATGAAACAAGTACACTGGTGCGTCGAGGGGCAGATAACGGGTCGATCCGGATCTCAAGTGCTCCATCGACGATTTGGAGATCACCAGCGCAATTGAATGCTTCACGTAGCAATGCCCTCGCCTCGTCCATCGGACAGATGGGTGCGATCATGCGGGCTAAGGCCGACTCCGCTTTGTAGGTAGACATGCGGATTGCGTGAGTCACGAGCTTTCTCTCCTCGTCCATGAGTACCTCCTCTGGGCGAATGCTACTAAGTGGTACTCGGGTGGGGATATCATGGACCTCTTGGCCGAGGCGGTCAACTTCGCTTCGTGCCTTTTCTGTTATTGCTGTGAGTTTTGCATTTTGTGTCTTGAACTTCACCAAAGATGTCCGCTTCGACTCCTCGAGTGCGATACCTATCGCTGCTTCTGCCTGAGATAGGGCGAGACGTGCTTTGCGTAATTCAGCCTGGGCTCTCTTTTTCGCAGGATTTGGGACCATGCGAAAAGGGTCGTCTCCTACAAAACTGTAGGAATCGAGTGCATCGAGTGCGAAGTGTTCTCTTGCATAACGGAAGTAGTTCTCCTGACGCCAGCGGGCAAACATACGATGAGCTATCTCTGACGCACTGGCATCGGTGCGGGAGGTTACTATCTGGGTTTGGCGACCACCTTCCCTACGTCTGGTGATCTGACGACAGCTAAGGGTCTTTTGGCCGTCAACTTCCTTTGTGAGATTCAGACAGATACTCCGATCAGCCAGCTCATAGAGGTATGAAACGCCATCCTCAGAAAAGGACTCTTCGAAAAAGGCATCATCTGGCTCTTTCGTGCGCTTGTTTTTGACGTAGGTGACAAAGTCGATCTTGTTTCGGACCATTTCTGCGAACAGATTTGGTGACCATCCGCCACGGTCGAACACCACGGTCATCGTGTGGCCCTTTGCCAAGGCTTTGAGTGATGGGAGTAGGCGCCTGATCTCCGAGACCAATGAGGCGCTAAGTTCAGAGGTCACGACAAAAACAGGGTCACCCCTCTGATCGGTCGCCCAGGTCTCAACGGTTGCTGGTGCTGCAATCCTGGTTCTGGTCACGTGTGCTTTTTGTAGGTCTCGTTTCCCTGAATAGACTCGGACGTGGCCATCGAGATAGAGGTAACCCATTACGTCGGGATCTTGTTCTGCGTGATACTCACTAAGGGCATTTACGAATTCAGATCCTTTGTTAGGTCCTGCGATCTCGCTCAACTTTCGTCGGATGGTCTTTACCTCATGGGCACGGTCGAGTCCGAGGAGTCGACCGAGGTCTGAGGGTGGGATACGGGTTGCACCTTCTGCGAGTGGCTCTCTAAAGACCGCTAGAAAGACCATGGTGAGAATCGTTGCACTCAGGCTGTAGAAACCGTCAGACAGGCTGTGATAAGTCTTCTTTGCCGAGCTAAAGAGTCCAGTCTGTGCCAATGTCGGAAGGATCAACAGTGATCCCAGCCTCGCTAGTCCAGCACCTTGGGTGAATACAGGCGTTGCACTTTCAAGAAGACCAAAGCGGGCAAGGACTCGTTCTTTGGTGCGTGGTTCAGGCAATGGAACCGGAAGAAGTCCAGTACCAGAAGATAGCTCTGTTTCAGAAGATAGTTCAGTACCAGAAGATAGCTCAGTCTCAGAAGATAGTTCAGTTTCAGAAGATAGCTCGGCTTCTGCAAAAGAGTCATTCTCTATGTCATCTGTCGACGGATGGATTGCACGGGCAAGCTCTATCTCGTCACCTTCGGTGTCTCTTTCATCCAGATCACCTGTATCCGACGGATCGATTACCGCTGATACCTTCGATTTCGGACCAAGGCGGCCAAGTGCTTGGCGGGCCGGACAGGTAGAAATACCGAGCTCATCAGTTATCGACTGAATCGTTCTTCCGTCGAGCCGCAGTTCCTTGATGTAGGAAGAGACTTCTTCGGGTTACTAGGCGCTGTGACTTCGGACCTCTCTTCGCATCGATGAGGCCGGCTAGACCGAATTCTGCGAAGTCTCTGCGCCAACGCCACAAGGCATTGGGTTTGATCTCAAACGCACGAGAAACATCAATCGGTCGTGAAGCGCCAGTTTCTACAAGTTGCACTGCAGCAAGTCGCCGAAGGGGTTCGTCACCCGGTCCCTAGGTGTAGACGACATTGCCCCAGATAAAGACCGCACCTCCACGCTCGTCTTCGTAGATGCCAGCAGAATCACCGATTGGGAGGGTTTCTTTGGGAACCAGTGGCAATGGTGGCTGACCGATCATCAGCCCGGAATTCTGGTTGCCTGAGGTGGTTTCCATCTCATCAATTATATCATATTCAAGCTCCGAAACAGGTCACCTGCAGAATTATTTATCCAGCTCAGAGGCTAATTTACAGAAACTTGCTGGGTACCATGTCAGGAGGCCTGGACTCCAAACTTGGTTTTGACGCTGGTGCGGTGCAAGAGCTATCTTTTGCTGACATGGATCACACTTCCTGTCAATAATATTGTAAGCCACCATGATTTTTAGTTACAAGGGGACGAAGGGGGAACGGTTATAATTATAAAAGGTATCTAGAAGGACTAAAGAAAAGAGTATTTTCGACTCTTTTTATAGGTCCGGAAGCTCAAAGTCGACTAAAGCCGCCTGACGTCAAGATTGAAAGAGATCACTCAAATCTATGTAAATATTGATCTAGATGGGAGACTCCCAAACTATTGATCCACTGCTGAGGCAGATGCGATTTTAGGGTCATTTGAGCTTCGTCCATCAAACACAAGTCCCAGACAACCTAAACTTGCGACCAAAGCTCCACAGGAGAGCCATTGCGGTGGAGCAAATAATGCTACGCCGGAGCCCATAGGATATAGACAAACTCAAAAAGCTACACCGACATAATTCACCTCAAGACAAAACACCACTACGCGAAGGACAATAGCAGCGGTGGATTGCCTACTCAATATGCCTGAATGCTCCGTTTAAGACCGCTCCGAAGCCAGAGAGCTCACTCAATCCTCGAACCGGCTGAAATCAAACGCGCCAAACCGACTTGGATCCCATCCAAACGAGAAATTAAAACAGTCCATTTATTAGAACAAAGAAACTAATTTCATAACCATTACACAGAAATTACTCAGGTAATTATTACCTAAAGATGGTCGGTCAACTTCTCCAATTAGAAAGACTTGTCAAAGCTACCACGGCACGCCCTCCCTTGCGAATTCCTACCATAAATCCTCCATGCCGATCTCGAGGGTGACTGTTTCATTCGATCAAGTGACATTAAACCCCAAGTGGAGCCACCATCGCTCAAAAACCACCTCCGGAAACTGAGGTTGATTCTGTTAAAGACTCCTCCCATCGAAGGAAAATTTAGATCGACTCCCAGGAGAAATTGGAGTAAATAAATCAATTGCAACCATCACAAGGCCGATGAAACGATATTAAGAGCACCACGCCTGTTAACAAATTCGGCACCTTTAGCCTTTTGTTTCAGAAAGGATTCATTTAGAACCGCTAATGTTTTGCCTAGAAAGACGGAGTTTGTAATGGAAAATACTACATTTTTCCCTGTGACCTCGCAATCTGATAGGATTGCGAGGGAAACTGGTGAGACTATAAGGACAACGCCCACGCCCCCATCTCGCTGGGCATACAATGCGACGCTGTTACTCCTTGGACTTGGTCTAGGAGTATTTGTAGCTTTGCCAATTGTCGATGGCACACAAAGCGAGTTGCACGTCACTGGTGGACTCTCGATGTTTGTCGGATCAGTTACAGGGCTAGTCGGGACTTACCTAGCTTTGCTGATGGTAATACTGGCCAGTCGAATGCCAGCCCTCGAACGGGTTCTGGGTCAAGGTGGCGTTATACACTGGCACAGAAAATTAGCCCCATGGCCAATCTTGCTTATTCTAGCTCACGCGATCTTCCTCACATTGTCATACGCCGAAGCTGCCAAGACTGGCGTACTCTCAGAAGTTGGGGTCGTAGTAAATACCTTTCCTCATCTTCTAAGTGCAACCATCGGCCTTGGCATTATGGTCCTAATCGGAATAATATCAGTTCCCCAGATTCGAAGAAATATCTCTAGGGAGAACTGGTGGATCCTTCACCTTCTCATGTATGTAGCCCTTGCCATCTCGTTTGCTCATGAACTCGCCCTCGGGCCATCTTTTGTAAAACATCCACTTACTCAGATTGTCTGGATAGGAGGTTGGCTCATAGCGGTTGCGCTGATCGTGATATTTCGCATTGGAGTGCCGATCTACCGAACCGTCCGTCACCAATTGCGAGTTGCTGAAGTCCACCGCGAGAGCGAAGGTGTGGTCTCAATAGTTCTGCAAGGAAAAGACCTGGATCGCCTGCAGATATCAGGCGGGCAATTCTTCGAATGGCGCTTTCTTACCAAAGGAATGTGGTGGCAGGCTCACCCCTTTACAGTCTCGGCAATGCCAAAGCCACCCTACATGCGACTGACAGTAAAAGCTCTTGGGGATTTCTCCTCATCACTCTCTGAGATCAAAGTCGGCACCGCGGTGGCCATAGAAGGTCCATACGGTTCATTCACTGTTGGGGCTTCAAAGAGACCCCAGGCTCTTTTGATAGCCGGTGGAATTGGTGTCACGGCCGTAAGAGCCCTTCTAGAAGAGATCCCGCTGAAATCTCGTCCTGTTGTTGTATTACGCGCCAACAAGGAATCCGAGCTCGCTCTAGTGGAAGAGATCACAGAGCTCGTGAAGCACCGAAAGGGCGTAGTCCATAAACTGATCGGAAAACGCGAAGCCGTAAATATGGCCGCCATAGTAAAACTCGTACCCGATATGAAACGTCGAGACGTATTCATCTGCGGGCCCGAAGGCTTTGTAAATCAAGTTGAGTCAATAGTCAAGAGAAATGGCGTCCCACCTGAAGCCATTCATCACGAAGCTTACAGTATCTAGTCAGGAATAGAATCACGTGAAACCATCCCTAAAACTATTAGGCGCAGCCTCAGTTGGCTTTGTTGGAGTTATCGCAATTCACGGGCCAGCACCCTCAACTCAAAGCTCTGCATTGGTAAAATCTAGCGCTCCAGCCCAATCTGCGACTACAACCACAGCAGCCACTGCTAGTTCAGGAGCGACTACAACCACAGCAGCCACTGCTAGTTCAGGAGCGACTACTACCACCGTCGTAAAAGCCGCTCCCACGACAACTGCAGCACCATCATCATCTATAGCAAATGCCACTATGGTTGGCAAATTGGAAAACTATGGTTATGGACAGATGGCGGTCAAAGTTACGATCACGAATAATAAAATCACCGACGTAACCGTCAGCTCTCTACAGACAGCTGAGTCCTATTCCTTGCAGATAGAACAGCAAGTAGTTCCCATCCTAAAATCCGAGGTCCTCAAAGCACAAAGTACGCGAATCATGGGTATCACTGGTGCTACCTATACAAGTGAAGCGTACGCCTATTCAATACAGAGCGCGTTGACTAAACTCCATTTCAAATGATCTCTAACGTTCACCATGCAATGGGTACCGTCTTTACGTTTCTAATCGTCGATGAGGAAAAGTCAAAATCACAGATCGAAGCAGCTATCTCTTTCGCGTGTGCTGAGATCGATCGGCTAGACAACCAATTCAGCCTATGGAAGCAAGACAGTGAGCTCACACTCTTCAACTGGGGAGAAATCGAACACCCTTCTCCCCTTTTCATTGAAGTAATGCAGGAATGTGAAAGAGCAAAGACCATAACAGCTGGCCACTTTGACCCATGGGCATTGGGGACAAGCTTCGACCCAACAGGTCTTGTAAAAGGATGGTCGGCCAAACGTGCCTTATCAATTTTGATTGAAGCGGGAATTCAGGGTGGCCTTGTAAATGCGGGTGGCGACATATGTGTTGTTCCCGGTCGAATCTACACTATTGGGGTCCAGGATCCCTTTAAACCAGGGGAGCTCCTTGGGGTCGTCGATGTCACCGAGGCAGTTGCCACCTCAGGAAGCTATGAACGCGGAGATCATATTACTAGCGTCAAAGGATTGCCTATCACTACGGTTGCCGCAACCGTACTCGGAACAGACCTAACTCGTCTTGATGCGATAGCCACTGCGCTTATTGCTGGAGGCACTGAGGTCCTTGGCATGGTTTCAAAGATGAGAGGTACCGAAGCTATGATCGTGAAAAGTGATGGATCAATGCTGGCCACTCCAAATTTTGCGTTTTCAAAAGGCTAAAACCTGTTATCGTTTCCCGGTTAGCGACCGTTATTAGTCACCTCTACCATTTTCGATCAACAGCCCTTGCCCGGTAGCTTTAGTTACCTAACCTAAATAATCTTACGTTATCGAAATCCAAGCTATATAACTCCTGCCCATATGTGGCAGCATCCATACCGATTGTCGGTCAAAATGAAAGCCTAGGAGACAATTGCACAATTCATAGATCAACTCTTTCGGGTGGTATCTTTTGACTTCGAATGCAGTTGGGGGGGCCTTATCTAGCATTAAGTGCGGAGCTTTAAATGGCTCTCCTAACCCTCATGTGGGTCACCAAGACCCCATAACTGATAAGTAACGCCTGTACGATAAGAACTTTTGGGTCTTTAAAAGCATTGAATGAAACCTGCACGGTTTGTGACCTCTAAATTTGAAGTTACTAACACACAGATTTAGGAGATCTAACCGTGCACGCTAACTCTCTAGTCAAGCAGTTGCTTGACGTTAAAGGTGTCATTGTCAACGATATTTTTATCTCAAAAGATGAAATTGTTGTAGATGTCAAACTTGCACGATCCAAGCTCGCATGTCCAAAGTGTTGTTGAATAAGCCGTAAATTCAAAACAAAATACCGCTACGACATCAGAACTTATCAACTCTCGCTGGAGACATCTTGACATGGGAATACGTCGTACTTGGATCTCTTGTGCCCTACGGAGACCGAAATGCCCCAATCATGGAGTAATCACTGAGTCAGTGCCATTTGGGTGACCGGTATCGCAAATCTCGCTTCACGAGAGACTTTGAACATCTAGTTGCCGGCTCAACCGCAAAGATGGATAAAACAACAGTTACGAAGCTCACCCGGATTGCTCAGAAAACAGTTGGTACGATCTGTGAGAGAGTAGTAGCCAAAGAGATCGATCCAAAGCGACTAGAGAAGCTCTCAATAATAGGGGTAGATGAGATTGCCTATCGTAAACACCATAAGTACATAACCCAAGTTATTTAGAGCCCGTAACAGATCATGAAACTGGAAAGATCGTCTATGGAGCAGAAGGAAAAAGCGCTAAGAGTCTAGATGGGTTCTTATGTGAGCTTGGTTCGCAACGTTCCAAGCTCTCACACAAGTAGCAACAATGGACATGGGACCAGCTTTTGCTAAAGCTTTCGCTGATCGCACACCAGATACTCAAATCGCACTCGATCCTTTTCATGTCGTTAAATTGGGCACTGAGGCCCTGGAGGAGGTAAGATGCGACCTATGGCGCCAGCTGAGAAAACTTCCTACTCCAGATTACGCCCGTAGGTTTGTGAGTGCAAGATGGGCATTACTAAAGAATCCTGGTGATTTGACTCAACGCCAAAATGAGACTCTACGTCAAATAAAGTCAACCGCTGCAATACTTCTAAAGCCCTTAGAGATGAAAGAATCCCTAAGAGGGATATTCGGTAGTGGATTATCCAATGACGAAGTAGCTGAGTTCTTGGATTCCTGGTGTGCTCGTGCTTCACGATCACAGATACCTAGCTTTGTCAGATTGTCAAAGACAATTCGAATCCATAAAGCTGGAATTATGGCTGCTATTGAGCCCCCTAGCTTGAAAAGGGTGTCTCTAATGGAAGGCTTGAGGGTCTAAACAATATATTAGATCCGCCATTGCTAGATGCTATGGTCTTCACTCTGCAAAATCAACACTTGGCTTGGTGATGCTTTCATGCGGTCCGATTGATCTCAAGCTCCCCTACGAAAGGGTTGCTTGATCCACATCTATGTTAGGAGAGCCCTTTAAATCCAAAACAGCTAAAGATCTACTTATGCAATTGTCTCCGTGCGACATGAGATCGCCGAATTTAACGCTTCGAAAAGGAGGAACTTGCCATTCAGCTGGCAAAGCCAACCGACACATGCCAGAGGAGTAATTCTCTGGTGTAGAGCTGTCGGAAAAGTACCCGCGGGAAATCTCATAGGCCAAATCCGTGAGGTGAAGCCGACACTGCCAGCAACAAGGCCCTAAGGGGCCAGACAATAAGGAACCAGGCAATAAGGGACCAGGGAGCATGGAGGTAGGCCTAGCTGGGTATGAGCAACATATGTGAACTGCTGGTTAAAGATCGTTATTGCAAACAAGCCAAAGTTGCTGATGGGCTTGGATCAAAAGCTATCTGGAACGGTCGCAGCATTGTCTTATAGATGCGCGCTGACAACAATTTCCTCCTGTGAAAAGGCAGGCCCTAATCCCAGCGTATGTTATTTCGGTGGAATATTCAATTGGAGGCAAAGCGAAACGCGCACTTGCAATGAGACGGATATACCTTGAGATATTACCTGGTGAGACATTACCTGGTGCGGAGCCAAGCAGACTTCCCCGTGGTGCCAAGGTGTGAAATGGTCTTAGTTACGAGACGGTCTTAGTTACGAGACGGTCTTAGTTACGAGACAGTCTTAGTTACGTGATTCATAGAACCTCATAGGCTAGGAAGGCAAATGAACATGGCTCACGCCACAGTGTGGTCCTACTGACGAAACACATTGGGATAAGATCGATCGGTCGGAACTTTAGTAGTAACGTCAGAAGGTCACAAGCCTACGTCGTAAAGGCTATACCTCCATGGCAAATTGGTAACTGTATGACCGGGTCCCGAAAGGGTCCTTCATAAGGCTTGAGCCTAGTGGGATGAAAGTTGCCCGCTAGGATCTTAAGGGGGCACGACCCAGCAATGAGTCGTGCCTACCCGACTAGCTATCCTGGAAACACCGGATTGAATTGGCCTCGATGAACTTGATCAGGTGGCCCACTCTAAGAAACCCAATATCTCCTGTCATTGAATTTATGATTAAAAACTCCAAAGATACAAAAAAGATACCAAGAGTAGAACCTTACGGGAATACCAGCGCACTATCAGATCACCGAAAAAATAATTGAAACTCTAATTTATCTAACCGAACGCTAAACTTCGGCCCAACTATTAGGACGCACAAAAGGGCTCGTAGTCGCAACAAACTAGCGTACTTAAATACCTGAAGCCACTGCAATATTTGATACCGCTGCAGTCATGAACGGTTCGCGTATTCCAGACTGCGATACACACCAAAGGGCTTCAAGTTACTTGCTGGAGCTTCCAACGGAAGCCACATAACCAATATTCATTGAACAACGACTCAAGGCACGACGACTGAAGATATTTATCATGTAATATCGGGACTTTCACGCTATAACATGCAATTTAAAAACTGCCGCTATTCGACAATAACCCCCATGGACAAAATTAAATCTTAATCAATAATCTTTTTTAAAGTATATCAACTAAATGATCGATAATTATAGGTTTAAATTTGCAGTCTAAATAATTCATCAGATAAACCGACTTTTTAAAAAGCTCAACTGACTAAATTATGCATTTAATATTTCATGGATTCAAAAACCACCAGCGATTTATCAAGACAGCCTGTCTCTCAATTAAGTCTTATCAAGAACGAACCATTTCTCAGCTTTCTTATTTGAACATTCATCCATTCTCCCAAAAACTAGAAATTCGCGCCGATTGCCCAAATCCACGCACTCCGATGAAAACTACTGTACTGCTCTCTCAATTAGATCGATCCGGAGCCACTTCTATCTCGGCTACAAGTAGAGATCTTTTCATAAATAAAGTCAAGTAATCCTGAATCCACAGAATTGGACCAGCTTGAGCCCCTCGGTGTGACTTCAAGTCGGTTTTTTGGAACTGATTTAGGTTTGACGGAGGGTCTATAGATTAAATCTGGTTTCAGAGTGCCAAATATGACCTATTCCCTTTGTGGTTGAGCCTGTTTGGTCATTTTTGAGATTCTGAAATCTCATTTTGGGTATAGTGACCTAATCCCTTGTCTTCTAGAGCAATTCCTTCAAGTAATATTCAGTGTGTTAGGTAACCAGATGTTCAGGTGATGGCGATCTCAAACTTTCTGATCCGATCAAGAGCCTCTAAGAACTTATCCTTATAGTGCCAGTGTTCTTCAAGATGCAGTATTACTTTTCTAGCTGAACGAGTGATATGTCCTGCGATCTGAAAGTAACACCGTCGAAGCTTTGGTGTGGTTATTACAGTTTCTGTAATAGCACCTATTCGCGCCAGGTTGTGCAGTTGCACCGCGCCAGGTTGTGCAGTTGCACCGCGCCAGGTTGTGCAGTTGCACCGCGCCAGGTTGTGTGCAGTTGCACCGTGCCAGGTTGTGTGCAGTTGCACCAATGGCTAATTAGACCAGAGCCAACCAAACGGCATTAGCGTTCATGTATCTGGATGGAACATGATTCCATCTAGAACCTCCTTTGAGATCCTTGATGACTAGTTCGATCTGGGCATGTGCTCGGTGATCAGCCTCAAGGAAAAGCGTTTCGCCTTGTCGATCGGTAATAAATGCGTGATAGTCATAGTCTCTAAATAGTGCCAGCTGAGACCCTGGAGTAGGCTTTGTTCTTCCTACGATAAGACGAACGTCTTGTCTATCTCTTGCAAATGCGCGATATTTACTGTATTTGACGGTATTTCACTTCTGCTACATCAGCTCCACCTTCAAGCCAATAAGGAATTGAAGTCCATGTTTCTTCTGGTATGGCTGCAATAACCTGCTTCAATCGTTTTGACATCCGTGTTGTAATGCAAATGCGAACATTGCCTTGGCTGGCTGTGTCTCTTACGGCTCTTGAGTAGAACCCAGAGTCAAAACGCATGGTTATTTCACCAGTTGCTCCAGCGGCTCTGGCATTGTTGATTACCTGGGTTACAAACTCCCCGGCACCACGAGCGGTATTGGCGTTGCCTTCACGTGTCACTATTCCAAGAATGTCACCTGTTTTACCAACAGCTGCTAGGTGTGGGTGATACCCCCTTACTTTGGTATAACCAAAGTAAGCTCCTTCTTTTTTGTTTCCATATACCTGACATATTGTGGAATCAACATCAATGGTGAGTGACTCATCACCTGGACCTGCTCCAGCTAGCCAGGCTCGTTTTAGCAACAAAGCTGCAACTCGTTCAACATCTGCGATGTCACTGGTCTCAAAACTACGCAAGAAGACACCAAACCTAGATGGTGCTGGCATTATCTGACCAAGAATCACTTGTGCATTTGGGCTTTCAAGGATTGCAGTGTCATCAATGCAATCACCACCGGCCAAGATAGATGCGACGATAGCCATAGCTTTTCTGCCAACATTTGCTCGTCCAGGACGATCCTCTAGGTCAATGTGTAAATCAAAGAGATCCCTAAGGCCAAGTCTCTCAGCAAGGGTGATAGGGAGTATTAATCCACTGTTGGAAACTGCGTTCGAATCGTCAAAGGTGACTATCAAACACTCTAAAGCACTAGCAGATGCTCGCATCTAAAAGGTGCTCCTTGAACTGATAGATTTGAATTGTCTTCAAACATCATTCTACCAGTTCAGAAAACCTTTTCTATGCCAAAATCAAAGTTGAGCGGCTAAATTTTCGGTGGATCCAGGGTAATGCATAAATCCTGGTCATAAAGACAGCACAAGGCCTTACTCCCTGTGACCACATTCCTTTAACACTCCAAGTAGGAGATGCGATCGAAACCTAGATGATACTTCAAACTAATCGATTGGCTGGATATTCGGTCTCTGCATCTCCGTGATTTTGACTTCAGAAAAAGTCATCCCAGTTTCAGTCCTTGCACGCCTTGTGAAAAAGGACTACCAAAAAAATCTCAGTTTTATTCCAAGAGGACCGGTAAAATAGATCACTGCGACTCACATTGGCGAAACATTAATAAAACAGTTGCAAATGTAATGACATTTTCACAATGTTAAGATGAAAAAAACTAGCCATAAACACAAGCATCAACATTTATACAATGTTCGCATAAATGTTCGTCGATCTTTGAGATCGCCGCCCCAAGTGAAAACTAAGATAATACCTGCTCAAGAGGCAATTTGTACCGAATTGGATCGAGCAGAATCGGCCAAAGAGCCCTGAGGATAGTTTCCCGAAGAGCACTTAGGGTGACAGCACGCGGAATAATCTTTCGGCAACTTTCGTCACATTTGTAACATTCGGGTGAAAAATACCCAATTCGGGCCTTCCGACCCTAATTTGCGTGATATTTTCTAACAAGTTACATTCAAACGATTCCTTTCAAAGGGGTGATACATTATGAGCATTAAAGTTCCATCGCCAATCAAGCTGAAAAAGGACATGTCCCGACTCGACTTGACTATGGCCGGTCTTGGAGCCATCATTGGGTCTGGTTGGCTTTTTGGAGTGCTCTATGCAGCCAATGACGCTGGTCCGGCTGCAGTAATAGCGTGGCTCATTGGAGGTGTTGCGGTCGCCTTGATCGCATTGGTTTATGCCGAGCTCTCCGGGATGCTACCTCAATCGGGCGGTATCGCAAGATACCCTCACTTCACGCACGGATCCCTAACCGGATTCATGATGGGGTGGGCCGCCTTCATTGCTTACACTACGGTGCCAGCAATTGAAGCCGAAGCTGTTATTCAGTACTCACAGCACTACATCAGCATTTTCGCCAATAGCAAGACAAATAGCTTCATCGCCGAAGCAATCCTTATGGTGCTCTTTTACGCAATTAACGCCTTTGGTGTAAAAGCGTTTGCGAAGACCAACACGATTGTGACGATGATCAAATTTATCATGCCATCGGCTACGATCTTGATCTTCCTCTTCGCTGCTGGCCACTGGGGCAACTACACCATAAAAATGGCTCCTGCTGCTAAGGTGCCAGGCGGATTTGCACCATTTGGAGTTGCCGGTATCCTAAAGGCCGTCGGCCTCTCTGGAATCGTCTATTCCTTCCTTGGCTTCCGGCAGGCCGTGGATCTTGCTGGTGAAGCAAAGAACCCACAGCGCGACGTACCCCGTGCTATTCTCATGGCCGTTGGAATTGCCATAGTCCTTTACACCCTACTTCAGGTCGTCTTTATAGCTGGCATTGCACCTTCGGCTTTAGCCAAGGGTTGGGCAGCGTTGAACTTCACTGGCCCATTTGCTCAGGTTGCAAGCGCACTAGGACTTGGTTGGTTGGCAACTCTGCTCTATGCAGATGCTGTTCTTTCACCTGCCGGAACTGGAAACGTATACTTGGCATCCACTGCACGCGTCCTCTACGCGCTTGGAAACAACAAGTACCTTCCTGCTCCCTTCCGTAAGCTGAATGAACGCACTGCAGTTCCAGCAGTCGGTCTACTAGTTACTCTCATCTTTGGAATTGCAGCACTTGCTCCCTTCCCAACCTGGAGTAGCTTGGTTGGCGTCATCTCCTCCGCTACAGTCTTAACCTACATGATCGGACCAATCAGCATTACCGTCTTGCGAAAGACCCATCCTGAAGCCAATCGTCCATTTAGGTTAGGTGGGCTAAATATCGTCGCTCCGTTGGCCTTCGTAATCGGCACAATGGTCATTTACTGGACCGGTTGGGCAATTGACTGGAAGCTCATTGTAGCGGTTCTCGCTGGCGCCGCGGTCTATGCAGCTGCGGCCTCAGGCAAGAATTCAACTCTCAATAAGGTTGACTCTGCGTCCTTCAAGAGCGCTATCTGGCTAATTGTATACCTGCTCGCCATACTTGCCATGACCTACTTCGGCTCAGCAACCTTCGGCGCTCAATACAACCATGGTAAGGGCCTAATCCACTACCCACTCGACTTGGTTATAGTGGCTGCTTTGGCACTTGCCTTCTACTATTGGGGTGTTGCTTCTGGTCGAAAGACCGAAGATGGTATTGCGGCACTCAAGCAGATCACCGACGATCAACTTGCGTCGGGCGTCTAGTAACTAGCGCTAGTTCGCCACTAGATCACCCAATTTTTCATAAAGGTGATCTCGAAGATAAGAAAATCTAGAGAATGAGCCCTACCTGCAAAGGTGGGGCTCATTTTGTTATTACCCAATCTGCCCGCCACTATCAGCCATAGGTGCGGCTCCCCGTGCGACTTCATGGATACATCTATGGACGAACGACCAGTGAAAATAACCGAAGTCGCCTATTTCAAATACATGATCACGCTCAAGCAACAATCTAATGATAGGCCAATCAAAGACCCATATCTCATAAAATATGGTCCTCCTACACCTGTTGTCGAATCACAGGAGGCCACAATCCATACAAGTAAAACTATGACAAACGTCACAACAATAAAATGAAATCCATACTAATGATGGCACCTTAGCCGAAATTTATTCTTGATCAAAGAGTTGCCCTTCATTCAAAACTCCCCATACCTCAATTACAACTTTCTATCTACCTCAAAGTTTCATTGTGGGCCCACTGAAAAAATGCAGGATTGATAGAAGATCAATAATGGTAACAGTTGCCCGGACAAAGGGTAAAAGTCCTGGGCCACTCTATTACGACCGCGTTCATCACATTTAATAGACAAAAAGAAACCACCGAACCAGAGCTTGAAGCGAATTACCCAAGTTGTCCCAAGCTAGAAAACATCTCAAAAGCAGCGAAATACAAAATCAAAGAGCGACGGACCTTGAGATTGGAGGGGCTTTCAAAAAAAAGAGGTGGGGCTATGCCCATAGATCGACGAGGCTCTAGTGGCCAGGATCTAACAGCCATCTACACCACAACCCTAAGCTTGTAAAAAATACCCAGTAAAGCTCAACCGTGACTCAAGTCGACAACGGCGCCCAATAAGCACCGATATCACTTAGATAACTTGAAATTTACGCAATGGGAAAGCAAGATTACCTGGAACCGAAAAGATACTTGCCACCCGCCAAAACCCTTGTCAAAATCAAAAAGTGAATCTCCCACTTGCTACGAAGGAATATTCTCGGGCTAATTGACTATATAAACCCGCAATGAGAGCTTGACCTAAAATCCAACAACCATGTACCGCTGAAATTCAAATCCGAAACAGCCCTCCACCAACCAGGCCGCTGATTAAGTTCAGGCCACAAAGTATCCCAAGTAGGTAACCTCTCGATCGTTATAGTTAAACTCCCCCCCCTCAAATTCCTACTAAAATTGAGGACTTCTTTGCGTGATCACCTTATTGCTGCATTTGAAAGTGTATTTGTCCTTTTGGGGAGATTCTTTCGAACCAAAAGCGCCCACAATCCAAATTCACGCCTCAATTTGGTCACGGCCATCCATTGCAGTCACTTGCTCGCCCCTTTACAGGACGCCAATCGAAAAGAATCAATATCGAAATCGTAAACCCCTACGTTGCCCTATCTAAGAGGAGAATGGAGCTTCATCAAAAGCCGTAAATCAAAAAGAAGAGAATCCTCTAGCCCACCTTCTCTCCTTTAGCAAAATGGCTCGAGATCTCTCTAGAAAGCAGTAGCTGCCATCAATCTCAATCCCACTAGGAAGCGAACTAACGAGAGACCGAACAGATGAGATACCAACCAATTCGAATTCAATCTTAAGATAACCCGGCAGATTTGCCTAGGCCCACTAGAGCTCTAGAGCACATAAGGTCGATCTATTCATCGACGTTGATCGCCCTTTGAAGCTTCTTGTTCGAAAGCGCCCTTTTGTCATCTAATCGAGCTTGATTAGCACCGCGAGTCGGACGAGTAGGCTTTCGAATCTTTGGGGTTTTGCAGGCATTCTCCAACAGTTCGTGTAGACGATCAAGTGCAATTTTGCGATTTTGACCCTGAGACCTTTGAGTTGATGAAACAACGCGTATGCTGTCTCCATAACGTCGCATTATCAAGTCGCGGTTCACGCTGGAGCAATAGATTCCGCTAAGATCACAGATCAGTTCGACGCGTGAATCGGTAGTATTGACATGCTGACCACCGGCACCTGAGCTTCTAGAAAAACGCCACGTCAGAGACGAAGTAGGTACTGTAATTTTCGGCGACAAAGCCATTTTTATAACGCCTTTTGTGATACAAATAAACCTATTAAATTACGGAAAAAACTATTTGATAGAACCTGAATCCCCTCCAAGCACCATCTACCAAATTGCACACATACAAATAGGATACTTCTTCGAAAGAGACATAGCCTATGACATATTCCCATAAAGTGAAGCATTCCTTAGAGACAAAGTGACCACGAGGAATTACTTATTACGCAAAGCACCCTAGGTGTTAGACAACTGGCGCTTTGTCCTGACCTTCGATTCTTCGCTGTTACTTACAGTAGTGGTGCCAAAGTTGGGACGGCTACAGTTCCATTTGGCTTACCATGCTTATTACGCTCAGATCTGACAGTTTAGATTGCGAATTGAATTCTCTTTGATCTCCTGGCCCCTTTGTCAGAACTCTTGGTCCATAAGATTATAAAGGTACCTGTTAGCCAAAACGAAAACCGAACGTGACGCGAAGACTAATTGCTATGGCCAATCACTTGACCAGTCAGCGTCAAATAAGCTCCAAATCTGTCGAATCGCATCTTCAATTCACCATCCTCAACTTTGAAATCTCCTTTGGCCCCCAGTATCTACATTACTATGACCAAATCTCAGAGATACGATCTTGTGGTCGAGACTATGGTCGAAAATCGAAAAGGCGCGAACACTACATGCGCTATTTCCGGGGTAAATTTAACAATAATGAACGCTGCTAAGATGGTTTGAAAAACTCAATTCCACAACCCCACCGTAATCAACCAATACAATGGCGACATCCCGGCGACGACGTGGGAATCACTATTGACCATGGGGTTATAAGCTACCTTGTTTATAGAAAAACTCGACGAATAATCATACCGATGCTTGGAACAAAAATGCCAAGTCACTGCAAGTGACCCTATCGACCAAGAGGGACAGCCGCTCCTAAAATAGCTTTCCTGGGTCTTTTTATGCAGACTGTTCCCTGGAATCTCTTTGTCCGAATTTCATGGCCGAGACCAAGCCAGCATCTTGGCACGAATATTGTCGAAGATCCCTAATGATACTGTTCAATCCCTCAAAATGACAACCTTGTTCGCAGAGACTCCGGTGAATTCCCTGTGCCATCACATCTTAGGCGCAGGGAATTCACGCCCAAGACCCGTTGGCATCTACAAGATCAGTATTGATAGTTACCCCCTATTACAGTCAATATTACAAATTAAAAGCCAATAGTACAAGTCAGATCTAGAGCGGCTGTGTTAGGACTCGTCCGCGACTGTCGTAGCGATACTGGTTAGGAAGTGGCAGTCGACCGGTCTCAAGATCCTCCATCATGCTGATTGGAATATCATATTGCGAGGGCATTCCGTTTTCTCTAAAAGCTCGAAACTTCCTTACAAAGATCACACCTGGACGTTGCGTTGAAGTGAAGGTGATCTCTATGGTTGTATCTGGCCAACTGTCAACCGCCTCAATCTCGAGAACTTTCACTCCCTCAATAGCATCCTTGGAAGGATTTCTGGGTGGCGCCGCACTCCATCCGCTTTGCTTGAGAACTTTCACTTCCTCAATGGCAGCTGCTGGAGGATGTATTTGTTCAGACGAACCCCATCCTCTCTGAAAGAAGGCTTTCACTTCGGCAAGTTGTTGTAGCACTTCCTCCTCTGGAGAATGATCCAAACCAAACCATTGTGGCCGCTGGAGGAAGGTTGAAACATCGAAGTCATGCTCGCCAATGATGGTCATGACAGATGGTTCCGATCCGTCATGGCGTACTATTTTTATGCCATCATCGCTTGCGATGCTGCAATAGAGGCTGTCATCTATGGATTGGGTATCCAACAGTGTTCCGCCTAGTGGAACACTTGCGATGATGTTTCTTTGATCTTCATTGAGTGGCCAAATCACCATACCATTTAAACGGCGAATCTCTTCCGCTTTGGCGTTGGTGTGACTCAGCCGTAGGAGGAGATGGGCATCTAATCCCAATGGAGTAACGCCCGTTAGATCACGACGGTAGAGCCGCGGTAGATCACGAAAACTCCTCCATGGCGTCGAGGACCATGTCGCGCTTTCTAGGGAATCTAAATTAGGTTGACCTCGTTCGAAGTTCCCTTCTTCTCTATCTTGGTGCCACCAGACTGTTTTTGTACCCTGGCAATCTTGATCCTTATGGAGTGTTGAGACCCAGCATTGGCCACCAATCAGCCCAATTCCATGGGGTATCCCCGCCAGGAGAAAAGATCTTACCATCGAAGTCTCTTTGTCGATGAGGAGCAGTTCGGTCGTTGGATTTTCATCTTGCCCATGAGGTAGCCTAGTATCGTCGATCTCTGAAAGCACCCAGCACCCACCTGTATCGGCGAGCAAGCTGTGGACAGAATAACCTATCTCAATGCAAGCGACTTGGCCACCTTGTTGCACATGATAAAGAGTCCTTTGTGCCGATAACGACCAGATCCAAAGGCTTTTTCCATAGGCAGAGGCGAGCCAATACTCATTTGATGGGATCGGCACCGAAACTAGAGATTGAAGCTCTGGTTTGGTAATATCAATAACGACAACGACCGACACACCCTAATCGCACGCGAAGAGCACGTGGGGTGTAACAAAGATCTGCGATGGTCGAAAATACCTCTTCATGAGGTTAATCTAATAGAAAACCCCAAAACCCAACTGCTAATCGCATAGTTGGACGTCAATCGTCAAGCTACAGTACCTTACCTACAACATCCGTTTCTATAGAGATAATTAGAGGAGTCGCAGTGTTTGGTCTCAAGAGGAATCCTCTTCGTTCTTCGCCCAATAGCACGGTGAGCCTCGCGATGGTCGGCACCTTTGCTCGTTCCGTAAATTAAAGGTCTTCTTCTGCCAACCTAATCCCGCCAAAAACTGGCCAATTTAAAATTCTCATCAATCGATATATCCGTGTCGGTTACTTGAGCTAGAGAACTATTTGACGTCTCCCACAACTCTTAGCCTATGGAACCGAAGATGGATCTAGGATCATCATCGAACAAAGGTCACCGACTCCAACTCTTACCATGAAGCTCTCGCAGAAGGGGTATCGAACCTCCCTGTATCCGCTCCCTCAATTCGCTCCTGCAATTGGGATAGCCCCAATAACTCTGGGCGAGCGGCCAACTCAGCATTCAATCATAAAGACATACATTGTGGATCAAATGACTCAATAGAAATCCACGTGGCAGCTTTCACTTTCGACCACATCTCTTTGCTGAGCGCTACCAACGGCTATGCCGATTGGATAAATTCGACTCCTAAACGTGCAATTTCACAACCCGTCCAAACCAATCGTGGAGGCGTTGTCTTTGATAATCTTTGAGTTGGTTCTTGGGCCGAATCTCATATTGCCTGGTCGCAAAATTTAGGAATCGTCATTTTGGCTAATTTGATACAATTCAACCATGGGTCCAAATCACACAGACAACAGCCCCCTTTGATACCTCGGGCTTTCTGCCTTGGCAACACCATCTTTTGATCTTTAGGATATGCATTTCTATTAAAGTTCTCGTCGCTTACGGTCAGTGGCGTTGCCGAATTGACATGGCAACACCCTTAATAGCTAGTGATGCCATATCGATAGAGCAGTTCGCCATCGAAAGTAAAAAGATAATTCATTTCGGATAGCCCCACTATTGAACGCTAAAGCAGAACTAGTCCAAATCGTTACGGCTAATAGATCTTCTAGAAGTTCCGATCAATTTGACTCAAGGCTACTTATCCTTTTCGCCACATTGTGCCGAAATTGGACTCCATGAGTTACAGCACATGAAGCCCAAAAAGGTTCTTGGTATTAGATTTAGCCGCCAATGGAAATGGCCAGCAGAATCAATGGCCAGCGATCGCGTGTGGCTTATATGGCGCCTCGAGGCGCTCGATCTCCGTCGGGGAGAGTTCTAGGCCAATGGCATCAACAGCATCCATAAGTTGAGTCAACTTAGTCACTCCGAGAATTGGCGCAGATACAACAGACTTAGAAAGGATCCATGCCAGAGCCACTTGAGCTGGCTTAGAGCCTCTTTCATTGGCGATCGCTACGACCTGGTCTACAATTTCATTATCATAATCTCTATAGAGCGACTTTCCGAATTCATCGGTATTTGCACGTTCTGTGCTCTCATTGACAGGTCTAGTCAAACGTCCTCGAGCGAGTGGGCTCCATGGAATTACCCCAATTCCAGCGTCTTTACAAAGCGGAAGCATCTCCCTTTCCTCTTCTCGATAGATGAGGTTGTAGTGGTTCTGCATAGAGATAAACTTTGTCCAGCCGTTTTGAGTTGCGACATGCAACATCTTAGAAAACTCCCAAGCATACATCGAAGAGGCCCCGATGTATCGAGCTTTACCCGCTTTGCAGACATCATGCAACGCCTCCATCGTCTCTTCAATCGGAGTGTTATGGTCGAGTCGATGAATTTGATAGAGATCGACATAGTCGGTTCCTAGACGACGAAGACTATTGTCGATCTCGGCCATTATCGCCTTGCGTGAAAGGCCCGCTCCATTGGGTCCAGGCCTCATCCGACCGTGAACCTTAGTGGCTATAACGACCTCATCTCGATTTGCGAAATCCGCCAAGGCTCGACCCGTAATCTCCTCACTGGTTCCATCCGAGTAGACATTTGCGGTATCGAAGAAGTTAATTCCTGCCTCAAGTGCGCCCTTGATGATCGTGCGGGAACTCTCCTCGTTCAAAGTCCAAGTGTGTGAACCTCGATTGGCTTCGCCAAAACTCATACAACCTAGACATATCTTTGATACTTCTAATCCGCTAGATCCTAGCTTTACATATTTCATCTCTTTGTCGACCTCCTAAAAATACCGTAGTTGAATCCCTCGAAAAGTCGTCCACTTGTACAAAGGCAAATCAAATGCTGCCAATACCTATTGTCTATAAGTGACAAGTGTCCAGATCCCAACTTCTAACTCTCACCCAATCACAAATGCCAATAAAGTCAACTCATTAAGATCAACTAGTTGGGTTTACATGGCGAATCTAAATTGAGCCCGGACAACATAAAAGCCATCATCAAAAAACCCAATCCGTCCCCATCGATTAAAAAATGTACCGTCGCATTCTCGATGGATTGAACAACTTCAACGGGAAAACGGGCGTCAAGGAATCAATTCAACGCTATTCCTACTTCGGAACTATCTGAATTCGAGGAGTTATTTGACATGAATCAACCGATTCATCTCGCCAGGCATAAAACTTTGAAGGCTGGGTCGATAGACCGGCGTGATTTCCGGCCTTGTCCAAAACCACAACGTGCATGATGAGGTTTTCAACTGGCTCTCCCAGATTGAAGATATCTGAAAGAGCTTCCGATCCGGCCTCCATTGGTGAGGCTCCGCGAGCCAGAAGTGAGACAATCGTTCTCGCTAGAGAAACCCTTATAGACAATTCACCATATCCCGTACAAGCCGCCGCGCCATAACGCGAATCACAGTAGTTCCCAGCACCAAACACTGGAGTATCGCCGGCACGTCCCGGCCACTTCCACGCCCACCCGCTAGTTGAAACCGCTGAAGCAATATTTGAATCGCCATCAAGACCCAAGAAATTTACTGTACCCACTGCACGCTCTGGATCCATGGTAAGCGCACGCGCACGCGCTAGAGTATCCGATGCGATCTCGGCTGGAACCTTAGCGACACCCTCGCTCCATATTCGTTTGGATTCGTCGCTAAGAAGCTCACCTCGAAGGGCGCCGATCTCATCAGCGAACTTAGCAGCACCTTCCCCGACTAAGAGCACGTGCGGCAAGAGTTCCATAACACCGCGCGCAACAGTTATTGGATTCTTGAAGCCCTTAAGTCCTGCAACGGCACCGGCCTGTCTGGTAGTTCCGTCCATTATCGATGCATCGAGCTCTACCTCACCAACCAAGTTTGGGAGGCCACCGCTACCGACACTATGGTCATTGGGGTTGTCTTCAACCACCTTGCATGCTTGCTCCAAAGTAGAGATTAGATCTCCCCCATTTGAGATGAAATCCCACACGGCATCGATGCCAATTCCGCCATTTTCGCTTGCAACTAATAACATGTCACTCTCCGAATCGAACTCATTGAGCCACAATACAGCCCCAAGGGCTCTCACAGAGACAAAAACCATGGAATTGCTAAAGGCGTACTCCTATGATTCTTCAACTGATTCTTCAACTTCCATCTTTGAGCTTTCGACAAGAACAAGGCAAAAGCTCAAATACAAATGTGAGCCACGCAAGGTTCGATCGCCTCAAAGACAGCCCCCGCCAAAGCCACCGTAATACTTGGCCAATCTGGAACGATCGCCTCAAAGGCAGATAGAGCCAATCAAACAAAGCTAAGGCCACCAACAAAAAAGGGCTAGGCAGTGTGACCCATAAAGCCAAAAAAAGACAAGCTAGGTATTTTGGCCACAACACTCGAGAAAAACGCAGTTCTATCCTTTTAGGTGCGAGATTTAGGGGGGTACTACCTGGTCAGAATCGACAAAAGCAAATGGTCGACGCCACTCCATAGATAAAACGACAATCATAGCGACAACAATAAATTACTTTTATATAAACCTCATCTGACGATAGGCTTCATCTGACGATAGGCTTCATCTGCCAGTAGTGCCTTCAGAGTCTCATTTGAAGACCATGCCACCTGAAAAACCAGTCTGTCATCTGCGTTCGCTCTTCAGGTACTACTCGCCAAAATGAAAGCGATGACATCTCCAACTTATGACGAATAATAAGACCACACGCCTACTAAGTGGTGCTATTTAAATGGTGCTCGTGAGCTTGAGCGAGAACTTGTAAGGTCCGCTGCTTCCATGGAGATTTCCAAGGCCTAAGGCAATCACATAGACTCCAGGCTCCTTCAAATTCCAGGTATAGCTGCCAGCACTGCTTATGTGGCTGCCATCTGGAACGCCACTAAAGTTGAGACCACTTGCGCTAGCAATAGCGTGATTGGCTATGTCAGGGCCAACGAGTTGCAAAAGTGGAACAGACGATGGGTCTGGGGTTACATAGGTGAGCGTCAAAGTGCTGCTTGTTGTCAAGTCGACCTTCCAATATTCTGATTCCATCCAGTTGAAAGGGACAGAGTCAAGGGCAAAGATATTTCCAAGCATTCCGGGATCAGAAGTAGTATTCCCTATCACCGTAGAGCCCGAGACTAAAAAACTCGCTGAGGAAACAGTCGGTGCGCCGCCAGCACCACTTGAAATCTCAATTGAAGGCGCCGGGGAAGACGATGATCGTGTTGCTAGAGGAACGAATGATCCTAATGCACCAGAACTCAATGTCGAAAGCGAGTAGTTGAAAACCCGACTTACAAATGATCTGCCTTTGTTGTCGATCAGAATGCAAAGGTTCGGCCCAACACAGGTAACCCCATTAAGCGAGGCGCCCTTGGCAGCGTCCACCCTGACCCTTTGGTGCCAGCGGCCAAAAGCGTATCTATAGACAAAGCCGCCACGATCGATCGCGATACAGAAATTGCGACTCGAACAAGAGATCCCCATAATTGCAGCTCCCTTCGATCCGGAAATGTAGGTAGGACCATACCAAATGCCATTCACGAAGCTAAGACTTTGACCGGAGGAATCGGTAGCCATGCAAAAGCTAGAGTTGGCACATGAAAGCCCATTGATAACAGTACCTTTGGGAAGATTAACCTTTTCTACAACGCCCCATTTGTCGTTGTTCGATAAAACACGGGTATTACCGAGCGAATCTATCGAAAGACACAATCCAGGAGAAAAACAAGAAAGATAGCGCTTGGCATTATTTGGTAAATTTTGGCTAGTTCCCTTGGTCCAAATGCCGCTTGAGAAAATGTAGGTTCTGCCGTATCGATCAACGCCCAAGCAGTTAGCTGCTCCCGAACAAGAGATCGAATTCGAGCCCAAGGGGCTAGGCAGCACGCCTTGACCCACCTTGGTTAGAACACCACCGGTGTTATCGAAGACGACAAACCCTCGGTCTGCATTCTGGCTTAGGCATAAGCCCTCCAATGAACAACTTATGCCAGTTACTGCGCTTTTGTCGAAGGTACTGACGCTTTGGCTTTTATTGATAGTTGAGTTGAACTCATAGAGAGTTCCCCTATTACCCCCAACAAGACAGAGCGAAGGGGAAATACAGGTAAGAGCCGAGACCTTCTCATCGACGCCCTTTGGCAGGATGGTGGTGGCTATCCATTTCGCGGCAGAGGCTGAACTGCCCCCAAACCGCACCTGTGACTGTCCTTGAAGGGTCAATACAGTCGAACTTGCTATCGAATTTGCCTTTGCTCCTGTGGCAATCCCGCATGAACTCAAGAGAGATGTAATCACAAAGAGAAGGATCAGCCCGGTCGCACGTCTACGACTCCGAGAGAAAAAAACAGAAAGAGGCATGGCATCTTTTCCTAAGAAGACCGAATTTTATGAAATGGCAGTCACTACATCAACATCGTCAACGATCGCAATATATTGAGACTACAGCAACACCAAGATTACATGGCTATCTACTACCAATCTTTTGCGCTAAGCCAATAAATAAGGAAATTATTGCAGGATTGCAAAAATGCTAGCGCAACTTTCAAATGACTCTTGTTCCAGATCTAATCGGTCCTGACCTTCACACAATCATTGCTCGTATCCAATCGTAGTTCTTCTAGAGTCCGGAAAAACAACTTCGTAAAAACCCTGCCAACAGATTCCCAAAAGCACAACTTAACCAGGTCTAAATGCCAGTATAAGATGCTTATAGGAAGAAGTACTCATGGATCCAACCAACGAATAGAACTTCATGTATGATAAAAAGAGTTCACATAAATTAGCAATAGTTCCCCAGAGATCAAAGGTGAGCCGAAGTCATATGTCAAGATTTTTGAATCTAAATTCCGAAATAACAAATCTGTTGATACCTGTCCTCACTTAGAGTATGTATAATACCAATCACAGTGAACAATGGACCTAAAACCGATACAGCAGCAGGTGTAATTTTTCAAGCTCCCCATGGAGTTGATTCTGTAACTATTTATGCTGGTAGCCGGGTCGCCTTTGGAAGATCAAGCGAATGTCAGATACGTTTTGGATACGCTCCCCTGCCTGATCGTACGGTGCCACGAGTTGCTGGCCATCTCTTTGTTAGCGACCGCAGGATCTACATCGAAGCAAATGATGAACAAGGCAATCGTGCTTTGGTTGTCAGAACTGGAGCAATTGAAAGACAGGTTCCAATTGGCGAGGGGTTTAGTCCTCGTGAACCAAAGTTCGACGTTATTATCCACGGAACAAATGCTCCTTGGGTCCTAAACGTTGCAGGACGGTTCTCTTATCCATCAAAAGCAGACGTTCCATCGAGTGATCCGCCAACTCAACGATTCAAGTTACAGCTGAGCGAGATCCAAGTGCGCGTTCTGACCGAATACTATCGACCAATAAGCCGGGGGCGACTCGAACCCGCCACCCATTCCGAGGTTGGAGCAATTCTAAACCGACACCCAAATACTGTCCGCGAGATCCTATATAGTATTTGGCTACGAATGTTCGAACTCGATATACCGCTTCCAGACATTGCAGACAAGAGAGTCGCAGTAGTCGAGGCGATCCGCGTCCATGCGATACCAGTTGAGAACCAACAGGTTGACCTCTGATGTCATATGATCAATTGTGGACCGGGCCAATTGGAGATCACCGTCGTTATCGAGTTGAACTTGAAAAAGGCGTCCCAGTTGCAATCGCCCAGGGAGGCGAGGGACTCATCTATCGTGGCGTTCGTGAGATCGAAGGGGTATCTCATGAAATAGCCCTTAAACTTCAGTCAAATATAACCTTCAATGAATACGAACAGTTTCTCGCGCGAATGTCAACACTGGCTGGAATTAACCACCCAGGGATAATGCACTACTACGAAAGCTTTATAGGAACTGCTTTAGTTGATATCGACGATCCGAGAGACGAAGATTTTGACGTCATCTATAGCGCTTCAGAGTGGATACCCGGAGAGACCTTCGCGAATGCAGTCAAGCTCAGTGGACTCTCACAAGGGTTTCTATGGGTCGCACAGGTCGCACGATCGGTCGCCTATCTTCACTCCCTCAAGACACCCTTAGCTCCAGAAGGTATCGTCCATCGAGATATAAAGCCATCAAATATTCGAATTTCGGAGTCGGGCGAAGCGATCCTAATTGACTTTGGAACTGCACGTCCACATCTGGGCTCCGATCAAACACGTGGTGTCGGTACCTATCGATGGCGTGCTCCTGAGATGACTGGAGGAATTGGAGAGCCGGGAAAGGTCTCTGACGTCTGGAGCATAGGCGCGCTTGCCTATTGGATCCTCTTTGAAGAACCACCTGCAGTCGAAAGTTCCGCATTTACCCAAATGAAGATTCAGGAACGTGCTCAAGATTTAGAGTTCTTAGATCCAAAGTTATTGGCACAACACCTCACCTCTCTACTTGAAATAGACCCTTCACTGCGTCACCGCGATCTAACTCGCTGGGCTGACCGCCTCGAACAACTCATCGACCCTAATTTCCTCGAATGCCATCGACGTAGACGACGGCGTATCATCACTTCTACCTCTGGTGCTGCCGTTGTCGTTCTGGCGTTACTTAGCCTTCCACTAGCAATCCGCGACGGATCGACTTCAAAATTGGCCGCAGAAGTTCAGCCAAAGCCCCTAAATCAAGTGATCACCTGCGATGGCATCAATAGTGCCGTAATCGGTACAGGAGCAAAAGCCAGAGAGACACTTTCGGTCAAGATTCTCGGTGGCACTACCCCATTGCTATATCCCAAAAAAGTCATAGCCGATCCCACTGGTAACTTCATAATCCCCTTGACCTGTCCCGCTGGGACAAAGGATTCAAAATGGAAACTCAGTTACCACGGGATAAAAGGTGAAACTACCGGAAGCCTGACAATTATCGGCACGAACAGCCAAAGTTCTAACTCAGGCCTACAGTCAACGATAGTCCCCATAGCGCTCACGACCAAGCAGAGCCTACTTACTGGTCAAACACTCTACCTTGAGACTCCAGGAGGTGCCGCTCAGACTATAGAAAACTACCAGACAGCAAACGGAACGCCAGGTCCCAGTCTAAAGATTGGGGAAACACTTGCAATCAGTTGCAGAATCGCTGGATTTCAAGTTCAAGACTCCAATGTATGGTGGTATCGCATCGTCTCACCTCCGTGGAACGGAAAGTTCTATGTGACGGCTGACGCATTTTATAACAACGGCAAAACGTCAGGTCCACTCGAAGGAACCCGCTTTTACGACCCAAGAGTACCCATCTGTCGATAACACTTTCCGATTTCATCAATGGTCCAGTTGCCAAAACAGCTCAACAACAAAGTGACATCAAGTAATACCAATTTGCTTTTGGAACTCGTGGTTCTAACCCTCAAACCAATGCAGCCGCGCCCGGCAAGACTCTCCCTTAGGTAATCGCAAATCTTACCTAACCTAGATCTAATACACGCATGCTCATGGCAAACAATGAAATCCATCTCCGAATATCTCATTAAAAAGCTAAAAAAAACAGAGGCTGATATCTTTAGCCACCTCGGGGTTCTTTTAGCCAAGACAAAAATGGATTAATCAGCTCCAACCAATAGACGCCGAGCATCAACTAACGTAGAACAATGCAACTACGAATCTTTATAGAGCCCCAACAAGGGGCTACTTACTCGACGCAACTTAGAGTTGCTAAGAGTGCTGAAGCACTTGGCTTTGACGCCTTCTTTAGATCCGACCACTATCTAAGGATGGGCGACAGCAAACCGAACCCAGGTCCCACAGACTCTTGGATTACACTAGGTGCAATAGCACGAGAGACCTCTACCATAGCACTCGGCACCCTCTTGACTTCAGCGACATTTCGAACACCCGGTGTAACTGCAATATCAGTTGCCCAAGTAGATGAGATGTCCAATGGTCGCGTGGAATTAGGACTCGGAGCTAGATGGTTTGGGCAGGAACACAGCGCCTATGGAATCAACTTTCCAGATACCGCCGAACGCTTCGACCGTCTCAAGGAACAACTAGAGATCATCATTGGGCTCTGGAGCACAAGTCTCGAGGAAACATTTAGTTATCACGGCCGCTACTACTCACTTGAAAACTCACCAGCATTGCCCAAGCCAGTGCGAAAGCCACATCCTCCGATAATAATAGGTGGACGTGGCCCCAAAAAAACACCTGCACTAGCTGGCGCCTTCGCTCAGGAATATAACGTACCATTTGCTTCAGTTGAAGATTGCAAAGTACAATTCGACGCGGTGAGCAATGCGGCCGACCAAGCAAATCGATCTCCATCGGAAATAATCTATTCAGTGGCACTCGCGACCTGTCTTGGCAACAACTCCGAAACTCTAAAGCGAAGAGCCGCATCAATTGGAAGAAGTGTTGACGACTTGAGCGAAAATGGACTTTGTGGATCGAGCGCTCAAATAATTGAAAAGATCGAAAGCTACAGGGCGATAGGTGCGAAGCGCATCTATCTGCAAATCCTAGACCTCAACGACTTGGATCACCTCGCTGACCTCAGTGATGGTCTAATAAAACAGCTAGCATAGCTAGCAACAAGAGAACATTCCGGGCTATTTTTACCTAGACAAGATTACACAATTTGGCCAGCTTTACCCTCAAAGTTGGCCAACCCAAGGGTTCTCCTCCGCGAATTCCACATTCGGATACAATAACCAGACCCTAGTTCCTATTTGTTCACCAAACAGATGATGATGTTAGCACAGATACAGCTATACGAATCAGTGGTTTTACCAATCATAAGTACCACACCTCGATTGAAACACGCCTCATAGGTCCTCTTATCGTGAAATCATCAAAGCTATTTGGCTCCTTTATACCTACAAACATCTAAATTGAAAAACTTAAAAAACTATAATCATAAACATATTGCCACATTCATGCCGCACCACATCTCTTATCGCAACCCAATATAGGGTTAGTAGTAATCGTTTATATCGCACTATTTATACCAAATATGCTCTTTGCTAATGTGTGCAGCCCCTACATTGATAAGACGGGATAACGAAATCGTTAAAAAATCGAATAGTCCCAAGCAATAGTCCTCGTTGAAGTTGTGCCCGCAAAGTTGGCTTGGACTGTCATGGCAAGACTCAAAACGATAAATTTCAAATCAATTAATTGGCTCGGATCAGCTTTATTACACCAAGCAACATCTATTTAGAGATCGCCTTCGATGAGTCTGACCACCTAAACTCAAAAAATCTAAACAGGTTCAAGATCGACAATGTCTGTCAACCAACAATCATCTACGTCAACCCTCAAGGCGCCATGCTTGAAGTCTAGACTGATAGGTACCCTATCGGTAGAGCCAATGAACAGCTGATAAGACGCCAATTAGTACATGAATCACAAGACCCATGGTAATGTCACGCCACGCTCTAAAAGCTTAGGGCAATCTAACGATCTCCTTGAGATCTCTCAACAACCACCAAACCTCTCATAGCGCGACATTATGATTGAAAGTTGAGTGGGGCCACCAACTCAAACGTGTTGGGGCCATTGTGGCCAAGTGTTTCCACATCCTGTTTGAAAAACATAAAAAACTAAATTATGAAAAAGCAATAGAGCTGGAATGTCTATCAGCCACCAAAAAAATCTTTGAGATAAAAGTATTGGAATTTCTCGAGATCGATCGGATAACCGATACCTCTATCGCGAGCTAACCTATCAATTGATCGAGACAATGGTCGACCGAATTATTTAATCATCGAAGCGAAGAACTCTTCGCAAGTCTCTTGGTAGACGGGTATTTTAGTGCCCTAGATATTAGGTGCTTTAGCACTCGAGCACCGGAATAAATTGCTAGGATACGGATAAGAGATTTCTCAACATCGATACTAAAAGATTTCGGTCAAATTAAAGCAATAGGATCTAGACAATATCCAAATTATATTAAATCCAATTCCCAAAACCAAAATACTCTAAGAGCGATATTTTTAATTAGCTAAAAGACGATATCTCCGAGACTTGAAGATTAGCTAGATACAAGAACTTGCTACTTACGAGCTTTCCAATTTATCATTGCATGGATAAGCTGATCCTGGTCCAGAGCCTCTTCTGACATCGGAGTAAGGCTGGGCCGATCCACACGTAATCCGTCTAAAACTATGGCAACATAGCGTTTCCAGAGATTGGGCGAAACACTCTTACTATATTCTTGTGCGGCGCCCGCCATCGCGGCTATAACAGGAACATCATTAGCATGGAAATCCCCTCTGAGACCTCCTTGATCCTGCGCTCTACGAACTATCTCTTCGATCAATGGACCGACCTCTTTTTTAAGTTCGGTAATTCGACCTTCTATGTAGTCATTTCCTAAAATAACTTCGCGAAGGCCTCGATCCTTTGTCTCCATGTCCAACATGGTCTTCAGCAAGAATAAAAAGCCCTCCCAAGCATCCTCAAATTCCAGAGCATGACGGCCGACTTCAATTAACTCTAAAACAGCCTCTTCAAACAGAGCCTGCACCAAGAGATCCTTGTTAGGAAATCGTCTATAAACGGTGCCCACCCCAAGGTTGGCGTTATGTGCTATATCATCTAGGGTGACACCTAAACCTCGTTCAGCAAAGAGAGATCTGGCAGATTCCAGGATCCGCACGCGGTTTTCGCTGGCATCGCGCCTAAGGGATCGCTCAACATTGCGGCTTTCCAAGTCGAAGGAACATTCAGGGTCTTTTTCCACAATTAACAATCTAGTCATAAACGGAGGGAATATCTCCATTTACGTCTATGTTGTTGTTAGTAAGTGGAGATAACTTCTCCATATGCTTTAATAAGGAGTTAAATTGAAGTCATCCATAGATGCTCCGGGTAGCCCCGGATACGCTCTGGGACCAGATGCAACCCACGCAGAGAAGCTAGCGCACCATATTTACAACAGACGTTGGTGGATCCTTGCGGTAGTTGCTCTTGCACAGTTGATGGTAGTTCTAGATTCAACAGTCGTAAATATCGCCTTGCCATCAGCTCAAAAGGCGTTAGCCTTTTCAACCGCAGACCGCCAATGGATCGTAACCGGATACGCCCTCTCGTTTGGTAGTCTCCTTCTGCTCGGAGGACGTGTCGCTGACTTCTTTGGTCGCAAGAGAGTATTCCTCGTCGGATTGATAGGCTTTTCCGTAGCGTCAGCAATCGGTGGAGCCGCTACGGGGTTTCCGATGCTAGTAAGTGCACGTGTAGTGCAGGGAGCCTTCGGCGCCCTTCTAGCTCCAACAGCGCTTTCCTTACTTACGACCACCTTCTCTGATCCAAAAGAGCGAGGTAAGGCCTTTGGTGTATTTGGGGCAATTGCTGGTGGTGGAGCAGCTATTGGCTTATTACTGGGTGGTTTCTTGACCCAATATCTCTCTTGGAGATGGAGCCTCTATGTAAACCTAGTCTTTGCTATCGCCGCAACATTTGGTGCAGTTATATTTCTTCGCCATGATGAAAAACTCGAAAAGAAGAAGCTAGATCTCCCCGGAGTCCTTAGTGCATCTATTTCAATGTTCTCGTTGGTCTATGGCTTTTCTCATGCCGAAACAGCTGGTTGGTCAAATGGAATCACCCTCGCTTTCTTGGCAATTGGCGTCGTACTGCTCGTTGCCTTCGTGCTTATCGAGAAGAGAGTCGAGCACCCCCTTCTTCCGATGAGAGTCGTCTTGGATCGAACCAGAGGCGGATCCTACATTGCAGTCTTTTTGGCAGCAGTTGGGATGTTCGGCGTCTTTTTATTTCTGACCTACTACTTGCAGTCGACGCTTGGCTATTCTCCAGTCAAGACTGGTGTCGCCTTCCTGCCTATGGTTGCGGTCCTAGTGGTCGTCGCAGCAGTTGGAACCGCAGTCCTTTTGCCTAGGGTTGGGCCAAAGCCCATGGTTGTTGGTGGAATGCTAATTGCAGCTTTAGGCTTAATGCTCCTGACTAGGATTTCGCTCCATTCGGGCTATGTATCTGTGATCCTACCTGCGCTACTGGTTCTTGGAGCCGGGATGGGATTCATCTTCGCACCGTCGATGAACGCAGCAACAGCTGGAATCGACCCCGAAGATGCAGGAGTTGCCTCCGCAACGGTAAATACCTCCCAGCAGATCGGTGGATCCATCGGAACAGCGCTTCTTAACACTCTCGCTGCAACTACAGCAACTGCGTATTTGGCTCATAAGGTTCCAAACCAGCTTTTGCTAGCTCAAGCAGGAATCCATAGCTACGTAACAGCGTTCCGTTGGTCTGCAGTGATCTTTGTTGCAGGTGCAGTCGTCTCGCTAATTGTTCTACAGTGGGGAAAACAAGAGCTGTCCGAAGGCGAGTTCGTACACGCTGGCATTTAGTGCTCTATGCAGATCTGCAAGACCGAGCCATTGGCCCATAGTGTATTCCAGTTCAAAGATTTCCAATTCAGAAAATGGTCAACCATGGCGTTATTGATACTAATTTCAAAGGCGACATCAAGCCTAAAATAAAGCAAACGTAACCATAACCTCATCAACTTAACCTTTTCGCATACAGTTCATCCAGAGGCAAAAGACCCACTGAGAGATAATCGATCTCTAGGTGGGTCTTTTGTCGTTTCTTGCAAGAAACTGGCTACCAAATCCAAAAAGGATAAAAAGTGCGATCAGATCAATGAACCAGACCTACGATCGAGGCCTAAGAACCAGGTCAAGAGGCACTTGGAATTTAATTTGTTTAGCAATTGTCCATTGAAATCCTACGAGTAAATAGATTTAGGGGACGTCCATAAACCTATTATCTACCTCAGATAGACAAAGCTCCCCTATTGAGTCCATAACTCAATTGGCCCCAAAATGGCAGGAACCGTTTAAAGCTCAAAATTGAATAAGAACTCTACATCGTCACAATTTGTTTAAGGGCGAAGATTATCAGCCGGGTTTTCTTGCAAAGGGGAAAGCCGGCCATGCTAAGCCAAAATAATGCCCGTGTGATAGGTGAAAAACGTCTCCGACTTGAATTAGGTCTGGAGGAGACTCAAGAATCGTCTTATGTCTACATGGTGCATTTTCAAATGGTGATTTAAATTGTTAATTACTATTTGGAGCCACCAAGCTTCATGGCGATCTGCAGCCTCGGATCGTAATCCATTACTCCTCGGCTATTTAGATCTAATTGAACCACACCGCCAAACCACTCATCACGCTGAAGTATCAATTCGATGTGATCGACAAGGCTAACCGCAAAAGAATCCTACACCAGGTAATCATTTAGAAAAAACGATCCGAGCGCGAGATGGGAATTGACCTAAAACGAAACTGCCAAAGTACCTTGCTGCACCTTCTGAGCGACAAGGCGCTTCCTCGTGCAGGCAATCAACCGAAGTAATATTCAAAATGTAAAACCCAATCGGGAACCCTATCTCCTGGTGAGATTCAAGTTCGCAAGCGATCCCAAAGACTTTGATTAGGGTTCAACTAGTTCATTATGGATCTAGCATCACTATGGTGCCAATTGAATTAAACCCCCAACAAAAAGAGATTGCTACCCAAGTCATAAAGCTGCTAGCTGGGCCAGATGCAACCCTTCGCGACGACCAAACTACAGCCATAGCCTCCCTTTGCACTCCAGGAGCGCGCGTCTTAGTGGTTCAGGCGACTGGATGGGGGAAATCTGCAGTCTACTGGGCTGCAACCTCAATCATACGGGCCGCCAACCACGGCCCTAGCCTTGTGATCTCTCCCCTACTATCGCTGATGAGAGATCAAGTTTCAGCGGCACAAAAAGCAGGCCTCCGAGCTATCACCTTGAACTCCTCCAATAGTGAGACTTGGCCCGAACTTGAAGACGAAATAACCCACAACAGGGTCGACGTTATCTTGGTCTCTCCAGAACGACTCGCGAATCCAGCCTTCTCAAAGAGGGTCCTGGCGGCACTCGCAAAGGATATAGGACTTTTAGTGATCGACGAAGCCCACTCGATCTCAGATTGGGGCCATGACTTTAGACCCGATTATCAACGAATTGCAAAGATCCTAAGCACGCTAGAACCTACAACCCCGATCTTGGCAACTACGGCAACAGCTAACCAAAGAGTCACAAGTGACATCGCAAAGCAGTTGGGAAGTTCCACTTTGGTCATGCGTGGACCACTTGCCAGAAAAAGTCTTCAACTGGCCGTTATAGATGACCTCTCCCCTATCGAGAGATATGCTTGGGTCGCAGATCATCTCCCGATACTTCCTGGATCAGGGATAATATATGTCCTGACCGTTTCGGATGCAATCGCACTATGTGACTCCATTCGGGCTGTACATAAAGATACCATTCAAATAGAGGCCTACCACGGCCAAATGCCCTCGTCTGAGAGAGAAGTCATCGAAGATGACCTTCGCAACAACAGACTAAAAGCCGTAGTTGCCACCTCGGCACTTGGAATGGGTTACGACAAAGCCGATCTTAGCTTTGTTATCAATGTCGGATCGCCTTCTTCGCCTGTCTCCTACTACCAGCAGATTGGACGAGCTGGCCGAGCAATAGAACACGCATTGGTGGTTCTGCTGCCATCCAAGAGTGATGAGAGGCTCTGGGAATACTTTGCTACATCAAACCTTCCCAAGGGTGATCAAATCGAAAAGCTCCTCAAGGCGCTCGAAGAATCTCCCAATCAAGAGTCTATGACGATACCAGCCCTAGAGGCAGAGACTGGAATTAGACGTTCCATGGTCGAGCTCCTCCTAAAGCAGATGAATGTAGCAGAGGCTGTTGAAAGAAGCGAAAAAGGTTGGCGCTCGACCAATAAGGGCTACGACTTCGATCAATCTCATATCGATGAAATCATTTCAGCTAGGCGACGCGAATCTGCAATCATGAAAGCCTATGCCCGACAGGAGCGCTGTCTAATGCAGCTCCTACAGGAGTCATTGGACGATCCTGAAGCAAAGGCGTGCAATAGATGCTCGGTCTGTATCAAAAAACTACCCGAGCCGCTTTCGATGGAGGTGAGTCCAGAGGCCATCTCTATCATTACCCAATTTCTGAGGCGCCAAACCCTGATCTTAGAACCCCGAAAGATGTGGCCAGGCGGAGTCTTTGGAAAACGAGGGAGAATTCCAAGCCATCTATTACCAGAAGCTGGACGTACCCTAATCTTTGCAGATTCACCGCAATGGCAAGAGATACTTACCGAGGCATTTGGAATCGATCAAGGACCAAGTGAAACACTTTGTAAATTAGCGATCGACACGATGGTCGAATGGAAGTCAAGCTGGAGATCTCGACCCCAAATAGCTGCATCGCTACCTGCCGGGGGTTATCCGGCGCTGACTGATGGCCTAGCAGACCATATCGCCAGAGTCGGAAAGCTAGAGAGATTTCAATTCAACCAATTAGTCATCCCTAAATTGTCGCCCGATGCATCCTCTTCCCAAGAGGCAGCTCTATGGCAAGGCGAGATACAATTGACCCTCGAAGAAAAGACTTCCTTGACCGGTAAATCAGTGCTTTTAGTCATAGATGCAACATCATCGATCTGGCCCATCACTATCGCCGCAGCCAAGATCCTCGAAGCAGGGGCAACTATGGTTTTGCCGATGCTGATTCATCGAAGAGCATGACAAATAAAGCTGGGAATTATTCCAGAACCATTGCCATTTGGATTAGCGACGAGCGTCTCGAATCGTACCGAGGCGCCATATCCCGCACTTCGCTCCAAACAGTGGCCATGTGTAGCCAGATGATCACAAAGTGCTTTTATCTTTAGGAGGATACAAACCATCTGAACTAATCAAAAATGCTTGCCCATAAAAGGCTTCGCTTTATCTCCAATCTTGGCTGCGAGCAGAAAACTATATCTCCCGGCGCCAGGAAACGTAGATACAGGCCCAAAGCGGTCGAACTAAAACTTGATATTTACTTAACACTTGATTTTAAAGTGCAAATACAAGAAAATAGCGTTAGTCAAAGATATGACTCCCAACCCTACAGTTACAGATTGGTACGGGTTAGTCTAAATTGATCAAGGCTTTGGCCTGACTATTTTGATTCTCTGGACCACCATTGGCAGAATCTTTGGACCACAACATACATTCAAGTGCATTCACCGCTCGTCAATTAACGACCTCCACATAGGGCCGCCAAAATGGCAAACTCCCATAGTCCCGCTGGGCGTTCCCTTTAGTAATAAAACAGATCGTGCCAAAACACCTAATGTATGCATGATAAATAGGTGCGACTTTGAGCATGCGCCGAGGAATCTTACTTTGGCAGATAGCCTACAAGCATTTAAAAGTACCACCACGCGCTTTATGTACGACCCCAATCCGAATGTCATTTTTTGAACTCTCAGAATAAACAAGTCAACTCGGCACTAAAGATAGATACCATGGATGAAAACTTTCGGATAGCATATTCAATCAAATACATGAAATTTCAAATGCTTAGTTCTAGTTTTATAAATAATTAAATAAATCGAACTGATACGTTATATAAATATTCAAGCAAATTCTGATGAATACACGATTAAAATATCAAACATTTAGCGTCCATTTAGCAAGTGGGATTACTGTTAATATGCAAGGGTGCCGTCCAAGTATTTGGCATGTCAGGCACTACATCGATAAATCATCCTCGAGTGCGTCTATCCAATGCAGCAGAGTTCCATCCTCCTGTTCTCATCAAATCGCTACCTTTTTATGAGAAACATGCACTTCAAACATATGACCATTCAAATTTCGACGCGTATTTTCTCCATCTCAATATCGGAAAAATCCTCGATCTCCCGGGATAACAGTTCATGTCACCCCTGCCGGGTCCAGATTAATCATTCTATGATTAGACTTTTATCTCCACTTTTATCTTCTACCAAGTTGCATTTAGGAAAATACACTACGAGAATACTGAATTTAATAATTTCACAGTAATTTGTCTCTATGTGTAATATATATTCGATATAATCTCTAATGGGTGAAGTATTTACACAGTATACATAATTGGTCGCTCTAATTCTGTGTAGCGAATAGCGAAACCGGCACCCACTCATCCATTTATTTAAAGGGGTAGCTAAATGTTTATTATTAATCATCTTGCACGAAAAGTAGCTGTATTAGCAGTTACAGGTGGCACTGCATTTGCACTTTTCGGGGGCGCGCCAGCCCATACACAATTCTCCGCCAACTCAGCACAGACTGCAACTTTCACAGGTGGGACCGTGGGAGAGGCGGTAACTAACGGAAGCTTCAGTTGTAGCGGCTTAATTCCACCAAGCAATAGGACGACTTATTCCGGAAATCCCTGCACAGAGACGATCACTCTAAAGAACACAGGGAACACCCGAGAGAGCTTTGATGTCACCATTGGAACGCCTACTGGGACCACGAGCGCAACCAACAACCTAGACCAACTCATGGTTACTTACCCAGACCCCACTAGCGCGAACTCAGCTAATACGGTTACAGAAAGTTACAAATCGCTTCTTTCTGGCAATACCGGGAATAATGTGCTTCACATTGCCACCTTACCCGCATCTAGCACTGGAAGCACGGCTAATTCTTTGAGCGTGACTTTGAAGTTCTCGCTGGCAGCCGAAACTGGTAGCACTGCAATCCAAAATGCATGGTACGGAGCAACCGTTCATATCCCTTACACCGTCACTGCTACGCCTTCCGCTTAGTCAGCTGCTACAGTTACCTACGACGCCATCAGCCCTTCGGAGTCAACATCCGGGGGTAATGAAAGTGGTTGATTAGTCCTAACCAACTCCAGTTTAGGTGCTAGTTGGGACTACCTAGACTAGCTCTCCAATCGACGAAATTCATCATCTGGAGAGCTAGTCGCACTGATGAAAATCGATAATTTTCCATCCCGACCAAGAAGGCTGAGATAGTCCTAAGTTCAATCGCTTTCAAACTACCATTATGGCGAAAAGTTAGAGAGAAGCCAAATACTTTGCCTATCAAGATCCAAAATTCCTCCGCTTTCAAGGTCGATGCGATCGAATGACAAAATAATTTCGTCTTGAACCGAATTATCTCTAGCCAAAAGAGCGCAAGACCCGAGAATTCATACCTTTGCTTTGACAGGAAGTCCTAAGTTGCAAATTGAGAACACGCCCCAATGGAAAATCACGAAATGGCTGTCTTTTTTCGGAGTAGCCGTCTTGATTGGTGCGTTTATTTTCTATCCTCACGCATATATAACCACGCCATCGATGTATCCAACAATCAATCCTGGGTCCATGGTCTTCATCTCGCACGAGAACACTTACAAAAAAGGAGATGTCGTCGAATTCCATGGCAATGGGCTGCTTTGGATACACCGCATAGTGGCAATTCGAAGCAACGGCCAAATCGTAACCAAGGGTGACAATCCTCAAAATAAGATCGACGTCTTTGTGCCACCGCGTACCCTTAATAACATCGTAGGTAAGGTCGTACTCGTCATACCCTATCTTGGTTTTCCTCAGGTAATATTCAATTCCCCCAGCTACGGACTCTACTGGCTACAACTAGAGCTAAGTCCTGGATTGAAGGTCACACTGCTGGCAGCACTACTTATCTTTGGATGGGGAAGTGCAAAGGGAAGAAGAAAATCCACACCAAAAGTTCAATTTTATATGGAAGACATGAACCTCATTTCAAACTCCTCCACAAGAAGATCGGCCCTTCACGAGTAGATACAAATTGATGTTAAATCGCAAAAAGATCAATTGAGCAATCACACTTGGCCACTTTGATACCTCACAAATATCCACAAAGATCGAATAGCTCCAGAAACTTTTACCAAAATGTGAACCTTACTCAAGCTAGAACCCTGTAAAGATTTGCTGCACTCTTCTAACTTCATTCAAACAACTTCATTTTAAACAAGGCTCACCAAAAAGATTCTCGTTCCAACATGCCACGAAGCTAGCCAACGCCCCCGAAAAGATCGCCCATAACTCGCACTTCAAACAATCATTCCTAAAACCCTTCTATACGGGCGATCTAGAGAGAGCCGCCAATGCTAGCCAAGAAAATTCTTCCTAATCCAACCATCATCGACCTGTTCTAGCCTTGAAGTTCGCAATTTACGGCATTACAAAGAAAGCTGATCATGTAAAACTAGATGGTTCAAAGATTTTAGCGAGGTGGTCCAATGACTTAAGAGAAGTCCCCAACCCCTCGGTTTCGACAGAGACCCTACGTATCACAGCAACTCTGACTCTTTGAAAAGCAAGTAGGCATTTGGAGTGAGAACTTTGATGAAGCGATGATAGTTCCGTCCAAAAAAAATAGCCCGAAGAATAAAGAAAAGCTACCTATCAAAAGAAAACTAGCACTACGATCCTAAAAGAGTTGAACGACGACCCAAAATACGCCCAAGAAAACATCGTCTAACAATATTTCAATCTAGCGAACTGGCCATAACAAATTCTACGAAGAGGTACCTCTCTTAGGTTAGGTTCGACCGCCCAGTCAAACAACAGCGATGGCCAGAAAGTCGCAAGCAACCAAGAGCTACTGGATCAAAAAGACGTTTGAGGTGAAAGTCAACAGGCATCTTTCTTTACTGATTCCGCAGAATCATTACACCTTCGGTGAAATCGTAGCCTGCTGACGATTTCGAACCAACTAGGCAGACAGTCGTACAAAAGCGATTTCCAGATATCGCCTATGTCAAGCTGGCACTCAATCGAGGCGATCCTCGAGCAAAAGAATTCCTTCACCTGTTCGTTTAGGGTCAGAATTCCGATAGGGACCCTCTGAGCGCAAACACTGGTATTTTAGTGCATGCAACCGAAACCCGGCTACCCGTTAAATAACAACATATCTTTCAAAACATAAAAATCAGCGTCCTGCCGGTAGGGTTTGGCATAACATTAGTGATGTCCCAAACTGGTTTCAAATATCTCAATGATAAATTCCACGAACCAAGCCAAAGTCGTTTGACAGTGAACCATGATTCGTCTATGCTCAAAGGACAGAGGTCATACCAACGGAGGTCAAGATCGAACTCCGCTGGATGATAACCTCTAATTGATCATAAAACAAGATCAACAACGCGGTTGCCTAACCGCATCATAAAAAATGCGGTTTATGGTAGGAGGGGAATCGTTGAAAGAAATTACTCGTAGTGAACCCAGGACTTTGTCTGGTTCCATGGTAAGTAGCGGCAAAAAAAAGCGAGGAAAAAGTCTCGGTGCTAGGGAGCGAAGATTTGCCTTTTGGCTTATTCTCCCTACAATTCTTGGACTCTGTGCGATCTTGTTGTATCCATCGCTTCAGACTATTACATGGTCATTCCAGCACTATATTCTAACTGACCCACTTCAACATAACTTTACCCTCTCTAACTACACTCAATTGATCCACGACCATGTCTTTTGGTTGGCCCTCAAATTCACCCTCTTTTATGCGATTTTGAGCGTGCTTGGCCAAACTTTGGTAGGCCTTGGAGTAGCACTTATGGCTAATCGAGAGTTTCGAGGTCGCGGTCTATTTCGAGCAGCCCTGCTCTTTCCGTGGATGATGCCGACAGTTATCACCGCAGTTGTATGGCGCTTTATGTACGACCCCAACTATGGACTATTCAACGGAGTACTACAACGCCTTGGATTACCACACTCTTTTGTCTGGCTTGGTTCACCTACGTTAGCGGTAATCGCCCTCTTTCTCGTGGCGATCTGGAAGGTCAACTCATTTGCAGCCTTAGTATTCTTGGCCGGTCTTCAATCGATTCCTGCCTCTGTCTATGAGGCGGCAGATGTCGATGGTGCCACCGCTTGGCAAAGGTTCACCAGGATTACAATGCCGATGTTGCGCCCCACCATCTTGGTTGTTCTAGTACTTCGTACCGTTGAAGCCCTTCAAGCATTCGACATAATTTATGGCCTCACCCTAGGAGGACCAGGCTACTCAACTTTGAACCTTCCACTTTACCTATACCAACAAGCAATACAGGGCCTCAACTTCGGATATGGTTCTGCAATGGGGGTTATCCTTGCGATCATGATCTCGGCCTTTGCATTCCTATATGTAAAAGTCCTATACCGCCCAGAGTCCCTGGGTTAAAGAGCGAATTGAGCAAATAGATGTCAATGACAAAGATACCAAATCAAAAGATCTCTAAGCGGGCCTATAAAAGTGGCCCAGTTCGTCGATCAAAAAGAGGAGCGTGGGCGAAAGCTCGAATGGGCCTATTCAACGCTAGTGCAATAGTTCTAGGCTTCTACGCCCTCTTTCCAGTCCTTTGGATCCTGATAACATCCCTAAAGCCACAGGCCCAGTTGACAACTCAGCCGGTCACCTTGATACCATCATCGCTGACACTGGGTAGCTACCGAACGGCCCTTGGCCAGGCACCCTTTGGTCGCTACTACATAAATTCCCTAGTCGTCAGCGTAACTGCCACCTTGGCAAGCCTGATCTTAGGTACCTTTGCTGGATATGCAATAGCGCGTCTACGATTTAGATTTAAAAAGGTGATCTTGCTGGTCATCCTTGCATTTTCATTCCTGCCACCTATAACGCTTGTCGTTCCACTCTTTAACCTATTCCGCCACTTCAACCTCCTAAATACCTATTGGGCTCTTATCATCCCCTATACCTTTTTGAGCCTTCCAATCTGCGTATGGCTAATGAATGCCTACCTTCAAGACCTCCCCAAGGAGCTTGAAGAGGCGGCAATGGTCGATGGTCTTGGCTATTTTGGCGCCTTCTTTAAGATCATCTTGAGGGTTTCGGTACCTGGAATCGTCACAGCGGGCCTTATCATCTTCGCCGGCGACTGGAATGAATTTCTCTTAGCTCTAACTTTCATGACCAACAACTCAATGCGAACCCTTCCAGTAGGTATCGCTTTGTATCCTGGCCAATATACCTTCCCATGGGGAATTATCTCAGCCGCAACGGTTTTGGCACTCGTTCCCGTCGCATTAGCAGTCTCAGTCTTTCAAAAGCGTCTAATAAGTGGAATGACACTAGGAGCAGTAAAGTAATGACCAACGTTGAGAGATTAGATACCAAAGAGCTCGAGGGCGACTTTTTGATCAGAACGATCGAGAGCTATAGCCAAGATGCCAGTGGCGTCCAGCTACGTCTCGGGGCCGTAAGTTACCAACCATTAGGAAACGTTGCAGGAATCATAACCTCGGAGCCCCCAAACAAGCAGGGGCTCGAATCACTACTGCCAAATGCTCCGAGCATCAATTCAGATGACGACGCACCAGACCCCACGGTAAGAGCAAGCGCGAGCCTCTATATTCGTGCATATAGCCCAAATACCATCCGAATCACAATGGTTCCTGACCATCTCAAGACAAATGACTACGATGGTATAGAATTTGGGATTCTCATAGATCGACTACTGCAGCTCGTACCAGTTACACTTGTCGAGACCGGCACCCACTTAGATATCTCGACAACCCAGCTAACTTTGCGCCTTACCAAAGAACCTTTTAGCTTCGAACTTCTCGACCTATCTGGAAACGTAGTGACCATGGGCGGTGGCAATCGCCGTCAAGTAGCTGGCTTTCCATTCGAACCCACCATCGGCTTTAGCGATAACGCATCGACCTTCTCGCTTGAAATTCAACCCAGCGAATACATAGTCGGCCTTGGCGAGCAGTTCACACCCTTTATCCACAATGGCGCCTCATTCGAGTTAATAGCCAACGATGGCCTAGGGGTTGGGACGGGGCTCGTCTATAAACCAGCTCCGATCTTTCACTCCTCAAGGGGCTATAGCGCCTTTGTTCATGGCCCCGGACCGATGAAAGTCGACGTTGGAAATCCATATCCAAGCGTTCTTAAGGTGGCAAATGAGGAGGCCCGCCTTGATCTCTTTTTGATAGCTGGCGTCGATCTGCCAAGTCGCCTTAGCCTCTACACCGAACTAACTGGTCGCATGCGAGTCCCACCTCGATGGGCATTTGGCCTATGGATGTCTAGATGTCGTTATCCAAATCGAGCTTCTCTCGAGGAAGCAGCCCATGGGATGAGAGACCATCAGATCCCATGCGACGTCTTGCACATTGACCCCGACTGGCTTGTTTTAGACCGATTGAATTGTGACTTTATCTGGTCGCAGGAGAAGTATCCAGATCCCAAGGAGATGATGGCGACTCTTTTGGAGGAAGGCTTTCACATCTCACTATGGGAACTCCCCTACCTAGATGAAGCATCACCCATTACCGCCGAAGCCAAAGAAAATGGGTACTTGGTCCGCGACTCTAGTGGCGCACCTGCCAAAGTCGATCGAACCTTCTCCAGAGACGGTCGACCTAGACGCCTTTTAGACTTTTCAAATCCCGCCGCACGCCAATGGTGGAAAGAAAAGAACAAGGAGTTACTTGCACTTGGTGTCTCAGTTCTCAAGTGTGACTTCGGCGAAGGACTTCCCGACTCTGCTTTAATGTCAGACGGGAGGACGGGTAGAAATTGGCGCAACCTCTACCCGTTTTGGTATTCACGCACTGTATCTGAGGCTATCGATGAAGAGCGTGACTCAAACCCATTGGTCTGGAGTCGTAGTGGATGGGCATCTTCCCAGCGCTATCCAGCTCAGTGGGGCGGAGATCCAGAAGCAAGCTTTGCCGGCCTCGCTAATAGCCTAAGGGGTGGTTTGAGCTGGGCACTATCTGCTCCAGGAATGTGGTCACATGACGTCGGCGGCTTCTATGGAATGGGTCCCTCTAAGGAGCTATATATAAGATGGGCACAGGTTGGATCCCTATCTCCCTTAACTCGCTTTCACGGTCTCACGCCTAGAGAACCATGGCACTTTGGAGAAGAAGCCTGCGATATCGTAAGACGCTTTGTAAACCTTCGATATCAACTTATTCCCAACTTGATCAGTGCGGCATTCGAAGGCGAAAAGTTCGGGTGGCCAATGCTAAGGCCACTTATCTTCGCCGACGAGACAAATCTAGACCTCTATCGAGTTGAACATGAATTTCTAATCGGATCAAACCTACTGGTTGTCGCAGTCCTCTCAAACGACGCACCAACTGCGACGGTCGAGGTGGTACTTCCATCTGGGCATTGGTCAGATTTTTGGAGTGGAGAGTCGCACCTTGGTCCAAAGAAATTTGAGATGGAGGTTCCGCTGGACAAGATTCCCATCTTTGTACGAAGCGGCGCAGCCATAGCATTCGGACCCCTAGGCCAACACACCGGAGAGATCCCAAGCGATACTTGGGAGATCGAGATTTGGGAAAGCCCTCAATGTGAGAGCACCATCTACCAAGAAGGTCACGAATTTAGATACCGCTATATTCCATCAAACCCAGAGCTTGGGACCGCGCCAAAGCTCATCTGTGACGAACCAATGCCTAGGACTACTCAGGCCCATCTGCATAAAACTGATGGGACAGTAGTGAATCTAGAGATCCAACTGATTCACCAACACTAGTTGGACAGTTATGAGATGGATAGATATCAGCTAGAGTCATATAGCACATATCTATCTTCGCAACCACTTCAATACTTGACATACATGTAAAGAACTGTTAGAATAACTGGTCAGTGGACAGGCCACTGCTTAGTTTATAAACTTCACTATCGATGTGGGAAATCTCGCGATTTAGTGAATATGTGCACCTGCACGGGGGAAAGGGAGCCAAACGATGGGTTCAGAAACTGAAGGCAATGAGATAATCTCAGATGGAGGAATTGGAAGGCGAAAATTTCTTGGCTTTGGAGTAGCGGCCGTTGGTGGCGCAGTTTTAGCAGCTTGCGGTAGTGGAACCTCATCGAGTACCACAACTGCCGCTGCAGCTGCTGGAACCACAACTTCAGGTGCACCAGCGCGCCAGACTGGACCGATTGTCATTGCAGGTCCTCAGGATAACTCAGGGACCACCACTATTTTGATCAATCAGTGGAACAATGCCAACCCAGACACTCCTGTGACCTTCCAGACAATCCCGCCAGTGACCAACGACGTCTATAATCAATACGTAACGGCTTTAGCTGGTGGGGCATCTACTCCGGACATATTGACGATGGACGTTACCTACCCAGGCACCTTCGCTGAAGCGGGATGGGTTACACCACTTGATCAATATGCAAGTGCGGCATTCCAATCGGCATTTATCCCAACTGCTCTAAATATAGGCAAGTATAAGGGTAAGCTCTATGCAATTCCACAATCGATCGATGTCGGCCAGCTCTACTACCGAACCGATCTATTGACAAAGTACAATGAGACCGTTCCGACGACCTACGCGGAACTAGTTCGAATTTCACAAAAGATTCAAACTGCCGAAAGGGCAACCAATCCTAACTTCTGGGGTTACGTCTGGGAAGGCGCACAGATTGAGGCTATTGTCGATGAATTCTGTGAGTACACCTGGGGTTACGGCGGAGAAATCTCCTCCGGATCCAAGGTTACCCTAAATACTCCAGCCGGGAATAAGTCGCTACAGTTTCTCTATGACACCGTCTATACTACCAAGATTTCGCCTCCTGGAACCTCTACAATGAAGCCAAACGATGCTTTGGTATTGATGCAAAATGGTAATGCTCTCTTTATGAGAAACTGGACTTATGCCTATACGCTGGCCAATAGTCCAACGCAATCCAAGGTACCTGGTAAGGTCAATAATGCTCCTCTTCCTGGTCTGACCAATGGAAGCGGCCATGGCTGCACCGGTGGCTGGATGTATAGCATCAACGCTAAGTCAGCTCGACCAGAGGCGGCTTGGAGAGTAATCCAGTATCTAACCTCCCAAGCCCAGCAGATTCAGCTCACCTCCGGAGCTGGCCTTTTATCTGCTCGAAAAGATGTTCAGACCGATACACAACTAGTGCTCAAATCACCAAATCTAAAGAATCTACCTACGATTCTTGCAAGTGCTAAAGCCCGTCCATCGATTCAAAACTACCCTGCAGTCTCAGCTACGCTACAAGCTCCGCTCAACTCGGTAATGGCGAACCAATCTTCGGTCTCAGCAGGACTCGCAGCGATGCAAGCAGCAGTAGCTAGCGCAGTAGTCGCCTAACAAATAAGTTCCCCCTCACGGTGACACCCCCAAAGACTCCCCAGTTACGCGTCCAAAAGGTTGCGAACTGGGGAGTCTTTGTTATGGATGAGATCTTTTATAAAGCGAACCTTGGCACAGAGAAAATGCCCCCTTGATTCCCCAGCCTAGGCAGCGGAATCAAGGGGGCTATACAAATAGGATCTCTCTAATTATCTAAAGATGAAAGATCGAGATACTAGGTCTATCTATTGGCGATCTGGTGAATTCCTACATTCATCGTCGCTGGTTCTCCTCCAAGAACAGTATCAATCTCAAAGGCCAAGATCTCAGTGATTCGATCTTGCGACTCATAGGTCAACCCCGCCACATGAGGTGAATGAATCACTTTGGCATGGGAATTCAAAGGATGCAAAGCAGGAGGCTCACTAACTCGAACATCTAGGGCTGCCCCAGCTAAATGGTCGTTGTCAAGGGCTTCAAGAAGAGCATCCTCATCTACCAAGCCACCTCTTGATGAATTGATCAGATAAGAGCCCCTCCGCATCTTAGATAAAAAGCCAGAACTAACCATCTTTGAAGTCCCTGGGGTAAGGGGGACATGTAATGAGATGAAATCACACGAGGCGAGCGTTTCTTCGATAGTATCTACCCTTGTGTCAACGCCCTCGATGAATCTATCGATTGGGATATTTGGATCATAGCCATAGACTTTCATGCCAATAGCATGGGCAATTCGAGCCGTCTCGCGTCCGGTGGCTCCAAGGCCGATAACCCCCCAAGATCGATCTTGAAGTTCAAAGCCAAGGCGCCTATCCCAACCTCCCTCTTTTGTCTTGAGATCTTGGCTGATAAGGTTTTTGGAAAAGGCAAAGGCCATACCAACGGCGTGTTCACCTACACTTGTGGCATTTGCTCCCAGGGCAGCTACCACAACAACACCTGCCTCATTAGCTGCAACAAGGTCGATATTGTCGAGACCGACACCAGCTCTGGCGATGACCTCTAACATTGGAGCGGCAGCTAGGAGGTCTCTAGTAACTTGGGTCCTATTGCGAATTACCAGCGCTCTGACGTTGCCAATGTAGTCTTTAAGGGCCGAATCATCCTCCCAAAGTTGAGGCAAGTAGGTGATGGTTAGTCTCTGACCAATCTCATCAAATGCACTACCCCAAACGTCTTCAACCACCAAGACGTCCATGGGTAGCGATGACGTCGACTCTTGCGACTTCTCATTCAAGGCGATAACTCCTTATTCAATTGCACTCCAAGGGGTTTTCATCTAATGCCCTAGAGAGCTGGTCTATTCCTATCTCTATGCTAATCGTCAATTTTGGCCAATTGGTCTTACCACTGCTAGGATTAAACCACAAATAATTACCATACCCCGGGGGTAAAATGCAATCAAATTTTTCCGAGTCACAATCGGTCGCCAAAGCACTTCTATGCGAATATGGATTAAGTCCAGAGGTGGCAGAACGATCCTCACATGAGATAACTATGGCGGACGCCTGGGGTCGCGGCTCTCATGGATTGCTCCGCCTCCCCCACTACCTTAGGCGTCTCAAAGCAGGCGGAATCAACGCTAAGGCAGAACTTAGCGTGATAAAAGAGACTGGAGCCGTCCTTGCTCTCGATGGCCATGGTGGGATGGGCCACTTCCAAGCCCATCGAGCTAGCGTTCTAGCCACCCAGCGAGCACAAAGATATGGTGTTGGAGTCGTCTCAGTCGCCGACTCCAACCACTGTGGCGTCTTGGGACTATATGTTTTAGAGATGTTAGAGCAAGGGCTGATTGGATTGGCTTTCACAAACGGTCCAGCTGTCATGCCGGCATGGGATGGAAATCGACCACTCCTTTCGACTAGCCCCCTAGCTGCTGGAATTCCAAGTCAGCCACGACCAACCATTATCGACATGGCAACCTCAACTGTCGCACGAGGTAGAATCGCCCAGGCAGCAGCCGCCGACGAAGAGATCCCAGATGGCTGGGCCTTCGATTCCAACGGGATCCCCACAAACGATCCCAAGATAGCGCTAAATGGGATGTTGGCTCCAATGGCTGGAGCCAAGGGCTTTGCGTTAGCTTTGATGGTCGAGGCACTCACTGGCGGTCTAGTCGGGCCATCCCTCTCAACACAGGTCGCTGATCCGCTCTCTTTGGATGCCATAGCTACTCCGCAACGATTGAGTCACCTTCTCATGGCGATCGATCCAAGTGCCTTTGGGATAGATAGCTCCTCAACCGAACGCCTAAACGAGATGGCTCATCAAGTTGTATCTTCCAACGGACGCCTTCCTGGTGCAGGTCGACCGCTACCCAATGAGATAACGCCACAGACAAAGATCCAAATCGCGGACTCGGTGGCAAACGAGATAGTCCAAATGGCAAAAACAGCAAATATCGAGTTGCCACCGAGTTGGGATCTAGCTCTTTAGTCAAGCACTCCAAGAGCCACTAGGGCGACTCTCAAGGTCTCAATTTGCTGATCCTGGGCCGTTCTAGCTGGCTTGGCGGGCGTCGCTCCACAAAGGCCCATGAGCGAAAGGGCCGCCTTCCACCCTGCCGGAAAACCCGGGACTCGACAGGCTTGGACGATTCTAAGTAGTCGTGCCTGATCTATGCGAGCCTTGTCTAGGTCACCACTCTTACTAGCTAGATGAAGATCTACCACCAATCTTGGCACCAAATTAACCGATGCAGCAATTGTCCCAGAACCACCCACCAAGTTACATGCACTAAGCATGGTATCAGAGCCTGTTAGGACACTAAAGTTCTCCGGCTCTAGCAAGGTCACCTGATCACAAACGCTAGAAAAGTATTCAAAGTCCCTACTTGAATCCTTGATTCCGATAATGTTTTCATGCCTCGCCAGCTCACCAACGATCACTGGAGCTACAGCTACCTTGGTCATTTGAGGGATGTTATAGATCACTATTGGAAGCGGCGACTCGTCTGCCACCCTAAGGAAGAAGTCTTTGGTAGCATTTGCATCTAAGGGATAGTAAAACGGGGGTGGCACCAAAGCACTAGTTGCACCGACTTCGTGGTATGCAGCCAAATCGGCCATTACATCACCAGGCGTAACACTAACGGTAGCAGGGATGAGGTGAAGCTCTTGGCCAATTTGTGCCCTTACGTGGCGGGTCACACCAATGCGATCCTGACGGTCAAGCAGGGGTCCCTCTCCGGTTGAACCAACCGGACAGATTCCATCTGCGCCTCCGCTCACCATGTGAGCCACAAGACTCTCAAGCGAGTCGTAGTCTATAGTTCCATCTAAATTCAACGGGGTAGCCAAGGCTCCCAAAACGCCCTCGGGCGCCTTTTTTAATTGCTTCACCTGATCAAATTCCTTTTCTTAAACAAATTTCGTTCGCCACCTGTGCAAGTTAGGTCCGTCATCTCACACCACATCAAACCCACGCCCTATCGAATAAGCTCGCCTAACTTTCAAAAAGCCAACTCTTTCTAATTGTGCATCTAATTGTGCACATCTAATACTTGCGGATCTAATACTTGCGCGCGACTAATGTCGCCAGCCAATCTACAAAGACACAGGGCGAACAAATGGTCCGATATCCTCCCAAAAACAGGAGTTAGTCGGAGATTACCATAGGTCATCAACTAAAAGGCCACCCAATGGGTTTCTTACGATCCAAAATCCTCGCGCTACGACCACTTAGATACCCAAGGCGATCTTTAGTTTTTACCCCTTCGAAAGCGAATTAAAGTTACGTCCGACTTCCAAAAGAGGAAAATGGATCGGGATCCCTAGAGAGGGAGCGGCCCCCATCCACCACCAAATTCTCCCCTGTGATAAAAGATGAAGCTGGTGAAACCAGGAATAAGACGCCATTAGCAATGTCGCGGGACGATCCCATCCTCCCCAACAGTGTGGGAGCCTTCTCGGTGGTACCAATGTTCGAAAGAGCACTCTGTGTAGAAGGAGTGGCAATGGCTCCTGGCGATATAGAGTTCACCCTAATTCCATGGGGAGAAAGCTCAACCGCTAAAGCCTTGGTGAGTGAGATGATGCCGCCCTTAGTTGCAACGTAAGAAACATAGGTTGCAACTGGAAGCGACGCTTGAATAGCACCGAGATTGACGATAGCGCCACCTTGGCGCTCGATCATCGATCGGGCCACCAATTGAGAAAAATGCCAGGTAGCACCTAAGTTAGTGGCTAGGATTCTCTCCCACTCATCGATTTCGATCTCTAAAAAACTAAGGCGGGACCCATGATCGGCGGCGTTATTCACTAAGATGTCAATCTCACCCAAAGCCCCCTTAGCGCGATTGTAGATCTCGATACGCTCGGGCGAAGTTGCTATGTCGCCAACAAAGCTACTAGCTACTCCGCCAGCCTCTAGGATCGCCCCAACTGTAGCATCAGCTCCAACCTGGTCCCGATCAACGACGGCTACCTTAGCTCCGGCCATGGCTAGCGTCATCGATATAGCTGCACCGATACCTCCACCTCCACCGGTTACCAGAGAGACTTGAGAGTCAAGGAGGTTATTCATGTCGATCTCCTTGGTACGTCAGATCCTCTACGTCCGCGAAGAAAATCAAAGTCCGCTCCTGTCTCGGCCCCCATCACATGAGTGCGATACAAGCTGACATAACCGCCGCTATCATCTGGGTTAAATGGGGAATTTTCTTCTCTACGTTTGAGCAACTCCGCCTCAGATACCTCAAGTGACAAAGTTCTATTTGGCACATCTAAAAAGATCGAATCGCCATTTTGGACCAGACCAAGAGGACCGCCACTAGCCGATTCCGGCGCTACGTGCAGTACCACTGTTCCAAAAGAGGTACCACTCATTCTCGCATCAGAGATTCGAACCATATCCCGAAGGCCCTGTTTTACTAGTGACTTTGGAATTGCAAGATTGCCCACCTCGGGCATTCCGGGATAGCCCTTTGGGCCCGCGTTTCTAAGGATCAAAACGCTGTTTGGATCCACGATAAAATCTTCCTGGTCGATCGTAGAGTTGTACTCTTCAATTGAGTCAAAGACCAAAGCTGATCCTCGATGAACACAAAGATTTGGATCAGCGGCCGAAAGCTTTAGGACTGCCCCGTTAGGAGCTAGATTCCCAAAGAGAACTACACTCCCATTCCCAGGCGGTAAAAGAGGTGCATCCACCTTTCGAATTACCGTTTGATTCCAATTCTTAGCATTAGCTATATCTTCACCAAGTGTCCTAGAAGAAACGGTCCGTGCCCCAAGATGCAAAAACTCCGAGATCTCGCTCAGAAGGGCAGGCAGACCACCAGCACCATGGAAGTCTGCCATTAGAAAACGGCCACTCGGCTTTAGATCTACAAGGGTCGGAATCGCCAAGCCCAGCCGATCAAAGTCCTCCAGCTCTAGGTCGATCTCAGCGCGACCGGCAATTGCCAAGAGATGAATGATGGCATTTGTTGAGCCACCCAAAGCGACATTGGCAACTATCGCATTTTCAAAGCTCTCGCGACTAAGTATCGAAGAAGGGCGAAGATCCTTAGCTACCAGTGAGACGATCTGCCTACCTGCCAATTGTGCAGCGCTTCTTCTAGCACCATCTGTCGCTGGAATTGTGGAAGTTCCACTTGGAACGAGTCCAAGCGCCTCAGCCAAACAGGCCATCGTAGAAGCTGTACCCATGGTGGTACAATGGCCCACACTTCGAGAGACACACGCCTCCGAGGAGACGAAGTCCTCCTGGGTCATCACTCCTGCGCGGACGTCTTCGGAGAATCGCCAAAGATCGGTCCCAGAGCCCACGGTCTCACCACGAAAGACTCCGTTCATCATCGGTCCGCCGGTCAAAATAATCGTCGGGAGATCGACGCTTAGGGCACCCATGATCGCAGCTGGAGTGGTCTTATCACAGCCGGTAAGGAGAACCACTCCGTCTAGAGGATTAGAACGAATCAGCTCCTCGATCTCCATGGCTGCGAGGTTGCGATATAGCATCGCGCTAGGGCGCATAAGGGTCTCACCGAGAGCCATGGTTGGAAATTCAAAAGGAAAACCACCCGCTTCGTAGATTCCAGCCTTTACCGACTGGGCAAGATCATGGAGATGGGCGTTACATGGAGCTAGATCAGACCAAGATGCCCCAATTCCTATGACGGGTTTCCCAGAGAACATATCATCGGGAAAGCCCTCTGATTTAGTATGTGACCGATGATAGAAGCCCAGCTTACCGGTTTGGGCGAACCAATTCGAACTGCGTAGTTGATCGCTCACTTTTCCTCGATGCCTATAGAGATATATTTGGTCTCTAGATATTCTAAGAGACCGTCATGGGCTCCTTCACGACCGAGTCCACTACCTTTGAGGCCACCCATTGGGGAGTAGACCACCGACGGAAGTGGATGGTTCAACCCCAAAATACCAACCTCTAGCTTTTCGGCTAGGCGCCAAATTCGACTTTGATTATTCGTATAGGCATAACCCGCTAAACCCATCTTGGTATCGTTTGCCCGATGGATAACTTCGTCTTCGTCTGAAAAAGAAAATACTCCAGCAATTGGACCAAAGACCTCTTCTTTGGCGAGAGCAGAGTCAAAAGCCGCATCAACTAAAAAGCCAGGGCGCATAAAGTTAGCGCCATCAGGAACAATCGGAGATTCACCTAGAAAACTAGCACCACTATCAAGAGCATCTCTACAAATTCGATCGACATCACGAACCCGACTACTATCAATCAACGGACCTAGGTCGACTCTTTCGTGCCCTAGGGGATCACCAATTCGCATCGAGGAGGTGAGCTTTGCGAGCCTCTCGCAGACCTGATCCATAATGGAGTCCTCCACAAAGACACGATTTGCAGCAATACAAGACTGGCCATTATTTCTAAACTTAGCGATAGCTAGCCCCTCAATGGCTCGATCTATATTGGCATCGCTAAAGATGATATAGGGGGCATCTCCCCCAAGTTCAAGGGCGCATCTAACGATTCGGTTAGAGGCTTGACGCATAAGGGCCGACCCAACCGGAGTGGAGCCAGTAAAGCTGATCACGCCTATGCCATCGTGGTCGATTAGCGCATTGGACTGTATTGATGCTGGGCCATAGATAAGGTTCGCCACTCCTGGGGGAAGACCCGCATCGACTAGAGCTCTAAATAGCTCCCCAACAGCCAAGGGTGCCTTTTCGGACGGACGAGCCACTACGGTGCATCCAGCAGCCAGCGCCGGAGCCACCTTTCGAGCTTGAATCGAAAGGGGGAAGTTCCAAGGAGTCAACGTTGCAGCTACACCAATTGGACGCGAGATCGAAAGTTGTTTGCGGCTCCTATCTTCACTAGCGAAGACCTCACCTTGAGGACGGCGAATCTCTTCACTAAACCATCTGAAATATTCGGCACTAAAGCGAGTCTCGCCGATCCCCTCTGAGAGGAGCTTGCCGGTCTCTAAAGACAAAAGCGCGCCTATCTCATCGGCGCGCTCGAGAATCAATTCGTATGTTCGCCACAATATATCAGCTCGATAGCGGCTCGAGGTATTAGACCAACTCTCAAATGCCGCTGTTGCTTGGTCGGCGGCACTTTGAGCTTCGCTGACACCACCGTAGGCGATCTGAGCAATAACACTATCATCTACTGGGTTGGTGACCTCTCGAAGATTGGAGGCGAACGAAGGAACCCATTCGCCTCCAATCAACATCGGAACTACCGCCCCCGCATCTAAAAGTGCGCGAGTTGTAATTGCCATATTTATGCGCTCCGATAAAGTTTCGTAATCACGAACTCTTTGTGGCCAATCGCCTCAGCAGCTGTAAGGCGACCGTTGATGGTTCGATCGATCAACTCCATGATCTGATCCCCCGCCTCTTTTAGGCCATAATCACGGCGCAAAAGGCCAGAGACGTCTAAGTCTATGTGCTCTGTCATCGTACTAGCAGTAAGAGGATTGGCGGTGATCTTGATTACGGGCTCGATTGGGTTGCCAATAATATTGCCCTGTCCAGTTGGAAAAAGGTGAATCACGGCTCCCGCAGCGGCCATAAGGGTGATGCATTCCGCAGCGGCCGAAGAGGTATCCATGAAATTTAAGCCTTGAACACTAGGTGCAACCGCGGGCTCAAGGGCATCTACTACTGGCACCGAACCGGTCTTAGCAATATTTCCCATCGCCTTCTCCTCAATGGTAGATAAACCACCTCTGATGTTGCCCTGGGTAGGTTGCGAACCCAATAGATCTACGCCTTGTTCTTCTACCGTAGCCATATAGTCGTCGAAGAAAGCCATAAACTTATCCCTTACAGCGTCATTGATACAACGCTTGGCGATAAGATGCTCTCCTCCTGTCAGCTCGGTGGTCTCTCCAAATAAAACAGTTCCACCGGCGGCCACAGTGCGATCAACAGCCTGAGACGTCGTAGGGCAAGCCCCGAGGCCACTTGTGGTATCGGATTCCCCGCACTTGATTGACATCATCACTTCATGTCGTTCAACAGGTGTTCTTTGAATCTCGCTGGCATCCTGGAGAAATTTAGCAGCCATACGAGCTCCTGAAGCGATAGTGTTGAGATCTCCATTTCGCTCGATCGAGAGGCGCCCAACTGGCTTTTGAGTTAAGGCAATGCCATCGGCTACCCGATCGGTCCACGATGGTTCAATACCAACTACGACCACAGCCGCGACATTTGGATTTGCGCCAGTTCCAATTAGGGTTCGGAAGGTAAGTTCTAGATCCTCTCCAAATTGAAGACGACCATAGGAGTGAGGTATCGCTATCGTCCCTGGAACCAGTGCGGCGATTCCCTCAACCGCTGCGTTCGAGAGATCATCGACGGCTAGGATCACCACATAGTTACGAATACCTACAGCGCCATTTGCGCGACGAAAACCGGTTAGGCCTTGATTTGCCATCTATTGCTCCTAATGTTATGGATGTGGACCAACTCTCCAACTTCGATCTCTTGGCGAGAGGATCCGATAATCTCTCCGTACTCAATAATTTGGGCATCCGCCGGAATCTGCACTAAAGCAACTTTGTGTCCGAGCGGAATTGGCTCTGCAACGGTAATATCTCTTTGATCCTCAGAGTCAAGAAACGCCAATCGGGCAGGCCCGACTTCAACATCTCTCACCGCGATAGCCACGGAATCCCCCGCTAGATGGGCCAATAAGGCCAATTCATCACTCATGTGTCACCTCAGTGTCTAAGTTTGGTTTCAAGGTATGACCTCTGTCCAATAACCTTAGCCTCTGATTTGCATTCTGTCAATTGAAATGACTGACTCTTTTAATAGCAACTCTCACTCGGGCGATTCCACCCCACGTATTCTGAGCAAAGCGGCCTCCCGCGCTCCAATGATATGTGAGGAACATGCAATTCGAGCAGCTTCGCCATCATGATCTCGGATAGCTTCAAAGATCGCCCGATGGTCTTGACGAGAGCGATCAAGACGACCCGGAACAGTCAGCGTGGTTTCCATACCGGCAGCCATCATCTCCTGTAGGATCCCAACAGTCTGCAGGAGAAAGCGGTTCTTGGCGATTTCAACTATCATTAGATGAAAACCGGCATCTAATTCGGCAAGACGCCCATAATCGGTGGGCTGAGTTCTGATCTCTTCCTCTGCCTCAAGTGCTACGCGAAGGCGTTCTATCTCTTCATCGGTCGCGCTATTTGCAGCCCAACCGGCTGCCGGTGCCTCAAGTACATTTCGCATGGCGTAGAGCTCTGTCATGGAAACCTCTTGATTTGCGAGCCGGATTCTCATAACCTCATCGGCGCTTGCGTTGACAAAGACACCCTGACCATGGCGAACTACTACTCGACCATGTGCTTCAAGGGTTTTCACAGCCTCCCGAAGTGCTGGTCGAGAGACCCCTAGGAGTCTCGCTAAGTCCCGCTCAGAGGGAAGACGTGATCCTGCAATTAAATTAGATTCATCGATTATCTGTTCAATTCGCGAGACGATCTTCTCGGTTAGATGGCCCGTCTCTTTGATGGGCCGCCAGATGGTATCCATTGCTTCCTCCGGGTCGCTCTTTGGGCTAAAGTCAAAATAAGAAAGACCTAGCGTTGACGATTATCTCTTGAACCAAATCGGACTGAATTGACCTCTACCGGGGCGCCAGCCAGTGGACAACATATCAGATTCGCATTCATTTCGGCCCCCTCATATAGCGTCTTACCACTTGATCTTTGTAGCAATCTATCATCTAATCGCCTATTTGAATGATTTTCGCCATTCTAGGACTTTAAATACAAACTGTCATTGTCAATATAAATTATCCTCTATGCTAGCATTTGCATAACGCAAGTGGTAAGAACTCTTAACTGCTTAGCAAAGAATTTTCGCCATGGGGGGCGAAGCTTCGCGAAGGCGAAGGTGGGCAATGAGGAGATTTCAATGGCAACAGTCACCATGGAGAAGCTGACCAAGGTCTATCCGAACGGCCAAAAGGTTGTCCACGGTTTAGATCTAACTATCGGAGAGGGTGAATTTGTTGTCTTGGTTGGCCCCTCCGGATGTGGTAAAACCACTACCCTAAGAATGGTCGCCGGTCTCGAAGAAATCTCCGATGGCACCCTTAGAATCGGAGATAGAGTCGTAAACGACCTACCCGCTCGGGAGCGGGATATTGCTATGGTCTTTCAGAACTACGCTCTCTATCCCCACATGACGGTGGCTCAAAATATTGGCTTTGCACTCAAATTAAAAAAGACCTCCAAGGATGAGATAGCAAGGGCAGTCACCAATGCGGCTGACGTCCTTGGCCTAACGGAGCAGCTCGATAAAAAGCCGGGACAGCTCTCGGGAGGACAACGTCAACGAGTGGCCATGGGTCGAGCGATAGTTCGAGATCCTGCAGTCTTTCTCATGGACGAACCCCTCTCCAACTTAGATGCGAACCTTCGCGTTAAAATGCGTGCAGAGGTCTCTAGAGTCCAGCGAAAACTCGGCGTTGCCACACTCTATGTAACCCACGACCAAGTGGAAGCAATGACCATGGGCGATAGGGTTGCAGTCATGCATGCCGGAGATCTTCAACAGTGCGATCATCCACAAACGCTCTACTCAAAGCCAGCAAACCTCTTTGTAGCTAGCTTCATCGGCTCACCTTCGATGAACATCTTTGAAGCTGGCCTCTCCGAAGATGGAACCTACTTCGCCATGGGCGGTCAACGTCTCGAACTTGACCCTATGGGCTATAGTGAAAATCTCAGAAAATATCGAGGCAAAAAGATTGCAGTTGGCTTTCGTCCTGAAAACTTATCGGTAGCAACAACAGCACAAGGACCTGCCAAATTGAAGGTTCAAATCGACCTGGTTGAGGCACTGGGTTCTGAACTACTGGTCTATTTTAGATTTGATGCTAAGGCGATCAAAGTTGCTGGTGCAATTGCAGAGGAAGAGGATTTGGGCGACATTGAAGTCGGCGTTGAAAAGGGAGCCGGCATTGGCCTTGGCGTAGCTCGCATACCACCCTATTACCAATTTCAACAGGGGCAAACTCTGGAACTAAACCTTGACACCCAAAGAATTCACTTCTTTGATATCGCAACAGGCGATGCAATCTAAGACCCTAGATGCAATCTAATACCCAAAGTGCTAGAGCGATTGAGAGACTCTCCCGTTGTTGATTGAGCAGTTATCTGAGCAGAACCAGCGCCATCCATTAGAAGATATTGCTAGCTGGAGCTATTGGAGATATGTTCGATAGGCAAACGCCCATGGCTCCTATAGTTAGCCATGGGCGTTCCTCCAGGCAAACACTGACCCAATGGGTTCAAGTCGGATCGCAAAAAAGTAAGATCGCTAACTGGTTTGATAGTGGCCGAAACCTCATAGGCTCATCGTCGCCCCAAAGATGGCAGTCGATATGGCGCTTCCTCGTGACTTTGGTATCACCGCTTCCACTTTAGAAGTCGAACCCAATCCAATTGGGCCATGCCTAAAGACGAGCATGCCTTGCGCCGTCCAATTATCTAAAGGTTGAGGTTACTGAAACAACCAAGCTCAAGAGGCGATACGTGCCAGACTATGGCCGTTAATTTGAAGTTCAAACCTTATATTTTAGGAAATCACAGTTACACTAGAGATAGAGATTATTGAGACCAAAGCCGAGTTGGGAGAATCTCCCTTTTGGGACCAAAAGAGTCAATCACTCTTTTGGGTCGACATCGACGGCTCCAGTCTAAATTGTCTCAGTGGAGACCACGAAAACCACAACATTGCGACCTTCAAGGGCAAATGTACGCCCGCAATTCCACAAACAAGCGGTGGTTTCTTAGTCGGCGTTGACCTCGATCTATTGCACCTCCAAACAGATGGCTCCACCGCAAAACTATGTAGCGCGCCAAGCGGAGATAGATTCAACGACGGAAAGTGTGACCCCTTGGGACGATTTTATATCGGGACCCTCTCCTATGCTAGAACTCCTAAAGCGTGTGGTCTATATCGTTACGAGGCTGATAATGGGCTAGTGCCCGTAATAGAGGATGTAACACTCTCCAATGGAATGGGATGGAGTCCCGCTGGAGATGAGATGTACTTCATCGATACCCCAACCCGACAACTAAGAGCATTTGAGTACGACTTATCGAGCGGTACCATAGGGGCCACTCGAATCGTGGTGGACTTTGGTGAATTGCCAGGAAACCCCGATGGCCTTTGCGTCGATAGCGAAGGAGGAATCTGGGTATCTATGATCCGTTCTGGGGATCTTCGACGTTACCACCCAAATGGAAGCCTTGATAGTCTTATCAACCTTGGGTACATTGGTACAACAAGTTGCTGCTTTGGCGGAGAAAACCTTGAAAAGCTCTACGTCACAAGTGGAGCATTTCTGATTCCAACCGACCAAAGACAAGACTACCCAACAGCCGGATCAATCTTTGTTCTAGAACCAGGGGTCCAGGGTCTGCCCAGTGTCGCTTACAGCGGCCTCTAAAGTACTGGGGCCCCAGAGGCAGTTTTATGGTGGTGAAAGAATAGCGGCATAGAAAATCCAATAGTTGGAAGCGCCATCAACAAAAACATAGTTGAGATACCAAAACTAGCAGATAAAAGGCCGATGACAAATGGCCCAGTCAAAGAGATCAATCCAGTGGTAGCCGAGAGAATTGAATTTCCCTTTGCGAGCTGATCCGGAGTAGCCGACTCATTCAAAAGGTTGAGCGCCAGCGGATATGTGAGGCCATGAGGTATCCCAAGAAGTCCCATTGCAACTACAAACCATAGAGAACTTCCAGCCAACCCAACTATAACGACACCCAAAATCGTCAAGATCGCTGCACCTCTAAGCCAAGTTTTATCTCTATTTTTGGTTGGATGAAATAACAAGACCGCCCGTGAGATAAACGAAACTAAAAAGAATGAAGTCAATGCCTCTTGTGAAAAGGCCGCACTGGCACCAAAGCGGGTGCGAGCCAAGATTGCACCAAAGTTGATTATTGCGACAAATGGAAACTGGTACAGGGCAAGGCTAAAGACTGCGTCGCGAAAGTCTCGCTGTCGAAAGAGCACGTAAGCTCTTTGGCCCGCGGATGACCCTGAAGAAGGCTGATCTTTGGTGCGACCCAACTTTAATATCCCAAGGACAGATCCCACAGCTGCCAATGGCACAAAGAAAGCGAGCGCAATGCGCAAAGAATCGTGACTTGCGCGCAGGGCGCCTGCCTCGATTAGCGGACCAATGGCGAGGCTCAAGCTGAGTGCAACAGTAAAGGCAACTGCGCCTCGCTTGGAGGAAACCGATCCTAGGGTTGCTGATGAGCTCGCTAGCGCAGGCATTACTATCCCACCGCTAATTGCCAAAAGCAAGATAGAGGCTATCAATTGGAGATAGGTGTGGGAAAAGACAAGAGCCAAGATTCCAAATGGAAATGCAATCAAACCACCAACAAAGATGTAACGGCTAGATCCTCGAATGGATGCTATAAAAATATTGGTAACAACACTTGCGCCACCCCAGATCGTTGCAACCAAGCCAATCTGGCTAACACCAATTCCAAGCAGGTCGTGACCGATCAATGGCATAGTGGTCTGTGCTGCGTTCTGGCTAGCTCTAAAGAGGCCGGTAACGATCAGGTAAGTTGCAATAATTAAGATCTCTTGACCAGATAACTCTAAGAGACGCCGCACTGAAGCAGCTATGCCTCTTGTCTCTTTCACTTGATCTCCAAGGATAGACGAACAGAAAAGGGAAAAAGGCACAAGTGGTAACTTGACAATGAGAGATTAGCCACTCGGCCCAACTTCGACTTCCATCCTAGTGGTAAGGACAGTTACCTTAGCTGTGCGATTCGTCACAAAAGAGATTCAAAGACGTCGCAAAGATCCACTCCAAAAAACAATTCGTACCCAAATTCATCAATGCCATAGCCACTTCTGTTCTCACAGTTACTCGATTTGTCTGTATCGATACCATTTGGGCCCTGAACCCACAAAAGGGCGGATATTTTCTATCCTCATAGCAGCGCCATGGAAAACTGCGTCGGCAACTATACGGGCCAAAGCAAGACACAATAGGAGTTGTGGGCTGTGGGTAGGATCTCCAGAACGATCATAACAGCTGGTCTCTAAGGATCAATTCGTTTATGGCATTCTTCTTATCCTCGATCGGTTTTCGCCAGGATGAAAGCTTGGCAATGGGAATCGCGTTCTTTACCAACGAAAAGTTCGCCGCGATAATCGCAAGCACCTAAGTTTTTGTATAGTTTCAATGACTTGGTGCGCCTGATGAGAAACGAAGTCACCCAGACAGATCGTATGGACTTTGTGAATCACCTCACGCCACCAATAACAGCCGTAATTGAGAAATAAACCCCTAGTGAGCCCCATATCCTTCCGATGTACAACACGGGCGAAAGTGATCCGTCTTGCCCGACCAAAGTTGATCTTGCGGATGGACATTCCCAGGAAGCGTATGGGGAGTCAACCCATTCGATTTGAAGTATTTGGCATTTTCGGTCTCAATAGCCTTTGATCAACTGTAGTCAAGTCCCTTCGTCACACTAATGGCCTCACCGCGAAGTCATTGATTCCGGCGTTAGGCTTGGGGCACAGGTGTCGGCAACATTTCATTGACTGTAATGGCGGGCACTAATATTGTTGTCTTCAAAATGAGTCACTTCGTCGGCTCGGAGGATGAGCCACCTGTCGTCAATCCTTCCTGGGTGATTTAGGTACAGGGCTACATACCTCGATAGAACGAGCCTCGACCTCGCGCCTTAAATTCAAATGCTGTACACGAAAATGGCAATCTAAGATTCAGAGCAGTAATCGAATTACAGCTGGACCAAAGGACCTTTTTAAAGTTCGGACGATTGAGCGTGACCGATTTCGATCCCCATCAAACAAATTGTGCAGTTACCGTGGATTACGTATCCAATCCTTCACTTGGCGGTTGGCGCAAACTAAACCTCGAACACACGGATCAATACGATCGGAGATTTCCCTTCAGCAACTACGAGCATTCCCGTTCAATTTACCAAGCTTTGATCAGGTCATCTGGGCCAAATTTGAACGCAGCGTTGACGTTTGGCCCCACCCCACTACGGCTAACAGCGATTAACGGCGTATCTTTGCTAGCGCCCGGAACCTGAAGAGTTGCGGCAGCTAGAGCGTTTAGATCGCCGTTGTCAAAAGGTTCGGTTTCAAGCCACTTTATTGAGCCTGCAAAGGTAATCACCTTCGCTAAGGGATTGCGGTCGGCGCCGATGATATCAACCTCAGGGACGTTAGTTCGGGTCCAGTATCCGCCTACGGCTTCCGCAACGAGGCCATCAAGTGGAAGAAGTCGGGCCAGAGACTCCCTAACTATCGGCTCTATTGCTCGCCCTCTCCAAGAGGTCCAGCTAGCTTTTATTCGCGCCAACACCCGATCGGAGCGTCCACGTTCGATTTCCGCTAGATGAGGTCCAATGAAGGTAAGCCAAAATCTCAGGTAGGGATCATCGACGCGATATCTTGCCTCTTTTGAGGGCTTGGTCGATAATGGAACCTCTCGAATGACAATTCGCTTCGCGGTAAGTAGTTCAAGTGCTCGGGAAGCACTAACTGCTTGGAGCCCACCGGCAGCACGCGAAATATTGGTAAAGGTCGTCTCCCCTGCCCCGATCTTTCCTAAAACCTCACGGGCTAATGCTTCTACCGGGAACTCGGCGGCCAAAGACCGTTCTGCACTGACGATCAGAGCTGACGTTGTCTCTGAGAGCGCCCCTTCGAGGTAATCCCACATAGGAAGACCTACAGGCCAATCGTCACAGATGAGTGGAAGTCCCCCGGTGATAAGGTAGGAGTCGAAAGCCGATGTTTCATCAGGTGAACCAACGATTTGTGCCGTCTCGAGTGGTGACAGCGGCGGGATTATCATCTCGGTTCCCCGCTGGTAGAACGCCCGGTCATGAGAGTTCAGAGCCTCCATCATAGCGAGGTCAGAACCGACCAAGATCAGCAGAACTGGCTTGTGGGATAGAATACGGTCCCACTGCTTTTGGAAGATAGCTTCGATACTCACATCTTGTTCGACAAAATACGGAAACTCGTCAAAGATCACAATGCTCGGAGTGTCGTGCGGCAAAGTCTGCCCGAGCAATCGCAGTGCAACATCCCAATTATCCAGGTGAGTACCTCTGAACAGATCAGCATTCGGAAGATTCGACTCCACGACCGCTTCTGCAAACAACTCCAGTTCATGGCTTCGCTGGCGCGATGCCGTGAAATAGAGCGTCGGTATCCCCGAACGGTTGGCAAAGACCTCCACCAGTCGACTCTTGCCAACCCGACGTCGACCACGCATGAGTATGCAACGTCCCGGAAGATCGGTATTAATCTCTGACCGAATACGCCCTAGCAATCGATCAAGCGAATTCAACTGAGTCTGACGACCAACAAAGCCCGGCATAATACCTCACAAGCGTATAATTTATGTTACTAACATTAATGTAAGTAACATAAATGTTAGTATCTAAAGGATTGTTTTTCGTACATTAACGCACCAACCGCTATGAATGCAGAGAACTGGCTTTCACCAAAGCGTCAACGCGGACCTGGAATCTACCTTCCCTGGGTCAAGTCTCCAAGGTGCAACTTAGCTCTCAAGCATCTCCAACAGTGCGAACTTCGACCTTGCATCAAGCTGATTTTCATGAAAGACGCTGCTCAAAAAGTCGAGGGCCTCTTGCGCGGAGCGAAAGTTGCAGTCGTGTACACAACACCGCAACATGCGCAAACCGTAGCAGTGCTCGAGCGACCTACGTAACAAGTATCGAGTGCCTTCCGAAGGAATCACAACATTCTCACTGGATCTAGTAACAAGGTTTACAAAAGGCTGCGGTGCGACATTCGCTCCCCATTAGCACAGGAACGTTAATGGGCGCAGAGACTGTAACTGCCGCTAGGCAGAATAATAATGGTGACTTACAAAGGTGCTACAGCAATGAAAACAGCAAAGGGAGTGGCAAATTTCAGTTCGCCCTTTCCCGACCGCACCTCTCTCAGGTAACAGTGGGAAGCTGAACTTACCACCATCAATCGGGCTCAGAAGGGGAGTTACATGTCAGTTCCATCCACTTGGTTTGAACGAGACCTTCCGATACTTGAAGCCATCATCGAGCTTCTCAATGAGAAAAGGCCCCATAGTTTACTCTCAATAAACGAGGTCGCCGAGCACTTGTCCAGATCAAAAGAGGAAGTCTACGCAGCTGCTCACGCTCTCGGAGAGGAGTACATCACTCTCAGAGAGTTCCTTACTGGAGGAGACCCTGGACCCTACTTAGTCACGGCGGTCACATCAGCCGCACGGCGCGCATCCGGGCAGTGGCCATCCGAGGAGTTAGTGATTGAATCTCTAATTCGTGGCGTTCAAATTGCTATTGAATCGGAAACGGATCCTGAAAAACGTTCCAAACTTAAGCAGTTCCTTGACTCAGCCGTGGGCGTTAGTCGAGAAGTATTGGTCGGCATCCTAACGACGACTTTGACACAAAAAATTGGTGGCATTTAGGCAGCAACTAGTACTACATTCTTCCTACACCAACGAAAGACGTACTGTCACTTTGGAGATTATTGGCACATGAATTTGAGCGATTTACGTGAACTTCCTCTGATGCAAATTTGGAGACGCCATCATTGCGCCAGGCGACTTCGAAAAATACAACGCCTTGAGCAATTGGTCGGAAATCGCAATCGGCGTACTAAAACGTCGCCCTCACTGCCAACGAACGATTCAAAACGATCTAATTTAAGCTTTAGTCCACGAAGGGCTACCGATGCTCATCGACTTATTCGACACTTTCGATTTGCATGGCTGGAACTACCTGATAGTTACAACACAATTGACCGCTGCTAATCCAAAGTCGGACTCTAGTCCACTCTCGATGGCGACTCGACGGCGAACCCCGCTTCGCCAGCTGCTGCACATAAACGCAGATCATATGCAACAAAATATGAAAGTGAGCTACCAATTGAGATCGCACTTGCCAAATGAATCGAATCCAAACTTCGTAACTCGTATGGTTTTAGGTCAGAAGCAATATTCAAGACATTGCTAGTTATCGGGATGCTACCAATGCCAGATAAAAGAGATCGGGCAAAGGGAGTCAAAGTATCGTCGAGTCGGTTGCACGCTCGAATCAGCTCAACGTGAGCTAGTTGACTAGTAACTTTCAAGGCATCTGCATTTATCGCGAGCCAATCTATCAGAGCCACACTTTCCTCCTCGTCGATGACCAACTTGACAAGGGCAGAAGTGTCCAAATAAATCATTCGAATCGCTCTTCACGCAGATCATTAAGTACATCAGCGGAAACGACACCCGGCGATAACTTGCGTCGATGCTTAGGGATTTGAAATTGATTGACAGGTGGAATTATTTGGCCCCTTGCGACGAGCCCTTCGAATCCGTCGGACTCTCGATAGGGAGAAGAAATAAGTGCTACCAAAGCTCCTCGCGCGGTAACTTCAATAATTTCGCCGCGCTTCACTTGCTCTAGATACTTACTGGCATTCTGCCGCAACTCTTTAACACCAATCCTAATCATATAGATAAAGTAGCACATTAAGTGCTACTTTATCTGAAAGTTGATATATTGAGATTCAAACCAGAGATATCTAAAAACGAACCCTCTTGAATCGATCAGCATTCAATATCGATCCAAGAAGCATCAGTTCCGCCTTTTCCATTGTCGGACGAATCACGTCAAGAATCGCTTGAAGACAGGCAAGCGCTCTCATTCCATGGCTTCCACGTAGGGTCCGGTCGTGAGAGCCTCCTGCACTAACATTTTCAGCCACCCTTCCTGTTACGGAAATCCCATAACAAATACAACTATTAATGCTCAAGCGATAAGATTTCAGATTCGCGTTGCGAGTACCTAAAACTAAATCTGTGGATTTCAGCGCGCCTAATAATCCGGATGATCGATCTGATTTCGTATGGCCGAATTTATCTCTCGTTAAGTAGGAGCACAAATCAAAATATTGCTGTAAATTCTGATCAGTGCCATCGAATCGACACGAGTAATTCAAAATAAAATCCGCGTTACACCTCACCCATCACGGACTCGAATCAGATAGCCTAGAAAATATCGACCTAAAGGTATCGAGGTAAAGTGAACATTGAAATTGCCCCTAGCGGACCTGCTCAATTCTCTATTATACGAAAAAGTCCAGAAGAATTGCTCGACGAATCAGTAGTTGCCGTAACATACAAACTTCAAAATTGGCCTGTCGTGTACCTACTCGACAATAGTAGAAAGATCTATGTTGGAGAGAGCGTCAACTTCCTTCATCGCTATCGCCAACACTCACTCAACCCGTCAAAGAACAAACTCGACCAGATTCGAGTAATCCTCGACGATTCGTTCAATAAGTCAGCATGTCATGACCTAGAGTCGAATTTGATACGGTACTTTGCCAGCGATACAAAATACGAAGTAATCAATCGAAACCTTGGACTTGTAGACGTCAACTACTTCAACAGGGATGCCTATCGCGAGCGTTTCAAGGAGATATACCGGCAACTTCAAAAGGAGGGGTTGTTTGACCTTTCTTTTGAAGAAATCGAAAATTCAGATACCTACAAGCTGTCACCATATACGACGCTCAACGACGGACAAAGCGACGTAACTGAACGCGTCATCTCAGCCGTCGTGGCCTCAGTCAAATCAGCTGCAAAGCGAACGCTAATAATTGAAGGTGGTGCAGGAACGGGAAAGAGTGTCCTACTAACGTATCTCGCCAAACTCCTTGTAGACGCGAACGAAGACCAGCAAGAAATTGATGAAATCGATGAATATGGCCCCTGGACTGACATGATCGGTCTCGGTGACGCAATCAAATCCCGAGGTCGCGAACTGAAGGTGGCAGTTGTTATTCCACAGCAATCATTTCGAGCGACTGTCAAGAAAGCTTTCGAAAGCATCCCAGGGCTTCAAAATCTCCCTATCTTTTCACCCCTAGATATTGCAAATTGCGACGACCACTTCGATGTAGCACTGATCGACGAAGGACACCGACTTCGAAAAAGAGCGAGTCACATGATGGGTGTTTACAATACACTCATCAGCCAGATCAATATCAAGCTTTATGGGTTCGACGATTATTCAAAAACTGAGATGGATTGGATGACAGAAAAATCCGATATCCAAATAACCTTCATGGATCCAACACAAAGAGTCCGTCCCTCTGATCTCTCGCTCGAGTACCAGAGCAGCATGATCGAAAAAGCCAAGGCAAATAAGGCCAACTTTCTCCTCTTAAAACAAGAAAGGCTTGGAACGGGAGGGGCCAAATACCTCGAACACCTCCAAAAGGTCCTTGTACCCACGCCAAGTAGAGAGAGCCGCCAGAAATTAATAGGCTACGATTTGAGGATCTACTGCGATCTTGCAAAGATGATTGAAGATCTAAATCGCCTCGAAATGTCAAATGGACGTTGTCGGCTCACATCTGGTTTTGGCTACAAACACTTAAGTAAGAGAGACTCGAAACTTTTTGATATCAAAATCGACGGCATACACCTCAAGTGGAATCGAAAGCAAACCGACTGGATTGAGTCCGTCATTGGATGCGACGAGGTCGGTTCTATTCACACAGTTCAGGGTTACGACTTAAATTACGCTGGCGTCATCTTCGCGCCAGAGATAGCCTTCGATCCAACAAGCTATCAGTTTCGATTCATAAAAGAAAATTATCACGATAGGAAGTCCAAAGAAAACAACAACTTCCTAAATGAAAGCTATGACGACCGATATCACCTCGATCTTGTCCTAAATATTTACAAGGTTCTGCTCTCTAGGGGAACACTAGGAACATTCATCTATTGCGTCGACAACGGAGTACGGAACTTCCTTCTTGAGGCCTTCTACATGGAAATCACCCAGTGAAATCGAACAAAATGCAACCGAAATAAAAGACCAGTGGAAGGCTCCCATTTAATTGATCCGCTACTAATGTGAGCTTTGTATCCATAATGTAGATGGAGGAAATTATTGTGAAGTCCAAAAGGCATACCCCAGAACAGGTGCGCAAGAAGATCGCCGAAGGGGACAAGATGCTAAATGACGGTGCAACCATAAGTGAAGTTGCCCGCAGCTTTGGAGTTACCGAGACAACCTGGTACCGATGGAAGAGTACCTACGCTGCATTGAAAGGAACCAAAGTAAAGCTTACTCATTGAACTTGAATCTAAAGAACCGTCGTCTAAAGAGCATCGTTGCCGACCTAACTCTTGATGTCTCCATGCTCAAGGAGGTGACGATAAGAAATTTCTAACCCCGAATCGTCGTCGTATGGTAGTTCACAAACTACAGATACGATTCGGGGTTTCTAAAGAGACGAGCCTGCAAAGTAGCAAGTCAAAATCGTTCTACGCAGCGTACCGTAGCACCTGAACGCAAAAGTGCAGATCTAGACGAAGAGATCACGCAACTCCTTAGAACGTTTGTCCTAGAACACAAAGCTCAAGGTTACAAAAGAGCATATCGCTACGTCATAGACAAGGGATACCATGTCAATATCAAAAAGGTAAGGTCTCTTTGGCGACAAGCCGGTTTGAAAGTACCCTATAAGAAGAAGAGAAAGTCGACCGCTGGAAATCCAAACGTTTGGATTTCCTAAGCAACTACTTCGCCGCGCTCTGGGACGCCTAGACGCCGCGCTAGCGAGATTACACTTGTAATTACATCTTCCATGGCTCTTGGGTTCATCGAAAATATCTCAATACCGATCGGACATGCAGTTATAAGATCGCCGCTAAAGACAGCGCAAACTTCGCAGAGGTCTTGAGTGATCACGAGATCGGATTTGAGCTCCGCTAATAAATCTGCGTCCACTGCGTATATCGAGTGGCCTTTGGATGCTGACGCATTTACAGCCTATCTATTTCCAGGCTCGTCAATTTGGATACATCGATCTGAACTCTTGCTACTAAGGGTTTATCCATGATCTCAGGCGGCCAATTGCAATCCTCTGAGATGCCAACTAATGAGCTAAGCATCCCTAGATCAGCGATTATGTTTGTCGCGCTAGGAAGCAAGGAGATGATGCGAATAAAATAACAATAGCATTTGACGGCCGTGTAGTGGATCAAGGGTAAGTTCGCCAACTCCCAAGGAAGTCTCCTTCAAATGATTGTCAACGATTGCCAAGGTCCACTAGTCAGGCATAGCAAGGGGCAGTAGGCCTCGACCTCTCCAATTTAAGTATCTCCCACAAAGCCATATTTTAGAGCTCGACCACAAGAGCACTCTGGTGTTGGCACCCCTTGGACAGCTTGGCAAATAAACAAGGAGGGTCCTACCAGCCATTGGGGTTATCGAAAGATATAAAGGAGTCAAAATCACCCGATATGAAGATGAAAAAAAGAACTTGGGGGTCGCAGTTAGGAAGAATTAGGTCCGGGTCATCCAATTCAGCACTAATGGCTAAATACCCACTAGCAAAAGCTTCACAATTGAGAGTGGCCATCATCGACACGACGTAGCTGAAGGGCCAAATCGGAGATGACAAAAGATGCAAGGAAGATAGGGAGAAAGCTCTTGCCGGTGCATCGATAAGAGACGGTTTGACTCTCGGCAGCCTCAAACTTCTGAACGCGGCTGGAATTTCGACCATTGCGAAGTTGCAAGCTGTGGGGTCCGGGGACGATTTTAATCTCTGTGGTTGCATTCATTTTAACCAATCCCGCCAGTCGGCCATCGACTAAAATATCATAGGTACCCCTTCTAACTTCCGCCCCGATGGATTTATGCGTCATCTTCAGGGTCGCTGTCATCTTCGACCTCCCTTATCTGTCGGTCATGGGTCCGATCAAACCAATCATATCAAACTGAAGAACTAAAGAGATATTCCTTAATCCCAGTCGCCGTTACAAGTCCGGTTGGAAAACCACGCCTGATTTAGGTTCAATAACACCAAACAATCATCAGTTCGTTCAAGATCTTCTCTCGTCATGGTTATTTTTTGGGGTGCTTATTTGGGGCTCTTATTCGAATGGGGAGAGTAGGGTCCCAGCGCCCTATAATTTCGTTCCGCTAATAGCATTACATAGATAACAATTTGTGCCATGATTATATTGAACTCTATAAGGAGGCAATCATGGCACGGAAGACACAACGACCACCTCTGGTGCTTACCCAAGATCAGCAGTCAATGCTAAAAGATCTGGCTGGGTCGCGAACAGCTACGCTACGTGAGGTTGAAAGGGCCAAGGTTCTGCTTGGCTATGCAGAAGGCACACCGATCTCCGAATTGGCACGCCAGATTGGAGTGGGCCGCCCGATGGTTTACAAGTGCATCGATAAAGCACTTGCAAAAGGCGTGTTGATGGGACTAAAAGATACCTACCACCGTCCCTATGAACCAGAGATTACAGATGAGGCCAAAGCCTGGGTGGTAGCCATTGCCTGTACCAAACCAGTAGATCATGGACTTGCCGCAGAGCTGTGGTCGATATCTGGACTTGCTGGGTTTGTGTCTGGAAATGCCGATGCTGCTGGATTCCCACGTCTAGCAAAGGCGGGCAAGAGCACAATATGGCGCATCCTGGACGAGAACGAGATCAAGCCCCACAAGATTCGCTATTACTTGGAAAAACGTGATCCAGAGTTCGACCGCAAGATACAGGAGGTCCTGATGGTCTATTCCGAGGTGTCTATCTACGCTGAAGGCGAAGTTCAAACCGGAAGAACAAGTCCGATCTATAGCGTCAGCGTCGATGAGAAGCCGGGAGTCCAAGCCGTTGGACTTACGGCACCCGATCTGCCACCGGTGCCCGGTAAGGCACCAACGATAGGGCGTGATTATGAATATGTCCGTCATGGCACCGTGTCGATCCTGGCCGGGATCGACCTGCATTCAGGCCATATCTTTGCCAATGTGGAGGACCGCCACCGGAGTGTCGAATTTATCGGACTGCTAAAGACGCTCGATGAGTACTACCCAGAAGAGGCAACTATCCGTGTCGTATTAGACAATCATTCAGCCCATATTTCAAAAGAGACTATGGTCTACCTTGCCAGCCGGCCTGGGCGCTTCGAATACGTTCATACGCCCAAGCATGGCTCCTGGCTCAACCTCATCGAATCTGTCTTTTCCAAAATGAGTAGAACCTTCCTTCGCCACATACGGGTTGATTCCACAGATGAACTAAAGGAACGCATTCTGAAAGGTGTTGAGGAATTCAATGCTGCACCAGTCGTTTTTCGCTGGAACAAGTTCGATCTTGGAGTGGCATAACATGTATCTTGTTTAGTGGAAGGGAATACTAGTTCCAATCCCCATCGATGTTCACAGATAAAAGCACCCGGCAATCCACATCGAGCTTTATCAAACATACTTATCAAGTTTCGTAAGTTTCGCCTCCACCGAGACCAGATTGGAGCTAATCTTTAGTAGAACAGATGTTCGATAAAGGAGGCATGGTGGATCTCTCAGGCTTTATGGTACGCTTCGCTTCAGAGGCGGCATGTGAAGATCATTTGATCAAATTGCTTATGCTATGACGGATTTAGATGTCCAAAGTGTAACTTCGATCAATTTACCCTGAATCCACAGAAATGGACCAGCTTGAGCCCCTCGGTGTGACTTCAAGTCGGTTTTTCGGAACTGATTTAGGTTTGACGGAGGGTCTATGGCTTAAATCTGGTTTCAGAGAGCCAAATATGACCTATTCCCTTTGTAATTGAGCCTGTTTGGTCATTTTTGAGATTGTGAAATCTCATTTTGGGTATAGTGACCTAATCCCTTGTCTTCTAGAGCAGTTCCTTCAAGTAATATTCAGCGTGTTAGGTAACCAGATGTTCAGGTGATGGCGATCTCAAACTTTCTGATCCGATCAAGAGCCTCTAAGAACTTATCCTTATAGTGCCAGTGTTCTTCAAGATGCAGTATTACTTTTCTAGCTGAACGAGTGATATGTCCTGCGATCTGAAAGTAACACCGTCGAAGCTTTGGTGTGGTGATAACAGTTTCTGCAATAGCACCTATTCGTGCCCGGTTGTGTGCAGTTGCACCGTGTCGGGTTGTGCAGTTGCACCGTGTCGGGTTGTGCAGTGAACCGTGCCAGGTTGTGTGCAATTGCACCAATGGCTAATTAGACCAGAGCCAACCAAACGGCATTAGCGTTCATGTATCTGGATGGAACATGTTTCCAACCCGAACCTCCTTTGAGATCCTTGATGACTAGTTCGATCTGGGCATGTGCTCGGTGATCAGCCTCAAGGAAAAGCGTTTCGCCTTGTCGATCGGTAATAAATGCGTGATAGTCATAGTCTCTAAATAGTGCCAGCTGAGACCCTGGAGTAGGCTTTGTTCTTCCTACGATAAGACGAACGTCTTGTCTATCTTTTGCAAATGCGCGATATTTCACTTCTGCTACATCAGCTCCACCTTCAAGCCAGTAGGGAATTGAAGTCCAGGCATCCTCTTGGATATCGGAGATGATACCTTTTAGTCTCTTGGACATCCGTGTTGTAATGCAAAAGCGAACATCACCCGCACTAGCTGCGTCTCTAACGGCTCTTGAGTAGAACCCAGAGTCAAAACGCATGGTTATTTCACCAGTTGCTCCAGCGGCTCTGGCATTGTTGATTACCTGAGTTACAAACTCCCCGGCACCACGAGCGGTATTGGCGTTGCCTTCACGTGTCACTATTCCAAGAATGTCACCTGTTTTACCAACTGCTGCTAGGTGTGGGTGATACCCCCTTACTTTGGTATAACCAAAGTAAGCTCCTTCTTTTTTGTTTCCATATACCTGACATATCGTGGAATCAACATCAATGGTGAGCGGCTCATCACCTGGACCTGCTCCAGCTAGCCAGGCTCGTTTTAGCAACAAAGCTGCAACTCGTTCAACATCTGCGATGTCACTGGTCTCAAAACTACGCAAGAAGACACCAAGAGTGGATGGTGCTGGCATTATCTGACCAAGGATAACTTGCGCATTTGGGCTTTCAAGGATTGCAGTGTCATCAATGCAATCACCACCGGCCAAAATGGAGGCCACGATAGCCATAGCTTTTCTGCCAACATTTGCTCGTCCAGGACGATCCTCTAGGTCAATGTGTAAATCAAAGAGATCCCTAAGGCCAAGTCTCTCAGCAAGGGTGATAGGGAGTATTAACCCACTGTTGGAAACTGCGTTCGAATCGTCAAAGGTGACTATCAAACACTCTAAAGCACTAGCAGATGCTCGCATCTAAAAGGTGCTCCTTGAACTGATAGATTTGAATTGTGTTCAAACATCATTCTACCAGTTCAGAGCACCTTTTCTATACCAAAATCAAAGTTGAGCGGCTAAATTTTCGGTGGATCCAGGCTTAGCCAAGCGATCAGAGATTGCCCGACCAATAGTCATCGTTGCAGCAAATGCTCCGTAGGCATAGGGTATTTGATTAGCTGGAGCGTGGCGAATGCTTTGCATATAAAGCGAACTCCAGTCATTGGCAATCCCCTCGCTTACCATTACTGCCAATGCAACGACCGCAAAGATTCGAATCTCGCGAGGCACGTTCTTCCAGGTACTACGGATCACTTTGGATCTAGCTTCCTTGGAAACTGCATCTTTTTTCAAAAGGCCTAAGACCCCGATAACGCTGGCCAATGCACTCAAAACCACAGCGATATCTACGATAACATCAGGAGAGACATTGTATGTTGCTAGCTGAGATGAGTAGATTGACGAGGAAAATCCCCCTATCGAAAAGGTGGCGTGAAAGGAAGACATGATGGGGCGACGATAGCTTCTTTCCACCTCAATGGCATGGGTATTCATAGAGATATCCAAAGCGCCAACGCTAATTCCAAGACTAAATAGAACTATGGCTAGCTCCCACCAGTTGGATGCGCGCAGTGGAAAAAATAGCGCCATCGCACAGCCAAACGCACTCGTTGGCACAATCAGCCGGGCGCTTAATCTATCTGCAAACTTGCCAACCACAGCCATGCTCACAAGCGCACCTACCCCAAGGCACAAAAGTAACCACCCAAGAGTCGCAGGGTTCACCTTGCTTCGAATGGCAACCGTTGGAATTTGAATCACCCAGACACCAAGGATAAAACCATTTATGTAAAAATAGGTAAGTGTCGAGAGACGTGCCATTCTCATTCGAGTTGGAATCTCCATTGTATTCACGATAATGGCTGAAGATTAAAGATGGTTTCAACGAGACAAAGGATGATGCGCGGATCCCAAAAGCACAACCGCCCTGGGCGCCGATGGAGTTGGCATAATGATGACGTCGCAACTAAAAAAGGACTAACAGCCACCGATATCTTCGAGGAGAATCACTGAGAATCAACTTCGCCTTGGCGTATGTGATCTAGACCGGTCTTCAAAGATACGTTTAGCAATTCTTGCATTTACCTTGGTCTTACCATATGTACGGTCTCTGGAGTTCGGTCTACTTGGCGGCTTTGGATCTCCTGCAAAAGACAAACCAGTTCACAGTGGTCACCTATTTCAATACAGGATCAACTAGCGGAACCCTACCTAGCCTTGCCTTTGGCTAAAGGCAGGAAGTGGATCTCCGATCGATATCGCCGCTGTTGGAGTAACCGTTCCGACAAAGCAGCCAATGGTATATGGGTATGCGCTTGTAGCATCATAGTGGTACATGTTGACAGTCTTTCCATCCCATAGGACCGGCGATACCCGCCCGTGACATGCGTCTAATTGGGAATTTGTGACCAGAGAGCCGTTTGCGTTGCGCTCTACATAGATGCCAAACCCATCAAGAGCATAGCCAACCAATGTCGACTGCCCTGTAGCCTTAGCTAGGATGCACGGAGAAATATCGTGATAGTGATAAGTGCCAAAATGGTCAGGATGACCACCGCAGCTATCTTGAGTTTCATGAGCAACCGCATCGAGCGATCCGGCATCAAGGGCATTGAACAGCATCACGCCATTAGTCAAAACCCCAATAGCCCCCATAGGTAGACATGAAGGAGATTGCGCCACAGTTGGAGACGCGGGCACCGTTATAGAAAGGGCTTTAGGCACGATGTGGTTTGGATTTGTGTCGTACTGATAAGCAGGATCGTTCGGCGAGATCGGAAAGTTGCCGACCGGCATGCCAACGGGTACTGAATCCGTCGCGATAGTGCGAGTTCCATTAGATACGCTCACATTAAAGTAAGCATTTGGATAGTAGTTCGCCCCTTGCACTGCTACCTTTTGAGAGGGCGTCCATGTGGAATTTGAATAATTGATCCAAGGACCCCCATGGACTCTCCTGGTGTTGTTACGAAGCGTTCCACAAGCATCAATATAGCCAACTTGAGACGATCCATAGAGAACCTTGCCATCACCCAAGGGCAGTACTCCACTGATAGGAGCGTTCGTTGGCGCAAGCGTCGAGGCTGGGTTGCTAAATGGCCCACTTGAGGTAGTAGCAGGCGCAAGTGTCGAGACGGGAGTGAGACTTTGCCCGCCTGTGGTCGCCGAAGTCGAAGATACCCCAGCACTACCGCAGCTGGCGAGAATCGCCCCCAATAGCAACGAGCCAGAACTTCGAAGCACAATTGAACTTTTGTGATGACGCTTAGCATTCTTTAGCATTTATCTATTCTTAGGAGGAAATTATTATCAAATCCTTAAATATCTGACATCTTGGCATAATAGACAAATTTCCATAGCCGAAAAGGCAATCTTTGCTGTCTCTGACCTATAGATAACCACACTCCAAGATCCTGTTCCGACTAGCACTCGCCCAAAGCGACATCTGACTGACAGATTGCATGAATTGGGGGGCGAAATTCGCAAATTTACCTCAGCACTGCAATCAGGCTGACTTCTGATACGCCCCGGGTTTAATGGAGACTCCATTATCTGAGAACCAATCGGTTCTCTTGGGTACGCATTAGCGTAGCAGAGACGGATGTCAATACCCCTAAAAGCACGATATTTGATGGAATTTGAGCTGTCTGGCGAACTGGTTGTTTAGATTAAATCTTTAAAATATGGCTGGTTCTTTACTATTTAGGACATCTCTCACTACCACCAACTTTGTAACAAACAAATCCACAATCACAACAGAAGCATTTGTGGTGATAGTTGACTTGAAATGCTGGGTACATCAAAATACCTACGGGAACTTTGATGGAGCTCTGGATTTAACGATGGAAGGTTAGTTATCGAGATCGACGTGGGCGACTGGTTCGTCACAATGAGGACAAGGACCACCCGTTCCAATACGGGTACACAAAAGGTTGCATTCTGGGTATCTTTAAAATACCGAGGTAGCGACTCTCGCAGCGGGGACACTCATAGACGACTTGCATCCGCCGGGTATCGGAGGGATCAGACACAGCAGCTTTGACGCCATGGCGGGCTCGATAAGCCGCCTGGCGACAGGCGTCGCTGTGATACTTACGCCGTCTCGAAGCCATAAAGGTACTGCAGCACCACGCGCATATGACCATAGTCATATCGTAACGCTATTGTAACGAATGGGAATTACCGACCAGGGTTACGTTATTACTTCCAATAGCCATGGCGGGTTTCTGACTGGTCAGTGCTTGTGGCTCATCGTCGATGAAGCGCACCTTCGAGATCACCTAGGCTTCAAGCGCCGTGGTTATCAACCTCGGTCATATTGACTCCACTGGGATTGGGCAGAAAAGATGTGAGAGAGAACTTGGGTCTTTTATGACAACGCGAAGTACACCTACTAGTGGGCTGCAACTTGCAGCCCACTAGTAGGTGTGGGATTGAGGTGTCGATAACCGGTTGCAATTGTTAGCCTTGTCATGGTTATTCATGGCAAAGCCTAACCCTTCTTTCGCAGATTTCCCGAAAAATCGCCCCAATTGGCTCCTTTTGAGGGGATTTTTGAGGATTTTCGACTTGTGTCATTTATAGATGCCCTGGTAGATGGGTATTAGGTCTTTTTGGGTCGCGAATGTAGTGTCCTAATTTTTGAGTAGTGTTGATTATGACTTGCATTAGCTCTGACATGGTGCTATTGTGTTGTTGTGTTTATCCGTGAAACTCCAACAGTTAATAAAAAGACCGGCGTTAGCTACAGTAAGTACCAACTCGTTGAGTCCTACCGCTGTGAAAAAGGTCCCCGTCAACGTATAGTAATGACCTTGACCGAACTGGACCTGGATAAGTCATTGTGGCCAGCTCTGGCCAATGCAATTGCCCAGAGACTCTCTGGAGTAACCTCACTCTTTGAATCAGATCCTATTATTGCCAGATACGCCGATCTGGCAATCACTAAGTATGCAATTCGTTCCGAAGTTGCAGCCGCTAAAGAAACAAGAGCTACTGAGGCTGACCTTGAGATGGTGGATCTCTCTAGTGCTAAGACTATCAATAGTAGAAGTATCGGTCCAGAACTCATAGGAAACTCGTTCTATGAAGCTCTTAGCTTCGATAAGATCCTAGAGAGTGCAGGTCTATCGGGTGAATCTCTTGGCATTGCCAAGGCAACGATAATAGCTCGTCTTATTCATCCTGGATCTGATCGAAAGACCTATTCTTATATCAACTCCAACTCTTCATTACCTGAGATATGTGGTATCGATCTCTCTAAGTTTCACAAGGATAAGGTCTATGCAATTGCAGATAAGCTCTATGACGCTAAAGCCGTCATAGAGCCAGCACTCTATAAAGCTAGCTCTGATCTCTTTAGGACGAATACCAGGCTCTTTCTCTTTGATCTAACCAACACCTACTTCGAAGGTTCTACTAAGGGGAACTCCCTAGCTAAACATGGACATTCCAAAGAGAAGCGTTTTGATTGCACATTAGTTTCTCTGGCACTACTTGTTGATCACCGGGGACTACCCATCTACTCAGAGATACATGAGGGCAATACCTCTGAGCCTAGAACTCTCATTAGCGTACTTGATGCCTTGGAGTCTCTATCGGATGGATCTCTCTTTGGGGATGTTGTTCCTACCATTGTGATGGATAGGGGAATTGCTACCAAGGCAAACCTAGAACTTCTCATTAAGCGCAATCTCAACTACGTAGTAATTGAGAGAGCTAACAAAAAGAGCCTCTATCGAAGCCATTTCATGGAGATGGAAGGCTTCACCGAGATCTACGATGCCCAAGGATCCCCAGTACTGGTGAAAAAGCTCCAAGTGGAACCACAAAAGCCACAAGGACAAGTGAAAACACAAGTACAAGGACAAGTGCAAACGCTAGAAGAAGACACCGGCACTGACGACAATAACAGTTACACCACCTCCGGCAACACTAGCAACAGTATCATCAAGAGCGACAGCAGCACCGGCACTGACGACTATATCCGTAATGGTGTCACCGGCAAGAATACCGGCACCGATGACACCAAAATCACCAACAGCAACACCACCGACACTGATACTAACGCCACCTCCATCTCCTCCTCCATCTCCTCCTCCATCTCCTCCTCCATCTCCATCTCCTCCTCTTCCTCCAACAACAACACCACAACCGTGGTGTTGTGTCGTTCTTTGGGGAGATCCAAGAAGGAATCAGCGATCTCTAGTCAAGCTAACGAGAGATTCTTAGTAGATATCACTTCGTTGAATACCTCAATCACAAAGGGTTCTATATCTAAGACCACAGTTGTCTCAGAGCGTATCGGACGCATCAAGGCCAAGTACCCAAGTATTGCTTCCAAATACGAGATATCCCTTGAATATCATCAAGACCATGGCAAGATCATCAAAAAGAGACGCTTTGACAAAGTAATCAATCTCACTATTACAGAAAAACCCACTAAAGCCAAAGATGATAATCTCCAAGGAGCCTACGTCATAGACACCAGCCATAGCGAGCTAGATGCAGGTGAGATCTGGAATATCTATACGACTCTCACTAAAGTAGAAGATGCCTTTAGATCCCTCAAGAGTGATCTTGGACTTCGACCGGTCTATCATCAACTAGCTAGCCGAACTGCTGCTCACCTCTTCATCTCAGTACTTGCCTATCACCTCCTTAGTGCTATTGAGCTGACCTTGAGGCAAAATAACGATAAGAGAAGATGGTCAACCATCAAAGAGCAACTCAACAGTCACCGCCGAGCCACCATAGTTCTTACATCAGATAAAGGCGTCGTCTATCACATCCGCACTAGTGGTGTTTCTGAGCCGGTTCACAAAGAGATCTACCGTCTCTTAGGAGTTAGTGATCCCCTTAAACGGATAAAGACCATTGCGACGCATTTGTAGTGTCCCAACGTAAGACCACATACTCAAATAGCTGGGAGAATAGGTTGATTTTCGGAAAGATGGGCTAACAATTGATTCGATGAGTCGACCTGATGGTTATAAAAAGCAGAAAAAGCTAGCTTGGCTATGCCACTTTGTTATCACAAGAGGAACTATGGTGGTTATCTTCAAACTCAACTGGTGGAATCATTCCAATTGAGCCATGGAGCCTTCGATTATTGAACCAGTCGATATAGCCAAGTGTCGCCCACTCAAGTTCATCGACGTCAAAGAAGGGCCCATGAGGATTCACCAACTCTGCCTTATAGATGCCATTTGTCGTCTCAGCCAGGGCATTGTCATAAGAATCGCCTTTGGAACCCACTGAGGCGGTAATGCCGACATCAATTAGGCGTTGGGAATATCTAACAGATAGGTACTGTACTCCGCGATCGGTATTAAACCGAATTCGGTTTAATACCGATTAAGCCGAGGTTTTCATTGAGCCGAGAAATTATAGTTCTACCAGCGTAGTCGTGGCTTACTGAACAATTTCTCGGCTCAATATTTCGGTATTAGTGTGGGCTATGTGGAACCAGAAGTCCATCCTTGGTGAGGATGTTCTCGGCGGGGATATCGTTGCTGAAGTCTTCATCTTCGAGGTGCACTCGGTCCCTAACGGCGTAATGTCGATTCGCGCGGCCTTAGCATCTACATTCTTCCCTTTCGTAAAAACATATAGGCGAGACTGAATATAACGATAATCAGCAGGAACATTAAGCCGAGGAATTAGTCAACAAACCTCTCACGTCCAGGGAAAATTTAGATTCCTCGGCTTAATGAAAACCTCGGCATAATCGCTATGGTGTACAAGGCCTGGCGACACCGCTCTTTGGTGAATAGCCATCTCAAGGGCATCGGTTGCCAAGTTTGCCTTAAGCGATGGCGATACCTTCCATCCTAGGATCGTCCTTGAAAATACGTCTGTAACGAAGGCAACGTAGGCCCAGCCAATCTTTGTCTTGACGTAGGTGATATCCGCCACCCACAAGTTGTTTGGCTCATTAGACGTAAAGTTCCTGTTTACCAGGTCTTTCGGGCGTTCTACGAGCTCATTCGCGACGGTGGTTACGACGTAAGTCTTACCACGTCTCACCCCAGAAATACCGAGCTCAGCCATCAAACGCTCTGTTGTGCAGCGCGCGATGTCGATACCTTCGCGCTTAAGCGCACACCAGAGCTTTCTAAGCCCATATACGAAAGTAGTTGTCCTTGTGAATTTTACTTATCTTCGTCTTGAGAGATTTATCACGAATAGATCTCACTGAGGCAACTCGTGATTTATTAGAGTAATAAGTCGAGGAAGCGAACTGTAAGACCCTACAGATCGGCTGGACTCCCCACTTTTGCTTATTGCAATCTATAAAAGCAATTACTTGCTTCGCTTCGCGCTTTGACCGTCCAACTCGGTCGCAAAGAAAATCGAGGCCGCACGTAAAATCTCATTAGCTCTACGAAGCTCTACGACTTCTCGCTCTAGTTGACGGGTGCGCTCTCTCTCATTGAGTAGTTGTTCCTTTAGTCTCACCGACATCTATCGAAGCCTGACGTACCCAAGTACGTAGCGTCTCGGGCGTCATTTACAGCTTCTGAGCAACAGATTGAATAGCTGCCCACTGTGGGGGATACTCACCTCGATGGTCCGTGACCATTCGTATTGCTCGATCACGAACTTCGGGTGAATACTTCTTTACTCTTGCCATAATGATGACTCCTTAACTGAAAGACTAGGAGTCTCCAAGATTTCCGGGGCGTATCACTGTTTGCCCGGCAGATGGAAGCTGAACTTACTTTCCCGAAACAGAACGTAATAGCTAGTCCTAGAGGCATAGAGAACACCGTATCTGCGCTTGAGTACTGTAGCCAGGATCCGTGTTGACCAAAACGGGGAACTGCTATAGCCGTGGTCATTGGGAGTTGTAGTCGTGAGCATGATTGCCACTTCATCTCTTTGAGACTTTGAGAGAAGTACCGGAGCGTTGTTATGGCGCTTGTCCTTGAATGCCTCAGTGCCAACGCTGCGGAATGACCGTCGAATTCGCTGTACATGCTTGACAGAGAGGCCTGTCCTGTTGAGGGGACTCCCATCTTCAAGGGTGAGAACTGCCAGCGCCCGCTTATATTCGTCGATGTTTTCAGTCTTCGCCATGAATGCTTCAATAGTGGCGAGTTCCTCGGGTGTAAGCATGTCATGAGAAGATTAACACACCTTACAAGAAATTAAAAGGGCTCATTGGAGCATTTCAGAGTGTTATGCGAATAGTCCTCGATTATGGCGATCTCGACTAATTGCACCTGACGGGTCCCCATTTGTTGGTCCAAAATTGATGTGAGTTTTGGATCGGGTTGTTCTACATAATAGCTATTCCAGGAGAGATCCCTAGAGCTTTTTACCATTCAGTAGTAGCTAGCTGTTGAGGCTGTGGGCGGAGATCAATCGATTGTGTTTAAACGCTCCGCGTTTATGCACATTTCAATAATCGCTTGCGAACCGATCGTCCACGATGAAATAACCGTTGCGAGAAACCGCGAAATCAGAGAGTCAAAAACGGCTCAAAATGGCCAATTAACCATCAATCTGAAAGAAGGCAAATGCGTCAACTATCCTGACATTCGCCGTTATGCACTAGTGGTATATTGACCAACCCAAAATTAGCTTTATGGACATACAACGCTGGATGGAATGGCGTTAGCTACAAAAATGTAAATGGGAAACCGACGGTGGTCTACAACGACTCCATATTTGCCCATTCTTCTGATAATCCAGCTCGGTACGTCTTAGATGTACTTTCAAATGCTGCTAGATACAGCAGTGGAACTATATCTGGCTCGTCCAGCATGTCAGTTACAGGACTAGCGCCAGGGGCGAGCGGGAGCGTGAATCAGTTACGTCAACGTAGTGCGCTCTGGATGGCGTTACTCTCTGGGAATAGTTGTCAGTCGGCGCTACACACGTCGTGTTTCGATGCGCTTCCAACAATTATGGGCAACTATGACGGAATCGTAATCCCCTCCGCCCCGTCGCAGATGAAACAAGACCTGATATCCACCTCAAAGCCTCTCGCTGGTGACATCATTCTGTTTGGTAGTTATGTGACCACAACCAATCCGAAGACCCACAAACAGACCACCAGGTTGCAGATCAATAACAACAGCTATGGGGTAATGCTCGATCCAACCACAAACAAGATTGCGTTAGTGGTCGCTGGGACGGCACCATCTTTCCGCTCTGCAATAAATGTCTTGCAAATGCCTTCAGCCCCTAGTGTCGGTGGACAGATAGATTCACAGACAGTTCAATTCATTGGAAGTCCATTTGGGTGAGCTATCAAAATTAAAGTGTTAGACGACATATCTACCATCAATACCGCAATTTTCCTCGTGGACGTGTATCGCGACACCTAGCGAGCTATCAGTTGGTGAACTCTCTGATACGAGATGCCGAGAATATCGCCAATATCCCGTAGAGAAAGGCCCTCATTGGCCAGGTCGTGAGCGAGACTTTCGGCATCGGTCTGCACTTCACGTTCGAGTCGTATTGCAGTCTCTCGGGTAGACCGCAGTCGGGCAGTTCGTTCAGCTACCTCCACCGTCCCAACCTTCCCTATTTCTATGTCAACATTGAAACTATCGGATGGAACGTCTAGAGTGATCGCGATCAGTGAGCTCGCCATTGTTCCGGCTTCGCTGAGACGTCGTGCTTGTGTCAACCCGCCGATCTCGGGGATGCTGACCATCCACCAACGGCCCTCTCTGGCAACTGTTGCTTTGTAGGTGTGTTTGGTCATTTGTTGTCCTATCTATCTGTATGGCAGGTACAACCCGCGATTGCCTTACGCGCATTGTGAACGACACCAGGGGAGATCGTTTTGTGACCGTCCGGGAGTGTGAAATGATGCTGGCCACTGGAGCATCCATACATCGTGTGACTACCGTCGGTCCACAATGCTGTCCATTTGGCTGCTTTGAACTCTTTAACCATTTTGCGAGAGGATTCTTCTGCAACCATATGGTTAGTCTAGCCAACAATACACGTAAAGTCAATCAGGCTAGACATGAATGTTTACCGACTTTACATTCCGAAATAGGCATGTAAGCCCTCTGATTCATCCGCTGTGAGGCTGCCAAGCATATACCGAGAGCGTTAAAGTAAGTAAGTGTTTTTATGTTGTGAAGTTGTGAAGTTGATATGTCAAGTAGGCGTGGCATCACAACCGAATACAACAAGGGTGCCCAGCTTGCGCCGAACACCCTTGAAATGTTGCACCTAATCCTATAATAGTGCAGTCTACCAGGGGTTTTAGGAACACCCCCCTGAGCTGCTGCACCCAGGACAACACCAGCAAGATCCCGTTTTCATCATTGATGTTCCACATTCATAACACAGTGGCGCATCAACGATCCTACTATAAGGATGCTCATCTATGGAAACCTGTTCCTTTAGAGGCGACCCCAAAGCTTTAGCATCGGCGGAATAGTGTCCAAGTCGCATTCTAAGTTCAACTTCCGTGGGATTGCCGTCAAGCTCGGGGAATGAACTACCTACTGAGTCGCCGTTCATAGATGTATATGGAGGCTCAACCATGGTTTGACGTTCCTCTGAGCTATGAATCCCAAGCTCTGAGCGAGTGCCAGAGTCAAGCTAATCAATAGCCACACGCCTGAAGATGCAGTCAACCAAAGACGAGGCAATCCGAAGATCGGGATCGTCAGTCATCCCTGCTGGCTCAAAGCGCATGTTAGTGAACTTGCGAACATAAGTTTCAAGCGGTACACCATGCTGTAGGCCAAGACTTATGGCTATCGAGAAAGCGTCCATGACTCCGGCCGATGTGGAACCCTGCTTGGAAACCTTAGCAAACAACTCACCAGGCCGTCCGTCGTCATACTCCCCTACTGTCACGTATCCTTCTGCTTCACCAACACGGAAAGCATACGTGCGGCTTCTGCGGTGACGAGGAAGGCGACTGCGAACTGGAGAGATTACTTTAGGCTTTGAAAGTTCTTCTTCCAGCCCAGCTACACGGTGGCGCAAAGTTGAGCACTCTGCCTCTGCCTCCGCTGCAAGAGCTTCCCACGTTTCTGTTTCTGATGTCGAGTGGCGGGGAGGAACTTGCCCTCCCCGCTCTCACAGAACCGTGCGTGAACCTCTCAATTCACACGGCTCCTAGCGAACCGACTTTTGGTATTACCCCAAATGACCAGTGAGCCCAAAGATTGGGTTCACGTTCGGCTATTTGAGATAGGTATTTCCAAGCATTTGCTCGTATGCTAAGTCGCCTGTACTTTTTGCGTGCCCATCTAATCAAATAGATATTGATACGTCGGAGGAGTTGGCCTAATCTGGATTTGTAGAAGCGTCCATAGTAGTTGATCCAGCCTAAGATCACCGGGTTGTAAAGCCTGGCGAGTTCGGCTATGGTTTGGCCTGTTTGGAGGTGAATACGAAACCGCCTAAGTTCTCTGCCCATTTCTTCTACCGCTTTATCTGAAGCCGCTGGCAGGAAGTTGTTAAACTGCTGCTTGAACTTATTGCGGGCGTAGCGTGGTGCAAAGGTAAATCCTAGAAAGTCAAAGCGTATTTGTTCGAACTCTCCTTTACGGTTGGAGTCCTTACAATAGACGATTTTGGTCTTTTGTGGATGTAACTCCAACTTGACCTGCGTCATTCTCTGACCTATAGCCTCTAGGATCTCTTCGGCTCGTTTCTTTGTTTCCACATGTACCAAAAGGTCATCCGCGTATCGTTCAAACGGGGCATAGGGTAAGTTCTTTACCATCCATTTGTCAAAAGCGTAATGTAAGAACAGATTCGCCAAAATCGGAGAAATCACCCCGCCTTGGGGTAATCCTTGCTCTCGATCTATTAGTTGTCCATCTTTGTTTTGCATTGGAGCTTTCAACCAACGTTTGATGTAGAGAATTATCCATGGCTCTGATACGTGCATAGAGACAGCTTTTAGCAGCAGTTCATGATCTATTGTGTCGAAGAAGGCCTTGATATCTAGATCAATGACCCAATCGTACTTCCAACATCTCTTGCGTGCTTTTTCAATGGCATCATGGGCTGAGCGATTCGGCCTGTAACCATAGGAGTCTTCGTGGAAGACCTCTTCCAATCTTGGCTCTATGTAGGCTTTAGCTACCCCTTGGGCGATGCGATCTTTGACGGTTGGAATACCTAGGATTCTTTTACCGCCATCTGACTTGTCTATCTCGACATATCTAGTTGCCGCTGGAAAATAACTTCCAGAAGCCATTCGATTCCAGAGTTGGTAGAGATTGTTCTTTAGATCCATCTCAAAGACTGAGATGGACTGCTTATCAATCCCTGGTGCTCGCTTTGTGTCTATTGTGATTGGCTTTTGCCTCTTTGTATGCTTTAAGTACGACGTACTTGTCTTTTGTCAAAAGCTTTTTCTTGTCGTGGTCTTGACATTTGATCCCTCCCCCTCAACTTTTACCTTGAGAAGTTGTTCATTTGCCAATTACAACTAGATCTGCTGTTCACTCCATCCCCTTGGCTCCATCCTCATTACAAGGACTTCGTAGCTACTACGGGATGGTCCGCCCCCAATCCATAGGCATTTGGTACTTTCCCTCTTGTTGATCTGCAACTTGTAGGTTTTTCCTCATCTTTGGGCTTAGCCCATGTGGGCTTAGCCAAGAACGTCTAGGACTGGGTTCTCATGTTCCACATAAACGCCTGATGTTAAGCTCACGCCACCTACACGCCGGATGCCCCCATATAGCCAAGGGGAGCACTAATTGGGTTAGTCTCCAAGTTGTCCCGAAAGTTCGACGTCCCTCGGTTTCGACATCATCCATACCAATTTCGAACGCTTCGTCAGTGGTTTGTTTTCACTCGTCTTCTTAACTCATACCTGAAAGAGTCATTGCTCTAACTTTTCCGTACCGCTTTGGACAACAGTCTTTAGCTAATGCCCCGTACGGTGGTTTGGAATCTCCTCCCAAAAGGCGATCCCGGAGGGCCTACCTCCATCATCTATGTAGCATTGCAGTGTGATTGTTATCAGCTTCTACATGATTTACAACCTCTTTCATTCATGACGCACGTCGTATCTTGAGTTGCTAAATCTTTAGTGCTCGAGAGCGGTTGGCTAACCTTGCAGTTATCACGGTAAAGAACTACGGCCATAAGTCCAAGCTCCCACGCTTCGATGTAGGTTTCCTCGACTTCTTCGACGATTGTTTCCTCTGGAAGATTGGCCGTCTTTGAAATCGCTCCAGAAAGAAATGGCTGAACAGCACTCATCATCTTGATATGGCCGCTCGCTGAAATAGAGTTCTCCCCAACGGCAGTCGCGAAAACCGAACGATGTTCAGGCCGAAGATGCGGCTCTGACGTTAGAGAGCTGCCGTTTACTATTGCCTCGAGAATAGCTTACCGATCAGACTCGCTGTAGCCGAGGCGCACAAGTGCTGATTCGACGCACTGTACAGGGAGGATCATATTTCCACCACCAACCAGTTTCTTGTACGAAACAAGCGAGAAAGCGGGTTCGACTCCAGTGGTACCACAGTCCATCAGGAACGAAATAGTTCCAGTTGGAGCAAGCAGCGTAGCCTGAGCATTGCGAACGCCAGAGGTACGAGCTATCTCTAGGGTGTCATCCCAGATTTGTGTAGCAGATGAGAAAAGTTCCGGCGAAACCAACTTCTCGTCGATCTTCCCCATTGCTTCTCGGTGCATATAAAGTACTTGAAGAACTGATTCGGCGTCGCGTGAGTATCCAGTTAACGGCTCAAGGCGTGCTGCAAGTTCAGCCGAAGTCATAAAAGCAACTCCGGTCATAAGTGCCGTAACAGTCGCTGCAAGCGCCCTTCCGCTGTCTGAGTCATAAGGCAACCCTAAAGTCATAAGAAGCGCTCCAAGGTTTGCATAGCCCAGTCCTAGCTGGCGATAAGACCGAGTGTTCTCAGCTATAGCCTCGGTTGGGTAATCACTGTGATTGATGAGAATATCTTGGGCAGCAAATACCAACCGGCTTACATGAACGAAGGACTCGACATCAAACGAACCATCATCACCCAAAAAAGACAGCAGATTCAGAGATGCAAGGTTGCATGACGAATTATCAAGTGAAAGATATTCTGAACATGGGTTCGACCATTTATCCGTCCAGCTTTTGGCGTAGTGTGCCAGTGATTGATTGTGGTATCGAACTGAAGTCCTGGATCGGCACACTCCCACGCAGCTTGGGCAATCTGACGCATCAGGTCACGAGCACGCATGGTGCGAAGTAATCCACCTGTCTTTACTGCTCTAAGTTCCCAGTTCTTGTCCTCGAGCACAGCTTCCATGAATTCATCAGTTACCCGAACAGAGTTGTTAGCGTCTTGGTACTGGACTGAAAATCCGTCCCTACCATCAACTCCCATATCGAAACCAGCATCCCTGAGCGCCCTAGCTTTGTGCTCTTCTACTGCTTTGCACCAGATAAATTCTTCAATTACTGGATGTGAAGCGTCAAGAATGGCCATCTTCGCAGCTCTTCTAGTTTCCCTAGTCATAAATTCGTTTAATTAAGGAATTAATCCCTATTTGTAGTGTTTTACCTATACAGAGGTACATTTCACTACACTTAGTAGAAAAATGGAAAAGAAGATCGGTCGACCTGCTTACAAGGTTGTTCTTTCAGACAACGATAGAAAGTTCCTAGAGGGTGTAATCCGCAAGACCACCTCTCCACAGTCTCACGTAACTCGTGCCAAGATTGCTCTTGGAGCTGCTGATGGCCTTAGCCACGAAGAGATCGTTGAATTGTCCGGTGTCTCAAGCTTTACTGACTCTAAGTGGAGGAAGAGGTTCTCTCTCTTTGGGGTATCAGTTCTATCTGATGCTCCACGAAGTGGAACCCCAAGAATCCGGAGCCCGCCAAAGAAGTTGTCACTTCCACACAATCTAAGCTACCTCCTTTCGGCTCCCTTTTGATACATTTCCAACCGAACTATTCGTAGGAATAATTGGTACCTCTGCTACTGAATCGAAAGTCTCTGCACCTACCCGATATCCACCTTCGTGGTTTAGATTTGTGCTGCTCCCACCTACAGCGTCGCACCGCTTAGCACGTATCTCGATTTGTTCGACGCTATGGGCCCGTTGGGGAGTTTCAAACCATTACGAAGGGGTGTCTCAACTGCACAATTCACACTCACTTGGGCTCAAATCGCAACCCCCGTCACACCCAAAGAATTAGGGACCTCGTGTACCGGTGAATGTCAGGATAGTTGACGCATTTGCCTGCTTTCAGATTAATGGCCATTTGGCCATTTTGAGCCGTTTTAGTCTCTCTGATTTCGCGGTTTCTCGCAACGATTATTTCATCGTGGATGATCACTTCGCAAGCGATTATTGAAATGTGCATAAACGCGGAGCGTTTAAACACAATTCAACAATCTTTGACCGCTTTCACCAACAGTTTTCTTCTGCTGCTACTACCAACTAAGTCAAATAGTCATTGAAGATACTTTAGAACTAGCAGGCAAACTTTGACTAACGACCGATCTATCTCGCGGTGGTGTGGTCCATGTTCTCGCCAGGTGAGGCTCCAATCTCTCACTTTGGAGTTGACCCACCTCTTTGGATTGAGTTCCTTTGTTCTCTTGTAGAGCTCGGCTCGCTTTGAGAGTACCTCCATATGGTTACCTTCGTGGACATCGTGTGGAGTGACGAACTTTAGAGCACTATGGCGGTGGTGGTAGTTGTACTAACTGACAAACTTCTCCACCCAGATCCGACTATCTGCAAGGCTTTCAAATCCTTGAATAAGGATAACCTGGCCAGTACTTGGTTGTACGAAAGAGCGCCTCGATGTGAGGGTTGTCATCTGATATTGAAAGGTCGTGAGTTAGAGGTGGTGATTCCCATCTTGTAACAAAGCTCCAGTAGAGATGATCCTTTCATCGGTGAGCCGTTGTCACTATGTAATATCTTTGGAGCTCTTCCTCCTTCTAGGAGGGTTGCTCTTCTTACTACGTCGCTAAGTTGCTGAGACGATTCGCATCCATACACTTCGTAACCAACTATCTTTCTTGAATATAGATCCATTACGAAGTACAGGTAGTAGTAGATACCACTAGCTGGTCCACGGAGCCAAGAGATGTCCGTGACCCAAATTTCAAGTGGACAAGTCGCTAGGTGACTAGGTGTACCACGCTTGACTTGCTTTTTAGCTCTACCCCTGTGGTTGTTTTGCTTGTTATCTCGAAGAATACGATAAAAGGTAGATTCTGATCCGAGATATATACCCTTATCAGCTAAAGATGGAACTACTTGACTTGGTGGAAGTGATGAGTACTCCTCTTTGTGGAGCGTATCTAATATCTCTTGACGTTCTGATTCATCAAGGGCAAAGCTTGGTTTAGCCTTAATGACAAAGGGACGCTTGTCATGGGTATTCGCACCTTCAGCCTTGGAACCTCTGGTAACTGCGTAGTGACAGACCGAGTTCCTTAACCGCTAGTCGTAATCTAGCTCCAGCATTATGAGCTTCATCAATAAGTTCTACTGCGAGTAGGCGATCTGAGGGAGGAGATCATTGTAACCCCTTTGTCCCTCGCCAGAATAGCCTCGGCTTTTCCTTAGCCTGAATCCACAGAATTGGACCAGCTTGAGCCCTTCGGTGTGACTCTGAGTCGGTTTTTCGGAACTGATTTAGGTTTGACGGAGCGTCTATGACTCGTAACTGGTTTCAGAGTGCCAAATATGACCCATTCGCTTTGTGATTGAGCCTGTTTGGTCATTTTTGAGATTCTGAAATCTCATTTTGGCCATAGTGACCTAATCCCTTGTCTTCTAGAGCAGTTGTTTCAAGTAATATTCAGTGTGTTAGGTAACCAGATCTTCAGGTGATGGCGATCTCAAACTTTCTGATCCGATCAAGAGCCTCTAAGAACTTATCCTTATAGTGCCAGTGTTCTTCAAGATGCAGTATTACTTTTCTAGCTGAACGAGTGATATGTCCTGCGATCTGAAAGTAACACCGTCGAAGCTTTGGTGTGGTTATTACAGTTTCTGCAATAGCACCTATTTGTGCAGTTGCACCGCGCCAGGTTGTGTGCAGTTACACCAATAACTAACCAGACCAGAGCTAACCAGACCAGAGCCAACCAAACGGCATTAGCGTTCATGTATCTGGATGGAACATGATTCCACCTAGAACCTCCTTTGAGATCCTTGATGACTAGTTCGATCTGGGCATGTGCTCGGTGATCAGCCTCAAGGAAAAGCGTTTCGCCTTGTCGATCGGTAATAAATGCGTGATAGTCATAGTCTCTAAATAGTGCCAGCTGAGACCCTGGAGTAGGCTTTGTTCTTCCTACGATAAGACGAACGTCTTGTCTATCTTTTGCAAATGCGCGATATTTGACTTCTGCTACATCAGCTCCACCTTCAAGCCAGTAGGGAATTGAAGTCCAGGCATCCTCTTGGATATCGGAGATGATACCTTTTAGTCTCTTGGACATCCGTGTTGTAATGCAAAAGCGAACATCACCCGCACTAGCTGCGTCTCTAACGGCTCTTGAGTAGAACCCAGAGTCAAAACGCATGGTTATTTCACCAGTTGCTCCAGCGGCTCTGGCATTGTTGATTACCTGAGTTACAAACTCCCCGGCACCACGAGCGGTATTGGCGTTGCCTTCACGTGTCACTATTCCAAGAATGTCACCTGTTTTACCAACTGCTGCTAGGTGTGGGTGATACCCCCTTACTTTGGTATAACCAAAGTAAGCTCCTTCTTTTTTGTTTCCATATACCTGACATATCGTGGAATCAACATCAATGGTGAGCGGCTCATCACCTGGACCTGCTCCAGCTAGCCAGGCTCGTTTTAGCAACAAAGCTGCAACTCGTTCAACATCTGCGATGTCACTGGTCTCAAAACTACGCAAGAAGACACCAAGAGTGGATGGTGCTGGCATTATCTGACCAAGGATAACTTGCGCATTTGGGCTTTCAAGGATTGCAGTGTCATCAATGCAATCACCACCGGCCAAAATGGAGGCCACGATAGCCATAGCTTTTCTGCCAACATTTGCTCGTCCAGGACGATCCTCTAGGTCAATGTGTAAATCAAAGAGATCCCTAAGGCCAAGTCTCTCAGCAAGGGTGATAGGGAGTATTAACCCACTGTTGGAAACTGCGTTCGAATCGTCAAAGGTGACTATCAAACACTCTAAAGCACTAGCAGATGCTCGCATCTAAAAGGTGCTCCTTGAACTGATAGATTTGAATTGTGTTCAAACATCATTCTACCAGTTCAGAGCACCTTTTCTATGTCTAAATCAAAGTTGAGCGGCTAAATTTTCGGTGGATCCAGGCTTAGTCAGGGCAAATCATTTCAAGAAATGCAGCATCTCGAGCTCCACTTTTTCAATGTAAATCTTTTCACCGTCAAACTAGCGTTACCTCCGGAACCATCTTTCATCGAAGTCATATCTCTTTTTCCGAGTGGTTTTCTGCTATCTATCTATTGTCCAACGACAAGCGTGGTCTTTCGGCTACTACCCCCTAGCCATCAGAGCCCTTGCTAAATTCGTTCAAGTATCTTATTCGACTGGCTGGTTGATGCTAAATAAGCTACCTAAGGCAATGGCTGAGCGCAATGGCTGACCGAAATGGTTTATACAAACTTGGAGAAAGCGTCCAGATAGATGAGTTCTTTTTAGGTGGTGAGAGCCATGGCGAAGGCTAAAGAGGAAAGGGAACAAAACAAACCAATGTTCTAATGGGAGTATCGATTAGCAATGGTGCTCCTACTCATTGCTTCATGGAAGTAATCAAAGATACCACTGCTAAATCACCCAAAGATGTTTTTGTGAGATGTTTAGATTCCGACACCAAGCTGATAAGTAATGGTGACCCAAGTTACGGGGTATGTGCTGCAAGACCTTGGACTAGCGCATTGGTTCACTTTATCCAAAGACAAACAAGCACACGTAACATTCAAATGGCTCAAGATCCTAAATTGGAAACTGCAAGAAATTTATCGACGGAACATACCACGGAGATGAGGAACATAAGCAACTTATGTCTCGAGGAATTCGCATACCGATTCAACGCAAGGCACTTTGAAATGTCATTGGTAGAGCGACTTCTCAATACATGTGTGTTTGCGTCTCCACATCCGCTACTCCGCGAATCTGACTCCAAAATGGCTCTTGCCTACGAAACTTGATAAGTATGTTATCAAATGCCGCCACTGTCTCGTCAATGTCTCAAAACCACACTTACACCGGCCTAATTTGGCTCATGGGCGTGAAGCAGTGAGAGACGAGGTGGATTAATCCATAAGGCAAATCCCATTGGAACCTTTAGTAATACCACACAGACTACGATAGCGTAGTAGAAGTTACAGTTCTAAAATATAAAGTTGATTCAATTGCTCCTGTGAGTGATACCCAATACGAATAAACAGGTCAGATGTTAATTAAGATTCTTCGGCGCGCCGTGCCGCCTTATAAACGCGCTATAGCAATAGTTATAAGTCTCATTGTGATCCAGACCATCGGCAACCTCTACCTGCCAAATCTAAATGCTAACCTAATCAACAATGGCGTAATCACCGGCAATTTGAACTACATCATCAAGAGTGGGATTGAGATGATAGTAATCACCCTCGCCCTCGGTGCAATCTCTGTGGTGGCCGTCTATTTCGCCTCTCGAACCGCAATGGGAATCGGGCGCGATTTGAGAGCTATGGTCTTTTCTAAAGTCCAATCGTTCTCACAATATGACATGACCCTCTTTTCTACCGCATCATTGATCACCATGAATACCAACGATATTCAACAGATTCAACTCTTTGGACAGGTTGCCTTGACCATGATGGTAATGGCACCAGTTATGGCAGTCGGTGGGGTAATAATGGCGCTCAGAGAGAACGCCAAGCTCTCTTTAGTGATCGTCGTCGTCGTACCATTGATGGCATTAGTTCTCTATACCATGATCAAATTGGTCGTACCACTCTTTCAGTCGATCCAGGCCAAGATCGACCGTATCAATCAAGTCCTACGTGAGCAGATCACTGGTATTCGAGTTGTACGCGCATTTCTCCAGACCGAGACGGAGAAAGACCGATTCGAAGTTGCAAATGTTACCCTTACCGAAACCTCAATCAAGGTCAACCGCATCTTCGCCATCGCGATGCCAACTCTTATGGCCATTCTGAACCTCTCATCCGTCGCGGTGGTTTGGTTTGGCGGCCACCTTATCTCCAGCGGATCTATGCCAGTTGGAAATCTCGTAGCCTTTATCACATATATCACCCAGATCTTCTTTTCAGTTATGATTGCGGTCTTTGTGGTTTCACTCCTACCGCGAGCGATCGCATGCTCTGAACGAATCGAGGGCGTTCTAAATACCACACCGTCGATTCAAGAACCACAAAATCCCATGGCTCCAACTACAATTACAAAAGCCATCACCTTTGAAGAGGTGAGTTTTGGATACAGTGGCAGCGAAGAACCCATTCTGAAAGATATCTCGCTGAAGATCCTCGGCAATCAAACGACAGCAATTATTGGTGGCACTGGATCCGGAAAGACAACACTACTCAATCTGATCCCAAGATTCTATGACCCAACAGCAGGTAGGGTCATGGTCAACGAAGTTGACGTTTCATTGCAAGATCTTGAGACGCTATGGAAAGAGATCTCAATCGTCCCCCAATCTGCATTTTTATTCAGAGGTACAATCGCCGACAATCTACGCTTCGGAAATCAAGATGCCAGCGATCAAGAACTCTACAAAGCGCTAGAGATCGCCCAAGGCCTTGACTTTGTTAGGGCTATGGCCGGAGGGTTAGAGGCTAAGATCGACCAGGGCGGTACCAACGTCTCAGGAGGACAGCGCCAGCGCCTAGCAATAGCCCGAGCACTGGTGAAAACCTCGCCAATCTACCTCTTTGACGACTGTTTTTCAGCACTCGACGCTACCACCGATGCCAATCTTAGAGCGGCCCTAAAGCGTGAGCTTAGTGATGTCACCGTGGTGATTGTCGCCCAACGGGTAAGTACGATCATGCATGCCGACCAGATCATCGTTTTAGACGAAGGTAGAGTCGCCGGCATAGGGAACCACGAAGAGCTCCTCGCTACTTGTCAGGAATACCAGCAGATCGTCGAATCTCAACTAAATCAAGGAGCCCTCAAATGATGCGAGGTGGTCCACAAAACGCCAGACTTCCCATAGGAAAATCGAAAAATACCAAGGCGACAGCAAAGGCGATGGTCAAACGCTTCAATCCAGAGGCGCATTTTTTAATAGCGGCCCTGATCATTGGTTCGTTTGCAGTCGCCTTCTCGGTGGTTGGCCCTAAATTGCTAGGCGACAGCATTAACGTCATCTTCAATGGAATTGTCGCATCCAACTCCAAGGTCAAAGCCTTGATGTCTCTTTGTCATCAAAACCAGGCCTGTGTCACCCACTATCTAGTAACCCACGGCCAAGCTCATCTAGCTTCAATGCTCTCGGGTATGGCTTTGAGCTCCAATGGCGGCGTCAACTTCCACCAATTACTTACCCTCTCAGGCGAGACCGCTGGTGCCTATGTTTTAGGTTCCGTTCTCAGCTGGATGCAGGGCTTTATCATGGCTGGGGTAGCACAGCGAACGGTAAAAACCATGAGAAGTGACGTAGAGAATAAGCTTGCCAAGCTTCCTCTCTCCTACTTTGACACACATCCCCATGGCGACATTCTCTCTCGGGTCACAAACGATATAGACAACATCTCCACAGTGATCCAACAGGGGCTTAGCCAGCTCTTGACGTCGATTTTGACGATCATAGGAGTCTTGGTGATGATGTTTTGGATCTCCCCCATCCTCGCAGTTGTCTCTTTAATCACGGTACCTTTGGCAATCTTTGGCGCAGGTCAGATTGCAAAGAGGTCACAAAAGCAATTTACCTCACAATGGAAGGAGACCGGCGCTCTAAATGGTCACGTCGAAGAGATGCATACCGGCCACAACTTGGTTAGAACCTTTGGCCGATCTAAGGCCTCAATGAACACCTTCAACTCCATGAATGAGAGGATGTACATTGCAAGTTTCAAGGCCCAATTCCTCTCTGGGATAATACAACCGATGATGCAGTTCTTCTCGAACCTCAACTATGTGACCATCGCTGTAATAGGTGGATATCGAGTAGCAACTGGCGCTATGTCGTTTGGAAACGTCGTCGCCTTTACACAATATGCACGACAATTTACCCAACCAATGACCCAGATAGCCAGTCAGATGAACCTTCTCCAGTCTGGCCTTGCATCAGCTGAACGGGTATTTGAACTTTTAGACGCTCCTCAAGAGGTCGAACTAAAAGATCTAACAACTCTCAACTCGACCATAGCCGGCCATATCAAGATGGATAACGTCTCATTTTGCTACGCAGTCGACAAGCCGCTGATCGACTCCTTTAGCCTCGAGGTTCTACCTGGGCAGACTGTGGCGATCGTTGGCCCTACCGGAGCCGGAAAGACAACTATAGTCAACCTCCTGATGCGCTTTTATGAGATAAATTCGGGATCGATCACCCTAGACGGGATGGACTACTCCAGCCTTTCGAGGGAGAGCGTTAGAAGTTCCTTCGGGATGGTCCTACAAGATACCTGGCTCTTTGGCGGGACAATTTGGGAAAATATTGCTTATGGCCGACAGGGTGCGAGCCACCAAGAGATCGAAGAAGCTGCAAAAGCTGCATTTGCCGATCGATTCATTCGTACTCTAAACCACGGTTATGATACACACCTAGACGGGGAGGCCTCGGGCCTCTCCGAGGGACAAAAGCAACTCCTTACGATAGCCCGAGCCTTCTTGGCAAAGCCAACGGTTTTGATCCTTGACGAAGCAACCAGTAGCGTAGATAGCCGAACAGAAGTACTTATACAAGACGCAATGGCTCGACTGCGCCAGGGACGCACAAGCTTCGTGATAGCTCATCGTCTATCAACGATTAGAAACGCAGACATAATTTTAGTGATGGAATCTGGCCGCATTGTCGAAAAGGGTCACCACGAAGAGTTGATCGCATTGCGCGGCGCGTACTTCCGCCTCTACAATAGCCAGTTCACCGAGGCATCAGTCGTTGACATTTAGCCGCCTTGGATGCCTCAAACTCTGATAACTCATGGCGTGGCTAACTAGATTTATAAAAAGCTAATGGAGACCGAGCTTGCTGGCAAAAGCAAAGACAGCGATCTTTGCTACCCTCCAACCAGAGTCCACATATAGGCTCCGGTCGTCCATTGTGGTAGTTATTGGTGAAACGACTACATCGAGTTCGATGCTAGAACCAGACTGACTCGCCCACTAGAGTCGCCCACTAGAGGTGTCAGTGGCATCACGGTCTTCTTTTGCCAAACGGTACTCTTTTGCTATTGCGACGTCGCCGCTGGATCAACTCATCGCCAGGAGCAAGAGCCTCAAAACACACCATCAATCTCACTCTTTCGCCTTGATAAGAGGCCCTACAAAGCGAAATCCAACCTACCAAGATGTCAAAGACCCTTAGTGGTCACTCCTAGTCCGCGTTCTGGGTCACAAAACCAATGGCACCTTTTTGCTATACAAAAGCAACGTAGTTATGAAGTCTTTGCCATCATCGCCTAGGGATAAAGCAAACAAAAATCTTTAGAGTCAGTCATCTTTTCATCAAATTCACCGCGTTAGATCAAAGATTCGAGACCAAATGATTGTTAAAGATGAGTAAAAATCTCCTCTCACGGCGGTTCATGCGAGAGCCGAAATTCATAATAATGTGCATTAAAGCGTTTCAACTTAACAAATCGTAGAGTTTATTAAATAAATGATCAGAAGATACTGAGAAAATCACCCAGTTGATCGTCCGGATAGCAACGATCTTATAGATCTGACCCAAAAGAGATAATCGGCCACTTCCCTGAAACCATAGCGGAAATGGTGCCGTCCATGACACTGCCTTCGCAAAAGGGCACCACAGGTAAAGATATGCCTCTTTGGTCGACCTCCAAATCGATCGCCTAGGTCCATTACCCTCTTTGATTTCAAGTACATTAGATACAAATCAACGAGAAGAAGGCATGGAAAATGGAAGCCATCTTCTCGTGAGCACACGATTTTGACCTGCCAGTACAACTCTGCATATCCGCTACAAGCCACGAAATACTACAATTCGGATCCAGAACACCAAGGCAAAACGGCATAACTCAATTGACCCTGCCAACTTCGGATCACGCTTAGTAACAAGATCAGTGATTATATATCTATTGTTCTAAGGTGATTCTCGCCACCACCTTTGATCGCAATAACACCTTAAGCTTCAAGTGTTAATATTATTCGGATCAATACGATAACCATTGAAGTTAGAACGTTCATCCATATCTAAATAAGAAAATGAACCTTTGGTGATCCTTTCTGCCATATCTAGTGATGCTGAAGCAAACCGCTTTTATATATTTTATTACTAGGGTCATAATAACTAAATAAAGTAAATCAGCGCGCAACATAATTTTTCCTGAAATATGAATAGAAAAGCTGTCGATGGAAACAAAAAATACACAATTCAACCAAGTGCAAGAATTATCACCAAGTCAATGTCTTTATTGAGAGGCTATAAATCTCGGCATAATATCTAATTACAATAGAATTCAACTACTCAAAGATGATTCATTACCGCTAGATATCCACTTAACTGACGCTGAACAGCCGATGATCAAAACTCACCGGACTTATTGTCACGCTCCTAGCTCAAAGGAGCCTCGCTAGAGACAATAATTGGTAGACCAGCACCTTTAGGCGGCATAGAAAACTCAGAGTTTGAATAATCGCCAAAAGCTAGAACTGGAATCTACCAAATAATGCAACCATGAGGTAGGATCAGATTTCCTTTTGAAACTAATACCCTACAATCTCCCATTCTGTCGTTCCGACTAACCACAAAGTAAGAGTTGTCAAGGAAAGATCTGCGAGGTTTGACTACCCTATCAGCGCCCTTTAAACGGTTACCACCCATTGAACGGAAGGTGGAAAACAAATGAATAAGATATAAATCTTTTGCAAACTGAATACAGTTCTCATAATTTGATGCTAAATTTTGCACATCTGAGGGGTTCAAAACAGGAGGAACATTGAATAAGAAAGTAGCGATTACGCTCAGCAGCACAGCACTAGCACTTGTGCTTGGCGCTTGTGGATCGACCAGTAGCTCAAGTACTGCGACCACTGCGGCATCGTCGTCAACGAATTGGGCCACAGCCACATCAGCTCAAGCCGGAGGCGGTATGAGCGCTCTAATAGCTGCGGCCAAGAAAGAAGGGTCGCTCAACGTTATAGCGCTACCACCAGGTTGGGCGAACTATGGCCAGCTAATCTCATCCTTTGAGAAGAAATACGGAATTACTATCACAAGCGAGAACCCAAATGGTTCATCAGCCCAAGAATTAGCAGCTCTAAAAGCGGAAAAAGGAACTTCCAAGGAGCCTGATGTTGTTGACGTAGGACCATCATTTGCCCTTCTCGGTGCCTCACAGGGTCTCTTTAGCCCATACAAAGTTGCTGAATGGAGCCAGATCCCAAGTAACTCTAAAGATGCAGCGGGAAACTGGTACTATGACTACGGCGGCTACATCTCAATTGGATACAATGCGAGCGCTTTTGGCTCAAATCCCCCAACGAGTTTCGCTAGCCTTCTACAACCTCAATACAAAGGTGCAGTAGCCCTCGATGGAAATCCAACGAGCGCAGGTGCCGCTTTCGGTGCAGTATATGCTGCTAGTCTCGCAAATGGAGGCTCCCTCTCCAATATCCAGCCTGGACTCAACTACTTCAAGAAGCTCGCTGCTGCCGGCAACTTCGTACCAGTACAGAGCTCCCCTGCTGTCATTGAGAGCGGCCAAATCAAGGTCAACATCGACTGGGACTATCTAAATGCTGCTTATGCAATAGCGACAAAGGGCAAGGTCAACTGGAAAGTATTCGTACCATCTAATGGTCAATACGCCTCTTACTATGCTCAGGCAATCTCGGCTAATGCTCCACACCCAGCTGCTGCTCGCCTCTGGGAAGAGTACCTTTATTCCGCCGCAGGGCAAAACCTCTACCTAAAGGGGCTTGCTCGTCCGATCCTACTTCCAGCCATGCAAACGGCCGGAACTGTCAATTCGACCTATCTGAGCTTGCTGCCTACGGTTACTGGGCAACCTCAGTTCCCAACTGGATCACAGCTCTCTGCAGCCCAAGCACTGGTTGCAAACCAGTGGCCATCAATAACAGGCTAGTTTAGATAACAAGAAGTAGCTAAAGCGAACAAGGAGTGTAGTTGACACTAAACGACGAGCTCCTCGATCGTTCGCCATCTCCAGCAGGTGACGGAACATCAGTTCCCGAACCTGCTGGTCGCATTTTGCGGGGGCGGCGTCGGGGCTGGAAAAATGCTGCGGGAACATTACCATTTGTCGCGTATCTTGGGGTTTTCCTAGCAGTACCGGCAGTATCGGTGATTGCCACCGCATTTCAAGACGGTAAGGGCAACCTTACCCTCTCTAACTTCAACGAAGCAATCCATGGTGTATATCTAAAGAGCTTCATAGCGAGTATCCAACTCTCATTTGTCGCGGCACTAGTTGCTGTAGTGGTAGGCCTTCTGGCTGCTTTAGCGGTAAGTTCCACCTCCAACAAAATCGTGCGCTCCCTAGTCACCGCAGGCTCTGGCGTCTTTGCGAATACTGGAGGTGTCCCACTAGCATTTTCATTTGTTGCTACCGTTGGAAACTTTGGTATCGTAACCAAACTCCTACAGTCAGCTGGCTTTGACCTATATTCGCACGGCTTTTCGCTCTATTCGGTAACTGGCTTAGCCATCGTCTACCAATACTTTCTCATCCCTCTAATGATCCTCATTATGCTTCCGCCTATTCAAGCTCTTCGCAAAGAGTGGGTGGATGCTTCGGAATCTTTAGGCGCCTCACGCTCGCAGTTCTGGCGATGGATCGGCATTCCCCTATTGGCACCTCCGATCTTCGCAGCATTTATCGTCCTTTTCACTGATGCTTTTGCAGCATACGCAACCGCTCAAGCCCTGACTTCGGGAACGATTCCATTAGTTCCCATCCAATTGGGCGCACTCATCTCCGGAAACGTCCTAGCCGGACAGACCAACCTTGGGGATGCGCTTGGAGCTGGAATGATTCTCATCGTCGTAATCGCTGGTTTGATCTATGCGACAATTCAAAGGAGGACCTCTAAGTGGTTACGATAGCTCCAGATATCACATCCAAACCAGGATCAGCCAATAACTCCAGTGACGTGTTGCGTCTAGGAAGACCATTTAGATATATTGTTTTGACATTGGTTGGCCTTTTTTTCATCGTGCCAATCGTCTCATCGGCCAGATTCTCATTTCTGGGGAACCATAACAGCTTCACGATCTCGGCATATACTCAACTCTTTGGGACTGCACAATTCTGGAGCACACTTTTTCTGTCAGCAAAGGTGGGGGTTGGAACTGTCTTTCTCACCCTTTTACTTCTGATTCCCACTGTTGTTTGGGTCCATGTCCGTCTTCCAAAGCTGCGCCGTGTCTTTGAAGCTGCATCGCTGCTTCCACTCGTAGTTCCGTCTGTCGTGGTAACTTTGGGGGTCATTACCTCATTTAGGGGGCTTCCCAATATCATCTATGGCACACCGGTAATACTCTCGTTGGAATACGTCGTACTAGCACTGCCATTTAGCTATCGAGCTTTGGATTCTGCAGTACAATCTATCGATCTAAAGACCTTAGTGGAAGCTGGCCAATCATTGGGCTCTGGGTGGATCAAACTTTTACGATATGTTTTACTGCCAAATCTACGGGGTGGGATCATCGGGGCATCGATATTAACCTTTGCCTTCTGTTTGGGTGAATTTGCAGTCGCATCGCTCCTAAGCTTCACCACCTTTCCAGTCTTTTTGGTCCAGGTTGGACAATTGGCTGCAAGCCAAGCCGTAGCACTCTCTTTGCTAGCGCTGTTATTTACCTGGATACCGCTAGCCGTTATCACGATCGTCTTCTCACAGCGTCGCGCCAAACGGAGCACTCCAGTACTAGACGATCTCGAAATTTCATAATGGCAACAGCGCAGGTCATAATTCAAGCCAGCGCTGACAGATCTGAACCAAATTGCTAAGTAAAAGTAAAAGGAATTATCGTTGACAACGAAGACAAATACCCAAGGTGGACGATACGGTCGCTCAGGACTGCCGGTCGAATTCGATGGAATCGCCCGGAACTTCAAGGACGTGGCGGCCTTAAAATCCTTCAACCTGCATGCTGACCCAGGCGAATTAATCGTCCTTTTGGGCCCTTCCGGATGCGGAAAGACAACAGCACTTAGAGTCCTAGCAGGGCTCGAGATGCCAGATAGCGGACGCGTTACCATTGGCAACCACGACGTTACCTCTCTTCCTGCAGCCAAACGTAATATCGGAATGGTCTTTCAAAGCTACAGCCTCTTTCCAAATATGACAGCAAGAGAAAATGTAGAGTTCGGCCTTCGAGTGCGCGGCCAGAAGCAGAGCGACCGAACTGCTCGATCAAATGAGTTGCTTGAGCTAATCGGTCTCAAAGACCAGGCCGATCGTTACCCTCATCAGCTATCAGGTGGCCAGCAACAACGAGTTGCACTCGCCCGTGCACTTGCAATCAAACCTGAAGTACTTGTATTGGACGAACCGTTATCTGCTCTTGATGCGAAGGTACGGTCGTCTCTTCGAGATGAAATTCGAAGAATTCAACTCGAGTTAGGCATCACAACCTTCTTTGTCACTCACGATCAGGAGGAGGCACTTGCCATCGCTGATCGTATAGCAGTCATGCACCAGGGTCAACTAGAGCAACTCGATACCCCACTCGCGGTCTATACAAATCCTGCCACTGAATTTGTGGCTGAATTTGTCGGCACCGTCAACCGCCTCCCAGGGAAGATAATCAATTCCAACACGGTCGAGGTTGCTACGGTCGGGCCAATCAACTACGCCTATGACGGAGCCTTTCCATCTGGAAGTCAAGTTGAGGTCCTTGTACGGCCAGAGTCGATTGGTGTTCGAGATGGTGGCGATGATACATGCCGAGTTCTTGCCAAAAGCTTTCTTGGATCAACAATAAAGTTGACACTTTTAGATAAAAGTGACAGATTGATCATCGTTGCAATACCCACCTCTGAAGCTGCACTGGTGGCCAACTCTGAAACAGTCTCCCTTTACTCAAGAGGTGACGCCCTTTTGGTAAAAGATGGTGCCAGGTAGTTATAACAAATCCAACTCCCTAAGAGATCGACCAAACCAGCGATCATGGGTCGCGGTCGATCTCTCCTACTCGTAGCCTTAGATGACCCAAGCCAAGGCGACAGACAACTACCTATCGTTTTCCAACAGGCGAAGACAATAGGCCGTAGGCTATCTCACTTTGTGCATTAGATCCAGGGCGCATTAATTTAAAGTACATTTATTTAAACAGTGCGCATCACCGCGATCCTTAGCCAAATCACCCATAAGGCTAACCTTCAGCTCGTATGGGAACCAAGGAAACCAAAATGATCACGAAGAGCTTTTGCAACCCTGTCAAACGGCTAAGACTACCCTCTGGCATCTCAAATTGATAGCAGGAAAGATCTCGACATCAGCCGAGCGCTCATCAAGGCCATATTGCACCTTCGATCTCATATGTCAAGAAAGCTATTCCACAACATCATTTAATCGTCTATTCATCTAAATGTGGGTCTGATCGCACTCAATCGACAAGAAAACGAAATGAACTAGATTCGAACGGCGCTAAAGTATCTCGGTCAATCAATGGGTTTCCTTGATACCATGATCGCAGCACCATGCACCATCCACAGAAGCCATTCGGGTTAGCAATAACACTAGGGACTTCGATGAGTCCATGGGATAAGATTGTAAAGATGATTTGAGCTTCGACACTCTCTCAAACGACTACCCTTCGTCTAAAGTGACAAGGGGCCGCTGACTCTAAGATATGCAGACTCGCACTTACTAGTCGAACAAGTGACCAACCACAAAATATAGACTGCAACTTTACCAACTGGCAACTTTATCAACTGAGACGGCGTTTCGTTGGACCAGTTCATCAGGGAGCCAATTTACTTCTCTTGGATGCCGAGGTAATATTGTATAGTGGCAGTTGCATTATTGTTCGAGAGCAAAACAACCCAAGTTCTATCTGGAGTCGAATGAATGAATACTAACGAAATCCAAGTCATGTCGATGATGACACAATGATCGTTCTGATCGGCGGCCCAAACTACCGGGAATGTTCGCCAACAGAACGTCGCCAAGCTCGAAATGCAGTAGTCAAACACAGCCTCGGAGGTACGTCCAAAATCAATCAAGCAGCACTTGAGTGGGCGAAGTCCTCGGTGGTTATCAGTCTGTCGGGTGTCGCTATCATAGTGTTCTTTGGTCTATATTTGTTGGCTGTTCAAGGTAATACTCGTGGTGTGGAACTCCTCATTGTAGGAGTGATCAATCTGGCATTCACTGGTCTCTACCTTAGGAATCTGAAACTATTTCGTCGGCTCGTTGCACCTCAACAGTGATTCTTTGTCACAGCTTTATCGGCAACCATTTTCGGCTCTCCTAACATAGATGTGGATCAACCACCCGCCAAATGATCCCAATTTGACTGGGCGCCTCAAAGGCTCAGACCTCCGGTAGTTGAGCCGCAATCCCTGTTTTGAACAGGGATTTCTTTTATGTTAGGAATTGCATAAGTCGTTCAATAGTGCTATGATAAGGAGATGAGAAAACGCCGAGAACAAATCGAATTGCTTCCGGGTATGCCTGCGCCATTCAAGCTCACTAAGACGATGGTAAACGGCGAGATGGTGGTGAGCTGGGGGCCTCGGGCAGTTTTCGTCTACGATCCAGCGGACCTAGGAATGCGAAACTTGGCCATCGTGGCACTTACTTCGGCAGGAGCCTCGGGCTTAGAGGTGGCTGCTCTCTTTGAGTTGCGACCCGAATACATCTCGAGATTGCGGGGCAGAGCATCCAAGGGCGGTTCCGCCGCTTTGGTCCCACCTATGGGACGACCCCGGCTTCTCAGTGATGAGGCGATTGCTCAGGCCTATGCCATGGCGGATGCAAACCGTCCAGGGACCGAGATCGCCGCTGCAATTTCGGTCTCGACCGCCACTGTGAGCCGTCTTCTGGCACGGCGAGTTCGCCCTGAGTCCGAACAACTACGCCTCAGTGTCATTGATGGGGTTGAAAAGCCCGATCAAGCAAACATAGAAGCCGAATCCGCCATAGTAAAGCCCGATCTTGGAAACAGTAGCGACACCGACAATCTAGTAGTTACCCGCATCAGCGATGGGATCCGCCAAAGTGCCTATGCAGGGGCGATGCTTTTGCATGGCTTTTTTGATCGAGTGGGTGCCAGTGCTGTGTTCGGTGTGTTGCCATCAGGTAGCGCACGCCGCTACGACGTGAGCGCCACGTTGCTTGTTGCAACCTTTGGATTCGCACTTGGTGCATCGTCACTAGAGGGAACCAAGCACCTATTGGACACTGACGCCGGAGCACTGGTCGGCTTGGAACGCTTTCCTCATCTTCGAACCCTGCGCCCCCGGCTCGCTGGCCTTGCCGATGAGATTGATCCTCTTAGAGTACAAGTAGCTCTAGCCAAGGCAATGCTAGAGGCCGACGATAGCGCTCCGGAAGTGTTCTTTGTTGACGATCACTTCGTTGCCTATACCGGGTCTGCTCCACTGGCTAAAGGTTGGAATACCCGCCGACGACGCGGCGAGCCAGGTAGGAACGACACGTTAATCGTCGATGAGAATTGGCGGGCCATCTGTTTTTCATCTGGAGCACCGTCGTCGCTCTCCAAAACCATGTGGGGTCCTCTTGAACAGCTACGGGTCATCTGTGGGGACCGCCCGGTGATGGTCGGCTTTGACCGGGGTGGTGCCTACCCCAAGGTCTTTGCCGAGTTGAACAAGGCCGGCTTCGACTGGGTCACCTATCGCCGTGCCCCTCTTGAGGTACCTAGTGTTTTACCTAAACACTCATGGGTAACCATAGATGGATATCGACACTACATCCAAGTAGCATCAGAGACTCTTCATCTAGAAGATGTCGGAGCGCTCCGCCAGATCAGCATCTATGAGGATGGTCAGGTGGCATTGCAGATCCTCACCTCTGATTTGGTGAGCAGTGCTGCTCGCCTAGCACACACCCTGAGATCGCGGTGGCGCATCGAAAACAGCTTCAAGTACTTACAAGACCACCACAGCATTGGTTGGTTGTGTGACTATCGCATGGATCGCCGCCCTAATGTAGCCAAGGTAACCAATCCCATGCGCACTCAAGCCCATAACGCACTCAAGAGCGCTGAATTAGCTGTTGCAGAGCTTGAGAGATCTATTGGAAGAAACGCTACTACCCAAACTGTCGACATCAAAGAGAAAAACAACACTCTTGATAGTCTCTCGCGTCAACTCGAGGTGGCACGTGTGGTCTTCGAGGAAGCAAGAGTTGCACTCAAAGCTATCCCCGCCAAGATCCCCGCTACCGATATCGATCCCAACGCCACTAGAGCTTGGCCTGTCACCAATCGCCGGGCCTTACAGATGGTCTGTAGATTGCTCGCTTACAACGCAGAACTTGACTTGGCTCGAACGCTCAACAACTATCTCTGTGATCTAAATGAGTACCGGAGCATTACTCGTAACTTGCTTCATCAGCCCGGTGAGATCCGCTATAGCCCAAGAGCAATTACCGTTACCATTCGTCAGCCTGATGCTCCCCGCATCAATCGAGCCCTTAGTCTGCTCATAGAACAACTCAACGCTAACCCACCGCGCCTTAGCGGTGACAACCGACCAATTACTTATCAGATCGAGCCAAAATCTTGACATCGATGTACTTCGCTATTACCGGAGGTTTGAGGCTTGGTCGCTGGAGACAATCGGAAGCATTGAGGGTGAGAAATCTTCATGACGATAAAAAATAAAACCATAGATACTTCATTGACAATTTGCAAAAAAAAAATCGCAATAATTAGGTATCACTAAGCAGCCATCGCCGCGCCATGGAGTTGTAAGGTTGGTTAGTCTAAGCCCTCATAAGATCAGCCTCTCTAAATTGTCTCTCCCTACCCACGATTTAGTCAAATTGATTCTTCGTCACTGCGATGCTCAGGTGCACATATGTAAGCCATCAAACCATTGGTGATCAATCGAACCAACCAATTAGGACAGCCGATTTCAGCTGAGCCGATTTCAGCTGAGCCGATTTCAGCTGAGCCGATTTCAGCTGATCCTATCCGTCAGTAGGTGATTTCGGTTGCGATATCAATAGCGATGGTTATCCTCATTTGCCATTGCACAGCAGGTCAGCCAGTTCTTTCTCCAAAGAACCGCTCAAATCAGATAGACCAAGAGATCTAGCAGATTCCCTGAGGCTTGTCCTTTTGCTTTTGCATCGCTATTTCTTCATGATTACCGCTAGTAACCTTGGTGGCCTTGGCACCTTTAGGAACCAAGCTACGGTGGCGGTGATTAACTCGGGGTGCCGGTTTATGCCCCCTAATGAGGTGATCTATAACAGATTTAAGATCATCAATCAGATTTGATGCTAGATCCATCCCCAACCCCTCGCGCACAACGATACGCAAAACAGCGATCTCAGACGCATTAGGTGCAAGCGTATATGCAGGAACTATCCATCCTCGTTCGCGAAGTGAAGATGAAATGTCAAAGACACTATAACGAGAGGTATCGACCAAAGAGATACATACCACAGGTAGTGTCTCCTCCGCAGATAAGACTTTGAAGAGTCCAATCTCCTCTATTCTTTGAGTTATCCATCGAGCAGTTGAGTCCAAAGCAACCATGACCTGTGTGTATCCTCGACGCCCGAGTCGAAGGAAGTTGTAATACTGGGCAATAATCTGAGACGATCCTCGTGAAAAATTCAAATTGAAGGTGGGGTGATCGCCCCCAAGATAGTTGACATGAAAGATTAGGTCATCGGGTAGATACTGCCGGTCGCGCCAGACTACCCAACCGACACCTGGATAGACGAGACCATATTTATGGCCCGAGGTATTGATTGAATGGACCCTTGGGAGCCGAAAGTCCCACTTCAAGTTGGGAGTTAAAAAAGGAGCCACAAACCCTCCAGATGCAGCATCAACGTGAATCGGTACATCAATTCCGTTTGTGGCTTGTAGGTCATCGAGCGCATTAGCGAGCTCTTCGATAGGTTCGTACTCACCGGTATAGGTTGACCCCAAAATGCCAACGACTCCAATTGTATCTTCATCGACTAAGTCAATAGCCTCCTTCACCCCTATGACGTATCGATCCGATGCCATTGGAACATATCGCGGAGTCACATCAAAATAACGTGCGAACTTCTCCCAGCAGACTTGGACGTTTGCCCCCATCACGATATTTGGCACTCGATGGCTAGTCACGCCCGCACCTTCTCCAAGGCTATTTCGCCATCTCCATTTAAGGGCAAGGCCAGCTAGGTGGATCGCTTCAGAAGATCCAACGGTAGCAGTGCCCAGAGCTTGGCCGCTATTTGGTGCATTGAAGAGATCCGCGATCATATTCACGCATCGATCAGCAATCGCAATAGTTTGAGGGTACTCATCCGCATCGACAAAGTTTTTGCCCAAGCTCTGAGCCATCAGTTCTTCGGCCTCTGGCTCCATCCAAGTAGTCACAAAGGTAGCTAAATTCAACGATTGATTGCCATCCAAATTCAACTCATCTTTGATCAATTGGGCAATCAAACGTGGAGAACTCGAAGAATCTGGCATCCTAAAGCGAGGAATTGGCTCACCCACCTCCCGAGATCCATAGATTGGGGCCAAGTATTGGTTAGCATCCGAGCCACCATCATCTTCAGAGGGATCGATCTTATTTGTCAGCATTAGCTCAGTGCTCCTTAGTCCATCCAATTAGTGCAGCCGACTTAGTCTTTGTTGTCTTCAACTTAAAAATCAAAGCAGTTCACTCAAGAAGGCCGCTTTAAAAAGCCCGCTTCCGATACGTTCTTGGCTCAAACTTAGCACGATTAATCAAAGCGAGTTTGACTCATGGTCGACATTATGGTTCTGAATCGATTAGGTGGCACTGCCACTAGAGGCGAGAACCGACGCCAAAATTGCTCATACCACTTCAAAAATACAGCGTATCAAGAGATCGAATTAGCTCCTTGGGTTATCGCCGCCACGAAGATTGCTATTAACCACCGACAAATCATCAATCAACCTAGGGAACACCCATTGTTGTGGTTGCGCGGGGGTTGTGGTCACCCGGGGGGGGTTGACAAGGGAAAACCCAATAAAAACAAAAATCTCAAACAAAGCGTTTCAGATGCCTCTTTAAAGGCAAACTCTGCAATGTCAAGCCTGGAATGTCAAGCCTCGCAACAACCTGGCTATCAAGGTGACGAGGTTTCGAAATAACCTCAGCTGGAAACGAGATTGACAGGCCAAAAGGCGAAGGCGCCGGAATCGTCGAAATCCAGAAATTGAATCGCTGGGAGTAGATCCCGAAAAGGGGCTCGTCCCAATGACCCTATCTAAGATTCGCCTTAGCGGGCTGCCGATTAAAGTAACGCACGCCCTCGATTACTGGAGCGATGAAAACGGCTAAGCGGTACCGTCCATCTTGGTTTCGATCACACCTGCATTCGATGTCTTCGTTATCAATTCTTTAAAGTAGAAAGCACATTTCGATCTGATTTTTGCTCGCTGTCTCAGGTCGAGACCAGCCGATAAAGCCACCAGTCTGGCCAATCGTAGCGGTTTTGCAAACTAGTTTTCTCAGGAGCATTCAAATGGGGACGGAAGAAGGCCCTAAGCTAAGTCAAGGCAAGTACGCTTTCCATCGGCCGCATCGACATTGCTACAGTGACAGGGAAATACCTATTGCGGCCAAGCAGATCCTCCCGCACCTCGGATCTGCGCCTCGTAAGTCATAACGCTCCCGACTGAATTACTAGAATTTATTAAGCTACATTGTGCTTCCACCTGCAGTTGTCCTTTTCTAACTCTATGATTGTTTAAAATCCTGCTAAAGAGATCCTGGGCATCGATCTGTTAGTCGGGAAATTGAGCTGGGCAACGGGTGTCCAAAGATCGACATCTACCTCCAGTGCCTCAATGCTTACAATTATCGAGTATCTATCGCCATTATCGCTCCGATCAAAAGCTGGGCGATTCGCTCACCATCTAGCAACCAGATAAATTGCGACCGCCTCTTTGCTGGCAAGGTTTGATGCGGATCCATCCCAGATATCGGTGTGGAAGGGCCCACGGATTGCTGCCGGTTCGCTCCGAAGAACCAGTTCTCGGATTGACTAATGGTTGTAGGTCGGGTCTCTTCTTTGGTGCGCACCTCTTTATTGATACGTTTTCGCAAGTCGTCGATGCTCTCGATCGGGCGCTTTAGGGCAAATGAAAGCCCATCTGAGGGATATATTTATCTGTCTGCCCGACTACTGGCGGACAGGTTTGGTTCGATGAAATATGAAAGCGTGACGCGCGCCAGCCTGTGTTTTCCCAAGCATTTCGAGATCAATAGGGGTGGGATTCTGTGAGTAATGTTTCAGCTCGTAAAGTGCGACGGATATCCTCATTAACAAAACTAGATGAAGGTCATCCGTTGGACTCTGTTCGAATTCGGGGATGTGGCGGAGATAAAAGTCACGGGCCTCGTCGGATTGCGCATGAATCAGAAGCCCGCGGCAGCCGATCTTGTCAGACAGGTCGAGGAGTCGCAGAACTACGTCTCGCACAAGAGCGGATCCAAGCCTAGCTTCTCGTGTCTAAGGTCAACTCCAAGACGCGCTAGAAGGGCAATTGGCTCAGGATAATGTCTTCATCCTGCTGAACTCTTGTGGGTGCAACGTCAAAACGAATCTGTGCCATGCACCACGCATAGTAGGCTACAACCGAGTTACTGGAGCGCTGTGGGACCACAAAGACTCGCGTTGAGCCGCTAGAGGTAGCTTGAAGGGCGTGCCGATATAGCCAGTCAGTTTATTCCGATGAACGACAATGGTACTGGCTTAGATCATGACCGAGGAAGAGGAGGTCTGGTGGTGCATACCTCGGGCTCACTCGACGAAGGAAGATGGGCGCTGTGGGACCTGGCAAAGACCTAGAAGATCCCTTGTGGGTCCAGCATTGATTCTGTTCCACTCTTCAAGTACTTCTCCGTCAAGGACGAAACTGTCCCGATCAGCTAGTACGCGTTGGGCAGCCTCACATGCCTGTGAAATAACAAAATTTACAAGATCGCTCGAGCATTCTTGAACCGCACGGTCGATTAGTCGCCTCTCATCTGGAGTAGTCCGAAGGTCCATCCTCATGCTAGGACGTCGAGATGTTGTGGACACTCTAAATCTCCTCTCTGTGCGTCCTTTGTGCTACCATTCGCTAAGCGCAAAGGCGATTACAGCTTGAAAAGTGGCATTTTACGAAGCTCCTGAACTCACCACACTGGGAAGAAAATATGGTGGATGGATTAAATCACTGATGCCATCAACCACGAATCCCATCAACCCCACGTCATTGACGAATACTTATACCCACTTTTCACCCAACAGTTGCGTCCTAGAACGTCCCGTCCAGTCCGAGTCTGTCTCGCAGCTCTTTCCATAACCCTCCAATGAACTACGAAAATGGGACAGCTTCGGCCGCTATGACTAAGGCCTCGGATAACTTCGTGCTGGCTCGTGCTCCCATGATCGAGGTACATGAAATTCGGGTCGGGATCATCAATTACGAGGCCGAATGCAAGTACATCAATGGTTGCAGACCACTAGGTAGGGTTGCCCGCTTCGAAGGCCGCTCGGTCAGTATCTAGATCGTCGGGGAGTTGCGGCCAACTTCCGGCAACAGCCATCAAATAGAGACGTGCATGCCCTGCCGCTTCGATCTCAATATGGTCCACTGCTCGAACCGTGATCGCCCATAGAGATCCTTTTCGCTGTCACCTACATCTGAGAGCAACTTTACAGACTATAAACCATGGTAAAGAGCCACCGTTTGATTAGTCATGAGTACCTCGTGTAAATTCCCCTATAGACAAGCACACACCACTTTGTTTGTTATCAAACACAACCGGGCGCTTGATTATTGTCTTTTTGTAGATGCCAACTCACTTGACGCCTAGGGAGCACGAGATGCCACTACGAGACGAGCCATTCCTGTGACCTCGAAGCTCGAGCACTTATGCTTGCGTTAGCGCAAATCTCTCTTGCTTGGCGGATTCTCATGCGTGGTAAGTCTATCGTTCTTCAACAAGGAAGGCTAGACTTTCTCTAGCTCAACTACTTGGCGCGTCAACCTGGTTAGCTCAACTGGTTCCAGAGCGGTCAGAGGTTTTTCGCTTGTGGATTTACTAGCTTGGATGCGGCAACGTTTCTCGCGGGCCCATCTTCTTAGCAAATCTTCTCTAAGGAAGAGCTCTACAGCAACCTCTATTTCGCTGTTACCACAATCAATTACCCTATGGGCCGCTTTTGAACTCCAAGGTGAAGTTCCCCTTATTGATTGCCAACTTGACGCCTAACATTGCAACATCGTATGGGCAATTGGTAGGTGTCAAGTTGAATCCGCCCAGATATCAAAGAAGAACTCTATTCCATAACAACGCTAGTCATTACTCCAGGTGCGATTGCCTCCTGCTTAGGTCGCCGAACGGAAAACAATGCAATAATACCGGCCAAAACAGCCATTACTGCCCCAGCCTTAAAGCCTGATGTCCAACCTGAAACCTCGATCAGGATCTTGGCATTATGGCCAGTAAAATGGGAGGCAACAAGCTGAGCAGCTTTGTTCGTAGCACTAGCCGCTGACACAGTCGCTAAGACTGAAATTCCGAGGCTTCCTCCAACTTGCTGAGCGACACTCACCATAACCGAACTGAGTCCAGCCTCTTTAGGAGTAACTCCTGTCATAGATGTAGGAAATACCGCTGAAAATGTAGCACCAAGGCCTGTGGCATTCAACAACAAGATAGGAAGAACATGTGTTGTATAAGATGCTCCGGGACCAAGGCGGGAGAACAGGAACAATGCCAATCCAACTGCCATGGGACCATAGACCAAAAGCGGGAGCGGCCCGATCTTACGCATCGCTCTAGCTCCATTCTTGGCAATCAACATAACTGTAGCGGTCATAGGAAGGAAGGCAAAACCTGCCTTTAGAGGCGAGTAGCCAAGTACATCCTGGAGGAATTGGGTAAGAAAGAACCAGAGTGAAAATAGCGCTGCAGCCACTAGAAACATGACAGCGTAAGCACCGCTTCGGTTACGGTTTGAAAAGATCGAAAGATTCAAGAGCGGCTGCTTGGCTGATCGCTCGCGAAGGTAAAAAGAGATGAGTCCAACGACTCCGATACCAAAAGCCCCAATACTAATTGGCGAGGTCCAACCTGAGGCTGCCGAATGGATAAAACCATAGACGATTCCTGAAACACCCAGGATAGATGCGATTGCTCCTATAAAGTCGGCTGGAACGTGTTGCTTTTCAGACTCGCGCAAAACCCGAGGCGCTAAAATAGCCAAGGTTATAGCTATAGGGGTATTGACAAAGAAGACCCACCTCCAGCTAAGATATTGCGTTAGCAATGCTCCAGCTATCAATCCAATTGAGGCCCCTGCCGCAGAGACAGCGGCAAAGATCGCTAGCGCCTCTGTTCGTTCCTTGAGATCCTCAAAGTTCGAAGCAATTAGAGCAAGCGCAGTCGGAGAGGCAATAGCCCCGCCAATTCCTTGAAGAGCTCGAGCCGCAATCAAAAGCGCACCACTAGTTGCAAAGCCACCAGCAAAACTAGCGCCAGCAAAGAGTAAGACCCCGATCATGAACATCTTGCGTCTTCCAAAGATATCGCCAGATCTACCACCCAATAGAAGCAGTCCGCCAAAGACAAGCGTATAGGCGTCTACTACCCAGGTAAGAGAGGTGGGCGAAAAGGAAAACGCTTTGCCGATAGAGGGCAGTGCAACATTTACGATGGTTATGTCGAGAACAATCATCAACTGAGCACTAGCGATAAGTGCAATGGCCAACGGTCCTGGCGCTTTATGTGGCCCTCTAATCTTCTCCGGCATTATGTTTACTCCAAATCACAAATCACAAAAAACTTCTAACTGATATACTATAAGGAACGCAAGCGTTTCTTATTCCCAAACGAGATAAAAATATGAATACCCAAAACTCCGTTACCAAGACCCGGCGCCGGGGCTGTGAACTAGAGGAAGCTATCTTTGGGGCAGCCAGAGAAGAACTCTGTTCAAAGGGGCTCTTAGCCTTCTCAATTGAGCGTGTTGCTGAACTGTCCTGCACTTCAAAAGCCTCTATCTACCGGCGTTGGCCCAATAAGACCGAACTTGTAATCGCTGCAGTTGAACCTCTTCTTCCTCGAATTAAAGTTCCTGATCAATCCAGTGATCTCACCAACGACCTAATATCAGCCGCGAGGAGCGTAGTTGAAGGATTCAATGCTCCTAGTGGAAAGATCGCTCTAGCGCTCATCTTGGAATCACGTAGAAAAGATGAACTAAGGGAGCTGGTTGACAAGAGAATCGCGGAACCGAGGCGGATGATCTTTCGAAATATTATGGAACAACACCAAAGTCAACTCGCCCTCGACAAGCAAGAGCTAAACCGAGTGGGCGATCTAATACCGTCCCTTATAATCCATGCGGCGCTTGCCAATGGCCTTCCTATCAACGAAGATCTTCCAGAGGAGATCGTCATAAATTTGGTAACACCGCTGATTCATGGAATCCAATCGCTAAAGGCGAAACAACCCAATTAAAGGCCTACGGGGCGGATCCAACCCGGTATCGAAAATTAATCAATTCTATAACAACCCGACTTCGTCAACCATATTGCTAGCCATATTGCCAACCTTGTCTTTAGGGTATAAAAACTCCCTCGAGTATCCATTTTCTGGGCATTAAAACCGAAAGAAAGTTGATAAAGAAAAAAGTTGCACTAGAGAATGAGATTGCTATAAAAGGGAATTAGTTGATTTCAAATCGATCAAACTAAGAGATTTGAGACTCTCTAAGGTGAAAAAATAGACTAAATGACAAAACTTCTCAGGTTATCCAAGACTAGCCTCATGCACCATTTATTACCCTGGGTACTATTTGATCTTCTTTCACCTCCTCGCCATCGCGCCAAACGTGATAAGCGTAGCGATCTACAACTTCAGTTATGGCCTCTTCAAATAAGGTACCAACGTAGACCAAACCCACACCGTCGTCACTGGCATACCCTTCGGGCAAAGCCCCACTTCGAATAGCCTCCTGAAAAAGCGGTCGCCGCTGGGCCTCAGAATTGTAGTGGACTCCATTCGAGTAAGGGATAAAACCAAGGCCGTTATCAACAACCCTCAAATCGGGACCAAATGAATCAGTCGTGCCGCCTATATGCCAACATATCGACCCAGCCGAGACCCCTCCTAAAACGGTTCCTCCTAGCCAAAGCCTATGCATAATCTCATCAAGTCCATGGAGCTTCCAGATAGCAAGGAGGTTGGCAACGCTCCCGCCACCGACCCAAATAACATCATGCTCGCCAAGAAAAGACTCAATATCATCCACATTCGGCATTGGAAAGAGATTCAGGTGTGATGTAGTAAATCCGCTATCTCTACCAGCTTGATCCAAAGATGCTTGGAAATATCTTTGATCACCAGATGCCGTTGAGATGTGGCAGATTGATGGTCTTCTTCCCCTAACGCCTGATCGCTCAATGGCGTGATAGATAAGTGGACCATAGGCTATTGGGTTTCGTCTACCCTGAAAAAATCCACCGGAGGTCGCAATCACAGTAGGAACGTTATTTGTCATAGGAGCAAATATACATCGTCATCGGCGCTTATGAATTGCCTTCTCATCTCCAACCTTTAATCCTTAAAAAATTGCAACTTGATCAAGTCTCAATCATCTCCAATTGATCCTTGATAACCAATTAGACCCAAATAGAAATCAGCATGATTATCAGTCAAGGAAGAAGAATGAGCAATCAACGATGGAAAATACGAGACAGCGACCTATTCGGGGAAAATTGGTGAATCGATTCAAAAATGGCCATCTCCACCTATACAGCCTGCGCTAGATTTGACTCAGTTATAGGCCATATAGATCTCGAGGAAATTAGCGATGACACAATATCAATTGGAGACAATTCTAGAAAATGGCACCTTCTTTGAATCACCACGGTGGCACGACGGCTCGTGGTGGCTATCGGACTTCTACAGCCATAGGGTGATCCGTCTCGATTCAAACAATGCTCCTGAAGTAATGCTTGAAGTACCTGGTCAACCATCAGGAATTGGATGGCTGCCTGATGGTTCGATGCTCGTCGTCTCGATGAAGGACCACCTCCTCCTTCGATCAACAGCAAAAGGAACTTCCAGCGTGCATGCTGACCTTTCACAATACAGCGGCGGTCCCTCCAATGACATGGCGATAGATGCTAAAGGACACGCTTATGTCGGTAACTTTGGATTTGACTTTATGAATGGTGCTGATCCCAAATCCACCTCAATAGTGATGGTCGATATGGATGGCACAAGCCAAGTTGTAGCATCTGAGATGTACTTCCCGAATGGCTCTGTTATCACCCCAGACGGAAAGACCCTAATAGTAGGCGAAACCATGGGTTGTCGCTATAGCGCCTTCGACATCGAAGACGATGGTACGCTCTCAAATCGCCGCACCTGGGCCGAACTTGCTCCCCTACCAACGCTCGGAACCTTTGGAGAGACAATAGGACAAGTGACCATAGCACCTGATGGATGCTCATTGGATGCACAAGGACAGATCTGGGCGGCTGACGCACTTGCCAATCGAGTAATTAGGATCGCCCCAGGCGGCCAGATTACAGACGAGATCCCTGCACCCTCTGGGATGGGCTTCTTCGCATGCATGCTTGGCGGCGAGGACGGAAAGACGCTCCTTTTGTGCAGTGCTCCGGACTCCTTTGAACACCTGCGCAAGAACAAGACTGAAGCAGTAATTATGACGACCAGAGTCGAGGTGCCCCACGCCGGTCGTCCTTAGGTAGCACATAGACCGCCACCTCTAATAAAAATAGCACCCTGGATTTTCAAATTGTGAACCATGCCACTTTGGAGTGATTGCGACCTAATCAATTTACGAGACGTCCACGATAGCTAGCGAAAGACTCCTTGAAATTAAAATCAGCAGGGCTGCATCTAGATAGATGATCACCCTAGATGCAGCCCTGTTGATTTACAAATTAATCCAATATTATGCCTTACTGCAAACCAGACGACCAATGCCATGGTAGCTGAGAGATAGAGATAAAAGTCCATATATCCAGGAGCAAAGGAGATGGAGACCCAACTTCTTGGAATTGTTCAAACACCTAAGTGATTCATCCAAAACCTCTCAGTTAAAGTCGGTGCTTAAATAACTATCGACCTGCGAATTGGACCTTCTAAGTCGATTATAAAGGTTTCAGATACGAAGTAGATGATGCATGAATATCCAAATTCAGATTAGAACGTACCTCGCAATAAGCGTGAGACCTATCGTCTAGCTCTTCTAGTAGCAGTTGAACTCCAGGCAACCCGAGTTCATATCGAGCCTCTCGAATCGAGGTCAGCTAGGTCGACTCTTAGGTTGTGATCGATAAATGATCCACCCAATCAACACCATTAAAGCAAATACTAAAAATAAAAGTTCAGTGAAAGTAATAAAAAAGCGATCTGGTCTAGTAGTTCCACTATGGCTACGCGAAGAAGAGCCACTTGGGGCATTGGAGTTAGTAACGTTTGTGGTGTTGGATGGCGGAATTGGCTCCATTAATGTGGGCTTGGTTGGAGAGGTGAAACCACTAGAAGACGACGGCGACTCAATCAGTTGAGATCCCTGAATATTGCTTGCTTGGCTCCCCGGATTCGTCAGGGTCAGATTGAAGTCACTTGGTGTCGTTGGAGAACCCTGGGTCGATGGTTGAGGATTACTAGTCCCACTTGGTGTCGTTGGAGAACCCTGGGTCGAAGGTTGAGGATTACTAGTCCCACTTGGTGTCGTTGGAGAACCCTGGGTCGAAGGTTGAGGATTACTAGTCCCACTTGGTGAAGTGCTTCCAGAAGAAGTCGCGGGATGGGCTACGACAATCAAGGTATAAGTAGCGATCGATTGTTGATGTAACAAAAGACCTGAGTCAGAGTCCAACACCCTAAAGGTAAATGACCCTTGTGCTGTTGGTGTTCCATACAAAACACCTGAGGTTGACAAGGACAGTCCATTTGGAAGATTTCCAGAGACCAAGGTCCATTCATAAGGGGGAGTTCCGCCCTGGGCATTTAAAGAAGTATTGTAATAATTTCCGACGGTTGCATCATGTGGATTCGATGCAGATAGAGCCAAAGTTGGTAGGAGATTCAAGGATGCGGAGCCTGACACTTGGCCATAATTGTTGCCATCGCCGCTATAGCTAGCATAAAGACTGTAATTACCGCTGTCAAGGGTTATCCTGCATGAAGCTGCGTTCCCAGAGATAAGCGACGAACATAGCGGGCCGTTTTCATCGAAAAAATTCACATAACCAGTTGGATTGAAGCCATTGATAGTTGCAGACAACACGACCGAGGAGCCAGCCAGCGCCACGGTTGGAGATATGGAAAGCAAAAGGGAGCTATTCGACCTATCGACGGTTATAGATTCGTTTTGAGTGGCGCTAGCGCCCAATGAATCCTTTACGCTCACCCAATAGCTGTAGGTACCCGCGGCAGTCGCCCTCCCACTCAGCGATCCAACTGAACTATCAAAGTTCAGTCCCGGTGGCAAGTGGCCGCTTTCACTGAAAATATCAGCACCCACACCGCCACTAATCGTTGGGGTGTAGCTATAGTTAGAGCCAACTAAAATCGACGAATTTGCAGGCTTGGAAGAAATGGTTATAGCTCCATTAATAGTAAGGGAGGTAGTCGCTTTCGCTTGCAAATAGTTACCATCTCCGGGATAACTTGCAATGAGATCCATTGATCTCAATACGGGCGATTCGATATTACAACTCCCTACGGAGATGGCGCTCGGGATATTCAGGATGGACAGGTCACTAAGTTGAATATCGCACAAAGGTTGATTCACTCCAGGAGTAGATATTTCAACGCTGCCCGTAGGCGGATATTTATTAGTACCATTTGCATCTTCAACCGCCACCGATACCTTGGTAGACACACCTGCTTCAGATGGTGATGGCGATGCTTTCAGGGTGATCGAAGAAGTCGCCTTTTGAAAATTAATTGTGAAATTTTGGCTTGAGTGCCCACCATAGTTGTTAGCAGTTACCCTGAAGGAATAGGGTCCACCTCCAGAGGAAACGCCTGACAATACCCCCTCAGGAGACAGGGTAATCCCCGATGGCAATGTCGTGGTGGTGTTATAGGTGATTTTTGGTGTTCCAGTAGATGTGAAGGTGAAAGATCCCTGCTCCCCATCGATAAAAGTAGTGGTGGCAGCGGAGGTTATCGACGGCGAAACTACACTTTGACCGTAATTTATCTCAATGGCTCCAACGTCGCAATATCCACTTGCACTAGAAGGCCGAGAGTTGCCAAGCTCGTCGGTCGTTGGACAAAGGGTAAAGTTCGGCTCCGAGGCACTATAGGAGATAACGGTATCGTAGGGAACCATCTCTAACCCTATCGATCCACTAGTAGGCACAAAGTATCTGGAATGTGCGTCAACTGGCGTCACTTTAACGTTACTAACATCGCCAGAAGCAGTGAAATTGCATTCCGATGAATCAGAGACATTATAACCCAATGAAAAAATAGTCCCTGTAGATTGCCCGAGGCTACAGTTGTTTATCAAATCCGTAGTATTACGATCCGTATTATCTACCACGTACGAGCCGCTCATCTTAAGCAACGAAGGGGCAAGTACTCCAGGACCGAAACCGATTCCGGCACCACCACCATTGACAGAAACGTGGTTTCCGGCAATCGTCGAAGCAATAACGGCCGAATTCTGACTGATGTTGAAGATTCCGCCACCGTCGGTTATAGTTCCAGAGATCGTTTGCCCATTTCCAGCACTTCCCGAGATAGAGTTGTGAGTCACTGACGACTCGAACATATCAAGCCGACCACCATTAAATATACCGCCGCCGTAGTAGTTAGCGGGGGAAGAGGAATAACTACTCAAACTTTCATCGATCACATTTTGACTAATCAATGAGCGGCTAATGGTCAGCCGACCACCATTATATATACCGCCGCCGTAGGCTAATTGAACGCACTGGTTTGGTGAGGAGACGAGACAAAATACTCCTATATTGCCCGCAAAATTGTTCACAATGGAAGAATCAATTATCGACATAGTGCCCGCATTGTAAATACCACCGCCATTAGTGGAGAAGTTGGTATACACTTTGACGCCATTGAGCATCGTTGTAGTCCCGCTTTGAGCGTAGATACCTCCACCATATTGATTATCTCCATCCGATAGGGTCAAATCGGTGATCGAAATTTGCTGTCCAGCTTGAGGTATTGTGATAACCGATCCACCACTCGGATTTATCGTAGTAAGGCTTGTGGGTTGAAGATCTTCCACTGTCGAATTACCGTTGGTACCCACAATTTGAAGCGAGGCAATGGACGTAGGAATGGTTGCACCTTGGCCCTTAATCGCATTTGCAAAGACGATTCCATAGACGTCAATCGTGTCACCGCTTGCCGCCTGACTGAGGGCATATTGAAGTGTTTTACAAGGTGAGGAGATATTTTGGCAGTTGTTAGAAATGTCGCTTCCAGATCCAGATACGTACAGGTTGGAACCTTGGCCTTCGACTGGCTGACTCCCAAATTGCCCTATTGAGAGCACTATGACGCAAAGACACAACAGCCAACGTAGAGCTATCCGTCGATTGCACCAACGGTTGGGAGTCAACCTAAACATAATCGCTACCTTATGATGTCAACCAGAGACAAAAAGGAACACGCCTTGGTGACCTTGAGTACAAACTCTACAATTTGTGACTTCTTGCCCTAAATCCTATTCCAAAACCATAGCACTTCACTAGAAATGAATTTCTTATCTAAGGCCAAAAACTTGCTTGTTAGGCCATTCAAAGATCAGATATTTGAGATACTCCTACGGAATATCCATGGCGTCATTAGAGCCCTGAACAACGAGCTCTTTTCAAATGAGCCCCTCGCAAATATGTGACCATCAACATAGCTCCTTATGGAACCATTGTCAGGAACATAATCTGATCTGGCGACTAACTATGAAATTAGAGAGATGGCGACAACTTTTAATCAATGTGTCATTGGGGCTAACCATAGATTCTTGCGCATTGAATTTGGACTCAACCCATTAAGAGTGCCTGGAAGAGTCCAGATCATAAGGGCAAAATAAGTTGAATCCACGCTGCTTAATCCATTTATCCAGATAATCATTTCAAATCGTTCGCAGTTGCTGATCCCAAAGCTTCATCAAAGGGACATACATCTGACGCCTAAGGGCCAACATTCTAAAAGCATCGGCAAGATCTTCACTAATTACAGATTTGCCCACAGTTTTACTTTCTAGGGTTGAAACTCGGCTCGACCTAAAGTCAAGGAGACCTCCGCAACTTGTCACTCTTAAAATGAACAAAAATTGATCAAAGCAATCTAACCACAAGTTGGATCCAAACCAAAAATAAGTTCCAACATTGAACCCATCCCATTGGATCTTTCAAAAACCAAAGGCAAGGTAGCAAAAAGTTCTAGTCAGCAAAATGATCGCATACTCAAGCGAACGAAATCCACACACCAAAAACGACAATTCGAACTCAAAAGTGTTTTATCTCAAAAATCCGCCCGAGCACCTTTTAAGACCTTTATTTGCCTATTTGTCAAACCACTAGGAGGGGACCCATTCTCTCTGAATTAAGCATCCCCTATCGAGAGCACTTGGGTTGTCCCCGCGTCAAAAGATACAACAACCCATACTGTGCCAATCACCTTGCTAGGAAATGGCTACGAAGACACTTCCATGGCTCACCCAAAAAAGTCGGATGATGGTTGACGACCCTGTTAGACAGTTCATGGTCGTCAACCCTGCGGAATATCGATTTGATTGACCTTGATAAGATTTGAATTTCTAATACCAAATTATCTGTAGCAGATAAGCTAGCTATCGGATTCATTCGCTCGAGACCACCTCAGCGCGCCCAATCAAATCAATCATGACCCTTGAGGACCATTCCTAACATTTTGAGATTAAAGACCACAAATCGCCAGCCTTGGTAGAAAAGATTGGTCCTCAGTGCAATCGTTCTGGCCGTAGGCAGTGGTGCACGAGAAATATCTTGGTTTCCATTATCCATAATTCTTCATTGGACCTTTCAATTCATAGAGCTTTAAACCTAAATTGGCCTACTCGGGGATTCGATACCATCCTGGAAGGGCTTTTGCCTTGTAGATAAAGAGATAGTGAAGCATCAATTTCACCCAGTGTCCGCCTAAGCCGATCTCGCCAGATGTCCCTTTAGAGTCTCGACCGGAGCCGGGAAAACGCTGGTAATCTGGTACAACTGGGTACATTGTCATCGCTGCAGCAGTTCCATTTTTAATTCCAGCCCCAGCAGAGGCGATGCAGGCAGCACCCATCTTGGCCATTGATGCCTTATGCAATGGGGCATCTTCTCCAAGATTAATTCGATCGGCGATCGACCTGGCCACGGTCTTTCCCATTACGCCAGATGGCATGCCAGTTCTCGGAGGAGCAGGTGAGATCACTGTTCCGTTGGGACTAGTCCTTGGTCGAGAGATGGGATGTGGCGGTGCAAAAGCAATACCAACGCCAAAGACGTTCTCGTACTTTTGGGACTGATAGGTGCTAGGCCAATCCGAAGCATTCCAATCATCGAATGTTCTAGAGGTGTAGTCAGCATCCACCTTCATAAAGCCATTGGGTGCAAATATCTCAGAGGTAATGTCATCTCCACCTTGGTCATATGCCCTTAGGTCCACACCTCTAAAGGGTGGAAGCAGCATTGCAAAATCAAAAGATAGTGTTAGTTTTGAACCATCTAGCTGCTCATAGGTGAGCACCCCTTCGTCGACTTGCTCAACGTGTGCTCCGAGGATCGCCTTCACACCTCGCTCACGAAAAAGTGACTCAGTCCACATCTTTGAGGTGGTCACAAATCCATTTTGGACAAATTCCATCCCCCCAACACCAAAGTCACCTAGCTCAAATTCATTTGTCAAATAGATAACCGTAGCGAGTTCTCTAACACCCCTGTTGCGTAGTTCATGTTCCACATTGAATGCGTATTCAAATGCGGCACCTTCGCATGTGCAGGTTCCATGGCCGACACCAATCACCAGTGTCTTTGGATCACCTTTAGCGAGCGCTTCTATGATCTTTTCAAATTCACCAGCGGTCTTAGTGGCATGGTCTGGGGTACAAACCGAAAGAGTATTGGCATCAGGACCAAGACCCGGAGTAGCCGCGAAGTTCAACTTAGGACCGGTGGCATTTATGAGATAGTCATAGTGCAATCTCTCCAGCCTGTCCTTCTCTTTCTTGGAGGTGTGGATGATCTCCACAAAAGGCTTAGTCGAAGTTTGGTCGCCTTCTGGATAGAGGCCAACCGCAAGGGCTTGGCGAAAGTCGATGCCCTTACGACGATAGACGGGCGCAAGGGGAAAGGTAACCTGCTTCGTCGTCATCTTTCCGACGCCAACCCAGATGTTGGAGGGGATCCAATTCCAATTTGAATTCGGAGAGACCACCACCACCTCGTGACTAGTATCAAGAAAGCGACGTAGATAAAGAGCAGCCGTATGACCCGAGATGCCCGCTCCTAAAATCACGACTCTAGCCATAAGTTAACTCCATTCAGAGATGGTGACCCTTTTGAGAGGCCATCAAATAATGATTCCTACAACCAATCCAAATCTCGCCAAAGCGACAGAAATGGACTCTAAAACCTAACCTTATCACCATAATCATATACCCCATAGGGTATTGTGGCCCCACTTTACGATTGATAAACAGTTCAATGCCCAACACATGGCCTATAGGGTTTTGGCGAGATTGTGCTAGTCAAAGAAAGCCACGACACAAGGTACCAGCCCAGGAGAGGAATTCAAAAAAATCCCAAGCGTCACCATGAGGTATAATCAGATCTGAATCAAGTGAGCATCAACTGATCGCTAGGGCCTAATCATGCTACCTATCGATCAAGTGAAACTAGCTAAAACCTAAACCCTAACCAACACCGCATCCAAAGGGCAATTCCGAACTAATCGTCAACTACAATTTTTAGCTTTACCAACCTCGTAATTCACAGAGCGATGAAATGGTAGCCATCTCTTGGGCCGCGCCAATTGGCCAAGGCATCGAACTCTCAATTGGGCCATTCACTTTAGCGCTCACAAAAAGAGCCACTATTCTAAAGGCAATAACGCGGTGGTTCTCGGAGCGTTTTAGCTAACCATTCGATCAAGATGATCAAATCGAAATCCAAAGAGGTTCAGACAAGGATCGCAATGGAAAAATCAGCCGTCAAAACACCTCCTTAGATGCATCTTTCCGAGAACGATTGCATAAAATAGGTAAATGATCCCTCAACTTCAATTTGGTAAAACAGGACATATGACCAGCCGAGTAATTTTCGGAGCGGCAGGATTGGGAGAATCCTCCCAGGCAACCGCCGATGCGACACTGGAGGTAATCCTCGCAGCTGGTATCAATCACATCGATACGGCGTCATCTTATGGAAACTCCGAAGAGCGAATTGCGCCCTGGATGAAAGACCACAGGAACAAATTCTTTCTAGCCACAAAGACTGGCGATCGAACCGGTGATGGAGCGCGCGCATCCCTTGAACGCTCCTTAGTTCGATTAGGCGTCGATCAAATCGACTTAATACAACTCCACAACTTGGTAGAAGAAGACGAGTGGAAGATAGCGCACTCCAAGGGTGGCGCCCTTGAAGCGTTGATAGATGCCCGTCAACAAGGACTGGTGAAGTACATTGGAGTCACCGGTCACGGAACCCGAATCCCTTCCATGCATATTCGATCACTAAGCGCCTACGACTATGACTCCATTCTCTTTCCCTACAACTACATGATGCTAACCAATCCTCAATATAAGAGTGATGTTGAAGAGTTGATAGAGATCGCAACGAACAAGAACGTGGCAATACAGACGATCAAGTCAATTGCTCGGCGCCGATGGAGTGACGACAATACCACCGATCGACGCTTTAGCTGGTATGAGCCGATAAAAGATGATGGAGCAATCAAAAGAGCCGTCGCATTTGTCCTGTCAAGGCCGAACCTCTTCCTAAATACATCTAGTGACTATTCGCTACTACCAAAGGTCATTGAAGCTGCAAACCACCTACCCAAAGATTTGGATCTAGTTGCTATCGAGGCTGACGCCCGAAGCCTTGAAATGGCTCCACTCTTTGACGGGAGCACCTTGGAGCTAATCTGACACATGCATCTACGGAAAGATTTTCAACTTTCCGTAGATGCTCTCAGGCCAGAAATGAGCCAAAAACCACCACAATTGCCAATTGGCCGGGGTGCCAAAACAGAACCCTTCGAAATTAGCCGCCTAAACATTGCTAGACAAGTGAACATAAAATGCAATAGTCATCATCCGATGGGTTTTCCATGCGAAACCTCTGTCATCTGTTTTTGAGTCATCGCCTTACATTTGCGTTTTGCCCATGACTCAAAAACAACGATTTAATTTGCTTAAAACAAGAGTGACACCAAAAAAAGAGCCCTACAACTTTGAATAGATCGTAATACCGAGGCTCTTATTGTAGGTAGATCTATAGTTTGCTCTTAGGTAACGCATCGCAACTGGTCCAACACCAGGATAAGCTCCACCTAGAACCACCGTCGTAGCAGAACGAAACCAACTCAAAACCATCTTTTGAAATGCGGGGTTAGAAGCGTCCGAAGCCACCCCGGATGCACCAAAATCAACTACACGCTCTTGGCCATTCCAATCCACGACATTAGGGCAGCCCTTAGTGAATGTAGTAAGCCTGTTCATCAAAATCATTACGGTAGGAACATCACTAACAACGCACCCTAAAGATTGAACCGCAGCCTTGGCAACCGGCGGAACAATCGGAGCGGCGGGGTTCTCGAAGATCCCCACGAAGTCACCTATGACCAATATCGCCAGCAACGCCCCAACAAAGACTTTTTGTGATTTAGCCCTATAACGCCGCCGTTGTTGTAGATCATCCAAGCCCAAGGGGGAGTTTGTGAAATACTCAAAGAGCCCAACGATGCCAAATGCGCAAAATGGTGCCACAAAACCGGCATAATGGTAATAGTAGGCCGGAGCCACCGCCAATATAGCCCCAACAATTAGGGTCGAGCCGATTCCAAATACCTCTATCGACTCCCAATTCGACGATCCAACGTTCTTGATAACCTTCAAACTAAGAGAAATGAAAGTCAAAAGAACCACAATTGCGACCAGCACCCCAACAACTTTGTCCCAATGATAGATATAGAGTTCAGACGATAGGCTAGAGATCCGCCCAAAGATAGTCAACCCGCTAAAACCTCGACGAGCTTGAGTAAATAGAATCTGGTTAAAGAACGAAAATGGCGAAGTTACAAGAAAAGGCGCGATCGGAATTAAAAAACCTAACCCGGTGGCCAAGACAAAGCGCAGACTCACACCAACAGAGCGTCTAAGAAGTATCACAGCGACAATCAGAAAAGGAAACACCGCCCATAGCTTGGTTGCTCCAGCTATGCCAAAGGAGATTCCACCTAAGCTCAGGCGCCACATCGAACTAGTAAGCTTCTGTTCCCAGAAGATTATCACTATTGCTATCAAGCAAAAAAGACAGAGAGCCGGCTCTATTAAAACGGTCTGGGCTGAGGTAATCGTCCCTTCGTAAAATGCCATTACCCCCATCCCCAGCAACAGGGAAGTAGTTTTTCGAGTCCTCAAAACCAACCCGACTAAGACTACGTTACAAAGTGGAATGAGATCGATAAAAGAACGTGCTACCTCCAGTCCAAACATAGTTCCGAAGTGGTTACCAAACCAGGTAGCAGGTAGAAGTAGATATAAAATGACCGGGGGCTGCAAAAAAGCAAAGTCCTTATAGGGAAGCACGCCATGGCCAAGATTCATCGCTGAAGCAAAATAAACACCGTCGTCGTATTCATCGACAGCTCCAATGTGGCCATGTAACATAAGCTGCAAAAGAAGAAGACTGCCAAGAACCAAAGTGATGCAACCAATCAACCAAAGCGGCTTCGCCTTGGGCTCAGAAAGATCACGCCTAGCATCGTTTGTCTTAGGTATTTTATTGAACCGTTGAATCATTTACGCCAAGGCTATTACCTGATTATTAAAGATAACCAACATTGCATCTTGCTCATTATCTCTTTAGACCTTGGTAGAGGCACCAGCCTCATTGCGATCATCAATCAATAGAAATAGGGTCAAAAGTAAGAAAAAATCTAAGTAATCTCTCCACGTGGCCCAGATAATCGAAGGGCCAACTAAGTTTCGTAATTAACAAAAATTGAAATGTATTAGAAAAAGACCGAGTACCTATCATTATCGAACTATCACCACCCAAAAAAATCAACAAATATCTATTTTTCAACCATATTTGCGGCCTCGCAAAGAAAGACGGCTGGAGCGACTATACAAGAGCTCGTTACTTCGATGCCCAAGCGCCAACGAGCCTTCGATGGACGTTCCACCAAAGGCTAACGCTTTCGACGATCTCCGATCTGAAGCCAATAAAGGCCAAAGTACTAGCCCATCGCCGATCCATCTACTCACAACGATCTCCCTTAGCACTTGAGCCCAAAATTATCAAGGGTTTTGGGCTCAAGTGAGATCGATGACAACAGAAAAATTTGCCGATCGGCTTTGGCAGCTACGAATCATCTACATTGCAAGAGCTCTAATGAGCACATCGCGGGTTATAGCGGCGATTGGCGTTCCGATCTACTTTGCAGCCAGCGGATTCTCAGCTACCAAGCTAGGAGTTGTCTTTGGGTTAGCTTCAATCTTTACCATGGTGACCTCCGCCATTATTGGAAGCATCTCCGACCGTGTTGGCCGTAAGATCTTCATGGTCGTCTACCCAATTGTGGTGAGTGTAACCCTCATCGTCTTTATCTCAACCTCGATCGCTTGGATATTGATCCTCTGTACCGTCTTGGGTAGCTTTGGTCGTGGCGGAGGAGCAGGCGCGGGCCAAGTCGGTCCGTATCAACCGGCCGAATCGGCCCTTTTAGCCGAAATTGCATCGACCAAAAGAAATGATGCTTTCGTAAAAGTTACGCAGATGACAGTAGTTGGCGCCTTGATTGGTTCAGCGGTCTCTGCCACCCTCTTTGGTTCACTGCATCCATCGCACCTAAATGGTGCAATAACAATCCCCTTTTCGATAGCTGCAATAGCTGCCCTACTAGGCGGATTGGTGGCCCTTTTAATCCAAGAAGAGAAAAAACCGACTAAAGATAAGGATTCCAAGGCGCCAAGGAGATCGTTACTTCCCCGCAACTCTATGGGATTGCTCTTTAGGTTGGCAATAACGAATTCTCTAAATGGCCTGGCCGTGGGGATGTTCGGACCGTTTTTGACCTATTTCTTTTTCGTAAAGTTCCACAGTACCCCAAATACAGTGGCAATTTTATATCTGATCACCAACGCCATAAGCCTCGGTCCAATTGGCGTAGCAACCACGCTGGCTGATCGCTACGGAAGTGTCAAGGTAACTACCATTCTACGTTTTGGTCAGGCACTTCTTTTGATCCCGTTTGCATATGCCCCCACCTTTTTGCTCGCTTCTATCTTCTACATAGTTCGCGCCACGGTTCAGCGCGCCGCCTTGCCGCTACGTTCGAGCTACGTTCAGAGCCAGGCCGACCCTAACGAACGAGCCCAAGTTGCCGCGCTGTCGAATATACCCTCTCAAATAGCCCAAAGCGCTTCGCCTCTCTTGGCTGGATACCTCTTTGACTCAATCTCATACGAGATGCCCTTTGTGGTTGGATCGATATTACAGTTTGTGAGTTCCATCTTTTATGTCCGCTTCTTTATAGATCGACCCCCTCCCGAAGAGATTGCAAACCCAGTCACCGACAGCGACTAAATACCAAAAGAAGCCACAAGGCACATAAAGACCGTAGGGGTATTGTCATTGATCTCATTCTTTATGTCGTTCAAAGGTTTCGACCAAAGCGTCATAGAGATAACTGTCACCAAGTATCAAAAGACTATCTCCCGCCAACAAAATCGTAGCTCCATTGACTGGGATCAACCCGCCATCACGAACAACCATCGAAATCCAAGCACCACCAGGAAAATTCATCACCTCTGAGATGGATGACCCATCTCCTAGTGAGTCTTTGGCCACAACCAACCTATGGACTCCATCGGGCTCATTCGCCAAACTGACGCCGATGGACCAGGGCTCTGGCTCAACGATACGCATCGGTACATAGAGAAGTCGCGCCACCATCGGTACAAAAGAACCCTGCACGACAACTGAGACGAGAACCACTATCACGATTATTCCAAAGAGGCGTGATGCTCCAGGAATGTGTGAGCTTAGAAGGTAACTCCCCAACAAGACAGGAACAGCGCCCTTCAATCCGGCAAATAAGACAAAGATGGATTGCTTAAAAGACAGCGAACTAGTCGCTAAAATCGGCCCGACAAAGAGTGGACGGACTAAAAAGATCAGTACCAGAGCGATTATCAGGCCAGGCAACCAGATATCCGAAGCCATCAATTGATGAAGATCGACCATCATTCCCAAAAAGAAAAACGCAACAATCTCGCCCAAACTCGCCAGCGCAGAGTGGAAGCGCACAATTTCACCCTTATAGGGAGCGCGCTCATCACCAATGATAATTCCTCCCAGAAAGACCGCCAAGAAGCCAGATCCATGAGCAATGGTTGCAGCTGCATAAATGATAAATATGAAAGTTAGGCTTCGAAGCGGATAGAGGCCCTCCTTTGGAAGCGGAATTGACCTCATAAAGACCAAGAGAAGGCGACCACCGACTATTCCCAAAAGCGCACCGACTGCCATTTGCAGTATAAAGTTACCTCCCACGCTCAAAAGAGAAGAAGCACCAACTCCCCCAGCGCCTATCAAAGCAACCATCAATGAAATTCCAACTGGATCATTGGCACCTGATTCACCCTCGATGAGATCCCCACTAATTCCGGAGATCTCTCTTTGACCCAACACTGAAAAGACCATAGCTGGGTCTGTGGGGGCAATCGCAGTTGCAATCAGACTCGCGGCATACCAGGAGAGACCAAAACTATAATGAATAAAGACGGCGCTGGCTATCGTCGTCAAAAAGGTACCAATAATTCCAACACCCAAGATGGGAATCAGTGCCGCCTTGACCTTGCTCCACCCGATGTGCATTCCGCCTTCAAAAAGAATGATAACAAGAGCCACTGTAACTACCTTTGAGATCAAACGTGGAGAAAGATAGACGAAGTGGGGCGCAAAGGTGGCGACAAGACTAGCGCCGACAAAGAAAAACGCTGGGGATGGTATTTTGATCAAGGAAGACAACCGGCTGGAGACAACTGCAAGTAGGCCCACGATCGAGACGATCAAAATCGTAATAGCAAAAGGAACGGTGTCTGACATAATTTCTCCTCGAGAACGAGTCCCCAACCTTGGAGACCTGTCGACCAGACTTCCCGACACGCCATTCAATACTCTAACATCGGATTTCAACAGGCATAACATGATATTTCCGCATAGAGATCTTTGGGTAACCCATCTCTCAAATGCAATACCAAAATAACGAATCGCTCACCGCAACTAGGGCCATAAGTACCTATTGAGGGCAAAATCAGCGCGCTAAAATCACCTCCTGACTCAATTCGACTGAAAACTTTCGAAATTAGATTTTCCATGCGAAAACTCCAATTAGAAGGCTATTCAAAGAAGCCAAATAGGGCATCGCCAAAAAATTAGCTTCAGCGGGATGAAAGATTAAGTTGGCTTAGCCTCTTTTGACAATGGGCGCTAAAGATCACCAAGAACCTATGGGTGAATCGACTAAACAAGGGAAATGAAATTGGCTGACAACATTCGCACTCGTACTTTAGCCCCAAAGTTGATGCCTTGGGTGGCCTTTACCACTACAGCTCTCACCTACGCGCTTGTAGGCCTCGGAAGTACGGTTCGAGTCACCAACTCGGGTATGGGATGTCCATCTTGGCCACTTTGTTATGGTCAAATCGGCCCAATCTTTAAATACCATCCGATCTTAGAGGAAAGCCACCGATACCTAGCGGGGATCGTCTCCATCTTCGTCTTTTCAACCCTGGCACTGGTCCTTGCCAATCGCGAAAGGGGACCTGTGCGCAAAGCAGCCCAGATAGCCGCAGGCTTAGTCGTCTTTCAAATCGGACTAGGCGGACTAACAGTTCTAGCGAGAAATGCACCCTGGACGGTCGCCCTTCATCTACTTACAGGACTGACCTTTCTAGCATCTACCACCGTTGTTTGCGTCCTAGGTTTCACCAAAGATCGATTCGAACACCTGTCCAGAGTGGCCCGACGTTGGGGAATGTGGTCGTTGGAAACTACACTCGCACTTTTATTCTCTGGGAGTTTGGTAGTTGGCTCCGGCGCGGGAGCTGCGTGTCCAACCTGGCCAGTATGCTTTGCGAATGGTCCAGCTCGCCTAACTGCCATAGCGCTCTTTCACCGTATGATGATGGGAGCCTCAGCAATTGTCATCGTGGCCTTCGTCGTTGCTGCTTGGTCTAGCGCCGACAAAAGGTGGAAGATGCGTTCCAAATTCCTAGTCATCCTCTTAGGTGTCGTAGCCGCCGTCGGCGCCGGCGTGGCATTGAGTAAATCAAACCCTGTCTGGGCCGACATCCACCTCGGAGTCGCCGCTGCCCTTTGGGTGACGCTGACCGTACAAGTATGGACACATGGCCTCGGTGCTAAAACTATCAGTTCTACAAAAGTAGCCGATGAGCTCACTCCCAAATAAGAGATAAACCCAAGGCGCACAAAAGATCCAATTGGGCTGATCCTTCAAACATGGCGAAACGGAATAAGACTAAAGCCGATCGTTCGACTTTAATATCTGACCATCTTCCTCTTTAGATCGCCAGGCAGATAGGCCTCGAAGGACAACAAAGTGAGTTTTCACTAAGGCGCACTTTCGAGGAGTTAGCCTCCCAAAGCGACGATACCAGCTGATCCGCTAAAGCTATAACGTCCAGATACGCCTCCTGCAACACCTCTAGGGGCATTCCAACTCCCTCTTGTGCAATCATCTCAAAGATCATGGAGGAGACAACGCCTTCCTGAATCAAGATAGCCTCCTCCAGGATCTTACCCAATAACCCTTCATAACTCAAAATTGCACTCTTGAGCACTAAGTCAACGGGCAGATCAGCAAGAATCACCTCTACTGAAATACCCAAAAGAAGGTCCAATGCAGAAAGCATACCTATCGTATATGCCACCTATGCACTTTGTAGTAATAGAAGTAGCGTTAGACTTTCGCAAAGCTTCGCACGCAAAAGTGCTGAATTAAACTGCGCTTCAAATGAGTCGATTGGATCCGAAAGCGATAATAGCATCACCCAATCTTTTAGTTTGCGCCAGCCAACCAAAGTAATGGCCTCTCGCAAAGATCTCACTCTTCGAGCTAAGCCGTTCGAACTACCATCTGCTGCAACCTTTAGAAGTCGATGAGCCAACGACGGATCGTTGCGCACCACAGCCTCAATCTCGTTCAACGAAGCATCAGGAGAGTCCAGCCTTGTGAACAACCTCGCGTTAGCGATGGCAGTTGGCTCAATGGTCCGACCTTCAATAAGCGATGGCAGTTGGCTCAATGGTCCGACCTTCAATAAGCGATGGCAGTTGGCTCAATGGTCCGACCTTCAATAAGCGATGGCAGTTGGCTCAATGGTCCGACCTTCAATAATGGTGGGACGAGAAAGCGCATAACGCTGAAACAGGTCAAAACCCAAATCATCACATCGCTCAATCTCAGCCCAGGTCTCTACCTTTTCAGCCAACAAGGAGATGTTATAGTCCTTAAACCTCTCGATCAGAGACCTAATCTTATCGTTAGCGACCTCTCGAATATCAATCTTGACGTAGGTGCAAAAAGAAATAAGTGACTCAAATCGCTCATCCCATTCAACCACGCCATCTAGAGCGAATTTGAACTCCTTCTCCGAAAGTATCCTGCAAACATCCAAGATTAAGTCCTCAGCCTCAACCGTTTCAAGAATCTCAATGACCGCTCGGTCCGGCTCAAAGATAATCGGCATATCGCCTACCAAAAGTGCACGATCTGCATTTATAAAGAGCGGCCTACCGTTCGACATTTGCTCGAACCCAATGGTATGAGAGTTCAGCATCAAATCCGCGCTTATAGTCGAATCCAATTGGTCCACGAAGCTTAGATCGTGGCCACTACGTCGAAAAAGAATCTCATAGGCAACTGTCTTTAGGCTATCACCATAAATTGGTTCACGTCCTAAAAAACACTGCTACTCGTGGGTTGCTACCCAAATAAATTAAGGTCGTTGCCTCACGCCTCGTAAGCCCATATCGGCAATACCACCTAAACCCTATAGTGAAAACTCCATAGTCGTCGAAGATACATATCATTCCAAAAAAAAATTCAAATTATCGAATAGTTCAATATAAAAATAATGCCTATAGCTATCTAAAAGATTAAACGAACTCAATAATAAATTGCTTCATTCATACTAATGGCGACAAACGAAGTCATCGATGCCTCACTATCAAGAGATGCAACTGCAATTAAAGTATATATCTGAGTCTAGGCTCTAATGGCCAGTGTAGCTTAGGCAAAAAAACCTAAAATAGGAGAGGAATAAGGCAAAGACCACCAAAGAGCCAACTATATAATAACTACTAGCTAAATTTAACTAGCCCATTAAAGAATGTCCTCGAGTTATTCAAAAAGATAAAACACATAGTTTCAAGCAATATACCTTGATCAAAGATGAAGATCAACAAACTAGATACCGTTCTTATTTGCTCAAGCTACCGATAGATAAATATGAGAGCGCATCCAAGACAGTCCAGAGCGATCAATCTTCAAGCATAAGCTTCCAATCAATGCGAGTCACCTTCGTACCGCATAGTTATGCGGCATAACTATGCGGTCTAGGGCCTCTGCCAATGATGCACCATGGGTTGCTAGCAGATTAGATGAGCTATGAGCTACATGTCGCCGAAGCTAAAAGGGCCAAATTGCGCACTGAGGATCAAAGCAAAATTGAAAGATAGGCGAATCGCCCTACCGTCTGATATGGCTTTATAGTTGCCGAGATTAGGCAATCTAAACAAACGATCTGATAAAAATGCACCAATCTCTCAGGTAACAGTAACGATCAGATGCCCGATAGATGACAAACTAGATAACATGCTTTTGCATTTCGCATAAACCGCATAATCAACGATGCAGTTACCAACGATGCTGAATCCGAAAAACAATTAAGATAGAGAATTACCGATTCAATAGATTACAAAAGCGACTATTATTACTAACTCATTCTTATCACGCTTGCAAATTTGCTAATCAATTCAGCATTAGCCTATAAAATTTAACTATGCGAATCAAAAATAAAATTAGCACATTTTTGGAATTAGCCAAGATAAATTAGCAGTCCAAAAAGATAAAAGAATAATTATTTTTCCTCATAATGGGCAGAATATTGACGTCTGAGCAGATTTTTTTGAACCTTACCTGTCGAGGTTCTCGGTAGCTCACTAACTATTTCAATTGACTTTGGAGCCTTGAATCCATCAATTTTATCCTTGACTCGAGCCAATATCTCAGTCGGATCTAGATCTTGACCATTCTTTGGAACTACGAATGCGGTGATTGCTTCGCCCCATCGGCCGTGGGGCAAGCCCACCACCGCCGCCTCGGCTATCTGGTTTGAACTTGCATAGATAGCCTTTTCGACCTCGATAGATGAGACGTTCTCACCACCTGATTTAATTACATCTTTAAAGCGATCCTCAAACCACAAAATACCATCTTTATCGAAGTAGCCGCTATCACCTGAATGGAACCATCCGCGATCAAATGCCAGCTCAGTTGCAGAGGGATTATGGAGATATTCAGTCATGGTTTGGGGTGATCGATAGACAATTTCACCCGAAGAGCCATTCGGTAGCAAACAACCGCTCTCATCCATAATTGCGACAGCCACATTTATTTGGGGAGTTCCAACCGCTCCCGAATGACTTAGTTGATGCTCTGGTCTGAAGATAGTTGTCACCGGATTCATCTCGGTCTGGCCAAATCCGAGGGCAAAATCACAGCCCAGCACCTCAATACATTGGCGCAAAAGAGTATCAGGCATTGGTGCCATCGCATAAATAGCAAGACGAAGCGAGGATAAATCGGTCTGGCTTATCGAAGGGCAATCCAGCAGTTCGCGAAACATAAAAGGTAAGCCAAAGAAGACTGAGACCTTTTCCCGCTCAATAGCTGATAGTAAAGCCTCGGCGTCAAAGCCCCGAAGAAGTACTATTGTCGCTCCAACAACAATTGCAGGTGTGCACTGACCATTGAGTTGTGCAGTATGAAAGAGAGGCATCATGGCTGCCAATACATCGTCATGTGAAAATCTATCTTCGACGCATACTCCCAAAGACTCTAAGTAGACTGCCAAATGAGAAGAAACAACCCCCTTGGGAGCAGAAGTAGTTCCAGAGGTATAAAGGTAACTTATTGCAGCTCGATCTGCAATTAGCACCTCAGGTTCGAGCCCCTCAAATTCCCCTATTACTGCCTCAAACGAATGCCAATTGCGCTCGCTGAGATCTCCGACGTTTTGAAGATCACCAGAGTGAACCACAACAATCTCATAAATCTCCTCGCAAGACGGCAATACGACATTAGCTAGCTTTAGAAATTGTTCTTCGATCACAATAGCTTTAGCACCAGAGTGATTTAGCACATATTCAATCTCGCCACCTTTCCATCCCAAGTTGATGGGTACACAGACGACACCCACCTTCGCGCAGGCAAAGTAGGAGATCAGAAATTCAGCGCAATTTCCTGCCAATATCGCCATAGAGTCACCGACTTGAAGGCCCAAGGAGCAAATAAAGTGAGAGAACTTATTTACTAAGTCATTCAGTTCATAGTAGGTAAATTGCCTCGGTCCATCGACTATAGCAACTTTATTTGGATATCGCCATGACGTTCTGGTCAAAGAGTCGCCCACATTTATACGTTGAATTAGATTCAGCTCAAGTTCGTTCATCTAAAAACCTCACTCTGGATCGATCACATGCTAAAAATAGACCTGTTATCACCAAAGATAACACTTCGAAGAGCCTGCAGTGGATAAAACCAGTCCTGATCATGACTCGATCAAGGCAACCGAAGTATCACCTTTACTTAGGAGCAAAGATGTGCCAAAGCTAAGGGGTGAAATCTCATCGATTGTACTTCTTGACAAGAAGAGATGGTACCAAACGGAAAAACTGATTCTTGATCTCTTTATTGATGCTTAATCTTCATAGAAGCTTGAACGATCTAGCTATCCTTTCAACGCGGGAAACCAACCCCAGAAATTCTTACGCCCGCTAAAGCCACTAAGGTGGTCACCCTATGACGGCTGTCTTGGACCAAGAGATCTTGTGACTCGTATAATAATTAGATGGAAATCGACCAAAAATGGCGTCAGGTAGCCAAAATTGGCCTTCCCTCCTTGGGTTCTGTATTACTTGAACCGATCCTAGGGGCCACCGACTTAGCCATGGTTGGCCACGTTTCACCTCTGGCGCTTGGTGCCTTAGGCCTGGCCATAAGTGCCATTAACTTCATTACTGTTCCGCTGGCTTCAATAGCATTCGCCTTGACGTCAAGGGTAGCCCGCCTCTCAGCCAAGGCCGATCCCAATGATTTGGCGGCCTTCGCAACGACAGCGACTATCGCTCTCTTCTTGGCCGGAGTGGTATTGGCGTTGTTACTGGTTGCAATCGTCCCACTTGTGATCTCAGCAGCTACAACCAATCCAACCGTGCGCCACTTTGGAATAATCTATCTAAGAATCTCAGTCTTTAGCCTCCCCTTCTACCTCGGATCCCAGGCAGTAGCCGCATATCTAACGGGCCTTGGAAGAACAGGAAGGGCTTTCATCGTCGAAGGAATCGTAGTAGTTGTAAATATCGCAGCTGAAGCGATATTTATCTTCGGATTTTCTATGTCAGTAGTTGGATCGGCTCTCGGTTCGCTCATTGCACAATTGCTTGGCGCTATTTTGTTCTCCTTTTCAATCCAGATAAAAGGCCTCAGATGGACTAGCACCATCGCCGCACTCGCAAACTTCATTCGGGAATTCTACAAACTTGGCGTCTCTCTCATCTCAAGGACACTCGCACTCATGGGCGCCCTCTCGGGATCGATCTACTTCGCCTCTTACTTTGGAACGAGCGATCTCGCCTCATTTCAGATTGGCCAGACCATATGGCTTTTATTCGGACTTTCCTTTGACGCAATTGCGGTTCCAGCCCAGGTAATGGTCGGCCAATGGCACGGACTCTCGGCTTGGAAGGAGATCAGAATTTGGTCCAGAAAGCTCATATTGCTTGGCCTTTTTGCAAGTGTAATAATCGCATTCGCAATGGTTATATTTAGCGCTTTCCTCGCCAAAGTATTCACTTCATCACCAGCACTAATTCCATCGGCAAAAAGGGCGATCTATGTCGTAGCTGCGCTAATGCCCCCAACCGCCTTGAGCTTTACACTTGATGGTTTAGTAAGCGGCACAGAAAGCTTCAACCTGCTTCGAAATGCCATGATCGTTGCGTTGTTAGCAATGGTCGTGGTCGACATGGTCCTTATCGTCTTCCATGTCCATATCTCTCAAACTATCATCTGGTTGCCCTTTGCAATCTGGATAACAGTTCGGGGAATCACGGTCCTTTTAGCTTGGAGAGCACTAATACGCCAAAACCTCCTAGGAAAGACCGCCTAAGGAAAGACCGCCCCAAAACGAGACGCTATGGCAACACTGCAGCTGATAGCTTTCCTCGCAAAACCTCATAAGTCCAAACCTAAGGTGAGTTGGCACGATCACAAAACTCACCTGTGGCCCCCATTCATGGAACCAATATTTATATTGGTTCCAATCAGAGGAGGTGCATACAGAGAAGATTCATGAAGCGGAGATTCACCTAGAGACGAGCTCTGCAAGAAACGGACGACTTCGGCTCAGCTTAGGTCGGCTCAGCTTAGGTCGGCTCAGCTTAGGTCTGATCAGCGGGTCGCCGTAAAAGAACCCGTCCGATGAGTCAACGACCGACCGCCAAAGAGAGCGTAACTAATTTTCAATCGTTCACTCGCTTTGGATCGACAGGAAGCTACTTCGGAAAGCCACCCTCTGAAATTACGTTCTTGTACCAATGGAAGCTATCTTTTTTGACTCTCCTGCCGGTATCATAGTCAACCCAAATGATACCAAATCGCTTGGAAAAGCCATAGCTCCACTCAAAGTTGTCCATCAAACTCCACAAAAAGTATCCCTTTACGTCAACACCACTTTCAATGGCCTGGTGAACCGCCAAAAGATGGTCGTGAACGTATTCAATTCTCTCTGGGTCTTTAACGCTTCCGTCGGAACCCACGTAATCATCGTTGGCTCGTCCATTTTCGGTGATAAAGATCGGAAAGCGACCATAGTCATCTCGCACGCGGACTAAAAGCTCTCGAAGTGCATCGGACTCTACTTCCCAGCGCATTGGAGTTCGAGGGACACCAGGGCGGCCAACACCGATAGCACCCATATCACGATCAACAAGGTTTGGAGCCTTGCTATCATCAACTAGATAACCAGCAATTCGCGCTTGATCGATTCGATCTCGTGATGCAATCGTGCTTGGAGCATAAAAATTGATACCGAGAAAATCTATTGGTGTGGAGATTGTAGCCAAATCACCCTCATGTATCTCAGGCATGATAGCGCCGTAGTGCTGCGCCATGTCATTCGGGTATGCACCTTTGAAAATAGGATCCAAGAAGATTCGATTAGCGTTACCGTCTGCCAATCTTGCTGCAGTCAAGTCCGCCTCATCAGAACTCGCCGCTCGGATATTGGCTAGATTGAGAGTAATGCCGACATTTGAAGTCGAGTGCTCTCGTATTGCCCCAACCGCTAAACCATGGCCAAGTAGGAGATGGTGTGTAGCAGCCACCGCGGCCGCCAAATCTTGGTCTCCCGGGGCATGTACACCAATGCCATATCCTAGCCAAGCTGAGCACCATGGCTCATTTAGAGTAATCCAAGAACCAATAGAATCCCCTAATGCCTCTGCAACGATCGAGGCATAGTCGCTGAAGTAGTAAGAAGTATCTCTGACCCTCCAACCACCAGCGTCCTCTAGCGGTTGAGGCAGGTCCCAGTGGTAGAGAGTCGCCACTGGCGTAACTCCCTTTTCCCGCAGGCCTTCGACGAGTCGACGATAAAAGTCAAGTCCTTCGTGATTTAGAGGCCCTTTCCCAGTGGGTTGAATACGTGGCCAAGCAATGGAAAAACGATACGCCTTCAACCCTAAATCGCTAATCAGCTCAAGGTCTTCGCCGTAGCGATTGAAGTGATCACAGGCTACATCGCCATTATCGTCATTGTGAACCCGGCCAGGGGTATGTGAAAAAGTATCCCAAATCGAGGGGCCTCTTCCCCCTTCACTGATTGCACCTTCGATCTGATAAGAGGCGGTCGCAGCACCCCAGATGAAGTCCTGTGGAAAATTAGTTTGCCTGTCCTGGGGCACTTCGTCTCGCTTTCAATTTTTCAGCAGATTACCTAGTGGTAAATCTACCGCGTTATCTTTCTATGAATTTAAGATAGCTTATTTTTGTAAGCGCTTACAGTATTTCTTAATTTTTTTTTCCTAATCGGCTTGACTACCCATATCCGCGATGTTATAGTCCTTGTAAGCGCTTACAGTAAACAACATGTTTCGTGTTCGTTTACGATAACGCAAATGTATCAAACGTTTCGGTACCAAATGGGGATTGGGTACGGACTGCGGTGGGGGTGAAAATGGATACGGAAAATACTGCTTCGTCGACGTCGACTTCAACTATTTACGACGTAGCCAAGCTCGCTGGAGTCTCCATTGCCACAGTTTCACGCGCGCTAAGTGGCAATGGTCAGCTAAAGCCAGCAACTCGCGATCTCGTTCTTGCCACAGTCAAAGAGCTACGTTTTGTACCAAACAACTCGGCACGAGGTCTCTCAAGTGGATCCAAAAAGGTGGTTGGACTTCTCTTTGTAAGAACGCCTTCCGAAGATTTCTTAGAGATCGTTCAAGAGAGCCTCCTCTTTACCGACTCTGTAATTAGAGGAGCCGAACGCACGGCTTCCGACAACGGCTATTCTCTCCTTTTAGGCGGAGTTAGTGGCTTCAAAGACGACGAAATAATCAATAAGATGATCTCCAATTGCGATGGACTGATTCTTTTGGATCGCACGGTAACTGATCGCAAAATTCCCGAAATTGCAAAACGCATTCCAACCGTCCTTCTAGCCGGTAGCGGTAAATCGCGCTCGGCTATGACGGTGCGTGTAGACAACCACAACGCGATGTATGATCTTGCTCGTCACTTGGTAGAAGTCCATAAACTAAATCAACTAGCATTTCTGTCCGGATTCGCAAACTCTCCTGACTCTCAAGCACGTCGTCAAGGCTTTGTTGAAGGAGCCATGTCCGTGGGCGCCACCGTCGAAGAAGATCCACTTTGGATCTCCGACTACACCTCCTCTGGGGCTGTGGCAGCGATCGAAAAACGTCTAGCGAAATCTAGCCGACTACCACAAGCAGTCGCGTGCGCCAACGATCAAGCCGCCATCGGGGCGATTCATGCCCTAAAGGGAGCAGGTTTAACTGTAAGTCGCGACATTGCAGTCACCGGTTTCGACGACATCTCAGTGGCACGACACGTTCATCCGCCGCTGACAACGATTCGCCAACCAATTCAACAGCTTGGCTCAGCTGCCGTAGATGCACTCTTGGGTGTCGTTGGCTCACAAAAGAAGATTCCTCCCATCAATACAGTTCTTCCAACTCAAATCGTCTATCGCCAAAGCTGTGGCTGCGAGCAATGACAATGACCACTCTCTTATATCAAGGTTCGGTGAAATAAAGCAAATGAGATTTTTAGCACGCAGGCTTGGCTTTTATGTTGTTGCGCTATTTGCGGCACTAACAATAAACTTCTTCATACCGCGTTTTCTTCCAGGAAATATCGTCGAATCGATGATGGCAAAGTATCCGTCACTCAAGCCATCGGCGCAACGCGCCCTTGAAATCCTCTTTGGAATCGGTCATAATGGTTCGCTCTTGCATCAATATATCACCTACTTGGGACAGATTTTCACCGGAAATCTCGGCCTTGACCTCCTGCAATTTCCAATCCCAGTCATCGACATTATAAAAAATGCACTTCCTTGGACTCTGGTACTAGTTGGTACAGCCACGGTCATTAGTTGGGTCCTGGGCACGGGCCTTGGAATCATAGCTGCTTGGCGCAGAGGCGGAAAGCTTGATCAACTCCTACCGGCGCTGAGTTTCCTCCAAGCGACCCCGTATTTCTTTTTAGCACTTATTCTGGTTTGGCTATTGGCACTAAGATTCCACGTTCTACCAGCGCAACAGGGCTTTTCGAATGGTTTGTCGATAGGGTTCAACTGGGCTTTTATACTAAGTGCGGCCCGTCACTCCTTATTACCAGCCCTCACCATCGTGCTCACATCGACTGCTGGCTGGATGCTCCAGATGAGAAACGTTATGATCACCACAATCGGTGAAGACTACGTCCTAGCTGCACAGGCAAAGGGCCTCTCGCCCAAAAGAGTGGTATTTACCTACGCAGCTCGAAACGCGATTCTACCTAGTATCTCTGGATTCGCTCTGGCTTTAGGCTTTGTCGTCTCGGGAACGCTACTCATGGAGATCGTCTTCAACTACCCCGGCATTGGGCTTACCCTCTATAACTCGGTAACCTCAAACGACTTTCCTCTCACACAGGGCATCTTCCTAATAATCTCTCTAACGGTACTTGCCGCTAATATCTTGGCGGATGTCTTATATGTAATAGTCGACCCCAGGTCAAGAACAAGGGCGGTGGCGTGATGTCAAAGGTCGAAAGTCCGCGATTGATAGCTCAAGGAGCTATCAAAAAGAAAAAGCGAACGATGCCTTCAATTCTAATGAATACAAAGGCAAAGGTTGGAGCGGTAATAATCGGGGTCTTCGTGGTGATCGCGATCATAGGGCCAATATTGGCTCCATATAATCCATCCACACAAAACACCCAGGCGAATCTCTCTGTAGCTGCGCCTAGCCTCAGTCACCTCTTTGGTACCGATCAACTCGGTCGCGACGTCTTTTCTCAAATACTCGTTGGAACAAGAACTACCATGGTTCTTGGCCTTGTAACTGGAATTATTGCCACCGCCCTGTCGATCATAATCGGAGTATCCGCTGGCTTTCTTGGGGGTCTATGGGATGAATTTCTCTCACTTTTCTCCAATGTCTTTCTGGTAATTCCAGCTTTGCCACTTCTCATCGTTGTTCTAGGTGAGTTTCCAGGAAAAGGTGAGACACCGACGATCATACTTCTCTCTCTCTTGGGATGGCCGTGGGGTGCCCGTGTCATAAGAGCCCAAACACTCTCGCTACGAAGTAGAGACTTCATAGCGGCCTCACGGGAGACCGGTGAAAAAACTTGGAGAATCATCTTCTTCGAGGTCATCCCAAATGAGGTGAGCCTAATTGCTGCAAGCTTTGTAGGTACAGTCCTCTATGCCATAGGCGCTTCAGTTGGCCTTGACTTTTTAGGGGTAGGCAATACAACTATCTGGAGTCTGGGAACGATCCTCTACTGGGCGCAGAACGGAAATGCACTTCAACTTGGAGCATGGTGGTGGTTTGCAATTCCGGGAGTATTCGTAGCTCTAATCGGAACTGGGCTGGTACTTTTGAACTTCGGTTTAGACGAATTGGGAAATCCACGCCTTAGGGATGCAGCAACTCAAACACGAATCAATGGCAAGATCTGGAGACCTGCCGACCCAACACCGGTAATGCGATCACACGTTGATAACAAAGGGACAAAAGATCAAAGAAGAAGCCCCAAGGCCAATCTCACCGAAGATCCGGTCCGTTTGAATCAGGTTCATTCTAGTAACGGCCATCTTGGTCAAAATTCTATGGGTTCCACAACTGTTGAAAATCAGGTCCGCCACAACAGCTCTACCCTCTCCTTAGATCAGGAAGGACAATAATGATCGACGATCAGCTACCTAAAGGGTATGATTCAAAGCCACGCTCGGAATCAAATGGGGATGCCTCGCAACCGGTCCTAGAAATAAAAGGGTTTTCGGTCGCATATCGCTCTCGTGGAGGCGACGTAAAAGCCGTTGAAAACGTCGATATCACCATCAACCGTGGCGAAGTAGTCGGCCTAGCAGGTGAATCGGGATCAGGCAAATCCACTTTAGCCTATGGAGCATGTCGGCTACTGAGGCCACCTGCGGTGATCACGGCCGGCTCGGTGAGATATAACGGTAGAAGATCAAACTATACCCCTGTAGAACTGTTGGATCTGGACCGCGATCAGCTACGAAAGCTACGATGGCGAGAGATATCGATAGTCTTTCAAAGTGCCATGAACGCACTCAATCCAGTACTTCGAATTCAAGATCAGCTCATAGACGCAATGGACGTCCATTTGGATCTCTCCAAGGACGAAAAGCTAGACAAGGTCGTCTCGGTCTTAGATATGGTTGGCATTCCTCGAGATCGTCTCCGCAGTTATCCTCATGAGCTCTCGGGTGGCATGCGTCAAAGAATTGTCATAGCCATGGCCCTAACTGTCGATCCGGAATTGGTAATTATGGATGAACCAACTACGGCTCTTGATGTCGTGGTGCAACGCGAAATTCTCTCTCAGATCGTTGAGCTCAAAGAGCGCCTTGGTTTTTCAGTCCTATTCATCACCCACGACCTCTCATTGATGATGGAGATCGCAGATCGAGTTGCGATCATGTACGCTGGCCAATTGGTTGAGGTAGGACAGAGCACAGACATCCACCATCAGCCCGCACATCCATACACGCAGGGCCTTTTGAACTCTTTTCCATCGCTTAGAGGACCAAAGCGAACATTAGCTGGGATACCTGGAGTAACTCCAGATCTAAGGGATCTACCTCCTGGCTGTCCCTTTATTCCACGGTGCAAATTTGCAAAGCCTGATTGTACCAAGGTGGAGATGCGCCTTGAAAAGGTGGAAGGAATCCTTGGAGGAAAGCACTTTAGTGCATGTCCGATTGTCATTGCAAACAATTTTAAACCATCAGAGACTGAAAGGGCACATGCGTGACAAAAGAAACTCACACAAAACCAGCTGTCTCAAAGTTGGACTCTGAACCGATTGAATCGTACGAAGTAGCCTCTGCTGCTGCAAGTCGTGGGCCATTAGTTATGCGTGCCGAGGGCATCTCGAAGGACTATCGAATCTCACGAAAAGCTGAAGGTGTCATCTCCGCTGTAAAAAATGTGAACCTAGCCCTCTATGCACGGGGCGTGGTTGCAGTCGTAGGCGAATCCGGCTCAGGAAAGTCCACTATTGCCAAGTTGCTATCTGGCCATGAAAAACTCACCAAAGGCAAGATCTTCCTCGACGGCGCTGAGATCCAAGTTGGAAATCGATCTGATTTCCGCCGTTTCAAGAGCGATGTCCAGATGGTATTTCAAGATCCATTTGCCTCTTTGAATCCAGTACATACCATTCGATACCACCTCGAGCGACCGGTGAAACTTCATCAAAAAACCAAAGGGGCAGAGGTAGAGACAGAGTTGCTGGGTCTAATCAACCAAGTCAAGCTCACCCCGCCAGATCAATTCTTAGCCAAGTATCCTCATGAGCTCTCGGGCGGCCAGCGCCAACGCGTCTCAATCGCTCGTGCTCTCGCCGCGCACCCAAGAGTCTTGCTTGCAGATGAACCCGTTTCCATGCTTGACGTCTCAATTCGTCTAGAGATATTGAGTCTGCTTGATGATTTACGAGAACGGCTCAACCTCGCAATGCTCTATATAACACACGATATAGCATCTGCACGCTACTTCGCCGATGAGATACTGGTAATGTATGGTGGCGAAATAGTCGAACGTGGCCCAGCTGAAGAGGTGACTCAAAAGCCCCTTCATCCCTATACCCAGCTTTTGGTCTCATCGTCTCCAGATCCCGACGACCTTGGATCCACCCTAAAGACAGGTGCCACAACTGTAGCTCGGCAAGCCGGTAGCGCCCTCACAAATAGCGTCGGATGCCGCTTTAGCGATCGCTGCCCCTTCGCTGATGATAAGTGTACGTCGGCTAGTCCGCCTCATGTAATGGTCGGTTCAAATAGATCAGCCGCATGCTGGCACTTAGACAAAGCGGTGCCCATAATTCATCTAGACGCCAGAAAGGAGACCGTCTCAGATACAAATAAAAGCTAAAGAAATCACACGGTTTAATCAAATAATTTGTGCGCCTCCGGTGGGGCCGAGCGGCGCACTATCAAACGACAAGTCATTTGACATTCAAAATGAAAGGCTAGCAGACGCTCTATGAAGAGAATGCATAAATCGAAAATCGGCGGTACTATCGCCGCAGCCACCATCGCTGGTGCGCTACTCGCAAGCTGTGGCAGCTCCGGATCTTCCGCGAGCTCAGGGTCTTCATCAGCTTCAACGACCGGTGCAGTCGCTAAGACTAGCGCTGTCCTGACAATGGAGTCGAGCCCTACCAGCCCGATTACTCAGAACTTTAATCCATTTCTACCATCATCGGCATCGGCACTCTTGGGTGCGACGTCCATGATCTATGAACCACTTATTCAATTTGACCTTGCCAACCCCTCGATCTCTTATCCTTGGTTGGCCACCGCATACAAGTGGAATAGCACTGGAACCGCTATCACCTTCACGATTCGCCAAGGCGTCAAGTGGAATAACGGAACCCCCCTTACGCCTGCCGACGTTGCCTTCACCTACAACTTGGTGAAGAACAATGCTGACATCAATACCGGCGGTCTCTCGATAACTGGCGTCAGCACCTCAGGTAATGATGTGACGATTAGCTTCGCCACTCCTCAATATACGAACCTTCAGAGCATCGCGAACGTCTATATCGTTCCAAAGTCGGTCTGGTCAAGCGTTGGGGATCCAGGAAAATTCGCAGACCCCAACCCGGTAGGTACTGGGCCGTACACTCTAAAGAACTTTACCCCTGAGGGCTTTACCCTTAGTAAAAACGCCAATTACTGGCAACCAGTTCCGGTTAGCACCTTGGACTTTCCTGTCTATTCCTCGAACACTACAGCGCTCGAGGCTCTACAGACCGGACAAGCACAGTGGGCTGGGAACTTTATTACCGGTTTGAATAAGCTCTTTATCAATCCGGATCCCACGCATCACAAGGCCTGGTTCGCACCGCTGAACACCAACAGCCTATTCCCGAACCTCAATCAGTGGCCGACTAATCAGCTTCCAATTCGCCAAGCCATCAGCGCAGCAATCGATCGAAACGCTATTTCATCCCAGGGTGAATCGGGTCTAGAGCCTCCTGTGCTAAATGCATCTGGCCTAGTATTGCCTACCTTTAAGTCCTATATGTCGTCGTCGCTCAACGCCTACGCCCTAAATGATAACGGTAGCGCATCGGCAGCTGATGCCATCTTGAATAAGGCGGGCTATACAATTGGCTCCAATGGCTACTACCAATATCAAGGTAAGCCAATTACGATTCAAATCGTCGATCCATCGTCTTACACCGACTACGCAGCAGACGACGAAATCGTTGCATCTGACCTACAAAAGGCACATATAGACGCTAAATTCGTAGGACTATCGGTGGCAGCATGGTCAGATGCGGTAGCCAAGGGAACCTTCCAACTCACAATGCACTGGTCAAGCCAAGGTATTACCCCATATCAGCAATACCAAGGTTGGCTAGACTCTAAGCTCGCCACTGCTTCTGCTAGCGGCGACTTCGAGCGTCTAAATAACCCAACCATTGAATCAGAGTTGTCTACCCTCGCAACTGCATCTACACATAGCGCTCAAGTAGCAGCACTGCTTCCGATCGAGACCTTTGTCGCTACTCAGCTTCCGGTCATTCCAACGGTATATGGAGCAGCCTTCGATGAGTACAACACCAAGAACTTCACCGGATGGCCCACACCATCTAACCCATATGAATCTGGTCAGCCTTCTGCACCAACTAACGAAGTGGTTGTCTTACACCTCAAGCCAACCGCATAAAACGCCCCATCAAGTGCTCATCCCTTCCTTGAAATGAACCCCAATGAGAACGGATACCGATGAGCAGATGCTATCGAGGGATGCCGCTATCCCTCGATAGCAATGGGCATAGCCCCATGCGACTTCCCCCATGTGGTCGCATGGGGCTCTATTTTTTAATCAAATCCGCCAACTTTATTTGAACGATCTACTATCACAAGCTTGAAAACTGGCTATAGTTCAATATTGCACGGTCGCAAGTCTCATCAAAGAATGGACGCAAGATTGCGGATTTGGTGGTGGCAAGGTGTGGAATATTCAAAGACGCAATCCAAATAATGAAAAGTTGGAGTATCTCAGACGATAACTTTGAAATACAAGGCCACTATTGAGATGCCTTGTGCACCAAGCCCGCAATCTATCGCACTTCAACACACATTAACTATCAATCATGAAACACAAAGACGCCACATCACCCGTTATAGCTCACATATGACGAAAGACACTCTGATTCGCAGGCGTCACTGAAGGAAACCAATATCTAGCCAAATGAGGACGCGATCTTTGAAAGGATAGTATCCACCGGCCCTCCAAAGTCGATACCACTTTGAAGATCGATCATATGAACTCCGTTGTTGAAGGGAGCAAGAACCAACGAGTGGCTTTGCAACTGGACGAAGGCACCAGCACCTATCAAGGACGATCCCAATTTAGTAGTTGCACCGCTAGAAGTGACAGCGGCCATCTTGCCGCCAGATCCACGTAAAAGAGCTTGAGGTAGATTATTAGAGTCAACGGTACATGCCACCGGCACTGCCTGGCTATTGGGCGACCCAACGACACTTGAGGTGATTACTCCCGTTGGAGAGACCAAACCTAAGGTAAGAGAACTACCCCGGCTCGAACAGATAGATACCTCTTCGGTGCTGCTCACACCACTAGTTTTCACCGGAGCTGACGACATGGATATGGGATTTGGAGAAGTTATGGTTGACATCGACCATTGTCCACTTTGACTCGAATAGATCGCCAAGTGGTAGGTGCCACCGCTACTATATTGGGCGACTACCCCATTAGAGATTCCAGCAATTCCATCAATTTGTCCAGCCACAGGAAAGGGTAACGTCCGGAAAGCGCCAGCAGCACTGCTCGGTGCTTCTTCGAGGATTCGGCCATTTGAAGTCGTAGCAACCAAGAAAATAGTAGAGTCGCTTAACCCTATGGCGTCCTTAACGGGTGCCAAAGAACCCCCAAAAGATGAACTATTCCAGTGGTACCCACCATCTTTTGTAACTATCAAGGGTGAATGAAGCATGGACTGATATGGGTAAAATCCAATCACGCCATACTTTCCTGGATCGTAGGCTATAGCAAGTCCACCTTCACCGGATATTCCAACCGGACTAATCATTTTGGCGCTCTTAGTGGTATTACTCCACAGAAAGAGCTCCCAATAGGTTAGGCTCTTGGCTGTAACCCACATCTGATTTGGCGACACAACGGCTCCGTTGGTCAAAGCGCTATCGCTCAACAGTGGCTTGGCGCTCGATGCGACTGGCACGGTAACTGAATTAGCAAATGAACCGCATGCGCTCAGAACTAGTGCGCTCACCGAAAGAGATGCAAGGCTCCCTAGATGGCTCTTTTTCAACAAATCAGTACCTTTCAAATTAACTTCTGCAGCTCTTTGCGAATCAAGGTCACGTAACTACCCGACAACTCAGAACTACCGGTATTCACTAAGAGACCACGCTCAATACCCGCCTTGTCTATAAAGTACTGAACTTGAGTATGAACCACCATTCCAACTTGCGAGACCTGAACTTGGATTCCATAGTTCTTCCATACCTTCGCTAAGGCCTGGTCGCTTCCGGTCAAGTAATACCAGTTGGAAACGTTATTTAGATGCTCAGTTTTGTTGAAGGTAGCCACATCACCAATGGAGTGGAAAATAGGATTAGCAACCACTGCTACCATGGCGACCTTCTTTCCCGATGCCCCAAGCTCACTCACTGCTTGTTTCATCTCCTGTGCCATTAAAGGACATGTGTCATAGCAAACTGGATCCAAAAAAGTCAACACAATAGCTCGACCTCCGAGGCTGGCCAATGAGACCACCTTCCCATTTGCATTAGTGAGCGAGAAATTTGGAGCGCTTGTCGCCGGAAGAGGCGCCACCCCTGAGGAGTCAACCAAGGCCATCTGGCTTGACGCAGGCCCCAAAAGAGCTACCGAAGCTACAATAAATGACAGCACCACACCAGTCCCAAAGACTCTAACCAATGCACTCTTGAGGCCCTGAGAAACCTTAAGCTCGAAGTTTCGCGGCAAAAACGCAAAAGAGATCTTGGCGTTTGCCTTTGAAGTACTAACTGGCAGAAGAAGTGAAAGTACCACCACCACCAAAGGTAATCCGGAATTGAAGTCGGTAGCAGTTGAGGAAAAGATTCCAAAGTCAGAGCCAATCCACCAGCCAAAGAGGCTAACTAAGGCAACTATCGCTACACCGACAGACCTTGGACGACGAATGAAGATCGCAATTGCCCCAATGATCGTCAAAGCCACCAAAATACCATTTGCTACAGTAGGAGATTTAAAGGCAAAGGATGCATAGGAGTTGATAACCGAAGAAAAAAAGGCGGGTTGGCGAGCCTGTGCCATCGTCTTCAACATGGCGTTCAAGCCATTCTTATTCCAATATCCCTCATACGGGAGAGCCTGTAGGAGACCACCGACAACTAGAAAGGCGGCAATGAAGATCTCCAAAGCCCGATCTGAAAGCGTCCATCTCTTTCCAGATTCACTCGCAAGCAAAAAGACGGAGATAAAGCCATAGATTACAATTGCACCAGGTGCTCCAGAAATCCATCCGGCTCCTTGGTATAAGATTCCGAATCCGTTTCCTCCGACCAGAACAAATAGCGACCAAGCCAACGAGAGATACAGCACGACCTTACGGGCAAAAGATCTCCCCAGAAACAAAAGGCCAACACCTATAAAGATCTGTATGAATGCCGTCGTAATGTCCACCTTGGTTGGCTGTGCATTCCAAATCCGAAGGAGGAAGTCCACAAATGAAGCAATTGGCGTAGGCATCCCTGAGGTAGCAGGCAGTGCTACATTAGCGACAAAGCCACCCGGCATGTCAGGGCGCAATTGAAAGAGGCCATCGATGACCCAGAGCACTCCAAAAGCTATCCTAAGAAGCTGGGCACGCGACGTCTTCGAGTAGTCGTCAACGGAGCTATCGATCACTCCCACCTTGAATTTCTTAGCGAAGAGACCCTCGATCCCCAAGAATTTAATAGCCCACGAGCCAAGAACTGCCAACAAGATTGCCCCGATAAAAAGTATCAGAAATTGACTATAAAGCGCACTTGAGATAGCTCCAAAGTCAAGAGCCGAACTCCCCATACCTGGCATTACTTGCTACCCCCCAAGATCGACGCCTTATTGACTCTTGTCGTTGGGTTTACACTTCGCACCGACAGTACTTTCTCCTTCGCAATAAAGGGGTTTGCAGATAAACCCGTCTTAAATCGAGACCTATATGACTTATATAGCTCGCCATTGCTAACCATTGATTCTCCGTTCGCAGGGTCTAGTCGACGAATAGACGTTTACTGGGTTGATGATTTGAGTAGAAGAGCTCACCAAGGAGGAACCTTGCCTAAGCGGTCTTGAGATAGAAAATAGAGTTAGCGTAAGTGCCACAGCCAAGACCAATGTAGCTGGTCTCGCTACATCTATAATGAGTCTCGCACGACGGTTTCGTCGCAAAAACTGATTCGACCCTATTATTGTCAGCTTGGCTCTTCTGGGTGGCCCTGAGACTAGAACCAACGCAAAGGAGGCCAAAGTCGCACTAACCATTGGAATCTCAATGAGATAAAACCAGGTTTTAGAGAGGCCACCTTGATTGGAGAGCAGGGTGGCTACCGCCACCAAAAGGGCACAGGCTCCAAAAGCCCATCTTAACAATCGAGCATTGCTGGGCCAACGTGATATCCCAATCGCACCAACTCCAAAGCCAAAAACCATTGCCGCCAAGAGTCGACTCTCAAAGATACCAGAATGAGTCAGTTGCTCTCCGCCTCGATAAAAGAAAAGGTCATAAGCGCCAAAGATCGACCAGACTCCACAAAGGACTAAAAGTGCCCTGATCGACCTTTTCACATAATTTCGAAGTGGACCAACGTATTCAAAGTTACCATCGTTGATAGTCCAAGGCTTGAGAAGCGTTGGAGCTCTAGATAACCCACTAAGGGCAGATCCCAGCCTCAAGGAACCGACTAGAAAATGGCGACATTCGCAACAGGTCGCCAAAACATCTTCAATCTCGTCATCGCTGATTTCACTGTCGTCTTGACCGTCGACCATCTCGGAGAAGATCGCCTGGAATCTTTCGCAATCGTGCCATTTCATTACATTGGTATTCACCTAAGATGGTGTAAAAGTTCATTTACTTGAAAAAATATTCGTATCGATTGGTTAAACGCTGAGAGTCTCTAAAGCACGAGGACGTGCAACTCACTTCCTCAACTGAGCGATCAAGAATCCGTATGCATTGAAGACGCTGGACCCTCAAAGTATTAGGTAACATATGTTTAAAACACCAATTAGCAAGAACACTACATCAGTAAAGAAAACCGATGCGACCCTGGAGAGGTCTCACTTATTTGGTACCTTGTTTAATCAGTGCGCTTTATTGAATCCACGTGCTTTAGGCTTGAGCCAAAATATGGAATGGTCCCACTTGGACGCCCTGGCTCCACATTATTGCAAATGGTACAAGATCGAATCAAAAATCACCTCAACTAAAAGTCAAGACTATGTTTTGGATGTCAAGTTCATCCCTCAAGTCGACTATGACTATTCGAAGGCGACCGTCACTCGCTCGGCCCATCCAACCTGCGAAACTACGGATAGGGCTAATTGGGCCGGGCAGAACTTTCGTGTTGTTCAATTCGCAAATATATTATGCCTTTGGCTCTCTGATCCTCACCCCCATCAATGGCACGATCAAGGCCATCCAACCAAAGAACTGGATCTCATTACCATCGATTTAGCGGCCGACCTATCTCCAGGTCTTGAACGAAGATTGGAAATCATCCCTCGCAGTACGAACCGCCCAATGAGCAACTACCCAGCCGTCCAATCTCGAAAATTCCCCAAGAAGTCAAAGCCACATGGAACAGTCGAAGGCGTCATCTATTTCGCTCCAACACATCTTGGGGTGCCAATTCGTACCTCTTTGACCATCTGATCAAGGTAGCATGATGGAAGCCATGGAGAGCAAAAGAGACCAAAGCGAACGAGGATACGCACCTTTGACAGGGAAGGGCAGTTTGGCTAACCTTCAAATTCAAAGGGCGCTAAAGAGTGCAAAAATGGGAGATCCGGACTCCTTTGAGATCGTGGTAGCCAAGTGCAATGGAATCTTTGCCTCTTACATTTCGAGGTTCCATCCAACTCCACAAAGCCAAGATCTCCTTCAGGAGTGCTACCTGCAAATATGGCGATCGCTCTCGAGCTACGATGACCGGCTAGATCCCCTACCTTGGCTAATGACTATCGTGCATCGATGCTGCATAAATGGCTACCGTAGCAAATCCAAAGGTGCTCATATACAGATCCATGAAGATCATCTCGGACAAAACGATCTAAACCATGAATCTACAATCGAACTTGACGAACTCATCGATACCCTCTCGATCGAAAAAAGAAGTGTACTATTGCTAGTTAGTGTCATAGGTTTAACCTATGAAGAGGCTAGTAGCGTCCTCGACTGCCCCGTAGGAACCATAAAATCGAGAATGTATGCAGCCCGTCGGGAACTACTTTCCGCGATTTCACAATCCTCCGCCTCCAAGACCTTGGGAGATGTAGCCAGATAGACCTGATTGCGCTATATTTCCTGGATAGTCTTTCCGACGAGAGTAGTTTCTGAAATATCCCTTTGATGAGCCGTGTTCTGTATCAAGAGTTGCTTAGATTGGACCTCGTTGAAAGACAAAGAACACCAATTCGATCTTGACTTTCGCGGAGCAAACGATTTGCCGAGGTACTAGCTACGCGCTAGTTTGTAGATATAGGCGAGTAAGGTGAGATCATCATTGATCTTTAAGTCTCTATCGGTGATGCGCTCAAATCCCATCGATGCATAAATCCTTTGTGCGATAAGCATAAAGGGCGTGGTATGGAGAAATAGCGCCTCGATGCCAGGGGTCTCATTTGCAAGATCGAGACAATGACTTACTAGCTTCTTGCCGATTCCTCGCCCTTGAGCCTCGCTTGACACCGCGAGCATCCGAATTTCAGCTTGTGTTAGGAAGGAGTCCCTCTGCCATCGAGGAGTTCATATCGTCGACAAAGGTTACACAACCCACTAATCGGCGATCGACTTTAGCTACCCAAACGGAACTTGACTCAACTCGTCCCTCGACATTTCCCAGATGCTCGGCATAACCATCATCTAGATGGTCGCCGAGCAAGTGTCGATAAGCACTCACGATCAATTCAGAAGCTTGCGAATATTCATCGGGTGCGATTAATGAAATCGCAATTTCACTGGAATCAATTCCACCATGCATTAAAGTTGTCTTTCCTACCTGTTCGATCTCTAGAGGCGCCTATTGAACAAGCAACCCAAAACCTAAAGTCAATTTTAACACTAAGTTTCTACACCTTACTTTTACAATACTGCCTTTGAATCTTCAATAACTTATCCCCAAGGGAGTAAGCAACACAAGGTATTTGAGGGGCATTTGAAGGACACCTACCAGGTCAGCCTCGCTCTTATTCTTTGCAATAAAAGAAGTTATCAGACCATCTCGATCTGAAATAACACCTCGCGCCGCTTAAGATAAGAGCGAGCCAAACCTTTATTGTCCCACACGTGACCTTTGGCCTGCTATGAAGTCAAGCCACTAGCCGTTCACTGTGGACATATCTGGGTATCTATCGCCAGAGGTAGCGCCCTTTGGAAAGACGGCCTCTATCTCTTGAAGATCTTTTGCTGAAAGCGTTACATCAGCTGCGCCGATATTTTCAACGAGGCGGGCTTCATTGGTTGTACCAGGAATCGGCACGATATTATGGCCTTGGGAGCATAGCCAAGCAATTGCAAGTTGAGCTGGAGTGACACCTTTTGCCTTTGCTAGTTCAACGACCTTTTCAACCAAAAGTACGTTCTTGGCGAAATTCTCCTCACTAAAGCGGGGATGTCTCCGTCGCGAATCATCCATCGGAAGGTCGGCCAAGGTCTGAAAACGACCCGAGAGCATCCCTCGTCCAAGGGGACTATAGGCAACAAATCCAATTCCAAGACTTTTAATGGTGGCCAAGATCTCATCTTCAGGATCACGAGTCCACAGTGAGTATTCGGTCTGAAGAGCCGAGATGGGATGTACACCATGGGCACGACGAATCGTTGCAGGACTAGCCTCGGACAGCCCTAAAAATCTAACCTTGCCCTGTTCAACAGCTTGGGCCATCGCTCCCACGGTCTCTTCAATAGGCACCGATCTGTCGACCCGATGCTGATAGTAAAGATCAATATAATCTACGCCAAGGCGTAATAGGGAGGCATCAAGGGACTTGCGGACGTAGTCACCATCCCCTCGTATTCCTAGAAATGCTCCGCTTTCATCGCGCACATTTCCGAACTTTGTTGCCAAAACTACAGAATCTCGCTTGCCGACAAGCGCCTTCCCAACGAGACGTTCATTGGTAAATGGACCGTACATATCAGCCGTATCGAAAAAGGTCACGCCTAAATCGATAGCTCGATGAATGGTCTTAATGGACTCGTCGTCGTTACGACCGCTATAGAAGTCGGACATTCCCATACATCCAAGGCCGATCTTAGAGACGATCAACCCTGATGATCCTAAGCTAACTTGTTCCATTACATGCTCCCTGCTGGATTCGTTCAAGAAACCATTCACTCACTAATTTATCAATACCTCATTATAGGCGCCATGTCTGGCGGAATTTTGAATCCTACCAAGAAGAGATGACGCCCTTGGGTCAAAAGCAACGATCGGATCAACAAACAGATCAACAAAATTGAACCGCTCGATCAAATTCACCCTGAAGCGATGGCAAAGCCATAAAACCACCAAACAACAGGTCCTCGTTCGTAGCCAAGGAACAATGAGCACCTAGTGCTATCGGTGGTGGGTGCTAACGCGAAGTAGTGCATGCCACATCGAGATGACGCTGCAAGCTATCGAGCTACGATCTTGAATTATCCAAGGCATGCCCCACCTAAAAATATCCAATACCAAGAGCGAAAGACCCTGTGATGCACTGAACCTGTGATGCACTGAAATTGAGAGGTAAAGACGCTAAGAAAAGGTCCAATCAAATCTTATGTCGAAGCTGAGGTGCTCAAATGTATTTGAAAAGGCAACCAAAAAACCGTGATCAATAAAAAACACGATATACATGGAACCATCCGAGGCCTTGACCACAGGTTGGTTTCAGAGGAATCAATTCTTAACTGAGACACCTCTAGCAAAGATCCTCGCTGATTGGGAAGCTGCCTCTTCGATACCTAGGATCCCCAAGGCATGCATCTTGGAGCTAGTTGCCAGCATCCCCCCGAAATAGCCCGCGACTACATTTGAAGAAAGATTGGGGTCAATCTCTCCACGTCTTTGACGATCCTCTATTAATTTAATCAACTTTGGTGATACAACTGCTCGAGCTAATTCTCTAGCTTGCTCACTCCCAAAGTCATGCAAGACACACGAATGGCGCAAAGATACACCTAAGACCGAACGTCCAAATCGAGCAAGAGCTTCCTCAAGGGAGAGCAACGACAGAGATAGGTTATCCAATTCAATAGCAAGCTCGTCAAAGGCCACTTGATGAAGGCGAGTCACAAGCTCTTCTCGGGTTAGAAAGTACCGATAGAGGGTTGCGCGGCCAACACCAGCAGCGTGTGCAACATCAGCCATTGACGCCAAATCGCCCTTTTCCATAAAGGCCTTTGAGGCACCATCTAATATTGCTAAATATGTCCGATCTCGAATGTCGTTATTTTCAGCCATGGAAATTTCGTCTTGTGCTTTTTGTTAGTATCTACACTTACATGATACAGCCTTTACTCAAAATAATACAATTAAGTATAGAAATGAGACAAACGAGTATCACGATTGATATACTATAGAGAAATCATCTGGAGGTAAAATTGGCCAAAACCGAACCCAGCCAAGTAAATGACGTAGACAGACCACCCCAAGAAGAATCGAACGTTCGCCTTATTATTGGCGCCTTGATGCTAGCCATGCTGCTTGCGGCTCTCGATCAAACGATCGTCTCAACTGCGCTACCTACAATTGCGGGCGACCTTGGTGGAATAAACCACCTATCTTGGGTTGTGACCGCCTATCTAATCACGTCCACGATCACCACTCCCCTTTGGGGAAAGCTCGGCGACATGTATGGCCGCAAGAAACTCTTTCAAACCTCAATAGTAATCTTTTTAGTAGGCTCTGCACTCTCTGGAATCTCTGGGAACATGACCCAATTGATTGCATTTCGTGCCTTACAGGGCATTGGTGCTGGTGGTCTAATGACCGGTGCCCAGGCGATAATCGGTGACATCGTGTCACCTCGCCAAAGAGGTCGCTACCAAGGGCTATTTGGGGCTGTATTTGGACTTGCCTCAGTTATCGGTCCACTGCTTGGAGGATATTTCACAGATAGCCTCAGCTGGCGCTGGGTCTTTTATGTGAACCTGCCAATTGGAATCGCCGCTCTGGTTGTCATCGCCGTCGTCCTAAAGCTTCCCGTTAGAGTATCCCCACATAGGGTTGACTACCTTGGCACAGCTTTAATGGCCGCATCAATAACTTCATTAATCCTGGTAACGACCTGGGGTGGAACCACTTACTCGTGGTCCTCCCCCACGATCATAGGTCTAACAATCTTTGGAGTAGTTACCCTTGTAGCCTTCGCATTGGTTGAACGAAAGGCCACCGAACCTTTAATTTCACCGGCAATGTTCAAAGTTCCATCAGTTGCAGTCCTGTCAGCCATGGGTTTTATTGTCGGTTTTGGAATGTTCGGTTCAATCGTCTACCTCCCCACCTTCCTACAGACGGTCTTCAACTCCAGCCCTACTAAATCAGGACTTCAGCTGCTGCCGTTGATGGCAGGTGTTCTCATTACATCGTTATTAACAGGTCAACTTATCTCCAAATTTGGCAAGTACAAGATCTTCCCAATATTAGGGACAGCGTTAATGACAATTGCTATGTATCTGCTCTCCACTCTTACCGCAAGCACCTCAATCGTTATATTGAGCATCTACTCATTGATTCTTGGCTTGGGCCTCGGCGCAGTGATGCAGGTCTTGGTCATAGCGGTACAAAATGCAGTACCATATGAGATGTTAGGAGTCGCAACATCATCAGCGACCTTCTTTAGATCGATTGGTGGTTCATTCGGAGTGGCGATCTTTGGTGCTATCTTTACCTCTCGCCTAACCCATAATATGGCGATCTATCTACCCAAATCGTCGGCCGGATCATTTTCAAGTAGTTCGCTAGCACTCAGTCCCTCTGCATTAGCGAAATTGCCACCCGCTATCCATGCTGGATTTGTCCAAGCGTTCGCGCACTCGCTAGATACCGTCTTTTTGATAGGCACACCAATTACGCTGGTGGCCCTCCTTCTCGCATTTCTAATCAAGGAGATCCCTCTCAGAAATTCGATTTCAAAGACACCAGCAATAGTTGAATAGGAAGTTGAATAGGCGCTCTATCTCAACACTGAAGGGGCCTACCCCATAAAGCTAAGAACTAACCATAAAAGCAGGATGCGCCATGGTAAATCCAAAGTCGGATCTACCATGGCGCAATCTTTTTCTAACAGCTATTTTCTTAAGGTGATCCCTTCTCCGCAGGTGCAAAAGTGAGGCGATCTTCCCAAGTCTCTGTCGATAGAGCTCATCTAGGCATCTTCATCTAGCATCGATAGATTCAACCAGGCCTCTTCAGCCTCACCTAGTTGCGCCGAGGCGGCCTTCATCTTGGCATCCAACTCTGCTAGTCCTCGATAGTCACCAAAGTCATGTGCGGCCATTTTATCGACCAATACTTTAATCTCCTGAGAGAGACGCTTCATCTTCTTTTCCAAATTAGAGATCTCTCTTGCCGCCTCTTTCTTTGCCTTTCGGTCCTCGCGGAGATCGTTGTTCTTTGGCTTTGTGGATTGTTCGTCAATCGTGCCGATATCAGAATTTCGATCACCTAAGAGCTCTAAAAACTGGTCTACACCTCTAACCAAATGAACAAATTGACCATTTATAAGACCATATTGCATATCGGTAACTCGCTCAATCAGGTACCTATCATGCGATACAACAAAGAGAGTGCCGGGCCACGTATCCAAAAGATCCTCAATAGCAGCCAGCATATCGACGTCCATATCATTGGTTGGCTCATCTAAAACCAAAACATTCGGTTCGCCTAACAATGTCAAAAGGAGCTGCAAGCGTCGACGTTGCCCACCGGAAAAGTCATCCACAAAAGTTGCCATAGAGTAGGAGTCGAAACCAATGCGCTCTAGAAGTTGAGATACGGAAAGCTCACGACCACCACTGTTATACGTCGTCTTGTATCGCGCTACTACCTCATGGAGGCGCTTTCCCTTTACCTGATCCGATTGAAGGATCTTTTGATCGAGACGGCCAATTCGAACAGTTGACCCTATCTTTACATCTCCCGAAGTTGGCTTTAGGTCACCAGTTAAAATTGAAAGAAGGGTCGATTTTCCCACCCCATTGGAGCCGAGAATCCCTATCCGATCACCGGGGCCAACCTTCCAAGTCAGTTGATCGATGATCTTGCGCTGGCCATAACTAAAACTCACATCATCGAGCTCAATCACCTCACGGCCTAAGCGAGATACTGCCATCGCCGAGAGCTCAACGCTATTTCTAACAGGAGGCTCTTGTGCAATCAAGACGTTAGCGGCCTCAATACGAAATTTTGGTTTAGAGGTTCGAGCTGGGGCCCCTCGGCGCAGCCAAGCAAGCTCCTTACGCATCAGATTCTGGCGTTTATTCTCAATCACGCTCGCCTGACGATCGCGCTCGACCCGAGCCAAAACATAGGAGGCATAACCACCATCAAAAGGTTCAACGATTGAATCATGGACCTCCCAGGTCGTTAGGCATACCTCATCCAAAAGCCAACGATCGTGAGTTACGATGACGAACCCCCCGACGTTGCGAGGCCACCTATTCTTTATATGGTCAGCGAGCCATGTGACGCTCTCAAGGTCTAAATGGTTGGTGGGTTCGTCTAAAAATAGGACGTCCCACTCCCCAACCAGCAAAGCAGCCAGAGCAACTCGCCGTGACTCACCGCCACTCAAATCTCCAACCTTTTGATCCCATCTACTTGGTGGTATCAATCCCGACAGGATCTCTCGCACGCCTCCTTTCGATGCCCACTCGTATTCTGAGGAATCACCAACGATCGCATCTTTGACGCTAAGAGTCGGATCAATACTTTCGGATTGACCAAGCATGCCAACTCTCAAGCCATTGCGTGCAGTGACTTTACCTGAGTCAGGATCTAACACTCCTGACAAAATCGTAAGAAGGGTAGATTTACCATCTCCATTTCGTCCCACAACACCAATTCGATCACCATCGTTAATTCCCAGTGTCACCTCATCAAAGATTGTTCGAGCTGGATAACTCAACGAAATCTTTTCCGCCCCCAGCAAATGTCCCAAGACACACCCTTCCTAACATCTTTACCCAAAGGCCCAAAACACCAAACGAATTCACAGATAAAAGGCTGAAACCGCTAAAGACCACAATCTGACATAAACAATCAAGTAAAGCGGCTAAATATCCCTAGTCAAGGATATCTAAACCACGAACAATGCTATCTAAGGCAACATTGCCTCTTTTACTCGAATCCCACCATGATCATCAATGCGGCACATTTAACCGATTGGTTTGGGGCAGCTACAGTCTACTTTTTCATTTGACCAAGTGATACATCTCGATTAGTGGAATGGGCGGTGGACTGAATGCCCGCGGGCTTTAGCCATGGGAGGTTCCAACGCCTGCCTGATTAAAACGGACCGGAATAAACACAAAAAAGCAATAGACCAGAAGATCCAACTTCACTTGCGATTCAGCCACTGATTGCCATTAACAGGAGAAAACGTTCAATCGGAGAAGTTAATTTAAACCTCTCCAATCAAGGTATCATCCACCCAAAATGCAATGGGTGAATCATCTTCGACACCAGGGTGCCTGTCCTTGACCACTTCGCCACATTTAGCCATAAGCCCAAGACAAGGCCATTGCCTAACCCGCAATCGATCTCATGGCCTGAGTGGATTTAAATGATCAAAATCGAACGATATTAAAGGCGAGCTATCTTTAATGAAAAAGAGTAAGACCAACAGACTCCCCACCATGGGCCAAGAACCCCACGGAGCACCTAGATAGAACCCAAGGCAAGATCCGAGACCGATGGTTAAAGGAGATCAAAAGTTCAATCGAATCAACTTTACGATTCAAAAGCGACGCAACATCGGAAAGCTCAAAATGAGAAGTATCGAGCCAGGGTAGATAGCAAATCAAAGCGGACTTTAATATCCACTAATTGGATTATATTATGCAATGATCTCTTGGCGCCTTGAGGGAAACTTACCATCAATCCATGAAAGCCACTAAAGACTAGGAGAAATCTTGACCAAGGCGAAGATACTTCGAATAACCATAGTCTTGGCGATTATTGTCGCCATGGTTGCCATGTCGCAACTTCTAGCCATTCCTCAGATCATCTTTCCCGAAGCGGCAGCCCTCTCTGTCGGCGCGATCTATCTGGCCAAGGATGACTGGATTGAATCACCTTGGAAGTTGGCTATATTGCCGCCTTTAGCGTCGCTAATTGGAGTTTTATCGATACGCGCTGGATTTCCAAATTCAATCTCAGTTCCGGTTTTATTCTGTCTAATAGTGATTTCACTACGTCTTTTGAAGTCGGAATTATTCCCAACAATATCTGCAGGAGTACTGCCGCTAATATTTAGGATTTCAACGCTTTATTTCCCAATAAGCGTACTAATCATCTCATTGCTCATCACCTTGATTGGCCAGCTTCTAAAACAGAGCCCAAATGGTAGTATCCAAACTCTACACCAAAGCGTTCCAAGCGACAGACAATTGAATACTACAGCTATCGTCTATAGCGCCATCGTACTAATTTGGATCCTATTTGCGTGGAATTTTCTACCCAAAGTCTCCATTGCTCCTCCCCTCTTTGTCTCTTTCTATGATTGGTTTAGTTCTAACGACCAATCACATCGTCGGCTCCTAAGGAGATTTATCTCAATAATCACAGCAGCAACGATTGGAGAGGCCGCAATACACCTCTTTCCTAGACCCCTCAGCGCACTTGTTGCGGTAGCGGTCACTTGGGCTATCATCACGCTATTGGAGGACCTACACCCGCCAACATTAGCAATTTCTCTTCTACCTTTGATTCTGCCCAACCTCAAAGCCTTTACCTTTGTAGCTGGAGTTGGAGTGACAACCATCTGCCTGGGAGCTATCGGCGTAGAAGTAAAGCGCCTGGCAAAATGGCGATCCCGGCCGCTTTGATTTATGAAAAAATATAAATAAATAGTATTTCGTCTATTGATCAAACAATTATCAGATTTCGAACCGATGGAAATTAATTCCTTTCTGTCTAGCATTTCCAAATCAAAGATACGGCCCTATTGCTTGACCCATCTTTCGCAGAATTCCCGAAAAATCGCCCCAATTGGCCCCTTTTGAGTTGATTTTTGAGGATTTTCGGCTTGGGTGATTTATAGATTTCCTGGTAGATGGGTATTAGGTCTTTTTGGGTCGCGAATGTAGTGTCCTAATTTTTGAGTAGTTTTGATTATGACTTGCATTAGCTCTGACATGGTGCTATTGTCTTGTTGTGTTTATCCGTGAAACTCCAACAGTTAATAAAAAGACCGGCGTTAGCTACAGTAAGTACCAACTCGTTGAGTCCTACCGCTGTGAAAAAGGTCCCCGTCAACGTATAGTAATGACCTTGACCGAACTGGACCTGGATAAGTCATTGTGGCCAGCTCTGGCCAATGCAATTGCCCAGAGACTCTCTGGAGTAACCTCACTCTTTGAATCAGATCCTATTATTGCCAGATACGTCGATCTAGCAATCACTAAGTATGCAATTCGTTCCGAAGTTGCAGCCGCTAAAGAAACAAGAGCTACTGAGGCTGACCTTGAGATGGTAGATCTCTCTAGTGCTAAGACTATCAATAGTAGAAGTATCGGTCCAGAACTCATAGGAAACTCGTTCTATGAAGCTCTTAGCTTCGATAAGATCCTAGAGAGTGCAGGTCTATCGGGTGAATCTCTTGGCATTGCCAAGGCAACGATAATAGCTCGTCTTATTCATCCTGGATCTGATCGAAAGACGTATTCGTATATCAACTCCAACTCTTCACTACCTGAGATATGTGGTATCGATCTCTCTAAGTTTCACAAGGATAAGGTCTATGCAATTGCAGATAAGCTCTATGACGCTAAAGGCGTCATAGAGCCAGCACTCTATAGAGCTAGCTCTGATCTCTTTAGGACGAATACCAGGCTCTTTCTCTTTGATCTAACCAACACCTACTTCGAAGGTTCTACTAAGGGGAACTCCCTAGCTAAACATGGACATTCCAAAGAGAAGCGTTTTGATTGCACATTAGTTTCTCTGGCACTACTTGTTGATCACAGGGGACTACCCATCTACTCAGAGATACATGAGGGCAATACCTCTGAGCCTAGAACTCTCATTAGCGTACTTGATGCCTTGGAGTCTCTATCGGATGGATCTCTCTTTGGGGATGTTGTTCCTACCATTGTGATGGATAGGGGAATTGCTACCAAGGCAAACCTAGAACTTCTCATTAAGCGCAATCTCAACTACGTAGTAATTGAGAGAGCTAACAAAAAGAGTCTCTATCGAAGCCATTTCATGGAGATGGAAGGCTTCACCGAGATCTACGATGCCCAAGGATCCCCAGTACTGGTGAAAAAGCTCCAAGTGGAACCACAAAAGCCACAAGGGCGAGTGAGAACACAAGTACAAGGACAAGTGCAAACGCTAGAAGAAGACACCGGCACTGACGACAATAGCAGTAATGGTGCCACCAGCAAGAATACCGGCGACAGCAGCAGCAAGGGCGACAGCAGCACCGACACCAAAATCATCAAGAGCGACAGCAGCACCGACACTGACGACTATATCCGTAATGGTGCCACCGGCAACAATATCAGCGACAGCACCGACACTGATACTAACGCCACCTCCATCTCCTCCTCTTCCACCTCCATCTCCTCCTCTTCCTCCAACAACAACACCACAACCGTGGTGTTGTGTCGTTCTTTGGGGAGATCCAAGAAGGAATCAGCGATCTCTAGTCAAGCTAACGAGAGATTCTTAGTAGATATCACTTCGTTGAATACCTCAATCACAAAGGGTTCTATATCTAAGACCACAGTTGTCTCAGAGCGTATCGGACGCATCAAGGCCAAGTACCCAAGTATTGCTTCCAAATACGAGATATCCCTTGAATATCATCAAGACCATGGCAAGATCATCAAAAAGAGACGCTTTGACAAAGTAATCAATCTCACTATTACAGAAAAACCCACTAAAGCCAAAGATGATAATCTCCAAGGAGCCTACGTCATAGACACCAGCCATAGCGAGCTAGATGCAGGTGAGATCTGGAATATCTATACGACTCTCACTAAAGTAGAAGATGCCTTTAGATCCCTCAAGAGTGATCTTGGACTTCGACCGGTCTATCATCAACTAGCTAGCCGAACTGCTGCTCACCTCTTCATCTCAGTACTTGCCTATCACCTCCTTAGTGCTATTGAGCTGACCTTGAGGCAAAATAACGATAAGAGAAGATGGTCAACCATTAAAGAGCAACTCAACAGTCACCGCCGAGCCACCATAGTTCTTACATCAGATAAAGGCGTTGTCTATCACATCCGCACTAGTGGTGTTTCTGAGCCGGTTCACAAAGAGATCTACCGTCTCTTAGGAGTTAGTGATCCCCTTAAACGGATAAAGACCATTGCGACGCATTTGTAGTGTCCCAACGTAAGACCACATACTCAACTAGCTGGGAGAATAGGTTGATTTTCGGAAAGATGGGTTGAGATAGTTAATAAAAACTATAGAGTACAAAGTCCCATAAGAGCCAAACGATCTAAAGAAGGCCCGACAAAGGCCGATTTACGTAGTTATTTTGGGGACCAAGTTTGCGCCCGATTTAGCCGAATGATCTGACACTAAGGAGTCAAAATGCAACTATTGAAAAAACTCTCTAACCTCTCAGTTAAGATGCGACTGGTGACAATCGTTGTTATGATATCGATCGTTGCACTAATCACCGCCGGCGTAGGCGTCATGCAGATGTCTAGCATCAACGCTGCTGCGCAGAATATCTATCAGAACGGTCTCCTTCCGGTCTCGTATCTCGCTTCAGCTAGAGCGAACTTCCTTACCTCAAGTGGCGACCTCACAAAGCTAGCGATCACAACCAGCCCATCTTCAAGGGCGATGCTTACCAAGGAGTTCAACAGTTCGTCGTCGTCCTTTGAGAAGGCGGTTGCAAACTATAAGTCAAATCTCCAGAGCTTTGAGGGCGCAAAGTTGGTAGTTGTGAACAAGATTCAGGCTGCGGACGCAACACTACGCTCTGCTATTTCAAATGGTGGAATGAGCCTTGCAAACCCAACCACTGCAACACGCTTTGAAAACTTGGAATCCTCCACCCTCTCACCCTTGACCGTCAATATTACAAGCGATCTTGGAACGCTCATGAACGATGAACGATCAAACGCTGCCCAACTGGCGACAAATGCAAATTCCACCAACACTCAATCCAGATTGATCATGTTTATCGTGCTGATCCTAGGACTTGGACTTTCAATCGCCTTTGCCGGCGTCACTGCCAAGACGATTCTCTCACCCATTGCATCGATGCTTCGGGCGATAGGCCGCCTCGGTGAAGGTGATCTTTCAAGCGAATCAGGAATCGATTCTACCGACGAAATTGGCGAGATGGCCAAAGCCTTCGACAAAGCAGTTAGGCGTCTAAATGAGACCCTCACTCAAATCAACAACGCAGCTACCACCCTCGCTGCTTCAACGGTTGAACTAAATGCAGCTTCCAGCCAAGTCGGCGACAATGCCTCCTCTGCTAGTGACCAGGCTTCGGTAGTTTCAGCGGCAATTGAGGAGATCGCCACCATCTTGACCAATCTAAGTTCGGGTGCAACTCAAATGACCGAGTCCATAGGCGAAATATCCAGAAGTGCCTCTCAAGCATCTGAGATAACTCAGAATGCATATGCACTGGCCACCTCTGCTGCCAAGACAATAGCTGAACTAGACAATGCGAGCGAAAAGATCGGTGGAGTAGTATCACTAATCGCATCCATTGCTGATCAGACAAATCTCCTGGCCCTGAATGCTACAATCGAATCAGCCAGAGCAGGAGAGGCTGGTAAAGGTTTCGCAGTAGTCGCTGATGAGGTCAAGGACCTGGCAATCGAAACAGCTAAGGCCACAAAAGGCATCGAGGTCCAAATTCACGAAATCAAAGAAGAGACCCGCCATGCTGTAGAAACGATCACAAAGATTGCATCGGTTATCGCAGAGGTCAACCAACTCCAAATGACAGTCTCTGCAGCAGTCGAACAACAGAGCGCAGCTACCGGTGAGATCACCCACTCCGTAGAAGAGGTGGCTGTCGGATCCAATGAGATTGCCACTAACGTAGCTGGAGTAGCGATGGCTTCGAGGTCCACGACCGATGCGATTGAGCAATCCTTGATCGCTTCAAACGACCTTGCACACCTTGCTTCTGATCTGACTGGCCTTGTAGCTCAATTTCAACTTAAGGATATCAGAGCCGAGGTAGCCTTCGCCTGACAATTTAGAAGCTAAAGATCTCCTCTGCCCCACCACCCAACCCTTATGGGGCAGAGGATTATCCATAAGCCAAAAAGACAAAGAGGACCAACTGGCTCTTTTTGTCTTTTTGGTCTCTCCGACCAATACCTCTCGCTCTCTTAGCAAGCGAACCAGAAACACAGTTGATGCCGGCTAAATAAAAGCTGATCTCTGTTCACTTACTTTCTTACAGGTTTTCTAACAACGGCTTGGGCCCAAAAGGTGTTGGAGAAAATTCTCAATTATCCCCCGAATTCATGGCCACGGCGAACAATACCGCAAAGATATTAGACGCAGATCTAAGGTCTCTTTATTTAGCTCCCAGTTGGGCTCATCGGCACTTGCGCAATGAGAGCTTTATCGGATGAGGGTCCAACCGCACTTGGGTAATTACTGATACAGCCAATAATGCGGCAAATAAAATACTCGACAACGCCAATTGATATTACCCAATGACTCTTCCTTTTCGAACAAGGCAAGACGACCTAACAAAATACCCTCACCTAGGCGATCTTGACCGCTCCAGCTCTTATTAAATCGTCGATTGCGGCTCTTGTTAGACCAGCCTCCAAAAGGATATCCAGAGTATGAAGACCCAACGAAGGTGCAGGGCGAGAAAAACGTCCCGGAGTTGCCGAGAGGCGAGGAACGATGTTAGCAACTGGAATCTCACCGAGGTCGTCATCTGGAATCGAGACCAAAATCTCACGTTCGATAAAATGACGATCTCGAAATACATCGGCTATGTCATACACGGGTCCAACTGTAGCCTTTGCCGCCCTCATCTTCTCTAGAGCTTCCTTCGAGCTCTTAGTTGCGAACCATCCTCCAAGTAGCTCATCAAGCTCATCTCGGTTTAGGATCCTTGCCGAATTGTCGACAAATCTAGGATCATCAATCAAATCGGGTCGACCTATCTCCTGAAAGATCCTCTCAGCCATCGAGGGCATCGACCCCGAAAGCGCAATATATTTACCGTCCAAACAACGATAGACGTTGCGCGGAGCCGTCGTGTTTGATGCACTGCCTACACGTTGCTTGACCTCACCAGTCAAATTATAGATAGCGGCATCAGGGCCAAGAAGTGAAAATAGAGGCTCCAGAAGGGAGAGGTCAATAACCTGACCCGCAGATAAAGCATGATCCAACGAGCGCAAGGCTAATAAAGTTGCCATCGCGCCATAGAGTCCAGCCGTCATGTCAGCTACCGGAAATGGTGGAAGGACCGGCTCGCGATCAGAAAAACCGGTGCGATCGGCCAACCCACTCATCGCCTCCACGAGGCTTCCAAAACCTGGCAACGGGGAATATGGACCATCTTGACCAAATCCCGAGATTCTAAGGATCACCAATTTTGGATTGCGCTTAAGTAGCACTTCCGGCGATAGCCCCATCTCTTCCAAGGTACCCGGTTTAAAGTTCTCTATTAGAACCTCTGACTCCTCAACCAGGCTAAGCAAGACCGCCTTGGCTGCGTCAACTCGAAGATTCAATACGATTGAACGCTTGTTTCTCGAATAAGTCTTCCAATAGAGCGACTCTCCACCATCGCGCCATGCTCGCAATGGATCACCCTCAGGAGGCTCAACTTTTATTACATCAGCGCCAAAGTCGCCGAGCAGCATTGAAGCGATATTGCCCGAGACCAGACGAGATAGATCCAAAACTCGAACCCCATCTAGGGCTCCAATGTAATCTGGGTCAAAGACCTTCTTGGCGAACTCAGCATCGTTTTGATTCAACGGATCTCCTAAAAATCACTCTATCTCATCCCGCATTTTCAATCATTGATCTCAAGGAATAGAAAAGACACAAAGATCAAAATATTTTAACTCCGATATGGCAATCTTTTACCAGAAATATTGCAAAATGATGCCTTGAAGAAGTAGGGAAATTCGAAAAATAAGTCCATCATCGAACGACTAGATGACGCGAAATCTAAGCGCTCCCGGAAACATAAGCACTTCCGGTCCAATCGAGCCCAGCCCCATTTTGCTCGAGCGCGGTTCCAACTGAAATAATCGTTGAAACGAAGAGTCATTTTCGAGCGCAATCGGTCAAAAAGATCAACTTCGGAAAGAGAACACAACCGAGGTAAATGGCCACCTAGATCCGTCACTACAATTGTTATAGATTTGAAAAATCCTAGGATAATATACCCTAGTCACTTGGGCTGGACAAGGCATTTTCCACCTCGCACCCCAATGCCAAGTGCGATAATCCAAGAGATCAATCTAACGTACAAAATATTGTGGAAGGTCGCCAGTACAACTCGCTATTTGCGGATTGGTGCTGACAGATTGGCATCTGTATTTGCACATAGCTGTGATCTATCTACAAATACAGATATATCACAACAAAATAAATATATTCTTTGGAATAAAACATGCATCCGTCAAAAAGATAATTCACAATAAGTAAAAACCTCCTTGACGGAGCAAATAAAGAAGTATCGTCGTCTTTAATTTAAAGCAAATACCGCGATAACTTTCGATGATTGATAATGATAATTCCCCTAAAACCAGCGCCTGGTCTTTGGGGCCTCGTTACTTGAACATTGGCAGCGCTTTTCTTGTGGAATGTGTCCTAGGACTTGTTCCACATGGCGTCCGCAACCTGACCAAGTTGGTTTCTTACATTTATTACACGTAACTGCACTACACATACCCTATAGGGTATATTGGATTCTGAGAAATGATGCCAAAAAATCAGTAAAAAGTCTAAATATTGCCTTTCACCTGAGCCCTTTGACCTTCTAACCGTTACATCGTTATCGAAGCCACGACTTAACTACCTAATCGGTGTAATTGTAAAGGTGGCCAAAGCAGCACTTCGGATTTAACGGTAACGAGCCCTTAAAGGTCCATTAAAACAGGTAGACCAACAGGCGTATCAAATAAGCAGATCTGCGTCACTTCGAGGAACTTTATCCAACCCGCCTGACCACATCCAAAGCTTCTATTAGAAAACATACGGCTACGAATCAATCAATCCATCCATGGGGTCTATCATCTTTATAATATGCGGACCATATCCGGATGGCGCTGCGGATATGGCTCAAATAAAAGCCCTAAAGCATGATCCGTCTCCATAACTATTGGCCAATTCAACTCCCAAAAACTACGAGGGCAAAAAATCTAATAGTGAGATCTAGCTAGATAAATCGATGGATTCAATTACAAAAAGCAAAAAAGAGGGAGTCCGACCAATTCCACAAAGTTCACCTCTGGCCAGATGATCCCAATAGCGTCTGCGAAATATTCCGTTTACACAAAGGGTTTAACTAACAAGAATGCCACCTTGGCACGAAATCGATAGAGGTGACCCTAAAGAAGTCAATCTCGCAAGGGTCAAATAGCAGTTGGTAAGAAGTCATATCGCAACCATAGGGGTCAAATTTGCGAAAACTATTATCCGACTTATCACCATTGGCTAGCAATCCTTCTATCAAAATCGTAAAACTAAGGATGAACTTTACACTTTGCACTATTGTTGAGTTGACAGGTCGGCTTTTGATTAGTGGCGAGTAACTTTTAATTGAAAGCCTCATTAGATTTTGGAGAAAAATGAATATCGCAACAGATGTAACACAACTTGTTGGCCACACGCCCTTAGTGGCGCTCAATCGACTTACATCGAGCTCCAAGGCTCGAATCGTGGTCAAACTAGAGTTTTTCAACCCGGCACATAGCGTCAAGGATCGAATCGGTGTAGCCATGATTGATGCTGCTATGGCAGCAGGCCTAATAACTCCAGAGACGATAGTCGTGGAACCAACCAGTGGAAATACTGGAATTGCTCTAGCGATGGTCTGCGCTGCACGAGGGATAAAGTGCATCCTGACAATGCCAGAGACGATGTCCAAAGAGAGGCGAATGCTCTTGCGCGCATACGGCGCGCAACTAATCCTAACGCCAGGAGCCGAGGGCATGGGTGGCGCTATAGCTAAAGCACAAGAGCTAGCGGCCTCAGATCCTAAATATTTCGTTCCACAACAGTTTGAAAATCCCGCCAACCCCTCGATTCATTACTCCACAACTGGCCCTGAAATCTGGCAAGATACCGATGGTACTGTAGATATCTTTGTCGCTGGGGTTGGCACTGGTGGAACAATCTCTGGCGTTGGCTCATATCTAAAAGAACAAAACCCAGCGATCAAAATTGTTGCTGTGGAGCCTTCAGCTTCACCGGTGCTATCTGGAGGAGCAAAAGGACCTCACCCCATCCAAGGAATAGGTGCGGGCTTTATCCCGAAGAACTATGACGCTAAGATCGTGGACGAAGTCATAGGGATTGACAATGAATTAGCCTTTGAGACTGCACGTGCGGCGGCAACTGAAGAAGGTCTGCTGGTCGGGATCTCCTCCGGTGCCGCAATAGCAGCCGCACTTGAACTAGCTAGCCGTGACGAAAATAGCCACAAACTCATAGTGGTAATAATCCCATCCTTTGGAGAGAGATACCTCTCTACACCGCTCTATGCAGGTTTAGCTGAATAATGATGGTCTTAGATCTCTTACGAAAGGACATATCCGCGGCCCTAGAGCGCGATCCGGCAGCGCGAAACAGATACGAGGTGGTCCTGTTTTATCCTGGATTTCATGCCGTGGCAGCCTATCGCCTCGCGCACCAACTATGGCAAGGCGGGAACCATCTGGGGGCTAGAACCATCTCGGCTTTGGCGTATCGATGGACTGGGGTTGATATCCATCCTGGGGCGACAATTGGCTCGGGCTTCTTTATAGATCACGCCTCTGGTGTAGTCATAGGCGAGACCGCTGTCGTAGGCGACGATGTGACCATGTACCACCAAGTGACTTTAGGCGGCCGTGGCGATCAGACCGGAAAAAGACATCCAGATATCGAAGATCGCGTCGTACTTGGCGCAGGCGCCAAAGTCCTCGGACCCATCCGAGTAGGCCATGACAGCAGAATAGGGGCCAACGCGGTCGTAGTTCGAGACGTGCCGCCCGGATCGGTTGTAGTTGGTGTTCCAGGTCAAGTCATCTCCAGAGCTTCACGCTTTGAAGGCACCCCTCTGTCGAACCTAGAGATGCCAGACGCCATTGGTGATGGCCTAAAATCACTAATCGATAGAGTCGACGAGATTGCAGCTACGGTTGGCCAGCCAAGTAAAAAAGATATTCGGCCCCGAAGAGATGGCATGTGGAGCTATGAGGACTTTTCAATCTAAGTGTCAATCTAAGTAATAAAGACTTCACCTTGGATCACTAACACCAGGCTGGGTGATCCAAGGATGTTTTTTCGCACAGCTATTAATAGTTTAAAGCGCCATGATGTGATTCATAAAGTCCAGGAGTGACTGGTTCACGATCTCGGGCGCCTCTTGTTGCGTCCAATGACCACAGTCATCGATCAGTTTTGCCCGAAAAAGGCCAGGCAGGACGCCATCCATCTTAGCAATCATGGCATCGGCTCCGGGGAAATGGACTACCGGATCCACCTTGCCAGCTAGGTACATCGACGGCAGTGTGATCCGTGCTCGACTCCATGGTTCGGTAAGCTCCCAATTTCGATCGAGATTTCGATACCAGTTCAATGGCCCTCTAAATCCATTCCCACGAAAAGCCTCCACGTATATCGCTAAGTCTTTCTCGCTCAACCATTTTGGGGGCTCTTTGGGCAAGGGTGGTGCCTCAGCAAAGAAACCCCGATCAGCCGGCGAGTGCATCTTCCAAGGACCATTTACCGCGAACGAATCAGCTGAGTTACCGTAGAACATCGAGAAGATAGAGGTGGATAAGTCACCTTCAAAGTCTGCCTCGGCCCTACCCTCCAACTGAAAATACAATTGATAAAAGTCCTCACCAGAGAGTTCTCTCATTCGCACAGTCGGCTGAAAGCTTCCTCTTGGTCGATACGGAACGCTCAATCCAACGACTCCAGCGATTCGATCAGGTCGAAATAGTGCCGTAGACCAAGCCACAGGAGCACCCCAATCGTGACCCACTACTACGGCTTTCTCCAGGGAACGGAGATCCATGAGCGCAATTACATCTCCAACAAGATGCAAGATATTATATGCATCTATATCTTTGGGAGCGCTAGAGCCCCCATATCCACGTTGGTCAAGTGCAATAACGCGAAATCCACGCTCGCTCAGAAACTCAAGCTGGTAGCGCCATGAATACCAACTCTCAGGAAATCCATGGAGAAAAATGATAGGATACCCCTCCCCAGCTTCAACGTAATGGATACTCTGGCCGTTGATGGTTGCCCTATTATGTGAAATATTAAAATTCATCTCCATTACCTTTCAGCAGAGTTGGTCAAAACAAAGTAACGAAGTCAAATCCCTACGATCAAACAAGACGCCAATAGAATACCTCCAACCACGGTACTTTGTCGGTAAATCTACGATTTGACCCGCCTGGTGACTTGAAATTAAAAAAGGCGCAACAACCTATGATCCAAACAGAGCCACATCAACCAATGACATTGGCCGCCTTGCGACCGAACCAACTGATAATTCACCAGATCGTCCAAAGCGCTATTTTCGGTCACTTAGATTGAGCATTGTGGAGCGAGATCCTTGATCTGTTGTCGTTCGGCATAAATTTGAGCCAATAACTCGATTACCTACCGAAAGATTTACAACATCCCGCCAGAACCTTGCATCTAAATTGTGGTAGCGGACATGGCGAATTTATCACGGTAAATCATCACGGTAAATCATCACGGTAAATCATCACGGTAAATCATCACGGTAAATCATCACGGTAAATCATCACGGTAAATCATCACGGTAAATCATCACGGTAAATCATCACGGTAAATCGTCACGGTAAATCGTCACGGTAAATCGTCACGGTAAATCATCACGGTAAATCGTCACGGTAAATCGTCACGGTAAATCATCACGGTAAATCATCACGGTAAATCGTCACGGTAAATCGTCACGGTAAATCATCACGGTAAATCATCACGGTAAATCATCACGGTAAATCATCACGGTAAATCATCACGGTAAATCATCACGGTAAATCGTTACAGTAAAAATGTGAAAAGCGGAGATCCGGGAGGAACCTGCTCTATCTCCAGCGGGCTATTTTGCATTCTCCAAAGAAGACCACTCAGTGAATCTGGACTCTCTAAGTCGATTCCAACAAGCGCAGGGCCAGTCTCTCGGTTACTTTTTTTGACGTACTCAAAGACAACAATATCTTCTCCGTCAGAAAGAACCTCCTCTAGAAATCTTCGAAGTGAGCCAGGTTCTTGGGGAAAGGTTACCAAAAAGTAGTGGCGTAACCCTTCGTGCACCAGGGAACGCTCCAGAATCTCTGAATAACGACTTACGTCATTATTTCCTCCGGACAAAATCGCAACGACAGCTCCCTTTGACCTATCGATCGCAATTCGAGAGAGTGCTGCAGTGGCTAGAGCGCCTGCGGGCTCTGTGATGATTCCCTCGTTTTGGTAGAGCTCTAACATCTCAGTACAGATAGCACCCTCTGGAACCAAGACGATCTCGTCTACGAGATCACGCACTATCGGAAATGTGAGATCCCCAACCCTGCCAACAGCCGCACCATCTACGAACGAATCCATTTGCTCTAGCGCGATTGGACCATTATTGGCAAGCGCCTTTGTCATGGAAGGTGCCCCCGTTGGTTCCGCCCCAATAATTGTGATATCGGGCCTTTGGCTGCGCAACCACAGAGCAATTCCAGCTATCAGCCCTCCCCCGCCAACCGGCACGACCACAGTAGACACATTAGGAGTGGGAAGTTGCTCTAAGAGTTCAACCCCTACAGTCGCCTGACCAGCAATAGTGCGAGGATCGTCAAATGCATGGACAAAGACCGAGCCGCTGCGAATCTCATCACGGCGAGCAGCAAGACTTGCATCGTCGTAGCTATGGCCGCCGATAACTATCTCGACCCAGAGACCCCCAAATTCCATAATTTTCTGTCTCTTTTGCCGAGGAGTAGTTGCCGGAAGAAAGATCTTACCTTTGATGCCGAGCTTATTGCAGCTATAGGCTACGCCTTGAGCGTGGTTACCCGCACTAGCACAGACGACGCCCATTGCTCGCTCTTGGTCACTTAGGCTAGAGATGAAGTTGTAAGCTCCCCGTATCTTATAGGAGCGAGCCAATTGAACATCTTCGCGCTTGAGCAGGACGTCAACGCCAAACTTGTTAGTTAATCGACTGCTGTGATCTAGCGACGTTCTCTTCACGACGTCTGATAAGAGCTGAGCCGCCCGCTTGATCGAATTTACATCTAGAATTTCCGACATCGTTCTCATCCCACCAATTGGCTAAATCTAGGAGTTTTCCCTCAGTTGATTCTATGTCAGATGCTCCATCCCGCATGTGAATAACTTTGCTTTCAAGTAAAGCGAGGTCCCAAGCATCCTTGGGATATCACGTATCCCAAGCAATCGTGGCCTAATCAAATAGAGATGGGGTCCTTTATTACCTATACAGTCCAAAAGAGCGCTACGTAGCGGAACCACCAGAGCAAAAGAGAAAGCATCTAGTGACTGTTGCTCAAAGCTAGCAAGTTGCTTGAGGTGACTGTCGACTTAAAATCTCTTATGAGCCCTCTAATTCGCCAGAGGAGCCCACAATGAATATTCCACAAACCTCCACTAACACAGCACTCCCACTTGGGATTAGCTCGTTGTGGATCACAATTGTGATGTCGCCATCGCGCGGATACCTTGGAAGATTGGGCCTAAGCTAGCCAAATAGAGCGCTTGTCTAGTCCATCTTTGGTCAACAGTTAGATAACTTCTGGTTCCATCTAATCAAGGTTTTATCCAAGAGGATAACCGCGAAAGATGAAATTCACCAAGCTACCACCCAATGATCCTTGTCGGCTTTACTTTAGACCCCTCAACATGATCGAACCTAGATGAAGTGGAACCTTGTCAGTAAGGTCGCTAACCTGCGACCGACATGAAAAACCATCTGCCACTACAACCGCATCGCTAGGTGCCTCATTGATCTGAGAGATAATAGATCTTTGTGCGACTCTGACTGATAGATCGTAGTGAGAGAGTTCCATCCCAAAGTTTCCAGCCATCCCACAGCATCCAGTCACTGTCAAAAGATTAGCACCAGTTGCTTTAAGCAACTGAAGGTCATCGTGGACTCCTATGTCTGCATATTGATGGCAATGAGGCTGCCAAATCAAGGTTTCACCTCTTAGATTGGGAGGTTGCCATGAAGATCTGGGACTATTGGCAACTCTCATCAGAAGCTCCGCCAAAGTCACCGTAGCGTCACAGACCGACTTCGCACCTTCGCCTTTATGGAGTTCCACCAGGTCGCTTCGGAGAACACCTGCGCATGACGGCTCGAGTACCAACACCAAATAACCAGAGGAAGTTAGTGGAAATAGCCATTCAACAAGGCGTCGAAGCTTTCTTCGAGCTATCTCAAGTTGGCCAGTAGAGATCTCAGTAATAGCCATAGAGAGCTCCTTTGGCGCCACCACTACCTCTATCTCCAGTGTTCTCAACAGTTCCAAACAATCTTCGAGAACCCATGGAGAAAAGTGGTTATTGAACGGATCCACCATCAAAACTACTCGCGACATTGACCCCTTCGAGGAGGCACCAGAAAGACTCTTTGGTCCCAATCTCTCATCGTCTAATCCTCCTTCTTGGGGGACCCCACGACCTAAAGCAGATCCCGAAACGGAGTTACCTTTGAGGGTACTGACAAACGACCTTTTAGCAAAAGGTGGCAGCGTTCGTCGTCGATCGATACCCGCAACCTTCTCCATTGCCAACTTAGCAAAGTCATTTGTCAGTACCTTGTTCGCCAAATTTGGGAAAGCTCCTCCTAGCTCCGCCCAAAAGGAGAGGCGACCTAACAGATAATGATTCATCGGCCTCATGCGATGATTGTAAGCGTTGAACAAAACCTCTGCCTTGTAACGGGCCATGTCGACGCCAGCAGGACAGTCCCTGGAACATGCCTTGCAGGATAGGCAGAGATCTAAGGCTTCATGTACCTCCTTGGACCGCCATCCACCTTTCACAAACGTTCCATTTAACATCTCTTGAAGAACTCGGGCACGACCACGAGTCGAATCTTTTTCATCCAATGTTGCGACGTAGGATGGACACATAACGCTATCGTTAGCCCCTTGGGCTAAACGACACTTACCCACGCCAACGCATCGATGAACTCCGGCTCCAAAGTCACCGCCATCGAGAGAAAAACCAAATCCTTTCCTTCGTGGAAATTCTCGCACTCCCTCTAGCCGAAGCGAATCATCAAAGGCGGCAGGTTCGACCAGTACGCCCTTATTCATCACATGATTGGGATCAAATAAGCCCTTAAACTCCGCAAATAAGGAGATCATCTGCGGAGAATACATCTTTGTCAGAAGCTGACTCCGAGCGCGACCATCGCCATGCTCTCCCGAAAGCGAGCCATCATAGGAGACCACTAAATCACTAGCACTCTCCATAAATGCCCTAAAGCGTTGCGGATCAGACTCTAGGTCAAAGTCGATCCGCGAATGGATGCATCCCTCTCCAAAATGGCCATAGATCAGGCCGTCAAAACCAAATTCACCAAGCAGATCCTGGAAGTCGACGAGATAATCTCCCAGTCTAAAAGGAGGAACTGCTGCATCTTCGAATCCTGGCCATGCCGCTTTACCAGCTATTGTCCGTCCGGCCAAGCCTGCACCGTCGTCTCGAAGTCGCCAAAGCATCCTCATCGCGGTCGTGTCACGAACCACAATAGAGTCTATGACGCCGCTGGTTAGGGTGACTGCTTTAGCGCTAGCGAGAGCCTCCGATAAAGTTTCTCCTGCGCATTCAACAAAAAGCCAACCTTTGCCCTTAGGCAAAGTTGCCGAGACACCTACTCGCTTTGGGCCACTGCGCAACCGCTCGAGCAGCCGCGAGTCAAAGCCTTCTATGGTTTGAGGAGCCATAGCCGCAATTGCCGGCGCGGCATAGGCCGCAGTGATCATATCGCTATAGCCAAGGATCGCTAGGACAACTACCTTTGGCGCTTCTATCAATTTCAAGGTTGATTCAATTACCCCTACGGTAGTACCCTCGCTACCAACCAAAGATCGAGCTAGCCGCCCCGGATGGCCTGAAAGAAGATCCTGCAGCGAATAACCAGATACTTGACGTGGAAAGCGCCCTAATTGAGCGCTGATCAATCCTTCGTGGTCAGCTATCAACTTGGACAATCCTGGGACAACCTCTAAATCATCTTTAGCTTGAAACACACGGCCTCGACCATCGACCACCTTGAGGCTAGCCACATTGTCTTGGGTCTTTCCATAAGCAATGGAATGTGCCCCACAGGAGTTATTGCCGATCATTCCACCAATCGAGGCACGCGAATGAGTTGAGGGATCTGGACCAAACAAAAGACCAATTGGACTTAGGAAACTCGCCAATTCATCTAAGATCAAACCGGGTTGCACCGTCGCGGTCTTGGCCTCTGGATCGATATCTATAACCTTGTTCATATATCTCGTCGTATCCAATACGATTCCTGAACCAATTGAATTACCAGCGACAGATGTTCCACCTCCACGCATAGTAATCGATAGACCCGTCTCGTTTGCGACGTCAATGGCACCTAAGACTTCATCACCCGATCCTGGGTAGACAACCGCACTCGGAACTATTCGATAGTTAGAGGCATCGCTAGAGTACTCGGCCCGACGTCTCTTTGAGATGTCGACGTCTTTGACTCCATTTGAGAAAAGCATCTCCACCAAGGTTTGCTGGAAGCCGTTACTGGAACTTTTTCGCTCGAGTGGCTTTGAACCGTCGCGCAATCTACTCACCACATTCCGTCTCTGAATTCATATGAGCCTAGAGCCAAAAACTCTACCCTTGGTGAGTCTAGAAATCCTATCTCTAAAAGAAACGGCGAAATATACTTCTGAAAGATCCTGGCTGCACCTTGAGATCCAAGATGGAGAAAAGCGCTAACCCTGTCTTATTCTCCTCGTAGAGATAAAAAGGCGTGCCACACCTGCCGAAGCAGAAAGTGACACGCCAAGGGTAGAAAACTAAGGTCTAACTGAACCATAAGGCCATGGCCAACCGAGACCTTAGCCCTAGTCCGAGTGTGTAATCAAAAGTCACCTCACTCGAACGATCATTGCCCGCGGGGTCGAGGCTCTATTCCCCAGAACCATCGTCTCCGGCAAGAATCTTATATATCGCCTTGCGAGCTGCGATTAAAACTTCGAGAGCTCGCTTTTGTTGATCCTTAGTTCCTGCCTGAAAGACCTGCATCAAGGCTGAAGCAAATGCGGCACCTTCACGCCTGATATCGAAAAATATCGTCTCTGGGCCGTTGGCCATCTCCTCCCATGGAGGCGCGCTTCGTGGATTCTCCGCAAGATATTGTTGTCCTGCTTCGCTAAGACTGTAGATCTTCTTTCCATCCACAACCGAAAGGGTAATCAAACCCTCATCTTCTAATGCCTGAAGCGTGGGGTAAACAGAACCTGGGCTGGGTTGCCAAACTCCATTGCTTCTGGCCGATAGCTCCTGAATAATCTCATATCCATGGCGTGGCGCCTCTGCTATCAGGGTCAAAATACCAAATCGCACATCACCTCTACCAACCTTTGGACCCCGTCCTGGTCCAAAACCGGGGCCAAAGCCTGGCCCAAAACCTGGGCCAAAACCGCCACCGAATCCACGTCCAAACCCTCCGGGACCGCCGTGACCTCGGTGGCCAAATCCTTCTCCACGATGATCATGACGATGATCTGACCTACCGCACCCGCATCCTCTACCTTCACAATTATGCATATCAAATTTCCTTTTCTCTAATCTTTATCTTGTAATCAATATTATCACGATATATCGCAACTCATACTTAAAGCAATCTTTAAATCTAAAAGTTCCCATCGTATAGAAGGATTATCACCAATGGGAAAAATTGCTACTGCGCAGCAAATTCACCTTGTCGTAGATCTAACTCCACAAACCGTGCGTCGGATTGAAATTTGACTACAATTTCAGCAATTCATTGGGTAGCCAGGTCAAAAAGATCCCTTCCAACACAAACACCCAATCCCCGTCAGGTTCATGGCACGTTAAAGCCTGTTCTTTGGATTTTGGTTATCCAATTAGAGATAGAGCAATCGAAGAAATTTTGATACTCGGCCTATCCATTCATATGGCTATCAATAGGGGCGTTAGAAGGCTATATGGGACCATAGTTCACTAAAACTAATGTCAACCAACTGCTCTAGCCCGTCTCTAAAATCCAGAGAGCTAGAAGACCACTCATCATTTATTGGTCCAAATAGAAAACCACCTCTGAATCGGTCTGATTTAGGGGGTTGGCGACTACTCGGTCTAGGGTGACTGGAGCGATCTTCCCTCTACCGCTCCAGTCAAACCGGAAGTGAATCTCTCGATTCATCCGCCTTCCTGCTCGCTACTGCTCTGTGTTGGCTCATCCTCATTGCTGAGTTGGCTAGTTCGCTGCAGTCCATTCGACTGTGTTGCCAGCAACTGGGGTTACCCACTAAGAGTAGACACTGACTTAAGCAGTTTTTGCTCTTACTTCTAAGGCTAACTCATAATTGACTGGTGAGATGTTCTTAGGTCTTCGAATGTCGCCGTTTGCTGTTGTAAAAATTCTTTTACCACTTTATTCCAGCTCTTAATTCAGAGATGTCTTTGAAGACATGTCTCAAGAAGTATTCATGCTTGAAGACCGACCAGAAGGATTCAGCACTGGCGTGATTGTAACAGGATCCCATTTGCGCCATGGAGCGAATGATTCCATTTTCTTTACAGAGAGGGGATTCTGTGCGACGATCTAAGAATTGGCTTTCTCGATCGCTACGGAACACCGCTCCTCGGCAATTGCTACCTCTGGTATTAATTGCCTGACCTAGAGCTTCTAGCACTATCTCGAGCCTCATATTTTCATAAGACGCTATGGCCAAGCACTCTTCCTCGTTTACTCCAACATAAGTGCTCGTCTCTAACCTACACACAGATATGCAGATCTATCACCTATCTTCATGCAGGTGATGTCGGAGGGTCAAACGCTATCTAAAGGTCCCTTGTCAAAATTCCTATCAAGAAAAGTCTCTTGGATATGTGGCCTTAGAGTCACAAATAGTGGTCACTACTTTTTAGTAGCTTTGGGCTAACTTAGGATATTGAAAGCTCACGCATCTTTTCTGCGACAGTGTTATGGCTAGTTGGCTCACCTTGTAATTACAATTGCGCCGTTATCCTTGGTGCTCCGTAGATACCTATTGACTCTTGTTAGTGGATTTCAAGAATTTTAATCTTCAGAGTCTTTGTGGCCAACTCAGTGGAACATTGTCTATCTTTGACTTGCCTCCACTTGTAATAGCCAGCCCGAGAGACCTCAAGTAGTCTGTCCATCTGTAGATATTTGTAAAGTTCGCTCACTTACGCTTCCGTTGATGCAAATCTCTCTTGCTTGGTGGATTCTCATGCGTTGTACGCGGCTGTTTTTCTAAAAGAAGGTCTTGTCCTTCTGCAATTCTGCCACCTCCCTTGACACCTAGGGCTCACGGTGAAGTCGTATGAGCTATTGGCGTTCAGCAGTACTCAGAGGCTATTTGCTTGTGATTTCGCTAGCTTCGATGCGTCGACGTTCATCGCGGTGTTGCCAGCGGCGTTTAATTGACCCACCTTAAACGGTATTTAATTGACCCACCCCCCCCAACAAGACTCTCTGTGGAGCTACAAAAACCACAGAGGAGGATTCAATTGCTGAAGGGTGGATCATTAATGAACTTATTAGAACTTAGAGCCAAAGGACACGTTTATCTCGAGAGGAGTAAATCAGCGCGAACGATAAGCCACCCACGCTGACATGGCTTGGCGCTCAGTGAGTGCCTCGACGTCGCTTCGTACGTAGCCCGCGAGGTTGACCAGATCATCGAGCAACCATGCAGGCGCGAGTGTGTCGTCGGTTGTGGGATGCGACGGCGCGGTACGGCGCTTCTTCGTAAGACTGGCTTCGAGAAGGGCCAACACCTCTTCGAATGTTTTGGTTTGAGGACCTTCGGGCAGTGTAGCTACCCGTCGACGCATCTCGGTGTAGACCTCGCTATCCTTTCGAGCGCCAACGGCCCAGATTTCACCAATGTCGACGATTAGCTTTCCGGTATCGTCAAAAGTCACTCGCCACACAATGCGCCAGTCCCGATCACCCACGGTCAACTTGCGATAGCCGTGTAGTCCGCCGCCGAGAGGGGCGCCCGCTTCGGGGTTCCTCTCGATGAGCAAAAACTTCTTCATCGCCCATTCGAGCGCAGGGCGATTCTTCTTTTGCAGCGCAACCAGGTCGTCAATCGCGCCTTCGGTGAAGCGAAGCTCCGTATGATGCGCACTGGGGTGACGATCGGTTCTCCGAGATGACGGTTCGTCTCTTTGACTACCTTTGGACGGAGTCACTCTCGACCAGCGGCCAGGTCCTCAGCAACTTCTCGTTCGAGAACGGCTCGATCAAATCCGAATCGAGAGAAGACGTTGTCGAGTGAAGTTCGTTCACCGTTGTCGGTGGCGGTACGGATAAGAACGACCGCAAGATCGCGTAAGTCCCGTTCGGCCTCTTGGTAGCGATGGAGTTCGCTCACTCCGATAATCGCCGCGACAGGACGGTGGTTGCGCTCGACCGTAATTGACGAACCGGATTCGGCGTCACGAGCTAGTCCGGCGATGCCGCGTTTGGCGGCGTCACTAACGGAGATGATGTAGTTGGGTGTGCGGGTCACAAAGAAAAGTATACATGAATCTGTGCAGATTCTGTCGTCAGATACGCAAGCCATTCGAAGAGGCCAGTCGGTCAGGCTACTTGGACGCCAAAACATCCAAAGATGCTGGTCCTCAGCCGGTAAAGGTTAGATTCCGGTTCTTATTGTGTGACCCAAGGTCCATTCGTCGTGCTTATCACAACATTCTGCCTGGCAGATCTCCTACCTCTTTTCCGTTCGCTCTCAAGGTCGAAACCGGCTTAGCCTGAGGGACAGACGTCGCGTCTATGCCGGTCACGAGGGAATACTCGGTGGAAGCGACACTTTGCTTGGCAAAGTCTCACAACTCTTGAGTTATACACCCTATATGTTGTATACTGTCCTTTTGTGGGAAGTGAATCTCGAATTCATCGAGTCCTGGCTCTATGACCTTGATCAGAACTCTTACGAACAGGTTATTGCTGCTTTAGAGTTGCTCATCGACCGAGGCCCACAACTTGGACGTCCGTTGGTCGATACCGTGAAGGCATCACGTCACAAGAACATGAAGGAGTTGCGTCAAGGATCTAGAGGGCGTTCTGAGTTGAGGATTCTCTTTGCCTTCGATCTAGAACGAAACGCAGTTCTTCTAGTGGCGGAAGACAAATCGAGAAGTTGGAAGAAGTGGTATGAAGTGAACATCCCAGTTGCCGACAACCTCTTAGATGAGCACATTGGGAAACAAAAAAGGAGGAATTTGATGACAAAGAATTTGGAGCATATGCTGGCCGGACGTCCGGTCAACCGCGAGGTTGTGGAGGAGCACAAAAAGCGAATGCTTACCGAAGTTCGGTCTTACCGCCTTCGTGAACTGCGCGAAGCTTCTGACGTCACCCAGGTAGAACTCGCTAGTCGCCTGAACGTCAGTCAGAATCGCGTTTCACGTATCGAACATGGCGACATCGAACGCACACAACTCGACACTCTACGCAAGTATGTCGAGGCATTCGGCGGTGAATTGAGAGTTGAAGTGGAGATTGGCGACGAACGTTTTCTGATCGCATAACCGCTGTATCAATCACTCAGGCCGGATCAAACTGAGCTAGATGACGTGGTAACTTCGCAAAACGGTGGTGGCAACATGGCAAGGACATAGCCACAATTGCTGACGAATGGCAGATCGCAACACTTCGGTCGGTCGGTCGGCTGAGAATTTATTAATGCACGACATTTGCATATCAAATATTTACAAAAGGATACTTATATACAAAAACCCTAGGGTTTTTGCCAGAATATCGGCGTGGTGTAAACAAAAGTCAGGTTGCTGAAGCGGTTGGCCGAGATACTCCTTGGTGGCGAGACCCAAACTGGGCGGTAATTGATAGAGATTTGCGCGAATCAGACGCGTCACAACTTAGCTACTATCCCTCAGCTCTAGACGATATCCGCATTGGCGGTCTCTACATGCTCTACGGTCCTCGACGAGTTGGTAAGTCTGTATTGGTAAAACGCACAGTCCAAGCGCTTCTTGACCAAGGAGTGAATCCACGTCAAATTATTCGGGTAACCGTAGATGTGAGGTTCCGTTGCATCTGAGTGATAAATGGTGAGTCTACTCACTAGATGCACCTTTTTCAAGGTTCATCCCTCGGGCTTCATTCTCACTCGCCCGAGGGTCGTTCTTGCCTCTTTGAGCACCGCCAGTATTGCTAGCGGTCTTATGTTCTCTCTTGCGATGATGAGTCAACCCATCATCGCAACTGCCGCCTGTACCAAATGGCCTGGCCCTACTTTCGGCAACCACCCCATGAAAGCCCAGGTCATGACCATATTGGTGTCTGGATTTGGGCACTACAGTTGAGCAATCACCTTCTTGGTTCGAGCTAGGGTATCTACTACTCCAAGAATAGAGTAGATCTCTTTTTGGGTAGAGTTTGGAGTAGAGGAGATACGAAGGTTATGTAGACGTTTGTTATCATCTAACATCGTTACGTTCAAGCGGCTATGGGTAGACACTTGAGCAAGAATGCTGTGAACACTTCTTTTGTCACCGGCTTGAGATAAGCTAAGTGCAATTGCTCCATAGAGGTGATAAGCAACTACTGAGATAAATAGATGAGCAGCGGTACGACTAGCTAGTTGGTGATAGATCGGTCTCATCCCTAGATTGCTCTTTAGGGCTTTGAATGCATCCTCTACCTTTGTTAGGGTCATATAGAGCTTCCAGATCACTTCTGGTTCTAGATCGTTCCTATTGGTCTCAATCACATATGCACCATAGAGAGTCTCAGCTGCTTCTTTTACTTTTGGTTTCTCAGTCAAAACCAGCTCTGAACCTTCTCGCCGGTATCGTCACATAGCTGCAAATAGTACGCTGACTGACTCTAGTGCATCTCGGTATTGCTCGAAATCTCCGGTGAGCGATACTTTCCTTGTTGGGTTACCTTCGTCAAGAAGAACTTTACACCCAGTTAGTTCGGACACTTTCTGAGCCTGTGCTTTTGTCCGCATTATCGCGATCATGAGCACACCGCATCAATAGCACGCTGAGCTTTGTTAGTAGCCGAACTGCGACCGTAGAGGCGGACACAGAGAGACGTGAGCAGTTCCGTGACATCACGCACTAAGTCATCGTCTACCTCGGCTGGATCTACCACAACCAATTTCCTGGACTGAGCCTCAAGTGCAGCCTCTATATATTCAGCTCCAAACCGGCAGAAGCGGTATCTGTGTTCTACCAGAATCGTGTCTACTGTTGGGTCTTTAAGTAACGACAGAAACTTTCGCCTATGTCCGTTAAGGGCCGAACCAACTTCGGTTACTACGCGATCTATTGAGTACCCGTGCTCTGTAGCCCAAGTGAGAACTCTGGCAACCTGGCGATCTAGGTCTGATTTTTGATCTACAGAAGACACTCGTGCATATATGACGGCAGACTTAGATACGGACGGTTGAGACTCTAGATCTCCCACCAATATGGGTTGCCCTACTTTAGCGCAGGGACAGGCAGAGTACCGGCACGATACCACTTATATGCCGTTTGAGGATGTATACCTTGGGACAGTGCCCACTCACGTAAGTTCATTACATATCGTTATAGAACATCTTTGTGCCAACTGTTACAACCCCATATTTAGTGGACACCTGTTAAGCCAACGTAGATTGTTGGTAGAAAGGATGTCACCATGGGAGCAACAAGGCGTAAATTTACCCTTGAGTTCAAGACTGAAGCTGCTCATCGAGTTATAGATTCCGGAAGGAACATTCCAGAACTTGCGACTCGATATGTCAAGGGCATATGTCGTGCGCTCGAGTAACCAGCAGGGTCAACTTATGTTGGGGAAAACCCAATGTGGCACGGCCATAATCCATCAGAAACGACGACGGAGCCGAAGTTTGAGGGGGCGACCGTCGGGATCGAAAATTAACCGGTACGCAATTCCGGCCCAACGTCGACTACTAGTTGGGACGGAATCAATGACGTGCGAACGGACTCGACTCAGCGGACGGTTCCCTTCTCCGAGACTCGGCCGCCAGTCTTCGAGTTCGCGGGCCGTCTTCTTCCAGAGATCGGAACCGTGAGCCAAATCCAAAAGCTCCAAATCGGCGGGCGAGCGTCCGAGGTGTTCAGCCCAAAGCGCCAGCCGCAACTCGCGCGCAAACTTGCGGCTTCCGTCACCGAGTCCACCCGGATCCACAGGAATCCGGTCGTCGAGTGCGCTATCAATCACCGCGCAGGAAAGTTCCGAATCATGGGTCCACGAGCGGCGATTCAGATTGTCCGAACCGACAGTGGCCCATACGTCGTCAATAACACAGACCTTGGCGTGAACGTAGATGGGGGTTCCCGATTCGTTCTCGACGTCGTAGATCCCTACCCGCTCGCCGCCGGCTTTCTTGATGATATCAATGGCCCTCGCCTGAGCGAGCCTGCTTGGTGGCCCCGACAACTTTCCGTCCTTATCCGGGTAACGTGGGACGACACCGATGACTTGCAGCCCCGGCTGTCGACATAATGCTTCGGCGAGTAGTCGTGCAATTTCGATAGACCAAAAATATTGGTCCTCGATGTAGATCAACGACCGTGCTCTCTCAATCGCCTTGGCAAACGCTCGCGCTACGCTTCGTTCGCCTTCAGGCGCGAAAGGATACTTGGGACGTTTCGAAGGATAGGTCCGAAGCACTTGCACGGCGTGACCGCCCTGTGTCGGTGGATCGTCGAGACGCGCGGGGAGGGGACGAGCGACACGATCGCGCGACATGACTTGTGAGAACAACGCCCTCAGTCGACCCGCGTGATTGAGTGCGGTCTGATCTTCCCATCGTTCCCGGAACGTGCCGTCGAGTTCAGAAATGGCTGGTCCACGGATTTCTAGTTGGACATCGTGCCAGGGAGGACGGCGACCGAAACGAGGGTCTAATTTGATGACTTGATGATCTCCAAGGTGGTCGGTGTCATCTCGACGACCATGGCTCAGGTCGATTCCGCCGATGAATGCAACGTCATGCGCAGGACAAGTGGGATGTCGAAGAATGACCAACTTTTGGTGGTGCGATCCGCCTCGGCGCACTCGCTCGTCAAGCAGAACTTCGCCACCCGCCTCGGTCACGTCGATTGCCAGGCGTCGATTCCTCTTAGAGCTAAACCCGAAACGGTCACTGTGCGAACGCCAGAGCAACCCTCGAATGTCGACTCCTTGTCGACATAAGTCAGCCAATAGGGTCGCGATAGACGTCCCGTCACCGGAGACGCGTTCGTCCGCGTCTCCTCGCCAATCGGTGAAACGGACTTCATCATGAAGCTCCAGGCTCGAGAAGACTTCTTCCAGTCTGGTGAAATACGAGAACCCATCAATATGGAACGAAACGTGATTACCTTCGGTCCACGCGACTCCCGTGGACCGATGCAAGTCGATCTGGGTCATTGGGTTGCCCCGCTCTATTGAGTTCAGAAACCAGTCATCGTAACGTATCATGACCAAACGTACTATATTAAGTATCGAGACGTCCAATCATCGCTGCAACGCACCAAAGCTGCCGACCGCGCAATCTGTTACACCGCCTGATGCTCCATCACAGGCTTCCACCTTTGTGCACGATCCTCGTCGCGCCAATATGAAACCGTAATACCAAGACCATCGTGTGCACTATAAATCGTTAACGTTAAAACCAGTGTTCTGTGACTATGGAGGTTGGCTTCGAATGTGGTGATGGCCATGAAAATGCTTTATGGCAGAATCAATAAATCAAGGTCTTATCCACGATAGGCGAACTCGTTTAACGATCCATATTGACGAACGCTGTCAGAGTGATATCCAATAAGTAAGAGGGGATGTTCACGGTGGATACTAGAAGAATAACAGGAAAGATCGCAGTTGGATTGGGGGCATTGGCTGTTAGTGCGCCAGCCATTGGCGTTAGTGCAACCACTGCATCTGCACAAAGCGCGAATATTTCGGCGGTCTCCGGAAAGAGTGTAATTTCCATAAAACCCACACCTATGAGTGAGAATTATTATTACCAATATCGAAGTACTGTCGCGACGCCGGGTCTGGCCATCTCGCCTAATCTCCTTGTGGGTGGAGGCGGAAGTGCTGACACGTATTCAATTATCGAGATCACGCCATCTGAAGAGGAAACGATTTTGGCTGCAGGAGCGACCGGAATCGGAGCCATGATTACCCTTGGATGCACCCTATGGTGGTCAGGGATAGGAGCAACCGCATGCGTCGGGGCTATCGGGGCGGCGGGCTATACCGTCATCACGCTGATCCAACGTGGACAGTTCCCCTATATTTACGTATGGTGGGACGATACCACTTCTAGTTATGCAGGAACAACCGTTGTCTGGTAGCTCGTCGTGGGGGGTACGACAGAGGCGAAATTTCACGGGTCTGGCAGTCGCATTCACAATAAATGTGAGCGTACTGGCCACGGCCTCCGCCAAGGGGGACTCGTTCGAGAGATTGCTAGTGTTGTTGGTAATCCCTATGTCTTTTGCTGGGCTGTGCATCTTCGTCGCGGATCGGAGATGGCAAAGGAAACATTCCCCTCGATAGCAAACCACTAGGCGTTGTTAATAACTGAACGAGCCGAGCCAAGTGCCCCACTTACCGCTCGAACTCCCATCAATGAGAAGCTATAGTGGCGTGCGGTTCTCAAGCGAAATGGACCGGGTACGAGGGGGTCTTGTACCCCATTCCCTCGCAACAGGAGTTGAATCTTTGAGGATATTATTCAGTTCATGTTAACAGTGATAAACCGACAAAAAATGACGTGATCAGCCGCCTTTTTGGACACCTGATGATCAAAGTCACAAAGTGATAGCTTTGCTTTGGAGTTGATCTTCTTCGCAGCTACCAGCCTTCTGTACTTCTTTGATCCATTCTTGCACTTACTGATCTTGTGCTGAAGTTGACCGAAAGCCTTGTTTCTTTGACGCTTGATAGCTCGGCCTTCTCTCCCATTGATGATTGTCACATCTATGGTCTTGGCATCTACCCAAGTGGCTAATGCCATAGGGTTAATGATCCCCTCATCAATAGCGGTGACGGCGTCTCCATGGGAACTTTCGCGCACCGTCTCATAAGGGATATGCAGGCTGAACCGCGGGTGATCTCGGTCCCAGCACAGTTGGACCTCACCCCAGAGCTCAGGGTTGACATTCTTGTTGGTTTAGGAGGCTCTCCTAACCCTCATGTGGGTCACCAAGACCCCATAACCGATAAGTAACGCCTGTACGATAAGAACTTTTGGGTCTTTAAAAGCATTGAATGAAACGTGCACGGTTTGTGACCTCTAAATTTGAAGTTACTAACACACAGATTTAGGAGATCTAACCGTGCACGCTAACTCTCTAGTCAAGCAGTTGCTTGACGTTAAAGGTGTCATTGTCAACGATATTTTTATCTCAAAAGATGAAATTGTTGTAGATGTCAAACTTGCACGATCCAAACTCGCATGTCCACCGTGTTGTTGAATAAGCCGTAAATTCAAAACAAAATACCGCTACGACATCAGAACTTATCAACTCTCGCTGGAGACATCTTGACATGGGAATACGTCGTACTTGGATCTCTTGTGCCCTACGGAGACCGAAATGCCCCAATCATGGAGTAATCACTGAGTCAGTGCCATTTGGGTGACCGGTATCGCAAATTTCGCTTCACGAGAGACTTTGAACATCTAGTTGCCGGCTCAACCGCAAAGATGGATAAAACAACAGTTACGAAGCTCACCCGGATTGCTCAGAAAACAGTTGGTACGATCTGTGAGAGAGTAGTAGCCAAAGAGATCGATCCAAAGCGACTAGAGAAGCTCTCAATAATAGGGGTAGATGAGATTGCCTATCGTAAACACCATAAGTACATAACCCAAGTTATTTAGAGCCCGTAACAGATCATGAAACTGGAAAGATCGTCTATGGAGCAGAAGGAAAAAGCGCTAAGAGTCTAGATGGGTTCTTATGTGAGCTTGGTTCGCAACGTTCCAAGCTCTCACACAAGTAGCAACAATGGACATGGGACCAGCTTTTGCTAAAGCTTTCGCTGATCGCACACCAGATACTCAAATCGCACTCGATCCTTTTCATGTCGTTAAATTGGGCACTGAGGCCCTGGAGGAGGTAAGATGCGACCTATGGCGCCAACTGAGAAAACTTCCTACTCCAGATTACGCCCGTAGGTTTGTGAGTGCAAGATGGGCATTACTAAAGAATCCTGGTGATTTGACTCAACGCCAAAATGAGACTCTACGTCAAATAAAGTCAACCGCTGCAATACTTCTAAAGCCCTTAGAGATGAAAGAATCCCTAAGAGGGATATTCGGTACTGGATTATCCAATGACGAAGTAGCTGAGTTCTTGGATTCCTGGTGTGCTCGTGCTTCACGATCACAGATACCTAGCTTTGTCAGATTATCAAAGACAATTCGAATCATACTTATCAAGTTTCGTAAGTTTCGCCTCCACCGAGACCAGATTGGAGCTAATCTTTAGTAGAACAGATGTTCGATAAAGGAGGCATGGTGGATATCTCAGGCTTTATGGTACGCTTCGCTTCAAAGTAAGCATGTGAAGATCATTTGATCAAATTGCTATTGCTATGAGGGATTTAGATGCTCAAAGTGTAACTTCGATCAATTTACTTTAGTAAGGCCAAATCATTTCAAGAAATGCAGCGTCTCGAGCTCCACTTTTTCAATGTAAATCTTGTCACCGTCAAACTAGCGTTACCTCCGGAACCATCTTCCATCGAAGCCATATCTCTTTATCCAAGTGGTTCTCCGCTATCTATCTATTGTCCAACGACAAGCGTGGTCTTTCGGCTACTACCATTGCTAAGTTCGTTCAAGTATCTTATTCGACTGGCTGGTTGATGCTAAATAAGCTACCTAAGGCAATGGCTGAGCGTAATAGCTGAGCGTAATGGCTGACCGAAATGGTTTATATAAACTTGGAGGAAACGTCCAGGTAGATGAGTTCTTTTTAGGTGGTGAGAGCCATGGCAAAGGCTAAAGAGGAAAGGGAACAAAACAAACCAATGTCCTAATTGGAGTGTCGATTAGCAATGGTGCTCCTACTCATTGCTTCATGGAAGTAATCAAAGATACCACTGCTAAATCATTCAAAGATGTTTTTGTGAGACGTTTAGATTCCGATACCAAGCTGATAAGTGATGGTAACCCAAGTTACGGGGTATGTGCTGAAAGACCTTGGACTAGCGCATTCGATCACTCTATCCAAAGACGAACAAGCACATGTAACATTCAAATGGCTCAACATCCTGATAGGGAACTGCAAGAAATTTATCGACGGAACATACCACGGACGTGAGGAACATAAGCAACTTTACCTCGAGGAATTCGCATACCGATTCAACCGAAGGCACTTTGAAATGTCCTTGGTAGAGCGACTTCTCAATACATGTGTGTTTGCGTCTCCACATCCGCTACTCCGCGAATCTGATTCCAAAATGGCTCTTGCTTACGAAACTTGATAAGTATGATTCGAATCCATAAAGCTGGAATTATGGCTGCTATTGAGCCCCCTAGCTTGAAAAGGGTGTCTCCAATGGAAGGCTTGAGGGTCTAAACAATATATTAGATCCGCCATTGCTAGATGCTATGGTCTTCACTCTGCAAAATCAACACTTGGCTTGGTGATGCTTTCATGCGGTCCGATTGATCTCAAGCTCCCCTACGAAAGGGTTGCTTGATCCACATCTATGTTAGGAGAGCCCAATTTTATTTAAGGATCCAGGGGCAATTGCGATCTTATCTATCGCAACTTATCGTTACACATGGAGACTTGGTGCGAGACGAGTCTTGGTTCATATGGATCATTTACCCTAGTTCCCAGCATTGCCCTGACTCACACGAAGGGCGACGTTATTCCAATTCCCAGATAGTCATAGATCCGTTAGTGGGATAGATACTATAGTGGGTATTATTGAGATCTCAAGTTAGTTATTGATTGTCACCCCAGGAGTCTTTAGATAGGTCGCCGCCTACCTGTATTGTCCAAAGCCAAAGGCCCAATCTGAATTAGAAGCTAACTTTTCACCCTTAAATCCGAAGTCCTGGCAAAATAGGTCTCTAGCAGCGACATAGAAGCAACTATAGAACGAATCTAAGGCCGTACCTCGCAATGTTGCACCTCAGCCTCAAAGGAATCTAATTCCCCAACAAGGATCGAACCCAATAAAACAGATCTAGCCTGGATTCGCCACGAGAGTCAGAGAACCTCCCGACTTCCAACTAGATCCGCCATCGCTCGTTAAAAATGAAACGACATTACCGCCGACGCTGGCTAAAATGACGCCACTTTTAATACTTGAAAACGATACCGCTTCGATCGCTCCACCTACGCCCTTTGTGAATACGGGCGAGAGCCATGCACCTTTAGCCGCACCATAGATATGCAATAGCGAGGCGCCGCCTAAAATCGAGTCCATTAAATAGATATCACCAGAAGGGTTACCCCCAACGATTGGAAGGCCCTGGCTCTCTATCGCCTTTGAGACTCCAGAGCTTGAAACTACTACAGTTTGATAGATATTGGCTTTCTCGAAAGTAACTGCCACCTCAAAGCCATTGCCGCCAAAGCCCATGGGAACATATGAGGCGACGATACGACCAAGGTTGCTTGAAAAGGTTGAGATCTCAGTCCAGCTTGCACCGGAATTGGAAGTCTGCCAGATCCCCATAATCCCTTTATTCGTTACCTGGGGATCGATTAGCGCGACTCCCTTTGATGGATTATTGACGTCAAAGCCGATCGCCGAGGCCGACTCTTCGCTAGAGCGTGTTGGACTCTGAGCAACCACCTGGTTCTTTCCCCCCAAATAGCGCACTATCTGACTCGATTTGCCGCCTCCCACTAGCACAAATAGATTATGGACAGAAAAAGCCATCGGCTGTCGAACGCTCAGAATCGGCCTAGAAGAAAATATAGGAGGCAACAATCCACCTCTTTGAACCTCAAAGACTACTGAATTCTTCTGGTCTTGATAGGGGAAAAAAGCCCACGCACTGTCTCCTGAGGAAGACTGCGCATAGGCAATGCCGTGGCGTGGTGAGATATTCGTTGGTATCTTCAAAGTCCACAACTTCCCTAAATTATTCGAGAAAAAGCTGGACCAATAGGGGGAAGTATAGGTCGTCGCCATCCAGGAGTTCGCCCCACCCGAAAGGTTCCACAGGTTTAGATAACCAAAGGTTGGGAGTGTGGTCGTGGAAGTTACGCTCGTGACGGTGTATGGAGAAGGAGCGCAAGAGCTAAGCAGCACCGCCCCAAGGGCTAAGGGAGTTACCGCTTTTAGGAAATGCTTAATGCTAAAAAACCGCACTCGGAATGACCTTTCCCTGGTTTTTAAGGGTGGTATGGGGTAGTCCTTCGTATTGGAAGATTGCCAAACTAGATAATCGGTCTCGAGGATATGGAAAGGGCGAAATCGGTGCAAAAATCATCACGGATGCAATACTCCAAGAGTCGCTGAGATAAAGTTCTCATAGGATTTGACTAGAGATGCTTGTGAACTTCCACTATCTTCCATAAAACCAACCTCTCTACCGTTACCATCGATAAAGTAAATCAATTGGGGATTGGCAACTCGCCCTATCGGAGCTTGTGCGGGTGATGCCGAATATTGCTTCCAGAGGGCATAGAGATCAGAAAGAGGCCCCGTCACGAAGTAGAGATTTCTAACCGAGCCAAGACCATTCTCGTTCAAAAATTGATCTATCGAAGCAGCCGAGGTGAACGAGGGGTTGATATCGATCAAAAGAATCGCGACATTTTTACCCGCCGATCCTAGAGATGAAAGACTATTGAGCATCTCCTTAACCATCGTCGCAGAGACGTTCCAAGCAACCGGATCCACAAACGAAGCAACCACTACCTTGTTGGCAAAAGTTCCCATTGTAACTTGAGAACCATTTTGATCCACCAGTGAAAAGTTAGGCGCGCTTTTATTGGTCGCTACGAGGCCCCCTCCATCTGCCACCGCTCCGTAATAACTCGCGCTTGCGGCAGCCGAGGGCAAAAGAGCCATAATGGGTACTATGGCGACCAATGCACCTATTAGTCCGGCAGTGATTCCAAATCCTCTTGGATCTCGCCGATACTCCTCCTCGATCACGACCACTCGCCTTGAGGGGACTAGAGCATCACCACTGATCACTATCAACCCAATAGTCAAAACGATTAGTGGCAAGGGAGAATTTGGATCCACCGCATATGGCACAAAGATTCCAAAGGCCATTCCGACCCACCACGCAACCAAGGTTATTGCAATCGATCCGAAGGCAAAACCCTTGTTCTCCTTGGCAAAGGCAATACCAAGGCCGACCAAGACCATAGAAACGATAAAAATCAAATTCCAAAGCGAGGCAGATGAACTGGTCGCAGTCGCCATGAAAGCCATTGGGCCACTTATGAAGCTTGGTAGTGCTAAATTGGCATCCACCCGAAAGATCCCTGAAAGGCCCGATGCGCTCCAAAAGCCTTCAGATGGGAGCGCTTGGAGCAGTGCCATCAAGAACCAAAAAAGGCCAAAAGTCAACCGAGCCCAGCGTTGAACGGTTCCATCGCGAAACCGTGAAGAGGGCACAAGCAGGAGAACTCCGCCCAAAAGATACAGAAGACCGCCGCCTGGCGCGCCTGAAAAAAATGAGGCTCCGTTGGTTGCCAGCATTCCGAATCCTTCAACAAAGATCCAGGTTATGGCTCCCATTGATATAGCAAGCCATCCGACCACTTTACGAAGGGGGCCTCTGGATGCAAAGAGCATCAAAATCCCAATCGATGCCTCTAGCCAAAACTTGGCAACGCTAGCTCCCACTGGATCAAAACGCCAAAGATAAAGTCCCGCTCTCATCACCCACGAAATTGGCGAAGGTTGATTCACCAGCGCCGGTGAGATGTAGTCACTTATCATATTGGCTGGAGCGTTCGCTCTATTTGACATGATCGCATCGACAATCCATAAGATTCCGAATGATACTCTGATAAAGGCCACGCCTTTAGATTCGATCTCACCATCTCCGCCGGAGGGTTCCAAAAGGAGGACTCGACGCAAAGTAGTCATTATGCGACCAAAGGGTCTTCCCGCCATAAGAGTCCTATTAGAGGAGGCGAGATAGATCAAAAGATAGCAAATTAGGGCAACGATTACGATTATCCCGCCAAATACCGCGAGCCGTTGAATTACCGCACTAGAAGTATTGGCAGAAAGTGCCTCACCCGGCAAATTCATAGTCAAATACTCCCCAACTACAAAAGACGTCCCACAACTCGACCGCTCCAACTTCTGCGATCGATAAATTTCACTTCAAAAGATGATAAACGCTACTTTATGCTTTACTGCAAAAAAACATCGGCGACCAGCATATACTAGTCGCCGATAAATAAATAGTAATTAGGACGTTGAGTCATTGTCGAATGATCTAAATCATCCCCACATTGACCATCCGCCTAGATTTTCAACAAGCCTGAATGAACTCTCTGGGCCGTTGGATCCTCGATAATAGATCTGACACTCAGGTGGATCGGTGATTATAGGCTCAACGATTCGCCACGCCTCAATAACTGCATCCTGGCGCGCGAAGCGGGAGAGATCACCCCTTATTGCGTCGTGCAAAAGTATTTCATAGGCTTCAGAGTTTCCGGCCGACGCCTCTGGATCGGCTACTTCGAGATCAACTGGCATTGGGATCAGGTCCGACCCAGGCTGCTTCACATGGAGCCGAAGCGTGATTCTTTCACTTGGCTTGAGCTCAAAGCGCAACTCATTCGGCAACATCGACTTGGAGGAGAGCTCACCAAAAAGGCGCGAAGGTGGTTCTTTGAAACGAACTACCGCCTCTGTAGTAGTGGTATTTAGATATTTACCGGTTCGAATCAAAAACGGAACCCCAGCCCAGCGCCAGTTGTCGATCACAGTTCGCATTGCAACAAAGGTCTCAGTATGAGACATTGGGTCAACGCCAACCTCATTACGATATCCTTCGTATTGGCCTCTAACAAAGTCATCGCGAGATGGAACCCTCATCGCCTTGAGGACCTTCAGCTTCTCATCACGCAGAGCGTCTGGATCCGATGATGCCGGTGGCTCTAGCGCCAACAGTGCGACCAATTGCAGAAGGTGGTTTTGAACCACGTCGCGAGTTGCACCGATGCGATCGTAAAAACTCCCGCGATTTTCTATGCCAAAGTCCTCAGCCATCGTAATCTGCACACTGGAGATAAAGTTTCGGTTCCAAATTGGCTCTAAAATCGAGTTCGCAAAACGGAAGACCAATAAGTTTTGAACTGGTTCCTTGCCAAGAAAGTGATCAATTCGATAGATCGAGTCCTCACTAAAGTGGCGATGCAGATGGGTATTTAGATCAATCGCTGACTCGGTATCGCGTCCGAATGGCTTTTCGATTACTAATCGAGCAGATCGAGTTATGCCTTGGGCTGCAAGACCGTCGACCACGATCTCAAACATATCAGGAGGTACCGCCAGATAAAAGATTGGACGGTGATTTCGACCCAGCTTTTGCTCTAACTTTTGATAGATCGATGGATCTAAATAGTTTCCAGATACATAAGAAAGAGTTGAGCACATCTCATCTAGCACATCCATCTCGATATCTTCGCCCGCGAGCTTTATCGAAGATATCGCATAATCTCTAAATTCACCATCGGTCCACTCGGTTGCTGCAACGCCGATAACTTGAGCTGGAAGAAGCCCATTTCGAGCAAGTCGATAACAAGCTGGTAGTAGTTTCTTTTGGGCGAGATCACCCGAAGCTCCAAAAAGCACTAAGGCGTCTGATTTGGCTCGCTTTTTCTTACTCATCATCTCTTCAACAAACCACCTAACCCGCAATTCCTACGGCTCGTAACTTAAATTTATTATCAGGATCCCATAACGACGCTTGCTCAAACAATGGATATACAAAGGGGCACCCTACTGCCGCTCCTCCTATTTCCGCACTAATTCCGCATCGTTCGGCTCCTTAGCCATTATCTATAGTGATCGCGCTTCAGAATGGACTTCATTAGCACCAAAATCATTCGAGGTGGCCACTTCCTTTACGGTCATGGAGCTCAAAAAGAAGCCGATTTCAATCAAATCCTTTGACCGAAAAGGTAAATCAAGCCTCGACACTAGAACCACCGGCCATCAAATCTCGACCAAATCTCGGCTTTGAATCGACGTTTCGAAAAAGAGACTTAACCAGTGACGGATCCATTTCAAAGTCACTATTGGATAATTCATAGGCTGCGCCTTGGTAAAGCTTCAATATCTCCGCATTCATAGCCTCTAAAGTATCTCTGGCGTAGTGACCCGCACCAGCCTTTGTAGAGAGATGAACGACATTGCCCTCATTCGAAATAGCGTCAAGCAAGGGAAAAACCATCTCAAAATAGTCGTCAAATCCAGATACAAAAATTTGCGAACTTCTCTCGGATAAATCACCATCTATCCAAAAGTCCATATAGCCGACTAGCAAATCATAAAAAGAGTTGGCGTTTCTCTTTGACTGCTGGTGATCCGATTGGGTCGCATCCAAGACTAGGTCACCAGCTGCTAATATGGCGAGCATTCCATGGATAAAGTCACCAGGAAGTTCGCATTCCGGATCTGTTACAAAAATGATTCTGGGCACCGGCAATTGTTCGACGAAATCATGGAGACTTTCACCTCCGTCACCGCCCACTGAACCACGATGGGTCAGAACTTCATTCCCCAAGTGGCAAAGTCTGCCACTTAGTTGATCATGCAACAAACCTTGACCAATCAAACCAATCTTCATATAATCTCGAAATCCTCGTGCAAGAACACTTCTGATCGATCCGAGACAGAATTACCTCTCGACCGACAATTACCATGGTACGCAATCAAAAGTCTAAACCGATAGGGCGATGTTGCGAATCTTCCGACACAGGGTATGGACGATTGCCTAATTCCTAGTAACACCTACAACCCTTAAGGCTACTTGATCAAAGTTGGATATAGATAGTAAGGTTTGATCATTAGCGCCCATCACGACTAAACAACCATAGTCGATACGCACAAAGAAATAGAGGTCGCGATGGCCAATTCCGGAGGCCTCAAGCCGCCAAAAAGCCAACGCCAGCAGTTTCGACCTATAAGTGCCCTTTTGAGTTGCAAAAGCCCGAGCTTACATCGGCGATAGGCCGACAATTCAGATCACCTGTGCTCGCGCGCCCCACGACGCAGTTAAAGGCTGCCAATTCCTTGACCGATAGTGGTCAGAGACCTAAACGGTGCCAGAGTCCAAATCGTATCCGTCCGCCCGAAGTGCCTCCTCCACTGTTTTGAGTCATTATTCATTGACATCCAAATCACTAGCTAGATGTCCGAGCCTTGCCACGTGCTGTGGTTTCTCCCATGAGACAACCAACAGCTCCAACTATTACTTGATTGTTCGCATCTATGTCTCCGATCCTGTTTTGGGTCATTAGATGGAGACCTGCCAATCACTTAATATGAGTACTCTCGAAATGAATGTGCAGATAGCAAGGCCAAAATATTGGATTTACCCTACGGACGAAAGCCTGCCTTGGTGCTCATTCAAAACTGCGCAAATTTCAAAGACAACTACGACTCAAACAATTTACATAACAGCAAAAGTCATTTGAATTTCATTATTTAGCTTTCTGCGCACAACCCGAACCAAGCTAGCCAAGCGATAGTATTCAAATATGACGAACGAAACTTCTCACCAGGTTGCTCTTTCAGATAGCCATGACTTCATCACGGTGATCGGCGCACACGAAAACAACTTGAAAGGAATTGACGTAACAATCCCAAAACGGCGTCTCACTGTCTTTACTGGAGTATCCGGCTCCGGGAAAAGCTCATTGGTCTTTTCCACAATAGCCGCCGAATCCCAGCGTCTGATAAACGAAACCTATAGCGCATTTGTACAGGGATTCATGCCCACGATGACTCGACCTGATGTCGATCTCCTTGAAGGATTGACGACCGCCATCATAGTGGATCAACAACGGCTCGGGGGAGATCCTAGGTCTACCGTTGGAACGCAAACCGATTCAAACGCATTGCTTCGGATTCTCTTTTCAAGGTTTGGCAAACCCTACTATGGCTCCCCTAACGCCTTTTCGTTTAACGTTCCATCAGTAAGGGCCAGCGGATCTATTACCGTAGAGAAGGGTAACGCAAGAGCCGTTAAGACCACCTTTCAAAGACTGGGCGGAATGTGTTCAAAGTGCGAGGGGAGAGGAACCGTCTCTGACCTAGATCTGAGTGAACTATACGATGAAAATAAATCACTAAACCAAGGTGCTATCAAAGTACCTGGCTATGGACCTGACAGCTTTTGGACGCTCAAACCATTTACCGACTCCGGCTTTTTAGACCCTGACAAAGCAATAAATCAATATTCCAAAAAAGAACTGCACGACTTTTTATATCACGAACCAGTTCGAATAAAGGTAAACAATGTCAATGTCACTTACGAGGGACTGATCCCAAAGATCCAAAAATCAATGCTCTCCAAGGATCAAGAGGGGCTGCAACCTCATATCAAAACATTTATAGAGAGAGTTGCGACATTTTCTATCTGCAACGAATGCGATGGTACGCGACTCAACGAAGGAGCTCGATCGTCAAAAATTAACGGCCTTTCGATTGCGGATGTATGTGCAATGCAAGTCAGCGATCTCAATTCATGGATCAAAGGAATCGATGAACCTTCAGCTGCCCCCCTTTGCGATTCCCTAAGCAAAACCTTTGCCGCATTTGTAGAAATTGGCCTCGGATACCTGACATTAAATCGCCCCACTAGCTCACTCTCTGGCGGCGAAGCCCAACGAACCAAGATGATCGGCCATTTAGGTTCTTCACTGACCGATGTAACTTACATCTTCGATGAACCAACTATTGGACTTCACCCCCACGACATCGAGAGGGTGAACCAACTGCTTCTGCGACTTAGGGATAAGGGAAATACCGTCTTGGTCGTCGAACACAAACCCGAAATGATAGAGATCGCGGATCATGTCATCGACTTAGGTCCAGGCGCAGGTAGTGAAGGTGGCCGCGTTTGCTTCAGCGGAAGCGTCAACGACCTAATTCTAAGTGACACTCTTACAGCCAAGCACTTTGGCTACCGCGCTTGCCTAAAGCCACATATCCGCAGCTTCATCCAAAAGCTGGAAATTCGTGGTGCCAATAGCCACAATCTCAAGAGCGTTGACGTCGATATTCCGCTTGGTATTTTGGTGGTCGTAACCGGAGTAGCTGGTTCAGGCAAGAGCTCGCTACTCGCTGGGTCAGTAGCAAAAATGGATCAAGTTGTCTATATTGACCAAAGCCCGATCAAAGGATCCCGCCGCAGCAATCCCGCAACCTACACCGGCCTTCTCGAACCAATAAGAAAAGCGTTCGCAAAGGCAAATGGCCTAAAGCCCGCGCTCTTTAGTTCCAACTCAGAGGGGGCTTGCCCCAATTGCAATGGAGCTGGAGTCATATATAGTGATTTGGCGATCATGGCTGGAGCATCCGTTGTTTGTGACGAGTGCGATGGAAAAAGATTTTTGCAATCAGTTCTTGAATACAAGCTCGGGGGCAAGGATATTTCAGAGGTCTTATCGATGTCCGCAAATGAAGTTCGCGACTATTTTGGAAGCCTGCAAACAAAGATCCCGCTCGCAGAGCAAACTGTCACAAGATTGATAGAGGTAGGACTTGGCTACATTCGAATTGGTCAGCCTTTGACAAGTCTCTCTGGTGGTGAGCGTCAACGACTAAAGCTCGCAACGCAAATGGCAGAGGAAGGCGATATCTACATACTCGACGAACCAACTACGGGCCTTCACCTAGCTGACATCGAAAAATTGCTCCATCTTCTTGACCGCCTGGTCGACGGCGGTAAGAGTGTTATTGTCATAGAACACCACCAAGCAGTAATGGCTCATGCCGATTGGATAATCGATCTAGGTCCCGGTGCGGGACACAACGGCGGCGAGGTGGTCTTCAACGGACCGCCCTCGCAGTTGGTTGAAGAAAAATCCACTCTGACGGGAAAATACCTAGCAAAATATCTCGAAAAAAAAGACTAAGTAACTTCAACGATGCATAACCTTGACACTTCCAGAGGCAAATTAGCTTCAATATACCCCAGCAGGAACCTAGCCATGGTTGGCTTCTAGGACTCTCCAACATTGGTTTTAACGACTCTATCATAATTCAATTGAGCTTCTCGCTAACTTCACCGTGATGCAAAACTGGTTTCCAAAGGGGTCCTTTTCCTCACAATGATTGCTAATCACAACGAGAACGCTGACATTATGGATAAGAAAACTGACCCTAATGAAAAGCATTACAAAATCCCTTATCGATCAAGTTCGAACCTCGGATAAGATAGAGGAAAAGGCTGTGTTTTTGCGGTATCAAAAAACGGGAAGGATTTAGTCGTGCTAGAGAATGAGGATTTCTTTCGAACGACACCTCGATCCAATCAAATCAATAACTATTCAAATGACCCAAACGACCGATCGACGAGGAGAGGCCGAAGGAGCTCTTTCTCCGCAGAAACCAACAATGCGTACGGAGGCTTCAATCCTTATATAGCCGGATCAGTTGAACCCGCGAGCTTCTTTCGTCGTTTAGGCGCCACCTTGGTAGATTCACTTTTGGCCGGCATAGTCGCAGGAGTTGGATATTACATCTCCTTTAACATAATTTCGACCAACTCTAACGCGTCCGTGGCACAGCTCACCTTTTCTGCCGTAGCGTTAAACCTTATTTTTACAACGATTTATCAGATCTTTTTAATCGGCAAATTTGGTCGAACACTCGGTGACGTCGTTACCCGTACCCGCATCGTAAACCAAGATATGCAAATACCTGGTTACGTAGCCGCAACAAAGCGCTTGGCAGTCACCCTAGTGGTGCAACTTTTAGCAGCACTGTCACTTTCAACCTTCGGACTCGTTATTACATTTGTCGACGATCTTTGGATGCTATCTGACAAGAACCGACAGACAATACACGACAAAATCGCTGGTACTTATGTTATTGTCGACCCAGCCCCTCGACGCGCTCAATAATTAGAAACTGTTTGGCCAAACATCGATTAACTCACCTTCTAATAACAAGTATGCCAACGAAAAAGTATTAGCGGGGAGGTAAATTCGCATAGATGCGTCTTTCATCTTTATCCCCTTTAAACGCTAATCGAGAAAGCCCTAGCATTACGGCGTCTACAATCCATTCTTTGGAATTCACTCGTTCACTCCCCCATTGCATACCCATACGTGAGGTAACATCCTCCCCGCCCTTACGGACTGCGTATTCTGGCGATATTTGATAAACGAAATGCTATGTCCAAAAAGATCGCTCAAATGGTTGAGGAGAAACTCACCCCTTCGTGTCATTAATTGCCATTCCAAGGGAATTTGAAGAGGACCACGAACGATACAGGGTAACTCGACGTGTATCGTGTCGTCATGCCCCTTTTAAAAGAGACCGGATATGTCAAAAAAATAATTGAACAGGTTGAAAAAGTATTGTATCTTCTGGTAGGTACACTACTTGTGATAATGGCTTTGGCCGTCTTCGTGCAATCAGCAGCCGATCTCTCAAAATTGACGTTTTCAAGTTTTGTAAACTCACAGATCGCAAAACTCCTAAACGATGCCCTCTTTACCATTATCATCCTTGAGCTACTCTCAACTGTGGTTTCACACCTTTTCCGGGGAGGATTTCAGCTAAAGGCATTTTTGGTAATTGGGATAATTTCATCGGTACGACGGGTTCTCGTTATAGGAGCACAATTATCCACTACCTCCACAATTACTAATTCATCCTTTAATCGTGGAATCATTGAGCTTGGAGTCGACGCGGGCGTAGTTCTCCTTCTTTCTGTTGCACTCGCCATCAATCGAAAGTATTCAACCGACAAAGAGAAAAAATCTGACGCTGTCCACTAGTACAAATTAAAGCTCAATTAATCTTGCTTGCTTCATCGAGCGCTGACAATGTTATGCGTGGCGAGCAACAATGAAATCACAACCAACAAAATAGCCAATCTCCAAAAACATTAGCTGAGAATGATCTATCATTGAAACAAGAATGCTATTTCGTTGATTTGGGGAACACATGGCTAATCTCACCTTTCCATCAAGACCACGTTTTGATTCATTCGAGGACGAACGCCTCTATCGAAAACAACGACTCGCCGCTGGCTTTAGATTGTTTGCCAAGATGGGCTTTGATGAGGGCGTCGCTGGCCATATAACAGCGAGAGACCCTGAACGAAAAGACTGCTTTTGGGTAAATCCATTTGGTATGGACTTCTCTATGGTCCGAGTCTCGGATCTAATTCTGGTCAACGACGAAGGAGAAGTCGTAGAAGGTACATGGCCAGTCAATGCAGCCGCCTTTGCAATTCACTCACAGGTCCACAAAGCACGGCCAGACGTTGTGGCAGCCGCTCACGCCCACTCCATTCATGGCAAAGCATTTTCAACCCTTGGCACTCTCTTAGACCCAATCACACAGGATGCCTGTGCCTTCTACGGCGACCATAGTCTCTTCGATGACTATTGCGGCGTTGTCTTAGAAGCTGAAGAGGGGCGCAGAATCGCATCTACTCTTGGGTCGTCAAAGGCTGTAATCCTTAGGAATCACGGCCTCCTTACAGTTGGACAAAGTGTTGACGAGGCTGTCTTTTGGTTTATCACCATGGATCGATCTGCCCAAACCCAATTACTTGCACAAGCAAGTGGAACCCCTATACTTATCGACCACGAGATGGCGAAGCTCACATCAACCCAAGTAGGTACCAATGTCGCTGGGTGGTTTAGCTTTCAACCGCTCTACGAACGAATAGTTCGCGAACAGCCCGACCTCCTCGAATAGATCATCATCGACCCGATCCGAAGTCGATAATCAACCAAAGAATCTTTGCACTTGGGTGCTCAAACCCATGATCTTCCGATAGTTACTGCGATACCCTTGGCCCAATTCTGTCCTTGATTCGACCTACCAACAAAAAGGTGATCTAACCACAAGATCACATCGAACAACAAAAAGGTGGAAGTGGTGGCCCAACCAATCGGACTCCCTACCATCTTAAAAATAGGAACCGCAAATAGCCAGGTCAAAGTGGCACAGGGCGATTTTCAATGCATCGTTGATATCACAAACCAGACAAACTGCCTAGTCGAAGAACCTGCCTAGCAAAAAATTTACGTCAATTCATTTAGCCAACTAGTGACGTACTCGCCGCAAAGATCGAAGACCCGAGGAGATTCAAGAGATCAATGACCAGTTCTCTCCAATGGCACTGCTTGGTCGTAGTTCGCTCCTTGGGTAAGTCATTGACTCCGAAGATATAAATCGCACGAAAGTAACTTGATGACTCTCAAATTGAAAAAGTCTTTAGAGAAAACCATAGATTCCAGATCCCACTAAATAAAGCCCCAACGGCCAAGACAAATCAAGGTGCGCAAGGGCTTTTATCTTCATTTTGAATGGGCATCTACAGTTGTTATCAAGGTACGCGCAGCGCGGGCCTCGTCAACTCGGGTCACCGGGGTTCGCCTAGGGGCTCCTGCCATTTTTGATGCTGCATCTTCATCGAGTGCATCTTTGGCAAGCTCGATCAATGCCTCAGCCATCGCATCAAGAGTCTGTCTCGACTCCGTCTCGGTTGGTTCAATCATCAAAGCTTCATCTACAATGAGTGGAAAATAGACAGTCGGAGCATGAAACCCCTTGTCCAGAAGGCCCTTAGCTATGTCAAGTGCTCGAATTCCAAAGCTCTTTTTTAGAGCCGCAGTCGATACAACAAACTCGTGCATACAAGTAGCCTCGTAAGCCGGGGGATAATAGCTGGAGATCATGGCCTTTAGGTAGTTAGCGTTCAAAACTGCTATCTGAGACATCTGTCGAAGTCCCTCGCCGCCTAAAGCCTTCATGAAGGCTAAAGCACGAGCGTAAACTACGGCATTTCCATAGAAAGAGTGAACCCGCCCAATGGATTTACTCGGAGTGGTCCACTTTATACCGTCATGACCACGGACAGGATATGGACCCGGTAGAAAGTCAAGCAACTTCTCGGCCACCGCTACAGGGCCAGAACCCGGACCACCACCACCATGTGGTGTAGCAAAGGTCTTGTGCAAGTTGGAGTGGACTATATCAAAGCCCATATCGCCAGGGCGTGCGATTCCTACAATCGCATTGAGATTGGCTCCATCGTAATAGAGAAGGCCGTCCACGTCGTGGATCGCCTTTGCGATCTCTGCGATATCTTCTTCAAAAAGACCAACAGTATTGGGATTGGTCAGCATGATACCTGCGACATCATCGCCGACCAAGCTCTTCAATAGCTCTAAATCGACTAATCCCTTTTCATTTGAGGGAACTGTCACCACTGAATAACCCGCCAACGAGACCGATGCCGGATTAGTCCCGTGCGCAGAGTCAGGGATCAATATCTTAGTCTTATGATTTCCTCGATCTAAATGATACGCCTTCATCATCAAAAGGCCAGTAAGCTCGCCTTGTGCACCCGCAGCAGGTGACAAAGTTGCTCCAGCCATTCCAGTTATCTCTTTGAGGTAGCTTTCTATCTCAAGCGCAATTTCGAGCCACCCCTGAGAATAAGAAGAAGGAAGGTGGGGGTGCACCCCTGAAATACCCGACATTCCAGCAACTGTATCTGCGAGCTTCGGGTTGTACTTCATAGTACAAGAACCCAATGGGTATGCACCTAGGTCAACAGAGTACTGTCGATGCGTCAATCGAGTAAAATGACCCACTAGATCTCGCTCAGATACCTCGGGCAGAGCTACAGGTTCACTCCTAAGATAGGCGAGCGGAAGGTGGTCGCTAGCGTCCACAGATTCTATACCGCTATCTCTTATTGCACCACATCGGCGACCCGAAACAGATATCTCAAAGATGGTAGGTTCGCTATCTCCACCCATTAACGGAATCGAAGATGCTCGACCTCCGCTGGCAGCTCCATAAACTTCCTTTGTCATCTAATCACCTCTACTAGTGCTCCAACATAGCGATCTATCTCGGTCCGAGTCCGCTTCTCCGTCAGAGCGATCAAAAGGTCGCCCTCAAAATTATCGATTGCCAAAGATCCTTCAAGTGCCACACCGGCCAAAAATCCCAATGGATGCATCTCGTCTATTACTGTTGATGCGCGCTTTTTGAGTCTCACTGGGAACTCTCTAAAGCTTGGGAGCCTTGTCTCAATGGTGGTGAGACCCTCGCTAACAAGGCGCCGCTCGAGATAGACACGCGAACTCAAGCAGCTCCTTCCTACGTCTAAGAATCCCGATTTACCCAACCATGTAAGTTGGATTGCCGCCCATATCGCCATCAAAGTCTGATTGGTGCAAACATTCGACGAAGCCTTCTCTCGTCGAATATCCTGCTCGCGAGCGCGCAGTGTTGTAACGTAGGCTCGCTTGCCATTCATATCGAGAGTCTCACCTACAAGGCGCCCCGGCAAAAATCGTACAAGCTCGTTGGAGACGGAAAATAATCCAAGGTAGGGTCCGCCAAAGGAGAGAGGGATGCCAAGCGGTTGCCCTTCTGCAATTGCGATATCTGCGCCATAGCTTCCAGGCGACCTAAGAAGTGAGATCGCAATCGGATCATAAGCCACAACCATTAGAGCTCCCGCTGAGCTAGCAAGGCCACGTACCGCCTCAAGGTCCTCTACAAAACCCAGAAAATTGGGGTAACCAACTACTAAAAGAGCGACTCCGTCAAGGTTGGTGGGCCAAATAGTAGCGCCATCGGGGCCAATAGGGGCGATCTCAATCTCGTGGCCAGGACCTTTAGCAAAGGTCTCTGCAACTTCGCGCCAATTGGGATTAATGCCCCCTGAGATAACCACTCTCGAACGTTTGGTCTTAACGCAACCCAGGTTGATCGCTTCAACCAAGGCGGAAGCTCCATCGTAAAGTGAAGCGTTCGAAATTCCAAGACCTGAGATCCGACTTACCATGCTCTGGAACTCAAACAATCCCTGCAAAACACCCTGTGCCACCTCTGGCTGATACGGTGTATAAGCAGTTACGAATTCACTCCTTGAGCCAATAGAGGAGGTAACTGAGGCTATATCGTGATCATAAGAACCGCCTCCAGCAAAGCAGACCAGGTCTCGGTTGGATGGATGATTCATCGCCGCGTAATCGGCCATGACATCTATTACCTCAAACTCCGACAGAGCTTTCGGCAATTGCAAATCCCGCCTAAGTGCTACTGCATCTGGAATAGATGCATATAACTGGTCAAATGAGTCTAGGCCCAAAAAGGTGAGCATTGAATCAATCTCAGCTTGAGTATGAGGAGTGAAACTCGACAAGGAATGCCTTTCTTTGGAAAAATAATATCTTTGAATCGTCTAATTGCGCGACAAGGCCTTATCTATTTGACCTTGGCTACAAATGGAAGCGGGCATATCTCGCCTTGAATCACTCGATCACCAGAGTGAAGCTCGACCGCATCACCGAGACTTTGATTCACTGGTGCAAAACACATTGCGATTCCGACCTCTAAAATCGGAGAATAATTTCCCGAAGTTGACTTCCCAACTACTTCGCCCTTGAAGATCAGATCCATTCCATCGCGCATTGGTTGGCGACTTTTGCCCTTTACTCCAACTAATTTACGATGAATGCCTCGCTGCGACTCGGCCACCAAGGCGTCACGCCCTATAAAATCGCCCTTAGTCAAAGAGACTGCCCAACCGAGATTAGCTTGAAATGGAGTAATACCTCTCCCCAGTTCATGGCCGTGAAGCGGTAGGCCCGCCTCTAACCTAAGAGTGTCTCTAGCCCCAAGACCAGCCGGCACAACACCGACCTCTAGCAACTCATCAAAGATCTCAAGAGCGATCTCGTTTGGGACCGCTAGTTCAATACCGTCTTCGCCGGTATATCCAGTTCCAGCTACTAATACGTCATAGCCCTTATAGGAGAGTTCCTCTACCCTAAAACGCGGCACACGAGCACCCTCAGGAAAAAAACGCCCGAGAAAAATCCTTGCTTTTGGTCCTTGAACTGCTAATACGCTTCGGTCGGCGGTCACGTCTTGCCCGCCGATGGAATTTATAACCGAGCTTGTATTAGAGGCATTAGGCATCACGTCAAACCTATGCTCGCTCACCCACCAGACTATAATGTCGTCTACAACAGACCCTTCGACATCGAGATGATGTGTGTATTGAGCCCGCCCAGGATTTATCTTGGCTAGATCGTTTGTAAAGGAACGCTGAAGAATCTCTAAGCTATCCTTACCTGCCAAGCGAACCGTGCCGAGATGCGAAACGTCAAAGACAACAGCACCGCGCCGACACGCAAGATGTTCTGCGACAGTACCAGTTTTATAGGAGAGCGGCATCTCCCAACCACCAAATGGTACCATCTTGGCGCCTAGTTCCCGATGCCTATTGTTTAGAAATGTAGTTTTAAAATCCACCTTATGAACCTTAGCTCATTCGACACTTCTTTATGGTTGCTAACGATACGGGCGAGCAAGAATAAGCTACAACCGGAGGTTTCAAGGTTGTTAAATACGCCAAATGACACCGTTTTCAGACAAAGGGTATCCTAAACGAAAGCACGACCTACCCAATAGATCCCAGGTCTCTCTTCTAAGGTTGCTGACCATAGTTCCATGGATCGTCGCGATATGGCCGCCATCACTGCGAACCCGTCTAAATCAGGAAATAAGGCCTATCATAAGTGAAGCTATTCTTAGGGAATCGCCAAAAAAGAGATTAACGAACATCCTTTAGATCCATCATCGCACCCACAGGTACCGTGGTGTCGTCTAGGTCTGGAAGTTCGTCACTCAACGATGGACGAGGATCTATCGAGACTATATCCGCGTCAACCTCGTTACGTATATCACCAAAGGCCATTACCATTCCAAAGACCATCTGATTTCCACGCAGCAAGTCGACCAAATTCTCACCGTCTTGAGCAAAGACTGATTTGGAACCACTGACAACGAGAACAGGGGCACTTGCGCCGGAAAGGTCCGAGATCGACTCCAGCGACGCTAGAGCGTTTCGAACGCCTTGAAGCGAAAGACCGTTATCGATCAATTTCTTGATCATCTTCAACTTTAAAAGATCGTCATAGGAATACAGTCGTTGGCTGCCACTGCCGTGGGCATCAGCTATCGAAGGTCTAATTAAGTCCGTTCGCGCCCAATAGTCAAGTTGGCGGTAACTAATCCCTACGATCTTTGAAGCCAAATGGCCACTGTAACTTTTTAGTGGTGTAGTCATGGACAACTAGATCGACCTTTGTTATTGACTGAACTCGTATCAGCCTACTTTATCATCGTAATCTATCGAGATAACCTTAACATCTTTCGAACCCAACTTTATGGTCGACATGAACGACAATCTCAGTTCTCTAACCGAATAAATATCCCAAACTAAAGATTCCTAAAGTCATATTCGTTCAGTATCTAACTTGAGAGGCGAGTTAAAATCTTTCGATATAAAGACTTAAATCGCCGGGCACTTGGTGATGAAATCAACAAGAGATCAGATCCCGGATTCTTAGGCTAACCAAATCTATGAGACAGCCAGTTGCCTAGAGCCTAGGCAAAATCATCTGGATTGATATTGTCGAGAAATTCACGAAACTCATCCAAAACAGCGGGGTCTTCATTTGGAGTCTCGACGATTTCGTCATAGACCTCCTCATCTTGAACCACTACACCCTCTTTGGCGATCAACTCATCATTTACAAAGAGAGGAGCGCTGACCCTTATCGCGAGAGCGACCGCATCAGATGGTCGGGCAGAGACAACGAAGTTACCACTACCTGAAGTGAGATGAATATCGGCGTAGTAAGTCGAATCGCGCAGATCAACGACTACTACACGATCAATCGACGCACCTAGAGCACGAACCATATCCACAGCAAGATCATGCGTTAGAGGCCTAGGGGCCTCATAACCACGTTGAGCCATTGCAATAGCCGTCGCCTCAGGGCCACCAATAAAAATCGGTAGGCTACGATGTGGCTCCTGAACCTCACGAAGAAGTATCAAAGGAGTATTAGATCTAAGGTCGACCCGCACAGAAGATAACTCGACTTCTATCATGACACACAGCCTAGACCCACCGTCGGTCAAATAAATTTCCAAATTGAAAAATTAACTCTTTGGCTACAAATTAGCCCTCATAGCTCAACGTTGCTGATCACCTAAAAGTTGAGCTATGAGGTCACCTAGGAGAATGGATCGAAATCGGTCCACATTCTCTTCAAGGATCTTTGCGGTCTCCTTAGCACGGCGCTTGGAGCGAGCGTTGCTGCCACCTAGCGCAGTTGCAATAATCTGTTCAAACATTCCATATTCTTTTTCAACCGAGACCCGAATCGACTTCAGATGACGTGGTCCAAAGCCCAGCTGGGAAAGACTCTTGCACAATTTGACTAGCTCGACACTGCGTCTTGGATATATCAGCGATCCCTGGTGACGACGACCTTTTACAATTCCAAATGCATCTAACTCTGTCAGAAAGACCTCTGTCACCCCTGCCTCACGTGTCAACCCTTTGAGTGTCAAAAATCCTTCAGGAACGTCCTGCGCTGCTGGATTCAGCGCTCCGACTATCGCCTTAGCGGAATTGGTCCGAGGGACTCTATGTCGAGGAGTTTTACCAATTGGCTCACCCTGTAGAGCGTTGTCTTGAACCTTTGCCAGGGGCCTGCCAATTTGAATATCTGGAACCTTAGGCTCTGCCTGCTGGCTAAGATCTGGGTTCGACTCGACTACCTCCCTCGAAGGATTCGAAAAGTTAGTCGTTGCCTCCCTGGGACCGACCGGACGAGGAGTTCTGCGCCTTTTGGTCGAAGAGACATGAGAATCGCCAGAAGCCAAAATAGCACTAGGCATAACTGGTTCAACAGAGGTAGCCTCTAGCGAACCATCACCTATCAAATTGGGCGATTGGCTAAGTTGTGGATCATTTGCGACAGCGGCGATCTCTCCATCGGACTCGGGTGATTCATCCGCTCCAACCGATTCAATAGGACCATTTGGCTCTTTTTGTGCTTTGTCTACTACAAAATCACTCGAAGTTGCAACAGATAGATCAATCTCGAAGGGCTCAGGAAAATCTTCTGCTTTGAAGGATGGCTTTGGCGAATCATCGATTTGCCTCGATCGCTTCCGAAGCGGCTTTTTCAACTCGCCGCCCTTAGCCACAGAGTCGCCGACCAATGGCTCAACACCGGGTGTCAAAGAGGAAGGAGTTGGAGAGCTAGGGCTATCAAGTGGCACCAGATCTGACAAATTCAGTTTGGATGGAATGTCGCTGCGAGTTAATTTATTAATGTCTCGCAGAAATTCCGCATCTAACGTGGAATCCTCTTTGTCGCAGGGCAACTCTAGTAACTCCGAGCGCTTTGTATGGGGTCTAGAGCCACTCCTATATGCTACGACTCGTCCAACTGCGGGATTTTCAACCTCAAGGTCCTCAGAGCGAGTTGAAGTAGAACCCTCAGTAGCTGGGCTTATACCTTCAATCTCAAATGCTTTTTCGTTTTCCAGACCCAACAACGGTTGGTCGTTGCGGGTCGCACGGTCCGCCTTGGTTCTTCGTCCACCGACACTTCGTTCCAGCTGATCTAATCCAAATTGTTCACGGATTACGCGCAGCGGAAGGTACTGGTCTCGTTGGAGACGCAAGATTGAAGCCAAACGCTCAATATCTTTTGCTACAAACTTCCGAAAACCTGATGTCGTCCGCTCAGGTGCAATCAACCCCTGCGACTCGAGAAATCGAATCTTTGACATTGATATATCTGGAAATTCTTTTTGTAAAAGAGTTAGCGTTTCGCCTATCGATAGCGGTAGTTCCGGATCCTCTGCCCCCACTCTAATCCTTTGTGACAATTAGAAAGAGCAACTTGTATTTTCCAATCTGGACTTCATCGCCGCTCTTTAATACTTCAAAGTCCGAACGCTTATGATTAACATAGGTCCCATTTAGAGAGCCCACGTCGCTAATCGTATACTCGTCGCCTTCTCTCACTATTTCCGCATGGCGCCGAGATACAGTTACGTCATCCAAAAAGATATCACTAGCGGGATGCCTTCCAAGAGAAGTTCGGTCTTTTTCTAAATTAAACGAAGTACCAGCACTTGGACCGCCCTGCACGATAGTCAAAGCGCTTCCATTTTTGGCACCTTCAATAAGACTGGCAATCAGATCATCGCCCAATTCGTAAACCGGCTCGACCGAAGCAAGGGTGCCAGTCACCTCGTCGCTGTGATGCATTGCATCACCACAAGAAGAGCAATAATTAGCTCCCGCTTGATTCAAATGGCCACAACTACGACAAATAGACAAACCGTCAAACCTCTTGAACTTTTATCGCCGATACTCAAAGACCGACACCCACTCTTACGCCGTCAGATTCGCGCACAAGCTCTAATGTGCCGTTAGCTCATCATAGTCAGTTGAACTCATTGTCTCGAGATCGCTCTCATCGCCAAATTCAATAATGGCAATCCAGCCATCTTCGTAGGGGGATGAGTTTACCAGTTCCGGTGAGCTAACGAGTGACTCATTTACTTGAACGATATTTCCGCTCAGAGGCGAGTAGATATCAGAGACCGATTTGGTCGACTCTACCTCCGAAAATGAATCTCCCTTGGTCACAGCAACTCCCACCTCTGGGAGTTTCACAAAGACGACGTCACCTAAGGCGTCCTGTGCAAAATCGGTAATACCAATCTTGACTCGATTACCATCTACGAGTGCCCACTCGTGATCTTTGGTATAGCTTCTATCATTGGGATTGATCATATGAGACAACTTAGCTTTCAAAAAGGCCGAAACACTCCTAAAAATCGGACAATTCATCTTAGAATCAATTGAAAGTTCTTGAAGCCACAAAAGCTCACCCTCGCATAGATGCTTGAGGCGAACTCCCGTCCCCAGGTTAGCCAAACAAGAGATCTATCTTTTTATCAACAAGCTAATCCCAGATACACACAGAACTATTTTGATTTTCCGATCAATCCGAAAAGATTTTGATCTCACTGACCAAATTTTGCCAATCATAAAAGATCCACCGCAGATCCAACAGTCAATATCATGATTGATAAAAGACGAAAAGTCGCAAATGAAGACATTCATTTACCTCATTATCTACCTTAGTGAACCTCCCCAACCAAAACGGCGGAGCCAGAAGCCCCGTCCTTAAGGGCGGGGAGGTTCACTAAGGAGTAAGAGTCCGCAACTGCGATGCTACTGCAATCACACCTTCAACGGCAGCCTTGTTTGCTGAGATAGAAGCAAGGAGAGTGCTGTCTTTTATTCAAAAACAATCAAATCAAAGATCGCTACTAAATTAAAGTCATAAGTAAGAAAAAATTATAGGGGTCCACCTTTTTAAAGGCCGACCCCTATTGATCTATTAACGAAGACGAAGTTAACGAAGGCGAAGTCCAGATGAGTCGTTCACTATTACCGCGATTCTCTCCCTCAGAGAACTCAAAATACTTACTCCTTCAATTTCAGAGTCACTCTCCACCCATATATGCGTAATTGGCTCGACGGGATCTGGAGCTACCAAATACCACGATGAATTGGTCTCTGCATATATTCCATCGATGAGCGTGGTCTCTTGATCGCCGATACCATCCAAAAGGATCCTCATCACAATTCCCTTGGACTCCCAAGGAGTAATAACGGAGTCGTGAATTACTCGAATTGGCTCAATCTCCCCAACGACCTCGGCAAGGGTTCTATTGGTAACAGCCAAAAGCGAGAGAAGCTGGACCAACGCCGCGCAACCATCATATCCAGGAAGAAAGTTGGGAAAGATAAAGTTTCCTTCAACCCCAGCTACCAAATCACGGCCACGGGTAGCAGGCGAGGCCGCCTCCATAAGGCCACTTGTGGATCGCTTTGTAAAATGCAAGGTGCCGCCAAAACGCGTAACTGCATTTCGAAGAGCCTTTGGAGATCCAATAGGTACCGAAATCTGAGCCGATGGATTGGCCTCAGCGATTAACCGACAGAATATCACCTGAGATTCGAAGCCACTCAAAATTCGGCCCGTATTGTCCACGAGGATAATCTTCTCCCCAACAGAGTCGATTCCAATTCCAAATTCCGAACGTGATGTAACCACTAACTCAGAAAGGCGGCTCATGTTAGCAGACTGATCCGACTCGACAATTCGTTTCGTGGATGAGAAGGGGTTTATCCCCAAGACATCACCGCCGAGTTTCGACAAGACACTAGGAAAGATATGAGACGAAACACCAAAGCCATAGTCAACTACGAACTTAAAGTTACGATCTCGAATCCGACCTATCTCGGCTTGCTCAAGCAAGCTCTGGGCGTAAAATTCGGTATTACGGGCGGGAAAGTCCAATTCGCCAAGTTCAGAAGCCAAAACATTTCGAAAATCTTCTCGAGCTAAGCCACGTTCAATTTTGCGCTGCGAGGCCTCGTCGAGGTCAATTCCATTCTCATCGATGAATCGAATGACGACCGACTCCGGATCATCAGGATCCAGAACGACCGCTAGCCCCCCCTTGCTCGATGTATTTCGCACGTGAAAGCGCAAAGCTGGAATCGGTGCCACCTCGAGGTCCGCTACGTCAATTCCAACTGCATTCAATCCCACCATGAGTGCACGCTTTAACATTCGTGCCGCCCTAGAGGAGTCTCTGGCGGTCGATATTCTAGCACCAGGCTTCAAATTTGAACCAAATGCCATCGCGAGTCTAAGAGCAAGCTCAGGGCCGATATCAACATTAGCGATACCCGATACGCCATTGGATGAAAAGACACTTCTTGTCCCTTTGGACTCCCAAACGATCGATGTCAAAACAGTAGCACCGGATTGAACCGTCTTTGAAGGATAGATCTTCACCTTGGAAAAGAGCTGCGCACCATCGCCTACATAGCAGTCCGAGCCCAGGACAACTCCGTCTTCGGTGTGCACGCTTCTCCGCAAGTCACAAGATTTTCCAACGATAGTACCGCGGATAATGCTACCTTCACCGATGTAGACATTCTCATGAATAACAGAGCGGTCAACCTCTGCGTGTTTAGAGATACGTGAATTAGAGCCGATTACGCTATAGGGCCTTATCTTGGCTTCCGGACCGATTCTACAGTTGTCTCCAATAATAATTGGACCTTCAAGCAAAGCAGTGGGATGTACCTCGGTCCCATCACCAAAGTAGACACCCTTGTCTACCATAAAACCAAGAATTTCAAGATCTACACGATGATCCAAAATATCCTTATGCGCATTCAGGTATGCTTCCAAGGTCCCTACGTCTTCCCAATAACCTTCGCAAACCATGGCGTGGATCGGAATCGAATCCTCCAGTAGACGCGGAAAAACATCCTGAGAGAAGTCTAGGGCTTTACCAACTGGCATATAGGAAAATATCTCCGGCTCCAGAACATATATGCCTGTGTTGATAGTGTCGGAAAAGACCTGTCCCCAGGTTGGCTTTTCGAGAAAGCGACCTACAGTACCATCGTCATTTGTCGTAACGATACCGAACTCCAGCGGATTCTCCATTGATTTGAGGCCGATGGTAGCTGTAGCTTTGTTGGACTGATGGAACTCAAGCAATGCACCCAAATCAATATCGGTTAGAACGTCGCCAGAGATAACCATAAAAGTCGACTCTAAAAGTTCACGACAATTCCCAACTGACCCAGCAGTACCAAGGGGTGAATCCTCATTAGAGTAACTAATCCGAATTCCAAACTCCGAGCCATCCCCAAAGTAGGTTCGAATCGCGTTTGCCATGAAGGCAACTGTGATAATCACCTCATCAAAGCCATGTTTTTTCAGAAGCGTTATTATGTGCTCCAACATCGGGGCATTTCCGATTGGCAACATCGGCTTTGGAGCGGTTGCCGTTAACGGCCGCAAACGGGTCCCCTCACCGCCAGCCATTATTACAGCTTTCACATAATCCCCTTCCAGCGCTACGAACTAGTCTCTTGGTGTGAAACTAGCAGGATAGCCACCCATTTATCAACATTTTGGTAATATTTACAGCCATCTAGGCAATTATCTACAAAATTCATAGTTCCTCGCTCAACGCGAAGGCGGCAAAACATTGCCTTTCAAAACCGGTATCAAGACTTTAGTCACGTAATTAAAGGCCGCCAAATAAAGGGTTACTATCCCGATTATTGCTAGTCCGAGGCCAATAAGGTGCAAAAATGAAAGATTCGGCGACTTAGACTCCCCCGCCACCAAAGTAGGCAACGCACACAAAAGTGCAAATGTACCTGCCTTACCTAGCCATATTACGTCTAGGCGATAGCTCCTGGTCTTATAGAGATAACTCGACAGAAGTGAGATAAAGACCTCTCGAACCATGATCACAATTCCAAGCCAAAGCGGAATCCATCCCTGTATTATTGCAGTTATCCCAACAGCGATGATCACTATTCGATCTGCCGATGGATCAATAATCTTTCCCAGTTCAGAGACTTGATTAAAGTGCCGAGCAACATAACCATCTAAAAAATCTGTAAGACCAATAAAGACTAAGATGGCCGTAGCTAAAACAAATTGTCCACGTCCTACTGCCTCGTATATCGCAACCGGCAAAAGACATAGTCGCGCCACCGTAATTAGGTTAGGTACAGTCAACACGCGTGAATTTGAATCGAATCTATACTGATCTATGTCTTTTGGTGATACACCATTTGGTTCTGTAGATTCCGTCAATAATGGACCTTTCTCCACGCTCTTACACATCTACCCAAATAGATCTCGACCTTAGTGCTTATGCTAGATACCTCGAAGAACGTTTTTCAACTTAGCTTCTAAATACAACTATCTATCCTAATTCTAACCCGATGGTATCTAAAAGAGGATCTCGCCAACCCGAAGGTAAAAGTCATAGAGATAGCAACAGCGACCCTAGAGAGAGTCGCTGGAGGCATTGACCCATTTATACGAATCCGATTGCAATTAGTTTTGTTCACATCACATGGGTGTGTCGGCCGCCCTGATAAAAAGATCTCCACTTGACCTTCATTTAGTATTTGTGAAACCTTTGGACCGCACAAGAAGTTAGGTTGATGAAGGGAAAATAATGATTGCCAAATTCAACCCGTTACAACATGTGTCCCAGAAACTTGTCCTAAAAACACGAGACCACCGCGCAAAAGGGAATCCGCAAAAAGGGACCTCGATCACTTGCCCAGTTTCATCAAAAGAGAGATGAAACTAACGCCAGGATGCCTCTTGACAAAGAACTCTTGGCCATTACGTGGCTAATGGATGCCAAATCATATGGATGCACCAGCACTAAACAACCTAGCTACAGTCATTGGTAGCCAACAATCTTTCGGAAAAAATGACTTAGCTGGAACAGCGGTCATTATATTTACCTATCCGGCCGACCAAAATAATTACCCCAATGAGCACATAGGGCCTAAAAGAGTCCCAAAACCGCTAATTTGCTCGTCCAGCAACTCAAAGAATTCAAAAGTCGATTGAGCTGGGATTCTAGAAAGGCAACTAATAGTGATTCGGTTGCCATCTCGCTAAAATGCCAAGGGTCTCTAAATGGGGTATAGTGCACTATCTCACCCTAGCGCTGGGCTTATTGCCAATTAGACAGCATGGGCCTAGTTGGTGGTTTTAGCCTCAAATCTACTAAACGATTCGTGAGCCAGGAAGAGCCAGGAAACCCGAGGAGTCCTTCGATCTAAGACTTTACGATGGAATCTAAAAGTATCTAAAACCGAACTACCGTAAATAGAACTACCGATCAATACATCACGGAATCGATCTTCACAATAAGCGAAAACCAGCAAAACCAAGGCTCAATCCTCTAGTTCAGACCTCTAGTTCAGACCTCAATTACATCGAAATCGTTAGCAATTAAAATCTCCCCTGAATACTTCGTCGATGCAACTTGGCGAGCCTGATTCGGGTCATTTGGATAGGCTACGTGAGTAATTACCAAACGAGCAACGCCTGCGGCTTCGCCAAGCTCACCTACTTCAAGAGCATCCATATGAATTCCGCGAGAAGACCATCTAGGCCTCTCAATCCAGGTTGACTCCGCCAATAGGATGTCAGCATTTTGAGCAAGGGCAACCAGAGAATCGCAGTAGGCACTGTCTGCGCTATAGACGATCGTGCGACCGTCCGACTCTGTAATTTTTATACCCAAAGTCCCATCGACATGATCAGTTTCGCAAAAGGTTAGCTCAAGATCACCCAACAAAATCTTAGAATTAACGTCAATCTTTCGAAAGTCAAAGACTTCCGCCAACGCTAGACCCGTAAGATTACACAGAGCCTCATAGGTGACCGCGGTAGCAAGTAATGGTAATTTATCCACCTTCGCACCGGGCACAAACTTCATAAAATGAAAGAGTGAGACCAGATCGGCCAAATGATCGTGGTGACGATGAGAAATAAATACTCCGGAGAGCAGTGAGGTCTCGCTCACGGCCAAAAAGTTAGAAAATGAACCATTGCCAAGATCCATCAGTAGATTCGACCTCTCCGATGTCACCAAATAACTGGAACAGGCCCTCAAGGGTGCCCCATAGGAGCCTGCTGAACCACAAATAGTAAGCTTCATTGGATTCCCGTATCTTTAGCTAATGTGCGTTATTAGAGCATATCACTCATGGCCGCCCACCAACGAAGATGGCTTCATAGCCCTATAGGGTTTACAGCTCATAAGCATCCTAACCTTCACAAAAGTATTCACAAAAAAGGGCCAAAGATGCTTTAGAGGACCCAAATGATCACAGATAGACAACCAAAAGTGTGGGTTCAACTTGATCGAAAAAGACGCGTGGTTGAATGAGAGCAATATTTCCGAAAAATACTTCATCATAACTGTCGGATAAGAGTGCGGAGATGCGATAATTATTACGGGTGGTGCAGGTTGTCTAAGGTGTTCTTTGCATTTTCGATACCAATTATAGGTATTTTGTTTCTCGGAATTGCACCGGCAGTTGGCTGGTCTCGACAAAAACGAAAGATTGAGGAGGCTCGCCTAAAAAGAGCAAGATTGCATTCGAGCGAGCGCGCGCGATTGATCGCTCAAAGTTTTCCAACTTCCCAATCCGCCGAGATCACCGGAGTCGTCAACTTCGATGCAACCATTTTGATAGGTTACAAAAGGGACTTTCCTAAGGATGGCTCATTGACCCCAGGTGAGACTGTCGGAGCGGACGGAACAGTAACGGGAACTTGGGTCGCTTGGACGCACAATTGTGCAGAAAGCGATATAAGCCGCCTTCAAACCTGGAGCAGCGATACGAAATCAATCGTATACCAAGTTGATAGTCAGAGCTCTGACCTGACCTTCATTGAGCCAATATCACAAGAGAAGGTAAAAGTCCAGCTCGTTCCGTCATAGGCCCCAAGGCAATTCAACCAAACTAGATTAACTAGCACGAAACCGCTTTAGGGTGTTGGCGTCCAAGATTTAAATCTCGAGCAGGAAAAAGGAGACACGTGGCAACAAGTCTTGGTTATATCGTAGCCTTTGGCGGTGGGATAATCTCATTCGCATCGCCATGCGTATTGCCACTTGTGCCCGCCTATCTTTCAATTATTACCGGCATAGACATTCGAGATAAAAAGCGCATTGAAGACAAAAAAGATTCACCGACAATCACAACTAAGGTCAAAACCCAATCCAAAACAGTCGAATCAATTAGTTCTACTCAGTTCCAAGTCGCCAAAGCGACACTCTATTTTATTTTAGGTTTTGGAACGGTATTTGTACTCTTAGGCATGACGGCGACTGCCTTGGGACGCTCGATCTTTCATAGCCACATCTTGATAGGACGAATTACGGGTCTCTTAGTCCTGGTGATGGGCGTTTTTATAGTAATCGGTGGTCTAGGAAGGTTCAACATCTTCGCGTCGGAAAGGCGGTTTCATCCTAACATTGCACGCCTTGGCCGATTTGGGCCAGCAATCGCCGGGGTCGCCTTTGGCTTTGGATGGACACCGTGTATCGGGCCAATACTCTCATCTATTCTGGGAGTTGCAGCAAGCCAAAAAAGTGTGACGCAAGGAGCAATCCTGCTCGTCTTTTACAGTTTAGGTCTAGGGGTTCCTTTCATGATTACGGGCCTCGCCTATACCAGAATCAAGACGTCATTCGATTGGCTAAAACGTCAAAGTTCCAAACTCTCTCTCATCTCTGGATTCGCCTTAATATTCTTTGGATTGCTATTAGCGATGAACAGATTTTCACTTGTTACGATCGCCCTAAATGGCTTCTTCACGAAAATTGGCCTCTCCAAACTCGTATATTTAGGTTAAATTCCACTTCAAAGGCAAATTTAAATTTGAAGTGCTTCTCAGTTTGTAATTGATCATGTATCTATGTAGAATTTCAAAAACATTTACTGCAAGGTATCTATCGTTATGAATTCCCAAAAGATTGCAATCTTTGAAACCTGTCTAAACGGCGCACTATTTAGCCGAACCACCCAGGCCACTTTCAACGTTTTAACCAGGTACGGATACCAGGTGCATCTCCCAAAAACACAGGTGTGCTGTGGTCAAATGCACTTCAATACCGGCTATCCGGATCTGATCTCGGAGATGATTCGTTCGTTCGTTAAAACCAATATCGACTATGACTACGTCGTCTTTCCATCAGCTTCCTGTGCTGCAATGGTGCGCGAAAACTATCTCGAACTTGCGGGAGGATTTATGAGCCCAACCAATGTTCACAAACTTGCATCGATTCTAAATCGTTCATTCGAGCTCGTTGAATTTATAGATACCTACCATCGAGAAGATGTATCTAGCTCATACTTCCCCCATAAAGTAGTATTACATCCCACATGTCACTCAGTGCGATCGTTGGGTCTATTAGAGCCATCACTTAGAATTCTAGGCTCGGTAGACGGGATTGAATTGATCACAAACCCCACTCAAACGACCTGTTGTGGCTTTGGCGGTACGTTTTCAGTAAAAAACAATGACGTCTCTGAAGCGATGCTAGAAGATAAAGTCAACTCCATAATTTCCCTAGATGCGCAATATTTAGTCGCACTCGACAACTCTTGCCTGATGCATATAGGCGGAGGGCTCAAAGAAAAGGGATCGCAGATAAAGACGCTACACATAGCTGAAATACTCGCTAGCACTAAAGAGTCAGCTCTAGTTTAAGTGAACGGGAAATAATGTCTCAATATCCAAGAAAAGCAGCACTTGGGCAATCAGGCGAGATTAAATTCTCGAAATTAGCCCACGAATTTACAAAGATTCCAGCCCTAAGAGCCAACCTAACCAACGCCACCGGAACGATTAGAAACAAAAGGGCTTCGGTAGTTTCTGAGGTCAGCAATTGGCAGACAATGCGCACCAGAGCCGCAATGATAAAAGATGACTCACTCGCTAATTTGGACGACCTGATAAAGACTCTAATTCAATCAGTCCAAGAGCGTGGTGGTCAAGTTCACTTTGCTCATGACGCTCGCAGTGCTAACGAGATTATCGTTGGAATAGCCAAAAGCCATAACTTCACTGAGGCCATCAAGGTCAAATCGATAACTACCGATGAAATTGGGGTAAACGACGCTCTTGCAAAGGCGGGCATCAAAGCACAAGAGACGGATTTAGCCGAACTGATAGTGCAACTTGCCGGGGAAATGCCTAGCCATATTCTGGTGCCAGCTATTCATAAGAACAGAGATGAGATAGCCGAACTATTTTCGTCCACAATCTCTAAGACAAAACTTGAGAACTCTCCCGCAATCCTCGCAGAGGCAGCTCGCGTTTATCTAAGAGAGAAGTTCCTAAGTGTACCGTTCGGAATCTCTGGGGCAAACTTTGCTGTGGCCGATTCAGGTTCAATTGCAATAGTTGAATCCGAAGGAAACGGTAGAATGTGCCTCACCCTTCCAGATGTCCTAGTTACAGTCATGGGTATCGAAAAGGTCATCAAATCATTTCAAGATGTACCGCTCTTTATGGAACTCCTAGCTAGGTCATCCACTGGCGAACGGATGAACCCCTATACAACTATCTTCCATGGCGTAACACCAGGCGATGGCCCCCAGGAATTCCATTTGGTGCTACTGGACAATAATCGATCCTCGATCCTCTCAGATCCGGTCTCGTTTGAGACGCTACGATGCATCCGCTGTTCGGCTTGTCTGAATGTCTGTCCCGTCTATGAAAGGGCTAGCGGATTTTCATATGGATCCGTATATCAAGGTCCAATTGGCGCAATCCTTGTACCACAGTTGCTTGGACCCGAACAAGCCGGCTCACTAGCATTTGCTTCGACACTATGCGGCGCCTGCTATGAAGTCTGCCCAGTAAAGATTAACATTCCAAGGATACTGACCTACCTAAGGAGCCGAGCCAACGAAGCCAATACCTCTAAATCTCAGCGTCGCGCCTTTGCCGTCGCCTCAGTCGTGATGTCGAATCCAAAACTCCTTCGAACGGCGTATGCTGGGGTAGGTTTTGGCAACGATCTTGCCGCCAAAATTCCAAAGAAGCTAATAGACGCTATTCCATTGATGAATAAATGGACCAAATCTCGAGGAATACCTAGTTCGCGACGGATTAATAAAATCTCCGGGAAGGAAAAATAATGAGCGGACCACACGACAATCCAGATCCATTAGAAGAAGGCGTATCCGCTATCTCGGTGGCGATTCGCCGCAACCCTAAGCTCGCGCAAGTACCATCGCAATATCGTCGCACTCCGAACCCTACCCATCAGGTCGAACATAACTTACTGGGAACATTTGTCGAGTTGGCGCGCGACTACAAGGCCATAGTAGAAGTCGTATCGAGCAAAAACGTCTCGAAACTACTTTATGAATTAACCGAAAAAGACTCCCAAAAATCTTTAATAATGCCCGAGTCGTTACTTCAAGATCTACAGCTAAACATCTTGGACGATTTGCGGACGCACTTCGATCTAACTATGGATGATCCAAAACTAAATGCCTCGCAAATCTCACAAATCAACGCCTCGCTCACTGGAGCGTCCGCTGCTGCCGCCACAACCGGGTCGATAATTCTAAATAACCCAGTTACCGACGGTCGACGGATCATCTCCTTGGTTGTCGACTACCACTACTGCCTCTTGCGCGCCAGCTATATAAAGTCAAGCTTTACCGAAGCTATGGCAATGGTAAATCTAAAATATCCAATTACAGTAGTCTCTGGGCCCTCCGCAACCTCAGACATTGAACTATCAAGGGTTGAAGGCGTCCACGGTCCTCGGAAATTACGCATATTGGTCTTGGAGGATCGCTAAATCACGCTGAGGCATTAGATTTACACTCCAGGTTCTTCTTGAAAAGTCGTGGGAAGTAAACTAAATAGCTTTAACGAATCGAACTCAGCACGAATTGTGTGATTACACATTCCACGCGGTCGAACAACTAAAAACTTTAATCTCGATCCATCACTTCGAGTTAAAATTATGAACTTATTCCATAGAAATTGCCCTTTTCTATGGAATATCAATTTCGAACTCTATCATGGGAAGTAGTTTTTAACTCTTCAGTGGCTCCTCGTAGAACTTAGCCCGAGATACCTCGTTGCACTTCAAAAGACCAACTGGGACAAAGTCAATAAATTATCAAAAACCGCTGGAAAGCATTGATACATTTTGAGCAATCGTTTTAGCCATAACTGACTGTTGTTCAGTCGCAGCGGCGATTTGTTCAATACGCTCTGCGTTTCCACTGATCTTACCCACGATATCAAATAGCACAGCAGAGGTGTTTTGTATTAGAGCATCGCCCTCACCGGTTCGCTCGAGGCTTTGGGAGACCAACGTCACCAAATTAGCTGCTTCATTTCTAATCTCAGAAATCGTCCCGGCAATTTCAGTCGCTGCCGTTCGAGATCGCTCTGCCAGACTTCGAACTTCATCTGCGACAACCGCAAATCCAAGACCCGCATCTCCGGCTCTAGCTGCCTCAATAGCTGCATTTAGAGCAAGCAAATTGGTTTGACCTGCTATTGACTTAATCGCTGCCACGATGGTATCGATTTTCTCCACGCGACTAGCCAGTTCGATAATCCTAGCTTCCGTATCCGCCATAATCTCCGAAACTTCACCCATGGCCGTTGAAGCTCGTTCTGCAGAGGCAAGTCCTACTTTAGCTGCGTCCTCCGCCCCCTTCGCACCCATTGCGGCCTCCTGGGCACCTCTGGCCACTTCATCAATTGCGATGCTCATCTGATCAGTAGCATTTATTATCTCAGAGACTTCATTCCGTGCATCTAGCTGATAACTTGGCGAATCTAGGACAACCATGAACCCCTCCAGTCGGGAATTCCCGAACATAACAATCAAACATATTTCCGTCGGTTAATTTTCGACCTAATCGGTGGTCGCCTTGAATAAAGTCCTAGACGGGCCACCGTTGGTACAAAAATTATCAAATAACGAAATATTGCCTTTCTCGAGCTAAGAAATCGGTTCCATCTTCCGCGAGATCTCAACCGATACAACCGTTCTTGACTCATCATGCTCACCTCTAGCGAGCGACTATCCAAAGGCAAAAAGCTCACGCAGTCGAGAAGACCTGGGCTCGATCGACAACATAAGGGCGAACCCTAAGGAGATAAAGGCCACGTCAGTTTGTGGGTAAGAGATCAAGAGCCAGCGGTTATTAGTTATTTCGCCAAAGAGATAACAAAACTAACAGATCTAAAAGTAGAAACTAGATGGAGCAGCTAATTGGCAAACCATACGATTTTACAATCACATAGATAAAGATCATTTGCCAAGAGCTCTTCTAAAATCCAATGAGCCATAGACCTTTTCATCGCCATCTGACCATTTCAGATCACAATCGCGCGTTCGTCCAAATTGTCCTTGGGCCAACCTGGCAGTGCTAGGGTCAATAAAAACGTAAGTACAAATACAGCGATTTCAAAGCTCAAAGTATCTCTCAAGCTAACTAAAAAGTCCCCTTGTGCTGCATTTTGAGCCGCATTGAAAAACATTGAAACTAACTGTTTCTTCACTTTAGGAGCAATCGGTGCTATTTGGATTGCACCGCCAACTTCTATGCAACTGTGTGGAAGTGCACTCGGATTCTTCTCCGTTGCGCGGTCGTGAATGCATGTCACAAAGAGGTTGGTACCGACCTTTACCAGTGGAGCTGGAAGTCCAAGTGATGTCAGTTCTGCCGTGATTGGCGGTAATTGCGCTCGAGCAGCTTGATTGGCGTTCGCACCTAGAAATCCAAAAAATATAATTGCAATAAGCGCAACCCCGAGTGCCCCACCGATCTGCTGTACCGTAGAGAGACTCCCAGACGCACTACCAATTGCCTCCTCTGGGACTCGAGCGAGCACCAAAGAGGAGGCTGGCCCTACGAAGAGTCCCACCCCAATTCCAGCTATAAAGAGAGGAACGATCAACTTAAATCCGCTAAGTTGAGCACCGACATGATACAACAGACGAATCAATAGCCACATTGAAATAGCCAAAATCAGCGATCCCGCGAGCATCAAAATTCTCGCATCTTTCGACCTAGTCCGAGTTGTCAAGAACGAAGAAAGAACAGACCCAATCGCAAAAGGAGCGGTCGTTAGCCCTGCTGCTAGAGGCGAGAACCCATTCCCCTCTTGAAGAAAGATAGAAAATGCGAAAAAGAAAGGCGCAATACCAAGGAAAAATATCAGGAATAAAATCAACCCCACCCCAAGGGAACGGGTACGAATTGCCTCAATTGACACAAGCGTAACGTTTCCATGGCGATATCGCAAATATTGATGGACTCCAAAGCCCCCAATAACAAAGACCGATCCAATCAACATCGCAACCATCGAATTCGGCCAAGAAGAAGCCCTGCCCTCAATAAGTGGATAAAGCGCCATCACCAAGCCAGTGGTAATCAAAAATGCTCCCATGGAATCCACGCTCGAGGAGGTCGAGGATTTTGATTCACCAAGCAAAAATAGAGCCCCGACGAACGCAGCCACGCCAATTGGAACGTTCACATAGAAGATTAGGCGCCAATCAAGATTGGCGATATTCGCCTTTATAAGTAGTCCACCGATTAAAGGACCTGCGATAGTTGCAAGCCCTATCGTGGCTCCGTATATTCCAAAGACCTTACTTCTTTGACTTGACGGAAAAGTCACCTGGATAATCGATAATACTTGGGGAAACATCAATCCAGAAAAGAATCCTTGCACCACGCGACCAAAGACCAAAACGCTAACGTATGGCGCTGCCCCACAAAGGCCAGAGGCTATTGCAAAGCCAGCCATGCCAATCAAAAAGAGACGTCGCCTCCCAAAAACATCCCCGAGACGACTAGCCGTCATCAAAGTCGCTGCAAAGCTAAGTTGGTATCCTGCTACAACCGCCTCAACCGATCCAAACGAAGCATGCAAGTGACTTTGTATCGAAGGAATGGCAACATTTACGATGCTCACATCCAAAAGTTGCATAAAAGTTGCCGCCAAAATAATCGGCAAAATTGCTAGAGAAGTACGCCCTAATGGCCCCTTTTCTACTTCAACTCCCAACTCAACTCCAGTCATCACCTTGACTACCATTGACAAAACTAGCATCTTTGATTTAGTCGCAATATTCATTAAACGAATTAATCTGTGACGTAGCAATGAGTTGGACCCTTGCGAATTCGCAAAAAGTAAAGCCCCTGAGTCAAGTCGAATCTTTCATAGCCCAAGAGATCCACCTTTAAAAAGATGCAACCGAAGAATATGACAGATAGCTAAGAGCAAATGAAAACATCAAAGAGGACGACCAACCAAAACCAAGGGCGGAATAGGTCGAAATAACGCCATTGCAAAAAGCTACAACGACACATGAGCAAAGGCGCAACTACTGACCCGAAATCCTGCTGGGAAACGCAGCGATTCCAACGGCCGAAAGCCAACAGAGAAAAGCCTGCGAATTTAGGGCAAATCTACGAAAGTCCTTGGTTCAAAGGTGATATGCGTATTCAATGAATTCCCAGTCGGTTACGTAGCGACTAAATCGCTCAATTTCATCGCGCTTTAGGCAGATAAAGGCATCAACAAACCCATCGCCTAGAAGTTCGACTAGTTCTTCGTCATCGCGAAGTGCCTCAATTGCATCTCTTAAGGTTCTAGGCAAAGCAATAAGGTCCCTCGGATCTCCTGTTCTTACTTCTGGGAGCGTTAGCTCCTCTTTGATTCCCAGATATGCCCCAGCAAGGAGTCCTGCGATCGCCAAATAAGGATTTGCAGATGCATCGCCAAGGCGAAGCTCCATCCTTGTCGAAAGCCCTCGCTGTGACGGAATTCGAATCATAGCACCCCGGTCGTTCAACCCCCAATCCACCAACCATGGAGCAAATGTTCCTGGAGCAAAGCGTTTATATGAATTAATAGTCGGGCTGCACAGGGCGGTGACGGCTCGGGCATGACGTAAAACTCCAGCGATTGCACTCCTTGCGAGATCCGAGAGTCCATCGGGACCCCCTTTATCCTCGAAAAGGGGACGTCCGAGGTCATCCAAAATGGAAAAATGCAGATGAAAACCAGATCCACTCTCGCCGTTGAATGGCTTAGCCATAAATGTCGCCAGCTTGTTAGTTTGACGGCCCATCTCCTTTATGGCAGATTTGAATCTAAAAGCACGATCAGCCGCTTCGGTAGCTATGCAATGCCAAAGATTTATCTCAAATTGTCCCGATGAAAACTCGTGATTGGCACCAAAAGCACCTATCTCGAACCCCTCTAGCATCCTAAGGCTATTCAATAGAAAATTCTCCGGATCTCCCTTTAGGCCCGAAGAATAAATATTCCCACCGCCCAACCCATATCTTTGCCACCCAGAATTGCCATCGGGCTCTAGAAGATAAAATTCGAGCTCTGGGCCAACAAGAGGCACTAACCCCATCGCAGTTAATTTTCCTTGGACCCTTCGCAAAACCTCTCGTGGATCTTCTGCAACTGCTGTCCCATCGAGATTCTGTAGGTCTAATATTCCATGGGCAACACCTGCCTCCCAGGGGACAGCCTTCAATGTACCTATATCCAAATAGCCCAGGATGTCGCCTGCCGTTTTCACAGCTTCGATCCGGCTTTGGCCCGTTGCGGCCCCATCGGTCCTTCGATAGATCTCAGACGAAAATGGTACGCCATTTGAAAGTACGCTCACCATGGACGATACAAGTATGTCCCGACTTCTCTCAACTCCCATCAAGTCACAAAAGGCCAATCTAAGCACGTCGATCCGAATATCTTTTAGGCGAACCACAAGCTCGCTGAGTGCACTAAGATCGATCTGACCCACATATCCTCCACTTCCAACGTCGCCCTTGGCGGGGAAAACCCCCAAATTTTTCTTGCCCAGACAAAGATCAAAGAGACACACAAACCATAGGAGTAATACCTTGTTGGACGTAAAGACTTACTCCAACGACAACACCAACTATACAGGGCGCCTTGTGAAACAATTGGCCGACTTTATCGATCCAAATCAAGTTAATAATGAGGGTGATACCAACTGAGAAGTTAACTATGTGCGACTACCATATAAGTGTGACAGGCCATTACACGCTCGCAGAGACAGAAAAGACCATGGAAGCCCGATTGAGCGGCCTGCCGATTGACTTTGTAGCGCAAAGTGCCATTGCAAACCTCTATCGTGCCGCTAACTCAACTCGGAAATATTTCACAAACACGGTTCTGCGACCAATTGGACTTTCGTGGACAGGTTTCGTCGTACTCTGGGTAGTTTGGATCTGGGACGGCATCGAAGTTCGCCATGCCGCCGAGGAAGCTGGCATTTCAAAATCTACTCTTTCTGGCGTTATAAAGACGATGGAAGCACGCGGGTTCATTGAGCGAATTACCGATCAGACAGACCGTAGACTCGTTCACCTCAAGGTCACCGAATCAGGCACCGAGATGATGACTGATCTCTTTCCCAAATTTAACCAGCAAGAGACCTTCGCAGTCTCGTGTCTCTCACGCTCAAGTATTGAAAGCTTTGCAATAAATCTCAGGCAGATCATCTCGCACCTAGAAGCACAGATGGTCGACGTCGACGTCTACAACCACAGCGAAGAACTTTAGGCTAACAACTAGAAACCAAGCCATTTATTTTAGATAACTACCCATAGCAATTAGCCATAAAAGCTTGAAATTAAACTGGCCCCTTAAACCTCAAAAACCTTCAATACTAGTTCGCCAACCCTATCATCTCCCATACTTTCCAATTTGACTACCAAACAATGTGTGATAGGATGCTCCATCACCCGTCTGCAGAAGAACCATAATTGGTTGCTATAGTGTTATATGTCGGTTGAGCTCATGTGAGACTCTGGACATCCTCATTTTTTCCGCTTCGTATCGGAATCGGCGAGGCCTTGTCCCCAATGCCGAACTGAAAAAAACGAAGAACAAGGAAAACAAATATTTTGACCACCTTTGAATCACTAGGTGTGGCTAGCCACATCTCTAATCGCCTGTCCGAAAACGGTATGTCAACACCAACTGAGATCCAAGCAATCACGATCAAAGACGCCTTGGAAGGCAAAGACATATGCGCAATGGCAGGTACGGGTTCGGGAAAGACTTTGGCCTTTCTCATTCCAATCCTACAAAACTGTGAACAAGCCAAGCCTATGAGCCCTACCGCTCTTATCTTGGTGCCGACTCGCGAACTTGCAACACAAGTTCGAGACGTCTTTATGACCCTCCTTACTCAACCTAGAAAAGGCCAGCCAAGAATTGCGGCCATCTACGGTGGCAGTTCAATGGAACGACAGATCCGCGACCTCACCCGAGGCGTAGAAGTTGTAGTTGCCACACCTGGACGACTAATCGACCTTATGGATCGACGTAGGATCAATCTTGAAAACATTAAAACCGTAATCATCGACGAAGCCGACCGTATGGCCGATATGGGTTTTCTTCCACCTGTAGTTGAGATACTCTCGAAGACAGCTGCAGATCGCCAGACAATGCTATTCTCAGCTACCTTAGACGGTGATGTTGAAACCCTAATCAAGCGCCACATGAGCGATCCAATTCGCCATGAGACGACCACGAAGGTTCGAAGCATCGACAATATGTCCCACTTCTTCCTTGTGACCCGAGAGACCGATAAGCTCGAAATTCTAAAGAAGATCACCGCAGGGGCTAGAAAAACAATCGTCTTTGTGCGTACTCGTGACAACGCAGATACCCTTGCCGGTCATCTCTACGACGACGGAATTCAAGTAGACGCCCTCCATGGTAATATGCGACAGAATGCACGTGAACGCGTTCTTTCGAAATTCTCCAAGGGAAGAACCTCTGTGCTTGTCGCAACTGACGTAGCAGCAAGAGGTATAGACGTTGTCGGATTGGATCTAGTTGTTCACTACGAACTTCCAGATGACCACAAGGCTTACATCCACCGTTCAGGACGAACGGCCCGCGCGGGTTCCAATGGAGCTGTCGTAACGCTTCTAGGTAGATCACAGATGAGAACCGTCCAAGGTTTGCAGAAGAACCTGGGCCTTCCTCAGCAGATGTTCAGAGGCAATCCCGAAGAGCCAACTCTTGGAAATATCCCACTCTTGGAAGAATTCAATGGCGAGGTAATGGAGTTGGACGAAAGTCGCGCACGAAGTGGTACTGGGATGAACTCAGGACGACGTGGATTTGGATCATCTTATGGCGGAAACTCCTCACGTCCATCGAGAAGTTATCGTTCATCTTCCTCTGGATCATCGGGATCAGGAAGATCCGATGAATCTCGTTCCTACGATAGAAGCAGCAGCTTCGGACGGCCAAGTGACGCAAACGGAACTGAAAGCCGTGGATACGGTGGACGGGGCGGATATGACCGCGAGCCACGACGAGGCTATAGAAGTGCTGGCTAACTAAACCTTTTATTTGTAGTAACTTCAGATCGACGAGCGACCCTTTGGGTCGCTCGTTTTGCTTACATCGCCTTTGTTGGAGGTCATCAAGGTGTAGGTGACAACTAATATTGCTTTAGCAAAACTCAAAGACTAGGAAATCTTGAACCAAAACAGCACCTATCAAGACAACTTCGAACCTACGCCAACCTCTAAAGATTGGAAGACGCTGATAGTCGTGTTGAGCGGTACCTTCATGGCTGTAATTGATTCAACCATCGTGAATGTCGCACTCCCATCGATTGCAAACAATCTCCATGCAACGTCTAGCGATATAGAGTGGATCGTATCGGGATACCTATTGGCATTCGGGCTTATCCTGGTGCCGGCTGGTCGCTTTGGAGATCGCATTGGCCACAAGCCAATCTTCCTAACAGGTATCAGCCTCTTTACAATCGCTAGTGTCGTATGTGGAACTGCAATAAATCCAACCGAACTAGTTATCGCCAGAGTAATTCAGGGCCTTGCAGCTGGGCTCTTTGGCCCTTCAGTCCAAGCGACAATTCAACTTCTATTTATAGGCAGGGCCCGAAGCAGAGCTTTTGGAATTCTAGGAACGATGATTGGGGTTTCATCGGCACTCGGTCCGATTCTGGGTGGAGTAATTCTATCCTTAGCGGGTTCAGCCTTGGGTTGGCGCCTTGTCTTCTTTGTAAACCTCATCATCGGCGCTATAGCCATCCCCATGGCGGTTGTGCTCATCCCTAACAATAGACCCAAAATCACCCATAAGCTTGATCCATTTGGTCTGGCTTTAATCACCGTTGGACTGGCGGCCATCTTCATACCATTGATAGAAGGACAAAGTATCGGATGGCCTCTGTGGACTTATCTTTCGATAGCCTTCGGAGCCATAATATTTATATCTCTGACCAAATGGGAGCAATTCGCATCCAGAACGGGCCGTGAACCCATTGTTGATCCCAAACTAGCACGCCAACGGCCCTTTTCGGGAGGGGTTGCTATAGCGATGGCCTATTTCGGGGCTTTCTCTTCTCTTTTCATTATCATCTCTCTCATTTGGCAGGTAGGTCTAGGGCGCTCACCCCTTGCCTCGGGTCTTACCGTCGCCCCTTTCGCCTTGGGAACCTTAATCTCTGGATCAATTTCTGATAAATTCTCAGCGCGACTAAAACGTAGAGTTTTGACTCTAGCTGCCTCGATGTTAGCGACCTCGGTAGTTTCTCTTGCGCTTATATTTCACTCATCTAATTCAAATATCTCATCCATCACGCTGGTTATTCCACTCTTCATAGGGGGCTTTGGAAATGGAATCTTTATCGCTCCGAACCAAGACTTCCTTTTGAGATCAATCCCACGAAGCCAAGCTGGCACCGCAGCCGGTCTTCTTCAGACTGCTCAAAGAATCGGCAGTGCATTTGGCGTCGCACTGACTGGAACCGTATTTTTCACCGTGCTCGCAGGCCAACTCCCCCACACCAAGAACGGAATTATCTCTCAAGATAGATATATTCATGCTGGAGCGATTGCCTTCTTAGTCAACATAGCTCTAGTCATAGCAGTGCTCGCCCTAATAACAATCCTGCCAAGAAACCCAGAGGTCTCTAGCACCAATTGACACCAAATCAAATCTAAGACAGAAATTACAAGCCATATGCAAAAGTCACCTTATCCTCTAGATGTCTGCCTTTTTTGATCGCGACAATCTAGTGTTTCCTTTGGAAATCGCTCTTTCTTGTCATTTTCCAAAGGATTCTCAATCAATAGAACTTGACATCCCGCTCAGCCCGATAACCTTGCTGAATCCAATTTAGAGAATCTTTGGCACATCATTTCGAATTCTCTCAATCACTCCAATAGAGGTGAAAAAGCAACCCTTGAGAAAAAGTCGCTTAGACCTGCGCTTGCTTGACAGAAAGTGAGAACTTTAGGGAGCCAAGAGCTCTTACACACTTGGCCCCGGCGTGTGCTTGGTCACACTCAAAAAAATCAAATCCTCGGTCGCATATCGCTCCGAGGCTCATATGCCTGATATTCAAGTCCGATGACACAAAAAGAGATCAAGCGTAAAACAACCTAAAGCCTAAATTGTTGCCTTCCGGGCGCATAACCGTAATCAACTTAGGTCAAAGATCTATCTCGATCACTGTGATAGAGTTGGTGTGATATAACGTCGGCCTATATACCTTTGAACTCTTTTAGGTGGTAAAGACAACATGCTCTCAAATGAAGCTAATATGTTCAGAGATCTTCTTCTACAAATGAAACACTCCGATCATCCACCTCAAAGCGTTGAAGAGATACGTGTCATGACCGACTCCGTTAGCGATTTTAGCCCCGTGCCTGATGGTGTGGTCATCACCGAAGCAGAGATCCAAGGGGTAGTCGTTGAATACATCGATCCACTCAATCGCTCTGGTAAAAATGTTATACTCTACTTTCATGGAGGAGCATACTCGGCCGGCTCACTAAAAAGTCATCGTTCACTAGGGGCACGCCTAGCCTTAGCCTCCGAATCCAAGGTAGTAATGGCTGACTACCGACTAGCACCGGAAAACCCCTTTCCGGCGGCATTAGAAGACTCATTGAAGGTCTACTTGGGACTGTTATCAAATGGTGTCGACCCTCAAAATATCGTCATAGGAGGCGATTCAGCTGGTGGGGGACTGAGCCTTGCAACCGAAGTCGCAATTCGCGATGGAGGCCACAGCCTCCCAGGTAAAAGCTTCCTTTTTAGTCCTTGGACCGACTTAACCGCATCTGGCGACTCTCTCCGCCTGCGAAACGATATTGATCCAATGCTCGATGCTAAAGGGATGAAACCAGCCATTCAGATCTACCTAAATGGAGCCGATGCCAGCGATCACCGCGCATCTCCCCTCTTTGGTGACCTTTCGGGCTTACCTCCACACCTTGTCTTCGTTGGAACCGATGAAATTCTCTTCGATGATTCATTCCGACTTATAGAAAAATTCCACGATTGCAACGTAGAAGCAACCCTAGAGGTTGGCGAAGGGCTCTGGCACGTATGGCCAAGCTTTCCAATGCCCGAGGCAGATCTCGCCTTGGAAAGAGTCGGAGAGTTCATCCTTGGGTGATCGCCCGATCGCAAAATATCTTGTGATAAAATTCGCCTACTTGGACCCTCAAGGTTCAACAAAGGCTTAAACAACACCCTATTTTAACGAAAGCCACTGTTGTTCAAGGTAATTTGGCCCGGACCAGAGGGTAAGTTTAGGCCATTCCACAAACTAAAAACAAGAAGAATCTAAAAAAGTAGTTAGCACTTGAAATTGCAACCACTCCAGAAGAGCAATCAAATAAATAACAAGGCCGATACTTACGAAATAGCTAAATAACTCATCAATCTCAGAATCGATGAAACTCATGCTAAGTAGGCAAGATCGAAGTTAAAATCGAATCGATATATATAATCACAGCAGGAGAACCTCCGCTGATCTCAGCCAACATCACAAGCGGCTAGACGATTCCCCAGAAATGTCCGCTTGTATCTGACTCTTAGGGAAAACCATGATAGTAGTCGACTTGGCCGAGCTATAGAGAAGCGCCTTGAATCGTAGATTCAAAAATACCGATAAGAGCGATCGAACCACCTAAAACTAAGATCCTCTACTCTTCACACCTCGCATAGGTTGAAGTACAAAACTCATATCTTGTATAGTAAGTTTGATTGCCACATCAGAGCGGCAGAAGTGACCATGGCCAGAGCTGAGCCATCTCGCGTATGAAAAACTCCGACTCAGCTGATAACTCGGGGATGTGATCCAAACCATCCACTTTGCAATCTATTAGGCCAATAGTGGTTTCCAAGCGCGACAATATGCGCATTCACCAGGATAAATCTTACGGCACAAACGCAATCAAAGCCGAAAGGACGCAGCGAAGTAATCTCGTATTATTTCATCTTGAGGAGCAATTTATTGCAAAAGGCCGTCTAATTATGACAAACCTGATTAGAATTATCGAGAATTGAAAATGCGAAAGGAAGTGTGAATGGAAACCGATATACAAAAGACAATCAAAAACATTAGTGCGGTGGAAAAGGTCAAAGAGAACTCTAACTCTCTTCGAGGCACGATCGCTTCCGAACTCGAAAACGATGACCCAAAATTCTCAAATGAAGCAAGTCAGATCTTAAAGTTCCACGGGATCTACACCCAAGATAATCGTGACTCGCGCTCAACTCGACTGAAGGCTGGACTAGAGATTGAGCATTTAGTTATGGCCCGAGTCTCAATACCTGGTGGACGCATCTCCTCAGAACAATATTTAGCACTCAACCAAATCGCCAATGATCTTGGGAACTCGACCCTTCGCCTCACCACTCGCCAGGGAATCCAATTTCACTTTGTGACAAAACAAGACGTTAGAGAACTACTTTCTCGCATCAACGAGACACTATTAACGACATGGGGTGGATGTGGTGACGTAATCAGAAATGTCACAGCATGTCCAAACGTGGAGGATCCCCGGGTGAAGACGGTCGTCGAAAGAGTCGCCAACGAGATATCAAACCGTTATAAAGCACCATCGGATGCCTATTTCGAATTTTGGATCGACGGAGAAAAAGTAGCTGAATCCATCTCAGGTGCCAAGACACAAGAGCGATCTATCTATCGGGCAAACATGCTACCTAGAAAGTTCAAGATCGGGGTGGTCTCTTCGATCGACAACTGTATCGACGTGCTCAGTCACGATCTCGGGATCGTAGTCGATAACGAAAATTCCCAAATAATAAGACTCTACGCCGGAGGCGGCCTGGGCCGAAGTGGAACCGATGAAAGCACATTTGCTCGCCTCGGTGATCTCTTGGGAGAGATTGATATTGAGAGTCTCTTCGCCTTCACAGATGCAATAATCGAGCTCCAGCGTGACCTTGGAGATCGAAACGATCGGGCCCATGCACGCCTAAAGTACCTAATTGCTCGCATTGGAGTAGACGAATTCCGCCGACTCGTAGAGGAAAAGGTAGATATCCGATTCCAGCCGGCCGAAAAAGACCTGTTCTTGGCCACAAACGATCATCTAGGGCTAACACGAAATAAGTTCAACAATAGCTATGCCCTAGGTATAAAGCTACCCTCTGGTCGAATTGCCGACACAGCCCCAATCAACCATAGGACTGCGATATCGACAATAGTACAAAGGTACCGTCCAAATCTCGCAGTAACCGCCAAAGGTGACCTTATCCTTACCGACTTAGCGTCAGAGATCGCACCAAATCTTCAAGATGATCTTGAAGCTCTAGGGGTCCCATCCCTGAAGCGGCAAAAGCCAATCTTTGTCTCTTCCTTTGCGTGTGTAGCCCTTCCCACCTGTGGATTAGCCCTCGCCGAATCCGAAAGATATCTACCGACATTCCTGGGCCAACTCCAAGATCGCCTCGAGCTCCTTGGCATCGGAGATGATGATATCGAAGTTCGAATGACTGGTTGTCCCAATGGGTGCGCTCGTCCCTACTTGGCCGAGATTGGTATAGTTGGACGGACCAAGAAAAGCTACGACATCTTTCTTGGCTCCGATCGCGAGGGTACCCGCCTAAATCAACTCTTTGCAGAGGACGTCGAAAAAGAGTCGATAGTCGACTCTCTCGCTCCGTTACTAATTGCATGGCGAGATGAACGAAAAGAGTCCGAACGCTTTGGCGACTTCATCTATCGTCTCGAGCGATCGAGACTAACTGCATATGTTCCTGCCCCAAGGCGCCAACGCATAAAGGTGTCGGCAAGCTCGAAGGAGTCGTTGTGATTATCGCTCTAGAGCTGCATTCCCGCGACGTCTATATTATAGGAAGCTCAAAACAAGCTCTAATGCGGGCTCGCGTCGCCATGGCGGAAGGTGCGATTGTTACACTTTTTAGGTACGGACAGACCACGGAATCAATCAATACCGACGAGATAGATGACGATATCATAGTTGTTGATCGCAGGCCCAAAAGACGCGAGCTACGAAAGCCCTTCTTGGTAATAGCATGTGACCGCGATAAAAAGCTAAACCGTTGGATCCATCGCCAAAGCCTCAAAAAGAGATTCCTTTTAAATACCTTGGACGAGCCAAAGACCGCCAACTTTAGCCACGTTGCCACTAGGCGACTCTTTGGCTCAGTCGACATTGCAATTTCGACGAATGGTACATCTCCAGCTTTCGGCGGAATCTTTGTCGACCATCTAAAAAGTCGAACACAAGATACAGACCAACTGGTCTACGAGCAATTTAAAACCACCCGAAAAGAGTTGAAGGAAAATGGATATTCGACCTTCGACTTCGATTGGCGAGAGTTGGACTCCACGCTAAGGTCAAAGGAAAATCCGACTTCGAAAAATCACCACCAGGTGAACCTTTGACCAACGCCGAACCTGCACTCAAATAGCAGACTAAGGTCCGCCAACAAAGAAATGATATGCTACCTAGGGCCCTAATGGGCGAGAAAAACCCGTCATAGTCTTGGAAGCTAAGAATCCAAAGCTTCAACAAAAGAGGTAATTGATGTCAAATGCACAATCGAAAAAGAAGTTACCAGGAAGATAATATGCCACAAATTCCAACACACGCGCCCGTTCTTTGGTTTACTGGCCTATCTGGCGCAGGCAAGACAACGATCGCCAGGGAGATTCACCAAGAACTGACCAATAGAGGGATCAAAGTAGAACTGCTCGATGGCGATGAGATTCGCGCCGTTCTCTCTCCAGACCTCGGTTTTTCCAGGAAAGATCGCGACTTACAGGTTCAAAGGCTTGGATATATCGCCTCGCTCTTGGCGAGAAACAGAGTGGTGGTACTCGTCTCGGCCATCTCGCCATACGAAAGCTCAAGGAACCAAGCTCTTTCAATGTGTGAACGTGGCCGCGAAATCCACGTACACGCACCCTTTGAGACCGTCCTTCAAAGAGACACAAAAGGACTCTACAAAAAGGCGTTAGCTGGTGAGATAAAAGGTCTTACTGGATACGACGACCCCTATGAAGCTCCAACCCAACCCGACCTATTCGTTCCGACTGCAGAATTAGAGCTAGATCAAGCCAAAGAGCTAGTAATGAGATTTTTAGAGAAAGAGCTCGCCGATGCTGGAATCTAACTTCCAAGAAACTAAAGAGATCCTGAGATCCGCCATAAAAGACCACATCGACCTAAAGATAACCACCGGTCTAAATATCGCTGGCACCGTACTAATTGACCTTGCCGTCTCACAAGGGTTCGACGGTGACGTCGTCTTTGTTGATACAAATTACCATTTTAGTGAAACTCTTTCATTCTTCGCCTACCTCAAATCTCGATACCAGAGTGCTAACTTCATCACACTAAAGCCAAAAGCTCCCTTCGAAGACGGCTATTTGATTGATCCAGTCGCGTGCTGTAGTCAAAACAAGGTAGAGCCGCTTGAGGACTTTCTCGCGGCCACCATGCCAAGCGCCATCCTAAATGGAAGGACTCGCGAAAGCGCCTCAACACGAAATACTCTGGGTGCACTTGAAGATGGCAATCCCATCAGGCTAAACCCGTTATATCGATGGGAGCGAAAAGACCTAGAATCCTATGCCAAGAGTTACGATCTCAGACTTCACCCTCTCTATTCCCAAGGCTATCTATCAATGGGGTGCTGGCCATGTACCGCAGCTGTCAAGGCAGGCGAGGACATACGTGCTGGCAGATTCGTTGGCCAAGGTCGCACTGAATGTGGAATTTGGACTAAGACAAAGCCGCCCGCTCAAGAAGCCTAATTGTATCAAATACGACTCCAAATACCACGACACAACCGTCTAAGGTTACTAATGAAAGAGACAAGACGTGAGTTTTAATCCAAGCGACCCAATCGCCCCGCCACATGGCGGAGAACTAATCCACTTTGAGATTACCGCGCCATTTAAGGTAGATAAATTCATCGATATCGAACTTTCGCCAAGACAAAGAGCCGACCTTGAGATGATATTCGTTGGTGCTTACTCTCCCCTTTCTTCCTTTCTCGGACGAGATGACTACCACTGTGTTCTGGATTCGATGAAATTAAGTGATGGGACACTTTGGCCACTTCCAATCACCTTTGTTGTCTCCTCAGGGGAACTAGCTACCGGAACCGCCGCAGCAAAACTACACATTCAGAGTGTTCACGTGGCTACGATGATTATTAGAGAGCGTTTCCCAGTAGAACTCCATCAAGAAGCGCAGAGTGTCTACGGTACCACCGATAGCGCACACCCTGGAGTGGCTACTCTCATCAACGAAGGGGACATTGCCATTGCTGGGGAACTCTTTTTTCATCAACCCGTACGAGACTTTCGTGGTAGCGAATATCTAACGCCAACTGAGACCCGCAGTTACTTTCATGAACAAAGATGGAACTCCGTCGTCGCCTTCCAAACTAGAAACCCGATCCATAGGGCGCATGAATACCTCCACAAAGTAGCTCTGGAGTTGGTCGATGGCCTCTTTATTAATCCGTTAGTCGGCCATACCAAAGATGACGACGTACCTTCTGAAGTTCGAATGGAAGCTTATCGAACTCTCTTAGATAACTATTACCCGAGGGATCGAGTACTCCTTGGAGTTTATCCAGCAGCGATGCGATATGCAGGACCTAAGGAGGCGATCCTTCATGCCCTCTCCCGTAAAAACTACGGATGTACCCACTTTATCGTTGGCCGAGATCATGCGGGGGTTGGAGACTACTATGGCACCTACGCAGCCCAAGAGATCTTTAGCACCTTAGATCCATCTCAATTGGGAATCGAGATAATGAAGTTCGAACATAGTTTCTTTTGCCTTGTCTGCGAACAAGTGGTCTCTAAAAGAACCTGTCCCCATCCAAAATCAAGCCATTTGATACTCTCAGGCACCAAGGTCAGAGAACTGCTCAGCAGAGGAGTGGCACTACCTTCCCAGTACTCTCGACCCGAAGTCGCATCAGTCCTAGCCGCGGCTTATCTTTAATAAGAAAAAAGACAGACCGCCATGTTGTAGACTCACAATCAAAGATCGATAAATCATGGTATTTGGTCAACCTTCATAACCCAACCTAAACCAACGAGACTACCGAGAAAATTTCGGTCTGACATTTGAATTCACCGTCGTACCTAGCATGTTTACTAGGTACGACTTATTTTCTCGACTAATGCTCGTGGGGCTAAGGACGGAAAGATAAAATCACTACCATTCCAAGGGCTCTCGGCTAGGCACACAAGATACCACTTTGGCTGTATACACATCTGAATAGGCAAAGACTGGAAACGCGTGACCACAATGGCCCCAACACGTTTGAATTAGTGGTCCCACTCAATTTTCGGGCTATCTAACATAGCCGCGAATCAAGCAACACTCTCGTAAGGGAGCATCAGGTCATTTGGACCGCATGAAACCATCACCAATGCAGGTGTTTATTTTGCCCACTAAAGACCATAGCTTCTAGCAATGCACCGGAGATTCCCAAAGGCGTTTCCATCTAGGATCAACTAAAGCCAAATCTTGGATAAATTGAAAGCTCCTCCGCAACCAAGCGTCCAGCGATCAGTCCCATCCACTCCGCTCATGCCAAGGCAGGTCAGTTTTTTCTCGTAGGCCAGGCATCTAGTGGTCCTTCAATGCGCCAAAAAATTCACCATAGCAACTTAGCGCTTCATCTAGCACCAGGGGCTCGGGCTTTGGATGGTGAAGACACGCATCAACAATTAAACCTTGAGTGAAAGCCTCTAGAGCAAGTAACTTGGATGCGCTCAAAGGGAGGCCAACAGCCTCAAGAACCTTACCAAGTGCCTCTCGCATCTCACGTCTGTGAATATTGACCAATTCAAAGAGATTCGGGCGATTAGTAGCCGCCAAAAAGACCTCGAGACGAGCCCGTTGTCGCAAAATTCCCTCTTGGGTTGTAGAAGTTAAAGACAAGAGATCGCGAAATATAGCCAACGCTCCCTGCCCGTCGGAAGGATAGAGGGAAGCCTTTTCGTGTACCATGCGAATTGAGATGATATCCACCTCGCAAACTCTCACAAAGATCGCGGCCTCTAGTGCTTGGCGAGTCCTGTAATAATTTGAGGTTGATCCCTCTGGTAATCCTAAGAGTTGATCAACCGCCCTATGAGTCAACCATCGTGAGCCATGGCTACCTAAGACCGTGATAGCACCGTCAACAATAACCAGACGACGTCCATCTATTACAGAGCTTGCAAATTCCACCAGACCACCCCGTCAAGTAGTGATTCGTTCAAGGCTAAAAATCATCGGGACAGCTACACATGCGGAAAAAGTTGAGAAGTCAAAAAAACATGAGAAGTCAGTTTAATTTTCATCCAAACGTTCAAGATCAGTAACTTGCCCTGCCCAAAGAGAGCGAACTTAACTAAAGCTTAGTGCCAATCTGGCCAAAGGTTTCCATAATCAGGGAATGCCGCTTCGCCTTTTCCGGGAATCCTCCAATCAAAACCGGGCTAAGTTCCCATTAACATATTTTCAAAAATCGAATTATGTAAATAAAGCCACCTAACCAAGGCCAAAACAATAGCCCCCTAGGAACGCCGTAGCCTATTGAATAACCATTATATGGAATAAAATAATTCGCCAGCCGAAGGAAAATTATGTAGAGCTTCCTCAGAATCCTACCCGCCCACCACTGGCTGAATGAGGCTCGAACTGATTCAAGGCTATCCGTCTGCGAACTCATCCAGATGAAATAAATCAGTAACTCGATCTAAGCAATTGAGTTGTCCAATAGATGTATCTTACCTACAAATCCCTATACACTGAGGTTTTCGACAACCCAACTATCACCCACCACTTCATCTAGGCACTCAAATGCATTAGCCACAAAGCTCATAAATGATACGTTGGCTATGCGATCACGAACCTCGATCGAAGGATACCTCGAGATACCAGTAAGATAAGTGCCACCATCCATGGAGTCAAAAATCAATGTTTCTAAGGTCTCTTCCCCACTCTTTACGTCCAATTCGCGTGTAAAAACCAAACAACGCGGCGGCTGAAACTCTAAGATCTCTCCCGATGCTTGGCGAAGAATGCCACTGGGGTCGCTATAGGCAATGTCGTAACGACCCCCAACCGAAAGATCGATATTAAAAAGAGCCACCTTGTAGCCGATGGTATCTCCCCATATCTCTATATAAGACGGATCGGTTAGAGCCAAAAAAGCGTGGGCGGGTGCAACTTTCAAGAAGTTATGGTAGATAACTATCGGAACATCAACTGGGGAGTTTATTTGAAGTCTGCGTTGGTACATGAGCCTTTTCCAATCCTTTATAATTGAGCGATTACATAAAATAAATCAGTTCGATAAAAGGGTAAAAGCCTATGTTTACGGGTCTTGTAAGACCGAGTCCCAGTTGCCACAGCCCGCTGCAAAACGTGCCCACTAAGTAAGCTAGGCACCGCGGAACCATTGAAGTGGTGCCGTTTCGTCCATTCGATAGGCAATCTATCCGCAATCTTACGTGAAAACTGCATAGATTGATTTGTAAAATGAATTTCGATTATATGAGATAGCGATACAATTTTATTTGACCTGTGCATATTGAGATCCTTACGTTACTCAACAAAGTAACTATCTCATTTTTATTCAACAAAGTCAAGAGCACCAAGTTAAATATTACCTATCTCCCCAGGTAGGCCAAACATTCCAGATCAGAAAAGTCTCCAACAGATATGAATTGAGACCAATCACAGAGACAGACAACCTAAAATAGAAACAAATTATCTAGCATTGTACTTATGATTGGATTCATACGATAGCACCCCAACCGCAGGCTCGAGGACACGCATGAAGTAGATCAATTTGTGGGCGAGGAGCCATTGAGTTCAATTCTTTTGATCAAATCTTTGATCGTCTGGTCTTGAGCGTCGAGGTGTCGATGCAGCTCTAAACATTCATGCAATATCATCTCGGCATCGTTATAGGTTTGTTCAGCCCTTCGATCTGATGCCGCACTTTGTAGGTTCTGTCCTACCATAATGATAGACAATAAGACCAGCTGCAAAAAGGTCTGAGCGACCCACGCTACGATAGCTTGAATCCCAGTTCGCATTGCAGATGGAAGGCTCAGGAGATCAAAGAGGCCAAAGGCGTAGGCACACCACATCGAACCCACAATCTTGGTAATCCACATGGCCAATTTACCGTTGAAGCCAACCGCATTATCGGAGACTTTTACGGGCTTGGTATTCTTTCGGTCGACTAAGCGAGGATGTGCAACATGGTTGTAATTCATGGAAATATGATAGCGCTCCGTCGGAGCGCGAAGATTGTCCGAACTTAGTTAATCGTCGAGCATTACAAGCCAACTCACAACTACTCGGCATGCTAGAGGAGATGCCAAACAAGTGGAAGGCGAAAAATAGCCATAGTATTAGAACCGATACTAAGTCGAAATATAAAACTCTGGTTTGCCATCGGCTATTGTTACTTAGACAACAAGCAAGACTTCGCATTCGAAGGAAGACCAGATGTATACACCAAAAGAATTCAAACAGGATAATGGAGATCTCATCTTCGAATTAATAGATTTATTTCCACTTGGGCTCCTGATCACAACCTCGGAATCAAAAGTTTCACTCAGTCACCTCCCCTTTCTTTTTGAACGCGAATACGCTCAACAGGGAAGGCTACTGGGCCATTTCGCTAAAGCAAATCCACAATGGCGAGAGCTAGAAGATATCGATGAGGCAATAGTTGTCTTTAGTGGACCGAATTCCTATGTCTCGCCATCCTGGTACCACCTCGAGAGCGTTCCAACCTGGAACTACTCGGTAGTGCACATCTATGGCAAACCCACCATAATTCACGACCGAGGCGAAAAACGCGCAGTCCTGGATAAGCTTACCGATCGCCATGAGTCCTCATCAATAGAGCCATGGCGAAGTGACTTCGATTCACCGACACAATCAAAGATGCTAGAGGCCGTGGTCGCCTTTGAGATTGTGGTGACCAAAGTTGAAGCCAAGTTCAAACTCAGTCAAAATAAAGACGAAATCGATCAATTAAATGTCATCAACCATCTCGCGGCCTCCCCTTCGACTCGTTCGCAAGAGACCTCACTCCTGATGAAAAAGGCTCTGCCATTTAGCGTCCCGGAATAATCCCTAAACTTCAGACCAAATCTACACCCAAGATCAGGACCGACAACCTTGCAAGGCAATATAGCGCCTCAAGGCCCGATCGAAAGGTACCAGATCAAATCGTCTTATCCAACCAAAATGGATCCATAAGTCTTTTATTTGGCTCAACCGCTCTTGCTTTGGCACCTAAGTTTCGCCAAAAGTAACTTTGGTCGGCATCTTCAAATCGACATCGTCAACATGTCCAAGACCACCGATGTTCATCGCCAAAGCTCACCATTTTCGGTTCTCCAACAGAAATGGACTTAATATTTACCGAATAACACAAACGCCACAGGTGGCCACCAGATCGATCTATGGTCCATTGAACGGAGACGATTACCATCTTGCACAGGAATCGACTTAGGAAATCGACCTAAGACTCGTTAGCGAAGTCGATTGGAACCCGTTTAAAACGAAAATAGAGCGAGATATCGTAGATTACCTTTAGCCCTCCAGCCGCAACGAACGGTATGCCACTCAGCGAAACCGACAGCATCAAACCCGCCAATATTGGGGTAACTCCCGTTCCAAAACTTCGGGCTCCATTGGTCCATGCCGCTAGATATCCTCGATCATCGGGCGAGACCATCGCCATTGAATAAGCTGCTCGCGTCGGGACATCCATCTGAGAGAGCATATGCCTCGCCAAAAGCATCGCCACTGCAAGTGTGGCATTTGGCATAAAGGGAACCAATATCAGGAGGATGTTCGATGGTAAATGAGTAAAGACCATCGTATTCAAAAGACCGATCTTGGAGGCCACCTTAGCGGCGGCGAGCGACGAGAGCGCTGAAAGCATATTGGTACCAAAAAAGATCAACCCTAACTGAGTTAAATCCGTATGGAAATTTACTCGAAACCAATAGACGATCAAAGATTGTACGACTAACCCTGCCGCAAAAGAATCCAAGGCAAAAAGAGCCGAGAGTTGATAGACCAGCGTCCTTACGCTTTTTTGTGGCCGATATCCACTTTTTTCATCGATGGGCTTTTCGTGCTTTTGCTCTACGACATCGTCAACAAGAAAATAGATAACCAGCTGGATTACCCCGGCAAACGCATAGGCGATGGCCACCCAAATGAAAGTGTTCTTTTGGCCCGAGCCAACCGAACCAATTCCCACTAGCGCAGCGAGTAAGGCTCCCAGCGCCACTGCACCATATCCAACAAGATTGAACCATGCGTAGATCTTCGTTCGATTGTGACCCGCGAATAGCTTTGCAAGCATGGCTTGCTCCACACCCTGATAGATTCCTATCTCTTTACCAGTTGGCGATACGCTGCCAAAGACCATTATCAAACATAAGAGATATATATCCTGAGTAAAGGCCAAAAAAGGAGTGACTACCGCCCAAAGAAGACTGCTGACGATGAGAATTCGCTTACGTCCAATGACATCGATATAACGCCCTAAGAGTAGCGTTATCAATGCCGAACCAATCAATGCAGCACTATACAAAACACCGATCGAAAAGATAGAAAGCCCTTTACTCTGCCAATAAAATGGCAGAGCAATTGAGATGAATCCAAATGCCACTTCGCGTACGGTACGAGCGCCAAGGAGGGCGATCGCGGTTTTTTGTGGGTTACTTGCTCCGATAGTACTAATGACACTTCCATTCGCTTGCTTTGTCCAAACAAGGCTAGCTGTTTCAAGTTGAAGATTTTGACACCATTTGGGAAATACAAAGTTAACTCTTGGCATGAAAACGGGCCAAATCAGATTCCAATTGATCCATAAACTGCCAATCAGAGAGCAAAAACAGATAAATGAATTCGGCATTCTACGTCGGACAGCTTTGTGAGCCATATACCATTGTCGCCATCAAAGCCAACCCACTTGGTAGGCCGCTCCATAAAATCAGCCATCAAAAGGATCGCATCTGAAAATCTCACTTAACAAAACCGTACCGATAGTCCTTCGTTTGACTCGTATTCGAGAGGACAATCACCCGGCTTAAGTGTCGACTATCGCTATGGGCACTCGAAAAGGGGCTCAGCCAACGAAAATTAGTACAAGAAAAACTTCCCGATCATCGTAATGAGCAAACGATATTTATATTGCAACTGCTGCCTTTGCGGAAAAGAACAAGTTCAAATAAGCCGTAAAAGGCGCCACACGAGCGACTCTCTTGAACCTATCTCTCACTCTCGGAGTCATCGATCAAACCGCACATCAAGCGAAAAACTACGACGCCCAGAGATGATAACCGCGTCAACCGTAAAATTCAAAAACCCTAAATCAACTAAATCCAAAGGCCGCATCTTTATGATCTTAGATTGTTGCCAGATAGCCAAATCAGAAAGTTGCTTTATCATTTCTCGGTGATTGATCCGACAAAGACCACAATTCTCTGACGAACTTCGTTTTAATCAAAACAGGTCGCTCTTTTAATCAGCGCCCTTTGGCATCCATCAAAAGACTATCTTGACTTAGCCATTTGAACTATTTGAAATGGCACTCTCATGCGATAAGGTCGTCGAGTTTCCACGTAGGATGATCATTCTGGAGCCGCGCAAGCCAGTAGGGACTTTCAAAGAGTGCTAAAAGGGTGCCATCGCGCCGAACTCTCACACGAACACCGCCAAGTCCTCCGAGTTCACTGGCCGTTGCTTGGTCAGTTCGCCGAGCGACCTTGTGGGAGGTGCGAGTCAGTTCGACTTCAGCACCAAATTCGAAATGCATACGATGAGAAAAGACGTCGAATTGCATCTCACCAATTGCGGCAACCATAGGCGTGGGATCTCCAGAAGGATCAAAGAGGACCTGTACCACTCCCTCCTTTTCAAGTTGCTCGATGCCCTTTCTAAATTGTTTAAAGCGTCCAGTGTCGCGCGCCCTAGCTAGCGCAAAAAGCTCAGGCACAAAAGTCGGAATAGGTGGAAATTCAACTCGATCACCCACATAGAGCGTGTCACCAATCCGCAATTCGTTGGAGTTTACTAGCCCTACTACATCTCCCGGAAATGCCTCTTCGACGGTGTCACGGTCCGATCCAAAGACCGAGGTCGCATACTTGGTAGAAAGTATACGACCGCTTTCCGCATGGGTAACTCCCATTCCACGTTGAAATTTACCGGAACAGACGCGCACGAAGGCCAAATGATCTCTGTGAGATGGGTCCATATTCGCCTGAATCTTAAAGACAAATCCCGAAAACTCACTCTCTATTGGCCGCAAATTCCCATCTAGATCATGTCGATCACTCGGAGCGGGAGCTAGATCCACAATTGCATCCAAAAGGTGACGGACTCCGAAATTAGTAAGCGCCGATCCCACAAATACAGGACTAGATTGACCGGCCAAGAAAGACTTCTTATCGTAGGTCGCCCCTACTTCGTCAAGCAATGACACGCCGTCTACCGCCTGCTTCCAATTTTCACCTTCCTGGTGGCTTGCGGCCGTTGGATCAATCTCTTCTTCTAGAGCCTCCTGGGCACCATGAGCAGTTCGAGAAAATCTGATAAAGTTGCCACTTCTACGATCGATCACACCTCGGAAATCCCCTGGAATACCAACAGGCCAAGTAATCGGCGTAGGTCGAACCCCGATCTTTGATTCGATCTGATCCAAAACCTCAAGTGGATCGAGCCCGGGCCGATCTAGTTTGTTCAAAAAGGTGATTATTGGCACCTCCCGTGTTCGACAAACTTCAAAGAGCTTGAGAGTCTGAGGTTCAATCCCTTTGGCGACATCTAAAACCATCACTGCGGCATCGACTGCAGAAAGTACTCGATAGGTATCTTCAGAGAAGTCACGGTGTCCAGGAGTATCCAAAAGATTAATAACGTGATCGCGATAGCTAAATTGCAAGACAGTAGAGGTAATTGAAATCCCTCGCTGTTGCTCCATGGCCATCCAGTCAGAGACCGCTGCTCGCCCACCAGAGCGAGCTTTTACTGCCCCCGCTTGAGATATCTGCCCCGAATAAAGGAGAAACTTTTCCGTCAGCGTAGTTTTGCCAGCGTCAGGGTGGCTAATAATAGCAAAGGTACGTCGACGTTGCGACGCTTGAACAATTAGGTCTTCAGGCGTACCCAAAACGCACTCCTATCAAAAAAATTACATGAAAATCCGCACACGACAACCATGCGCTAGACGAGGGTTTAATAAGCTTCAACCACTACATGCCAAAAAATGAACAGCACTAAGAGATGGTCAAAGCGATACTTGCCCATCCAAGTCTGCCACAAAAGTAACCCCAGACAGATAGTGGTGGAATCATCTCTAATTGTCGCTTCCTTATTAGGCGTTGACCAATTGATAAAATATTGACCAATTGCCCAACCTATCGGGCAAACGACCCATGAAACCTATCTTTTACATTGAACAGAGATTCTAGTGGTCGCACCAGACAACAGATCATACGATCAGAGTGCTACACGTCAATTGATTTGGAATTTTCCTGAAGCTCCGAAATGCATCTAAACGAGGCGGATATTCACAAGTCCACCTTATTGAAGCTATAAAACAAAGACGACGATCTTTCGAATCAAAGAGGCGATCAAAACAGCCACTTGGAGTCCATCCATCCATTTCACCAAGGGCCATAAAAATCAGATAGCCTCCGGGTAATTCCAACAATTCATCGGCCAAATAGCCCTATCGGCCAATATTGATAAGGATCCACAGGAAGATGGTTTTGCTCACCTCGCAGTTTTCATCCTAAATCTTTTCAATGGCTGCTTGCAGTAAAAGCTCCTAATGAATTAGTAAAATGCATTAGCAAACCGTGGATTTTCAAAGACATATCCTCGAATTCAGCCTCTCATGATAGCTAGCCATATTGTTGTAGCATAATGAGGATCCATCAACCGAGTTTGCACTCTGAACTATTAGCCGCCGTAGAGACCCGTAAAAGGTTTCAAAACAAAAGGAGATCGCCAGCAATGCCCTGGTATGAAATTTGGCTCCAATCTATCGTCGACTTTGAGCCCATTACCAACCAAGAGAAAAACGCCCAGCACATAATCCTAGAAGAAGCCGAAAAGCGACGAAATATCTTTGATCGCTACGCCGATCCGCGCCATTGCACGGCATCGGCGATAATAATTGGCCCCAGAGGCATAATTTTGCATCGGCACAAAAAACTCCAAAAATGGATTCAGCCGGGCGGCCACATCGATAACGGCGAGAGTCCTTGGGATTGCGTCATCCGAGAGGCAAAAGAGGAGACTGGACTGACAGTGATCCATCCATCAAACGGCCCACTGCTCTTCAATCTCTCCTGCCACGATGCTTTTGATCATTACCATTTGGACATCAGGTATCTCCTTCTGGGTCAAGACACCGAACCGACTCCTCCTCCTGGTGAGAGTCAAGAGGTTGAGTGGTTCCAATTCGAAGATGCCCTCAAGATTGCGGACGAAGTGATACCCGACGTTATCTTTCGCATCACGCAATCGGGGCTAGCCAACTACCTAACCCAATTTGACTCAGATGGCCAAAGATAAGATCAAAGCGACCCTCGCTGCACCAAAAGGTACAACTTCTAAAGCTTTAAAGATCAATTACCTCGCTGGATAAAATCCTCACCGTCAATCTTGGACCGGGCATTAATCTCGGACAACTTTCCAGCGCTATCAATACCCCTTATAGGAGTCGAAAAGGCTAGATAAAGTAGCGACCTTCCTCGATACGAACGACTATTTAGAAAGGTATAGCTCAGACAATCCCTCAAAGGCCGATTTGGCTCAATCAGACCGCAGCTTTAGCCAAATCGGCCAAGAAAGAGAGATCGCTCACCAAAAGGTTGTCCCTATTTAAAGACCAACCATAGTTTTCACATGATGATCGATCGAGTTCTATTTCTTCAACCTTTGCGCAATAGGTAAATCCTTGTTGGCCATCTTGAAACACTTGCCGATCTTTCTGGAACATCTTCTAAAAAGGACCATCGAACTTCCCGAAAAACTCACGAATCCACGCTATGGACGCAAACTCACGCCACAATGGATCGAAATTGTAGGAGCCGTCCAGGTAGATTGCTGACTTCGAACAAGTGCTGCTAATAAGAAATAGAGAATTTAAAATACTTACCCCCAAAAGCCAAATCAAAATATCGCGTGCTTAACAAAAGTGGCGTGCTATTACTGCGCCGGGAGATAGAGATGCCAAGACCCGGGTGGAGAAGACAACCAGATAATGCACTACTCGCTGATCACATTTCAATCGGTGTTCTCACGAGGACGTTTATTAAAGATCTGATCGACGATATCCTCAACGAGACGGATAAATTAGAACAACGAGTGCGCTTAATGCCCGCTCGCATGGTTACTTGTTAAGTAATAGCCATCCATGGCAACGTTCCCTCAAGCTTCTTGCGAAGAAGTAATGCGTCATCTCACTCAAGGTTTAGCATGGCAGGGCACCTTTAGTGATTCTTGGCAGGTCCAGTCCAAGGCTGGTATATACAAAGCGCGGGTGAAACTTGGTAGTGCCCCGATGGCAGAACTCTACAAAAGAGTTGCCAAGCTCCTTGCCATCATCCAAACAAAAGGAACCTTCTAATTAAACCTGGGCCCTAATTGCCATCGATTCCACCACTCTGGACGTATTTGAATCTCCAGAAAATACGGCAAATTTTTCAAAGCCACCAACTCAATCTGATGAGGCAGTCTATGCCAATGCTCGTATAACCGCTATTGGCAAATGCGGCGCGTGTGCGGTAATAGCTGCTCTTCCGGAACCATCTTCACAATCTGAACAAATGGCACTTCGTGAGATCATTGGGGTTCTTACGCCAGAAATTTTATGCTAGCCTGATCGGGATTTCTTTAGCTATGGCCTTTGGGAACAAGCTCTTGAGACGGGTTCTGAGCTGCTATTTGAAGCTAGTGCCAATCATGAAATTGAAACTGTAGTTGAATTAGCCGATGGATCTTATCTTGGCAATATCTATCACCACCAAGATCGAAATAGACTAAACTCGATTCAGCTTCGAGTGATCGAAGGCACGTTCGAATAAAGCCCCCAATGCAACAACCCAGATACCTCCTACCGTCTTTTCACATCAATCACGAATCCTAATCTGGCCCCAGCATCGCACCTAGGAGCACTTATAGTCAACGCTGGCGGATAAAGTCGCTCTTTGAGGAGCTCAAGACCCACAATCCCGCGACCTTGTCTACCAAGAGATCTGGCGAATCCTTGGCCTTCACTATGCCATAAGGGCAACGATGTGGCGGGTCCCCATTTAATGGTCCAAAATTAATGTGATTTTTGGATAGGGTTGTTTTTAGGGGTTAGCGGCTCTAAGGGAAACCCATAGAGCCTTTTGTTAATTAGTAGTAGTAGCTGGTTGAAAGAGCCTGTGGGCGAAGATCGTTGGATTGTGCGTAAACGCGAAGCGTTTTCCACATTCCAATTATCGCTTGCGAAAAATGAGCAATGTTAGGTCTGATGCATTATTCAGCATGGTTCGTGATTGGTTCCCACCTGGGAAAACAGTTTTGAGCAGTTCTATAGGAGTTTGTCCATCGCGCACCAAAGCGCTGGTGGGAATGGATATATAACACCTGTAGTCAGTTAGATGCAATAATGATACATCTAATAAGTTGGGTCAGAGTGCATAATGTTGTATCTGATGCCATAACAGGGAGGAGCACGAATGAGACGACCGTCTAGATCTGCACTTTTGCGTTCAGGTGCTACGGTACGCTGCGTAGAACGATTTTGACCTGCTACTTTGCAGGCTCGTCTCTTTAGAAACCCCGAATCGTATCTGTAGTTTGCGAACTACTATGCGACGACGATTCGGGGTTAGAAGTTTCTTATCGCCATCTCCTTAAGCATTGCAATATCAAGAGCTAGGTCAGCAACGATGCTCTTTAGACGACGGTTCTTTAGATTCAAGTTCAATGAGTAAGCTTTACTTTGGTTCCCTTCAATGCAGCGTAGGTACTCTTCCATCGGTGCCAGGTCGTCTCGGTAAGTGCAGCGCCTTAGGGCTTTCATGGCAAAGCGGCAACTTCACTTATGGTTGCACCGTCATTTAGCATCTTATCCCCTTCGGCGATCTTCTTGCGCACCTGCGCCCTGCTTACCTTGAGTAGAACGGGTATGCCTTTTGGACTTCACAATAATTTCCTCCATCTACATTATGGATACAAAGCTCACATTAGTCGCGGATCAATTAAATGGGAGCCTTCCAATAGCGTCTTATGAAAATATGAGGCTCGAGATAGTGCTAGAAGCTCTAGGTCAGGCAATTAATACCAGAGGTAGCAATTGCCGAGGAGCGGTGTTCCGTAGCGATCGAGAAAGCCAATTCTTAGATCGTCGCACAGAACCTCTCTGTAAAGAAAATGGAATCATTCGCTCCATGGCGCAAATGGGATCCTGTTACAATCACGCCAGTGCTGAATCCTTCTGGTCGGTCTTCAAGCATGAATACTTCTTGAGACATGTCTTCAAAGACATCTCTGAATTAAGAGCTGGAATAAAGTGGTAAATGAATTTTTACAACAGCAAACGGCGACATTCGAAGACCTAAGAACATCTCACCAGTCAATTATGAGTTAGCCTTAGAAGTAAGAGCAAAAACTGCTTAAGTCAGTGTCTACTTTTAATGGGTGACCTCAAACTTCGAAGATCGGCTAGAGGCGCCCGACACCCAATCTTGCGCCTCAACACCTCCGACGGTGAATTCACGAGTCACTGCATCGATTCCACTGCGGACACGCCTTTGTCGGATTCGGTACTCCTTAGGCTGTCGACCTTCGAAAGCCGCCGTTGGTGCCTCAACGTCGCAGGAGAAACCAGCGACGTTGAGGGGAACGCTTTTGACGGATCGGTGAGCGGTCCGTTAGTCTCCTACCATACGACTCCCTGGGTGGCCGTCCCAGCGACCACGATCGCTGTGACAAACAGCGAAGCGACCACCACACCGGAGTAGATCCGCCCGGTTTTGTAGAAGAAGTATCCGAGGATTGCACCGATAAGGAGATATAGCGGGATGAACTGGAACGCGACAATCGCCAACAGCGGTTGACTTGAGGTCAGCAGTTCACCGGTGGCAAACAATACTCCGTATTCTAAAGCGATGAAGACCGCAAAGCCGATCACCAAGAGACCTATCGTCTTGGCCATAAACCCTGCGAGCGAGTGTGAGCGCGGTCGTAATTGGCCGAAAATGATCACCGAAAGCCCGATGAAGTACAGGGCAAAGAACAAGACGTAGTCGAGTCCAATCTTTGCGTGAGTGTAATCGACGCGCTTGATATTGAAGATCCACAGCCTAACGTCAGAGTTAAATGCCCAATGGAAGAAGTAGACCGGTATATAGGTCACAACGACCGTAGCTAGACCAAAGACCACTGTCTTTGCAATCATTGGCCACTCGATCTTCAAGTTCGGCTCCGCTAAGCCGTAGCTATGGAGGTCGCCTCGCTTATCAGAGTGCGTAGTGAAGTGCCAGATGAGGAACAGCACCAGACCAATTATGATGTCACCGATTGCCCAGACGATCACTCCAGTAGGGATATTCTCCGGAAAGAACGGGCCTGCCTTGAAGGTGTTCTCGCCCCAAGTTTGAAAGTCGAAGAAGGTAAGCGGTCCGAGAATCGCGAAAATCAGTGCTCCAAGCCACCATCCGCGGCCCGTCAACGAGCGACTTGGCGGCAGCTTTCGGATGATCCCTGCGAAGTAGTCCAGTCTGAGGAGTTCTCCCGCGGCTCCGAAGAGGAAGAGGCCAACTCCAATAAGAGCAAGGAAGGTTCCAATTTCATCCCAAAGCCAGATCTGATTTGAATTGGAGAGTGGGCTGACTCCGGTGAGAGTTGCTTGTTCCCAACTTACCACGTGCGAAATTACCGCTGGATCAAATGTGATCCCAGGGTGAGTTGTCGATTGGAGAAAGAGCTCACGCCCTGTTCCTGCGGCAATCGAGCCATATACCTTGCCCGGCACTACTGGGGACTTTGTCCCAAAGAGCGCCATGAGACGAGGAGAGTCTGGTATCAGGGAACCTTTAGGTACGGCCCACATGAGCTGGGAGAACTCGGAATACTTTGCCTCGACGACCTCGATATTTCGCGGGAACGTCGGCGTACCAGGCAGGGGCTCGAGTCCCGGGGTGCTGGTGGACGAACTCAAGAGGTCAACTGAACGATAGCTGCCCTTGGGACTGAGGCCTGCAGCCAGGACCGACGCCCAGCCCCCCATCGAATGTCCCACTAGCCCGATATCACCCTTCTTGACGATCGGAAGCGAATTCAGAAATGCTAAGCTTGCAGGACCGCCATAAGCGTCGGCAAAAGCTGGGCCTTGCGAGGTATCGTGACCGGTTTGGTCCGCAGCCAGCACTACGCAACCACGCCGAGCCATCTCCACCGCAACACCATCCATGGTGTCATGAGAATTGATATATCCATGGATTGCGACAACTCCACATGCCGGGGTCTTGGCTGTTGCGTTAGGCGGGACGTAGAGCAGGCCAGCCTCGATTAGACCGGACGCTGTCGGATAGTGAACGTCAACAATCCGGACCTTGCCACCAGACGTCTGCGCAGTATTGGCGACCAACCCACCGACCACGATCAGGAGTACAGCACCTAGCAGGGCGCTACGCGTCGTCCATCGCCGTTTTCGAACCGTCTGTGCTGGTTGTTTTGACCCCTGTGCGGATACCTCGGTACCGGGGTTGTTGTTAGACGAATCATTTGTTTCTGTCATACTTGCCTCCTCATTTTCTCCCTATGCGGCTTCTCGCCGGCACCTGTTTGCTTAGAGCCAGCATTGCGAACAAACCTGAGCGACGAGGACTGTCAGAAACCTCACCATCGCGCTGCGGTTTGTACAATGACTGGCGCTACCTGACAGACCCATCTTTATTTGGTTTGAAGACCCCCTTCTTTACAATGCATCTGATCGTTCTCGAATGCTTTTCGCCTCGCTCCGATCCAACAACACCCAATTGAGCGTGAGGATCCGAGCTGGCCCGATAACGGTCTAGGACTTCGATGTGAACGTCGGAAAGCGATTTCCACTTAGCCGAGATCGAAACGGCAATGGCCCGAACTCGGCCAGCTCTGGCCCACATCGATCGCTGCCGATCGACACAGTCGTCGAACACCGCTGATCCGGCTGCCCGGGTGGCAGAGGCGGGCAGAAGTGAAACTCCTGCGCGGGTATCGATCACGCCCAGGTGTCTTGGGCGGCGCCATATCGCTCTGCCCTTTGAATCTCGGACATGCCCCGTCATGGGATGAATACGCGTAAAGTACGTCGGCTACTCACAATTACCTGACCCCCCAGTCGGCTGCTAATCACAACTTACCTCAATTTGCACAAAGTGTCAAGGATTTTGCACATAATTGCAGTTTCTTTTTCAATGTTCGATTTGCCATGGACAGATACGTTCATTAGGTGATATAACGAGATGGTGAACAATCAGAAGTTAACCGACGCTCTCAGAGCGGCACGCCAGTACTACGTCCAGGACAGGACGATGCAAGAGATCGCTGAGGATATGGGCACTTCCCGATCGACGATTTCCCGACTACTCGCGATGGCGAAAGCGGAAGGACTAATAGAGTTCCGCCTGCATACTCCAAATGCCCAGGCAAGCGAACTTGAATACCGACTACGCGAAAGCTACAGTATCGAAGCTCAAGTAGTCCCGGTGCTCCAGAACACGACCGAAGTCGAAGTTTTAGATCAGGTAGCTCGTTCGGCCGCTTGGCTGTTTACCTCGCTGTGCGAATCAGACATGGTCATCGGTGTGGCCTGGGGCACCACTATTGCCGCGATCAGTAAGCACCTCACGCGAAAGGCCACCCGCAGGTCGATCGTGGTGCAACTCAACGGTGCTGGGAATACATTTACCACAGGAATCGACTACGCCAGCGATATCCTCGGGCGCTTTGGAACGGCGCTAGACGCTCGGGTCCAGCAATTTCCCGTTCCGACCTTCTTTGATTTCGCCGAGACGAAAGAGGCGCTCTGGCGGGAACGCAGCATTATTCGTATCCTTAAGCTCCAAGAGCGATCCGATGTTTTGATCTTTAGTGTTGGCGCTGTACAAGGTGGGCTACCAAGCCATGTCTATTCGGGGGGATTTCTTGAGAAAGCAGACCTTGATACGATAACCCGATACCAGGTGGTCGGCGATGTTGCCACGCACTTTCTGCGCAGCGATGGAAGCGCTGACAGCATCCCGCTCAACGCGCGTTCAAGCGGCCCACCGCCGGAGGTCATCCGCAAGGCGGCGCGGAGGCTGTGCGTCGTCTCTGGGGCGCATAAGGCGAGGGGGCTCAAGGCAGCGATCGCCGGACGCTTAGTCACTGATCTGGTTGTGGATGAGCAAACCGCATCTGCCCTTTTTAACCTCCGTAATCTCGACGGCTGAGGCTTCTCCAGCAAGTCCATCCGAGATAGCAACTGGGTCCTCAGTCTTGCCTTGCGTTGCCTAATGGCAACGGCCATTAGGCAACGCATGAATATGTTTATATGGATTCAGTTCTAACAACTTCTCTCGTACTTTGCCTTGAACGAAAGCGTAAGCGACGGATTCGCAGATGCGGAGAACTTGCCAATGGCACCAGTTCGCTTCAGTGACGCGTTCTGGGTGTAGAGCGTATTGAGTGGAATTTCTTCAGCATTAGAAAGCTCGGTAATAGCACCCTCTGCGCATTTCCACCATCGCCAAGCTCTAAGAGCTTCCTCAGCACTCGTTTCTTCTATTTTATTGGGTATACCTTTTTCATGACTCCTCTATCCTCGCCCTATATATGACTGTAGTAGATTTTTCGGCACGGACTCTGAGGGCTAGGGGTTCCCTTTCCTCTTTAGCCTTCACCATGACTCTCACCACCCAAAAAGAACTCATCTACCTGTATGTTTCCTCCAAGTTTGTATAAACCATTTCGCTCAGCCATTGCCTTAGGTAGCTTATTTAGCATCAACCATCCAGTTGAATAAGATACTTGAACGAATTTAGCAAGGGCTCTGATGGCTGGGGGAGGTAGTAGCTGAAAGACCACGCTTGTCGTTGGACAATAGATAGATAGCAGAAAACCACTAGGAAAAAGAGATATGACTTCGATGAAAGATAGTTCCGGAGGTAACGCTAGTTTGGCGGTGAAAAGATTTACATTGAAACTGTGGAGCTCGAAACGCTGCATTTCTTGAAATGATTTGGCCTTACTAAAGTAAATTGATCGAAGTTACACTTTGGACATCTAAACCCCTCATAGCATAAGCAATTTGATCAAATGATCTTCACATGCTTCTTGCGACGCGGAAGCGTACCATAAAGCCTGAGATATCTACCTAGACAGCTTTATTGAGCATCTGTTCTACTATGGATTAGCTCCAATCTGGTCTCGGTGGAGGCGAAACTTACGAAAGTTGATAAGTATGAAAACCTTCGCTAACGGGCTTACCACTCCTTCACGAAAATACATTTTGCGACCTCGCGCGTTAATTGTCCATTGCTATCAACACCAAGATCACCAGGGTGCCAAGGCTCCTTGAGCGACTATGAGCTCCCTAAACTGAGATGAGTTAGAACCTTCGGTCCCATCGACTAGCTAAAGACCCCACATGGTTTAGGCTCTTTTGTCATCAGCACAATCTCGTTACCTATAGAGCTAGATCCACCCGTCATTGCTGCTTTTATGACCCGCAAATGACTCAATTGACCGCCTTGGATGGTCGCTATCTTTAAATATTTCTAGCCCCCAAATTACCCAAAATGAGCGCTGGGAGCCAGAAAACATAGCGAGGTGAAAGGTCGTACCAGATGATCCGGGCAACCAACCACTTCTATCTTGTGATTGTTACCAATTTCACTAAACCGTAGGCTATTAAGGCATATATTGCCATCGCCACTAATGTAAACATCTCAAATTGAGATACACCGTAGTGAATGGAATAACCAAACAGGCTAAAGAATGGCGAGACAAACGGATGACTAGCTGAATAGATGAAATTGGCAAATGCATTAGTAGGATTAGCACCGAGTAGTGCTAAGACAAATCGCAATCCTAGAACGACCAACAAGACGCCGGTCACGTATCTAATTACCCTAGGAATTATAGTTTTAGTCGGGACACCCTGTCGACGAGGGACAAGGACCTCCTGTCGCTTTTGAGTTGTATGACCCACAACGGTAACCGTCTCTTGAACTTCTTGACGTGGTTCTTTCATAAGAAATCACCTCTTTCTTGAGTTAACCACTATTCTAGTCCATTGGAAGGTGGCTTAGTGATCACAAACCCCAGCACCACCAAAGAGCACCATTACCGCCATCCGACACCCCACCGAATAGCTCTCGCTACTCCTGCATTGCTAAAAGTCAGAATCCAGACCAAGACTGCCCTATTATATAAAAAACCTTTTAATCTCACAATTACGATTAGTTCACAGGCCCACACGAAGCACTCTTTATAGCTGAAGCGATATTCACCCCATGGCGAGTGGCCAGCTGCCAGAGCAGTCAACTTTAATTCAAGATCGCACTCCCAACAAAGAGACCCCTAATCCAACTTTTCGTGCCATCAGATACCCGAGCTGACTCTTTAGCCACGGAGATCCTTACTTCTAAATGGTTGTTCAATCAAAAGAGCCACATATTTGTGCACATAAAACGACAAGCTCTAGATCTCAATGGTCACGCGCCACCGAGGAAGAGCCTGTCTTTTATTGTATCTTGTTAACTGTATAGCCGCTTATGAACTGCTATTGGTCATAGTCTCGATCGTGCTACCGATCAAACCCACGACCAAACCGCCGCATCTTTCGACTCAGGAGCATCCGCTCGTTGTACCACAGCTTGTGCAGACATAACATGATCCAGCTCGCTGCATAGCGTTTCCGCACTGATAACAATATGGAGCATCAAGGCCCGCAGTTCTAGATATCAGCTGTGGTGTATCTTTTTCCTTAGAGATCTGCTCCGCTCCAGACGATGATCCTCCGGTCGCGCCGTAGCTAAAGTCAACATCTTCAACATTGGGGAAAAGGCTAGGTTGCATTCTCTCACCGGAGGTCATGATACCCAGATCCGTCCTCTCGTCAAAAGAGAGATAGTCGATCGCTAAACGTCGAAAGATATAGTCCACCAGAGAAGAGGCAATTCGAAGTTCTGGGTCATCGGTCATTCCGGCTGGCTCGAATCTCATATTCGTATATTTTCTAACAAAGGTTGCCAATGGCACACCATGTTGAAGACCAAGACTTACAGAGATTGAAAAAGCATCCATGATTCCGGCAAGTGTCGAACCTTGCTTAGAGACCTTCATGAAAACCTCACCGGGCCTACCGTCGTCATATTCACCGACCGTAACGTAACCTTCGCAGTCAGCAACTCTAAAAGCAAAGGTAGATGAGCGGCGCCGACGTGGTAGACGTTCGCGCACAGGCTGGCGAACTCCAGGCGCCTTTGATGCTGCAATCTCCAATTGCGCAATTCGAGTTTCTAGGGCGCTTCGATCGTTTGACAACGGATCGATCTCCTCAATGATGGTTTCATTATCTGACTTCTTGGAAGTGGATAGCGGCTGTGCCACTTTGCAGTTATCACGATAGATAGCGACCGCCTTGACACCCATCTTCCAAGCATCTATATAAAGGGATTCGATCTCCTCTAAAGTTGCATCCTCTGGAAGATTCACCGTCTTAGAGATAGCACCAGAGATAAATGGTTGTATTGCCGCCATCATCTTCACATGTCCTAGATAGTGAATTGTGTTATCCCCCATCGAACAGGCAAAGACTGGAAGATCTTGAGGGTCCAGACCGGGAGCTCCCACGATCGTTCCATTCTCATTAATGTACTTGACGATTCCATCTGCAACCGAGGTCGAATATCCAAGTTGGTGAAGGGCACGACTAACACCCTGATTAACGATCGACATCGTTCCACCGCCAACTAGCTTCTTCATCTTGACAAGACCAAGATCTGGTTCAACTCCAGTAGTGTCGCAATCCATCAAGAGACCGATGGTCCCAGTTGGAGCCAGAACAGAAGCTTGAGCATTTCGAACTCCATATACTTGGGCTAGCTCGGTTGTCTCCTTCCATATTGACCTAGCGGCATCCATCAAAGGTTGAGGAACATGTGACGAGTCGATCTTCTCAACCGCGTCAAGGTGCATTGAAAGAACCCGAAGCATCGCATCTTTATCGTCTGCAAAGCCTGCAAAGGATCCGAGTGTTCTAGCCATGCGGGTCGAAGTCAAATAGGAGTTCCCTGTAAGAATCGCAGTAATAGCTCCCGCATAAGCCCTTGCTGGATCTGAATCATATGGGAAACCGAGTGTCATTAGCAGTGCGCCAAGATTTGCATAGCCTATCCCTAGCTGTCGAAAACGTCGCGAATTCTCAGCGATCTTATCAGTTGGATAATCTGCATTTCCAACGAGGATATCCTGTGCGATGAAGGTTAAGGTTGCGATGTGCAAGAAACTCTCAAGATCGTAACTGTTATCATGGCGCAAAAACTTCATTAGGTTCAAACTTGCCAAGTTGCATGCCGAATTATCCACGTGCAAGTATTCCGAGCATGGATTAGAGCCACTTATACGGCCATAGTTAGGGGCGGTATGCCAGCGATTGATAGTCGTATCGTATTGCACTCCTGGATCGGCACACTCCCAAGCAGCCTTGGAGATCTGCCTAAATAGATCGCGTGCGGCCATCGTCTTTACGACCTCACCAGTAGTCACCGCCTTAAGGTTCCACTCTCGATCTTCAACTACAGCGTCCATAAAGTCATCGGTAAGACGTACTGAATTATTTGCATTTTGGTATTGAATTGAAAACGAATCCTTACCGTCCAAATCCATATCAAAACCAGCAGCCTTTAGGGCCCGCGCCTTGTGTTCTTCTATAGCCTTACACCATACGAACTCTTCAATGTCGGGATGATCAACGTCCAAGATCACCATCTTGGCTGCCCGACGAGTCTTACCGCCGGATTTAATAGTTCCAGCAGAAGCATCGGCCCCACGCATAAACGAAACTGGACCAGAGGCGGTTCCGCCGCCTTTGAGATGCTCCTTGGAGGATCGAATTCGAGAGAGATTTATTCCTGCGCCTGAACCACCTTTGAAGATAACGCCCTCTTCGGCGTACCAGTTGAGGATTCCATTCATATCGTCGTCTACCGCTAAAATAAAGCAGGCTGAAGCTTGCTGAGGCACCCCTTGAACGCCAATATTGAACCATACAGGCGAATTGAAGGCAACCATTTGGTTTACAAGCGCAAACTTCAATTCATCACTGAAGGTCATGGCTGATTCATCATCACTAAAATAGCCATCCTTGCGACCCCAAGCAGTGATCGTATCGACGATTCGATCTACGACTTGGCGCAGACTCTGCTCTCGCTCTGGGGTTCCTAGGGTTCCTCTAAAATACTTTTGGGCCAAAATATTGGTGGCATTAATGGACCAAAAAGCTGGAACCTCCACATTTTTCTGCTCGAAGGCAACCGAACCGTCTCGATAGTTCGAGATCTTTGAGTCTCGATTCTCCCAAAGCACATAAGAGTAAGGATCAACCCCGGCCTCAGTAAAGTGTCTCTTTATGCCAAGCTTCAAACTTTGTGGAATTGTTGACATCCCTCATCCTTTCAATCCAATTTCGTCATCTAAGTGTCGAACTAACCGTGGGTCATCATACGAAAAACCAAATGGACGAATCATGCCACCGTAGCGCCATAACGGGTCCAAAAACTCAATCATCGAGATGCGCATTAGCACCTCGGCTCTAGAATCGCTCCAAAATCTCTTCACAATAAATCAAAAGACTCGAGCAACTAGTGTGAAAAAGTTGACCCTCAATACACTATTCGAGAGATGGCCGCCTCGATCCTCAAATCACTCTCTAGACACAACATATTGTGATTACACAATGATCAAATACTACATGTACGCAATAGGGCTATAATGACAAAGATGTAATTTAATTTAAAGATTGGATCGCCGTAAGGGAAAAATTTAAAGATTTAGCCATTGGATCGCCCAAACATTCACATCGAACCAGCCTTCACAGCAAAAAGACCACGGAGCTTTCTAGGCGAACCTATCATTGTAACATTGCATCATGAAAGAGAGCGCCTTGGGGTCACCTATACTAGAGAGCAGGCATTTATTGCATTAATAATTCAATCACAACTATATCTCAGCTTCAAATGTTTCGATGAAGGTAACTGATATCTCACAATTGACATCTCATTTTCGGTATACGAAACACCATTGAAGATAGGTAAACTGAAGATCTGGCGGTCAAAGGAAGATTACGAAGGCGGACGGATCTGTATATGAAATTTCCAAAGACTCTAGGCAAGCTTGCGGTTGAGCGAGATGAAATTGAGCAAATCATGCATCAGCAATTTTCGTCGATGCTCCCTAACGGCACTCATTCTCCATATCTCATCGTTATTCCAGCCTTTAACGAAGAAGAGTCCCTCGCCTATGTAGCTTCAAAGCTTCCCGAGGAAATAAATGGTCATAGGCCGATGATAGTTGTCATAAATGACGGATCTACCGACAAGACAGAAGCCATAGCTAACCAATTGGGGCTAAATGTTATCACTTCTCCTATAAACCGGGGTCAGGGCGCATCGCTACGAACAGGTTACTTAGAAGCCATCAGCGCCGACTTTGAAGTTGTAGCCATAGTGGACGCAGACGGACAGTGGGACCCAAGAGACCTTGAAGCCGTCATGAAACCAATCATCACGGGAAACGCTACGATCTCCCAAGGCTCAAGAAGTCTCGGCGAAACGCGTGTCGGAGATCGATTCAGAGACTTTGGCGTCGTCTTCTTTGCGAAGTTAATTCGTCTTCTAACAAAGACAAAGGTAACCGATACGTCAAGTGGCATCAGGGCAATGTCTGTAGAGATGCTCAAGGAGCTACGGTTGAACCAACCGCAATACCAGTCCTCGGAACTTCTGATAAGTGCATTGATCTCTGGCGGCAAGCTCGCTGAAGTTCCAGTTGTGATGGAACCCCGTTTCGGCGGCGTCACGAAGAAGGGCAAAAATCTCAGATATGCATTTTCCTATAGCGCAGTGGTGCTAAAGACTGCCCTTAGAGAGCACTTCATCACCAGCGTCCTAGCTCATACCAAAACAGCCAGAACGCAACCGGAACACGTATAATTGCGTTATCTGCGTGTTCGCCAAGACCAATACCGAGTCCTTAGCTTTGGGCTTATTCTTCTTGGCTTATATTTAGCTATAAATGGTCTGCCTGCCCTTTTGGGCCATCCAGTAATCGTATCAGATAACCTAACGCAAAATAACCCGCTTAGATTTCTTGCCGGTGAGATCTATCGAAGTGGGCACCTACCAACCTGGAATATCTTTGCATGGTCGGGTACGCCGCTACTGGCGGGGTTCAACGCTGGAGTCTTCTTTCCTCTCGAAGTTCTCTACCTAGTCCTTGCCCCAGTCCCAGCCTTCATAATCTTTATCTCTATCTTAGAATGCACCTTCGCAATCGGGATGCTCCGCCTCTTTGAGCGACTGCATTTCAACCCTCAAGCCTCAAGAATAGTTGCCTTTTTTGCGCCAATTTTGAGCTACTTTGCCTCGCAAAGCGTCCATCTCGATATGCTTGGCGGCCTAGCCATGCTCCCATTCATGGTTAGTGCAATATTGCGACTTTCGGAGGAACCAAGCGCTAAAAATTCACTGAGGCAAGGTGTCATCTTTGGCACCTCATATGCACTAGTGGTTCTTTCCGGAGCACCAGAAGCGATGCTGTATGAGGGCATCTTTGTGGCTTTGGTCCTATTGATGGTGGCCATCTCCTTCAAGATACGAGTCAAACGCCTGGTCACCTTCTTGGCGATTGCAGCTTTAGTGGCGATTCTACTTTCCAGCGCACAGTTGATACCGGGTTACTCCTTCATCACAGCATCCCAAAGAGGCAGCCACCCTTTCAACTATGCCGCCGCAGGACCCTTCTATCCCATCTCATTTATCTCCCTTATCGCACCCTTCCTCTTTGGCGGACCAGGATCAGTCCTACCCAATTATTTTGGGCCATATGTCTTTGAAGAGATCACCATCTACATCGGAATTATCTTTTTAGCGCTAGCTATCTGGACCCTTCTCAGAATCATCATCCCTACAGGATCCATTTCTCCTGCAATAGATCTTGGAAGCGAGGAGCAACAAACTAGGCGGTACCTTCGGATTCTTACAATAGCAGCTGTGATCTCCACACTATTGGCGCTAGCGGCTTTTACTCCGCTAGAAAGTCTCATGCTTTATGTGCCAATCTACAATCGCCAGCGACTTCCTTCAAGAAACATCTTCGCATTAGACTTTCTTCTGTCCATCTACAGCGTCCCTGCTCTAAGTAATCTTTTTGCGAGACGTCGAATCGATAAAACACTATTTTGGATCGTCGGCGGTCTCGTAGTCGCCATCGCCATGGCCAACGGACTTCTTTTAGCCTTCACCAAGACATTCGTGGCCGCAGTTGACGGTGGCGGTAGGACGCACTACCCACTCAAAGCCATCCTCCTGTCAAGTCTCTTCGAGATCCTTCTCTTAGTTGGCTTTATTGGCATCTTTGCCACAAAGCGCCCGAGATTAAAAAAGGTAATCCAAAGGAGGCTTCTGGTAGGGCTTTTCATCTTGGATAGTGCTGGATTTGCCTTTCAGAGCTACCTTGGAGAACATACTCCGACTAGTACCATAATGGCAACCAACTCCTACGCCAAAACTTTTGCCAACATCGTCAAAAAAAGCTATGGTCGCTATGGACTTTATGACCCCAACCTTTACTACTACGGCGACCTCCTAAAGATCGGAACGCCCAATCTCAACGTCTACAATTCGATCTCCAGCATTCAGGGCTACTCATCTCTATCTTTGGGAAACTACGAGGCCGTCACTTCGTCTCATCAACAAGCCAGCTTCGATCCCACGCTATTGGTATCGCCGTTGGGTAAAGCAATCGCGCTTTCCATTGTCGCTACGGGATCGCTATATCTAAATAACTTCAATACAGGTAGCCCGAATCCCGTAACAATTCCAAATGCATCACAGATGACCCCAGGGCTAACAAACTCGCCACTTACCACGGTGCACGAGTCTAACTTTGTTGGACAGACGATCAAAACCAATCGAATCTTGATAGATTTCGCAGTTTTCAATCCTGCCACAGGATCGCTAGAAAACTCAACCACGCTCTACGATCGTTCTATAAAGTCGATCGGAGTCTCGCTAAATGGATCGAAGAAGATCCACTATGGCCGCTTAACATCACAATCGGCCATTGGCACCACTGGCATTATTCAATACACCTACACCTTAAATCAACCGACGACCTTCAATCAAGTATTGGCAACGCAAACCATACCAAAGAGTGGAAATCTTGGCCAAAGCATCGAAGCTGGGATCTCGTTTCCAGTGGCAAATGGCTATATAACGCTAAATTCACCCCTGACGCAATATCTGACTCCACAACATTACCATTTAGTTACCACGTTGGGAAGCCTAGAAATCTACCAAAGAAACACCGCTCCTCTAGTAACGATGCCTGCGGTTGCAAATCCATCCAATCCAAGTGAATTTGCCGCACCACCTATTGTCAATGCGTCGAATATGCCTCGCCTGATCGCTTCATCTATAAAGCTTGATGGTTCTATGACGTACAAGTTCTCTGCTAGCAAACCAACTGTCGTTACAATATCTCAAACCTGGGCCAAGGGATGGATGATAGCAAACCAAGCAGCTAGCGGTTCGAGTGGGTCACAAGCTATGCCTGCCCAAGAATGTGGGGTATTTATATGTTTTAGCATTCCTGCAGGAGTAAGCAATATCCACGCATCCTACAAACAGCCCCATTTATCTCTAGCCTTGGCCACTTCCGGCCTTGGGCTAATCCTAATAGTAGTCCTGTTGCTACTTTCTAAGGATAGCGATAGCGGTGAATCAAAACGAACTAAGAACAAATCGATCAAAAGACAAAAATAACCACCAAAACCCTGGGCGATTCAGGCATACGATCCAGAAAATACTTTCCTAGACCCACGGCAATAAAAGAGGCTCGAGCCGACATTGCAGTAATATCAAAGAAATATCATGTCTAAAAATATAGGTGGAAATATTTCTCGACGCACACTAGAGACGAAGTGCTAACGACACAACGATGCACCAGGATGGACTTAGACGCACAAAGGCACAGCTAAAGACGATCTGCTGTAGACGATATTGGTAAAGCCCCGAAAAAAGCCTCCTTTTAGAGGTGAATCGGACTGGGCAACTAGCAGGGTTGCCAAACTTTCAAGCAATCCGCTGGGTTCCATCCTCACCGAAGTTCTCTCCCGCCTGCGTCATAGAGCCAAACCAAAGAAGGATTCTCATCTGCAGGCCTCATTGGACAGAGGCGGCGATAAAGAACCTTCGGTACAATCTCGAATTGGGACCTACGATATAGAGACCCACAACCACTCCACACCAGCCAAGTGTCTCCTAATTCCAGCGTGTAGATCAGTCCATACGGACAACCAACGTAGAGATAGCTTTGGCTGGCGCAATCCCTATTCGGAGCGCAACCGGCAAGCTGATACAGATCACATGACCGCCTTTGAACATCAAATCAAGATCGACGATTCCCATGGCACAGCAAGAAAGACCCTTGAATAGAGTCGCCTAAGCCGAGTGAGTGGAAAGCCGAAATTGATAGTCCAGCTAATGACGACAACATAACCCTAAGGCCAAATCATGACAACGCAAATTGTCCCCAGATAATGGCTGTGGGGATACAGCGAGATCGTTGTTAGAGAACCACACAAGATAACAGATCGCCTGGCACTGCCTTCGAAGATCTACCAAGACTTCAAAGACTAAAGCCACACTCAAATTTAAGACTACTAGTTAGAGGTGTCGACCACGGGTTGGCTCTTTTTTTGGTCGCGTCCAAAGAGAAACTTCCTCAAGAAAAAGTATTTAGCCACCCAAAGTACAGCAAAGGCACCAAAATAAGCTCCATCTACCCAAATTATCTGAGCCAAACGACTATTTCCCACAATGCTACGATGAGAGTCTGCAAAGTCTGACGACCAGGTGGAAGCGACAAGACCCAAAACCGCCATTATAAAGTATGGAACCACCTCAGAAAAGAAGTGATTTCTCTCTTTTTTCTCAAACGCCCAATAACGATTTAAAAAATAAGAAGGAACAGCGCCGATTAGGGTGGCGCTAATGGACGAATACTTAGCACCAAGGATCGATAGTCCATAAAGGGCAAGAAATGCAAGCTGTGAAATAACTGCCGAAATTACCGAGGTGAGACTATAACGAAAAGCCTTTTTACCTTCTTCAGTCTTGATCCATGCCAAGAGCGTCACTATCCGCCTAATCACAACGATTATCCTAATGGTAAGTGCCGCATTTGCTCAAACGAGATAGCCTCGCTAGGAAAGATTTAACGTTGCTATAACCAAAGGGCGCTAAAGATTCGATCTAATAACCGAAAAACAAACGGGTAGCATCGACCGGTAAGACTAGGAATTGTCAGACAGACAAAGGGAAACCAATTGACTAAACGAATTATAGTAACAGGCGCCAGTGGCTTCATAGGATCCCGAATTGCACTTCGCTTTCGAGATCTGGGCTACGACGTAATAAATCTGGATCGCAACGATCGAGATTTGCCAGGAATTCAAAGTGTCAATTGCGACATTCAAGACTTCGATAGCGTTTCAAAAATAGTCACTAAAGGTGTCGATGCGATAGCGCACTTCGCTGCCAAGACATCCGTACTTGAGTCGAAAAAAGACCCTATGGGCTTCTTCTCCACAAATGTAATCGGTACTCAAAATCTACTCGAGGCCGCTCGCCTTGGAGGAATCACGACCTTTGCCTTTGCATCTACCAATGCCGTAGTAGGAAGTTCAAAACCCCCAACTCAAGTCCAAGAGAGCAACGGCGCCATTCCGTCGCTGAGCGATTCCTCCACAGTGGCCTCCAATGAACTTCTCAGTGAGAAAAACGTCCTTTATCCTCTCACGCCATACGGAGCCACTAAGGCGGCCAACGAAATGCTAAGCGCCTCATATCAAGACTCATACGGAATGACTGTCGCTCCACTTCGCCTCACCAACGTCTATGGAACCGACATGTTCAAGAAAGATTCGATCGTTCCCCGTATCATGCGCTCCCTTTTGGGAGGTCCACCATTGGAAATCTACGGCGATGGCTTGCAGTGGCGAGATTACGTATACCTAAGTGACGTGACCGACGCCTTCGAGCTAGCAATTACCCGCAATTGGGTTGGCCCCGTCTCAATTGGCTCAGGTGAAAGTTTTAGCGTAAAAGAGATAATAGATTTCACCCAAGAGGTAACAGGTATAGAGGTACCAGCGAACTTCGGCCCGGCTCGAACCGGAGAGATGCGCGGTGTCAAGGTAGACATCTCAAAGGCAAAGGCACTCGGGTATGCCCCTAAAGTGGATATCAGACACGGTCTCAAAGAGGTCTTTGAAGATTTTGCAAATAAAAAAAATAGCTAGAATGTCATCTCTTTCAGGATGGCCTTGACTTGTATCTAGAGTCAATGGAGCCAAGGATACTTCGGCCACAGTCTTTTTTATCAGCTATGTACCTTATTCTCAATCCTTGGCTCTTACTGTCCATCTCGGCCTATCTCGACTTCGCTCAAAATTCAAGACAAATGGCGCGACCACTTGGCCTGCTATGCCCAAAAAGAGCCACTTTAAGAGATCAACATTGACAACTCAAAAGGTGGCTTAAGGCCATTGGTTAGCTCATTCGATGAACATGAACCGCAGGCGTCGCCTCGTCTGAGCGCGATAGAAATTCCACTGTTTTTAGCGCCCGATTCCACTGAAGTGATAAATCAACAGCTGATTAGTTCGCTTTGATTCCAAGAACATCGAGGGAGAATTTCGCCAACTTCCTTGGACAGGGGGAACCATATAGTCGAAAGACCTCTACTCGTTATAAAACAGAAACAATTCTCCCTGAAAACGCCTAAAAAATCGGCTATCTTTAAATAGCTATAATGGAAAGTCCACTTCAGAATTATTCACCGCGTATCGGCATCTTTGACGAGATGAAAAACGATTCAAAAGACGGCATTGACAACTGGGGTCTATTGACACGAGCAATCGAATCCATGGGCATAGATAAGCTCAAAAGGCGCACCTTGGAGTGTGAAGAAAGCTTCAAAGCCAGAGGCATAACCTTCTCACTCGGTGGCCAGGAGCGAACATTCCCACTGGATCCAATTCCAAGAATTGTCACCTCCACCGAATGGCGCAGCGTTGAATTAGGACTAACGCAACGGGTTAAGGCGATCGAAGCATTCCTAGACGATATCTACGGCGCAAAAGAGATACTAAGGGACAGAGTTATCCCTCGCCGTTTAATAGTCGGATCATCCCAGTATTCGCGCAAAGCTGCAGGAATCTCCGGGCACAATCAAGTTCGAATAACAGTTGCTGGCCTTGACTTGATTAGAGATGAAACTGGAAAATTAGTAGTTCTCGAAGATAACATTAGGACGCCTTCGGGGATCTCCTACGTCCTTGAAAACAGGAGAGCAATGGCCCGAATCTTGCCAGAACTATTCGAAAGCTACGAGATTGAACCGGTTGGCGACTATCCTTCAAAACTCCTATCAGCACTACTCGATCAGGCCCCAGCTGGGGTAACTGACCCTTTAGTAGTCGTATTGACACCTGGCGTTTACAACTCTGCATATTTTGAACACTCATTTCTGGCGCGCCAAATGGGTGTTCCTCTAGTTGAAGGCAGAGATCTATTCTGTCGAGGCAATGAGGTCTTCGTCAGAACCACAGAAGGTGACCTAAAGGTAGACGTAATCTATCGTCGAATCGATGATGAATATATTGACCCTACCCAATATCGCCCAGATTCGCTTCTGGGGGTTCCTGGCCTTTTGAATAGTGCACGTGCATATAACGTAGTTGTAGCCAATTCGATCGGCAATGGAGTGGGTGACGATAAGTTGCTTTACACATATGTACCTGACATAATCGACTACTACCTACATGAAAAGCCCATCCTATCCAATATTGATACCTATCGCCTGGAAGATCCAGACGCAATGAAATATTCCCTTGAAAACCTCGACAAGCTGGTCATAAAACCGGTGGACGCGAGTGGAGGAAAAGGAATAGTGATCGGCCCATCTGCAAGCGACCGCGAACTTAGTGAAGTAGCCGAGGCAATGACAAAAAATCCTCGGGGATGGATAGCTCAACGCGTCGTCAACTTCTCCACGATACCTACGATCGTCGGTTCCGGCCTTGCCCCAAGACATGTGGACCTTCGACCATTCATTGTCTCTGGTCCAGATGGTCGTTGGGTAGTACCAGGAGGACTTACGCGTGTCGCACTGCCAGAGGGATCCATGGTGGTAAATTCCTCACAAGGTGGTGGGTCCAAGGACACCTGGGTGCTTCGAGATAGACACAATAGAGATCGCATTCATATTGAATCCCAAGCTACATCCGCCCTAGCTTTAGCCGATATTGACATCCTTTCATCAATTCCCAATTCGGGCCAGTCAAAGGCACAATTACAGTGAAAAATCGCTTCAACATTGTATTAGCACGGACCGCCGAGTCGCTCTTTTGGATGGGACGCTATCTAGAGCGATCAGAGGCAACGGCACGCCTTTTGGATGTCCATCTACACGATCTAATCGGAACTACCACAACTCAGCAAAAACGGTGGACCAACGAGATTCAAGCGATGGTCGCCATGGAACAAATCGACGAACCATTCGAAGCACTAGCAATGAGACTCTCAATAGATCGAGACCATCCAAGTTCCATAATATGCTGCATGGAAAAGGCATGGGAAAATGCGAAAAGCGCTCGAGATGCCATATCCCTGGAACTTTGGGAGTCAATAAACGTAACTTACTCACGCCTATTACGTACATTCATTACCGATCTCGGCCATTCGCCTCACGCCTATTATGCCTGGATCAAAGATCGATCAGCGGCAGCCCGAGGCCTAGGGGACACTACCATGAATCGTGATCAAGCCTGGCTATTTCTGCATATGGGAAGGGCCATCGAACAGATTGATCTGACGACACGCCTACTGAGAGTAAAACTTCTAGATCCAAATGAAGAGGACTGGGTAGTTGTATTACGGTGCATCGGAGGTCACGAGGCCTACATACGAGCGGTTCAACGCCCTGTGGAGAAAGAACTGGCAATAACCTTTTTACTCCGAGAGACTCTTTTCCCCAAGTCGGTTCTCTATCTAAACCTTCAGCTCGAGAGCGCGCTTCTATCTCTATCTCGCAATATCAGGGATCTAAATGCAAGCGACATTATACCTCCTTCGCTCGCAAGGCTCATTGCCCGTCTGTCATATCCTCGTGTTGGCGAGATGACCGGTAGTAGCCTCTTGGAGAGAATCGATGAAATCACCGAGACTCAAAGCGATCTCTTCAACCTATTCAATTCAACATTCTTTTCCCCCCTTCGAGATCTGTCAAAAGCGATTCCCCAGCGATCGGAGGTTTGGATTTGACCTGGCGTCTTGAAATAACCCACAAAACAAGGTATCAATACCAAGAGCCCGTTTACTCTAGCTATAACGAAGTAAGAATGATTCCACGATCTGGTGGCAATCAACTCCTCCTTTCTTCTTTGGTAAATGTCTCACCTCGAGCGACTCTTTACACCTACCGCGACTACTTTGGGACAGCGGTCACAGCCTTTGACTTCCACCGAGTGCATGATCACCTTGAGATCACCGCCGAGTCCCATGTGGAGGTACGGAATTACAGTGGCCCTTCATCTGAAGTCTCCTGGGACTTCATTGGATCTGAAGCAATTCAAGATGACTTTGCCGAACATTTAATGGTGACCCCCTACACCACCGTGAGTGCCGACCAAGCGAGCGAGATTCGTGATTTAGTAAGAGGCCAATCGACACCCATAGACGGCCTAAATAGAGCAATCGAATGGATCACTGAGCATCTTTCCTACCAAAGCGGCATTACCTCGGTCCAATCAAGCGCTGCCGATGCACTAGCTGTTGGGCTCGGAGTATGTCAAGACTTTAGTCATGCCACAACTGCGGCCCTTAGGGCCAGTGGAATTCCAGCCCGCTACGTCTCGGGCTATCTTTTTCCCGGTCGAGACCCAATCGTAGGCGAATCATCCATCGGCGAAAGTCATGCATGGGTCGAAGTTTGGCTCGGAAGATGGATCGGAATTGATACCTCCAACGCAGTCGAACGCACAGATCAACGGTACGTTGCTGTGGCCAAAGGACGCGATTACAGCGACGTTCCTCCGTTTAAGGGCATCTACTTTGGAGGTCAGTCCTCTACCCCATTTGTGACAGTTACGATTACTCGCCGTCAGTAGGTTCATAGTTAAAAAACCTACATCGCAGGCACTTCATTAGGCTATCGTTTATTCCATGGATCTTTTAGTTGCTTTAGATATTGGAACATCTTCGGTACGTTCAATCGCTTATGATCTCCAGGGACAAGCGCAAGCGGCCTTTGCGAAAGAGATCGGCCTCTCTTTCCCAGAGCCCAGGTATGTAGAACAAGATCCAGCTGAAATCCTCAGTGCGGCCCTTGAAGTTCTCAGACTGCTCGAGAACGAGCTCAAAAAAATGCCAGCACGAGCAATTTCCATCGGCATCACCAATCAGAGAGAGACTGTAATAGCCTTCGACTCTGAGAGCGGCAAGGCTTGCTACAACGCGATCTCCTGGCAAGATGGTAGAGGTTTAGATCTCTGCAGTGACTTAATCGATCAAGGTCTGTCACCCCTCATACGGCAAAAGACCGGCCTTGAGCTCAACCCCTACTTCTCTGCAACAAAAATGACTTGGCTGACGAAGAACGGTTATCTTGCAAGTGCCAGAAGGCCAAAGCTAGTAACCGTTGACGCCTTTATTGCCTGGCATCTGATGGGGGCAAATCCAGCAATCGAACCGGTTACTGATCCTTCGAATGCCTCGCGAACACTCCTTTATAATCTAGATTCGCTGGCCTTCGACGAAGAACTAACAGAAATCTTTGGCATTGACTTCAAACACTTGCCAAACCTTGTAAATACCGCTGAGATAGCCCTTGCGATCGCCCCTGGTATGCCGTTTTCCGGAGTCACCATTGGTTCGATAATCGGTGATCAACAATCGTCTCTCTTTGGTCAAGGCATGATCACGCCGATGTCGACAAAGGTAACGCACGGAACTGGAACCTTCGCAGTTGCAAACGTGGGACAAAAGCGTATCTCACCCAAGACAGAGGTTCTTGAATCGATAGCCTGGAAGATTGGCGATCAATCACCAACCTACTGTCTAGAAGGGTCTATATTTACTTCGGGTGTCGTTATGCGTTGGCTCCGAGACAGTCTGGGACTTATCTCGAACTACTCTGAGATCGACACAATGGCTTCCTCTGTGCAAAGCAGTGACGGTGTGGTTGTGATACCAGCCTTTCAAGGGCTTGGCGCTCCATATTGGCGGACCGACGCTCGGGGCGCAATCTTTGGAATCTCGACTGCTACTACCCCAGCCCATATCATCCGAGCTAGCATCGAAGGCGTCGTAATGCGCACCCAAGAGGTAATCGAGGCGATGGAGAGGGCCTCTGGATCAAAGGTGGAGACCCTAAGTACCGATGGAGGCTTGAGCACAAGTAATTTCGTATGCCAACTCCAAGCTGACCAGACACGAATTCCTACTGTACGAGCCAAAGCCTCAGAGGCAACTGCCTTTGGAGCAGCGCTTTTGGCGGGTATCTCACAAGAAGTGATTGACCTGCCTCAGGTAGCCGAGATAACAAGGTCAACTTCTACCTTTAACCCTAGCCCAAGCGCCTACAGCGCTAAGGCTAGAAGGGAAAACTGGAATAAATATATAGCAAAGATCCTCTAGCATATAGACTTTGGCCACCTCGCAAAGACTCATAAAGATACAAAAACCCGCCGCGAAGCTCAACGAGGAAATATCGCCTTCAGCGATTAAGATTCTTGAAGAGTATCTTGACTTTAGACGAGATCTAATTGTACAAGGTATCTTCACACGACCTGAGACTGCCTTTAGGTTAGAGTTGATCAACAACCCACCAAGCAAGATGCACAACACAATTTAGGCGGTTATAGAACCCGAGTTAGCACTTGGTTCATTAATTGATTGCCGGGCGAAAGTACCTTTTGAAATCCTATCTAGTTGGAAAATCATTCGATTTGCATATATGGCATGAGCCATGGCGGCTCGTTGTCTCTATTTATTAGCAAAGCCCAAGGGCAATCGGTAAAGAATTTAAAGCATTGGCCGCAAAAAAAGTGACTACATGTCAAAAACGGATAGCAAGAAGTAGCACACCCTAAATCTGGATAGCAAAAACTACCTAAACCTAAAGTCAGAGCGATACGAGTCTTAGAAGCTTGGCATGCTGACCACATATTCGAGCAATCATCCAAATCTGAGATCTCTCTAGAGCTCTAAATGGTCGCCCTTCGCGCGCGACAACAAACTTCAAACCGTCATAGTCCAGACCATATAGCATGATCTCCTCAGAACCTGAACTAGAGATATCCAGAGTTCCACGCGCACTTCCGCCTAGCGCGTATGCGCATATCCAAGTCAAAGGCGGTGCCTGACCATTGAGACCTGTCACTATCTCTTTTTCAATATCTACAACGCCGCACCAAGTAAGTTCAAAAACCTCTAGGACATTCTTAGTCAAAGACATAAGCAGGGAATCAACCTCCTGCTCGTCTATCAACCTCGTAGCTATCTCCAGTGGCGCTAGGCGGATATCATGCTCGTCGTGTGGCCACGGTCTAACGTCTTCCACATCTACGCCATCGACCTCATGTATCTCCCTAATCACCAAATCCAAAAGGTCAGGGTTCGAGATCTCGACGATAATTTCATCGATAGCCTTGCCACCTCCTCGTTCTAAAATCTCTATTCCGACAAGATCGCCCTTTACCGAGCCAATTCGTGATGCAACTGCACCTAAGGCGCCGGGTCGATCATCCAACCATATTCTCATCACATATTTAGCCACGATTTAAAACCTTATATCCCTACTATTACGAACAGATTTCACCAGCCATCGCAAAACGGTAAATCTTGTTCATCAACACCAACCCCTTGATCGTTAGTCTTATCCGCCAAAGATTAAGAGACTGACTCCCATCACAACAATCAAAAGACCCCCGGCGCCACTTAGGTTAGCCAGTCGACGGCTAGAACCCGAGAGCCAGCCTCTAAAGGTACCTGCTAAAATACCATATACGCTATCGGAGATGAAGCCCATGATCCCAAACTCAAGATTATAAGCTAGCATCTGCCAGCTGAGATTCCCATAACGTGAATTTGCGAACTGAGGCAAGATAGCGGCCATGAAGACAGCCGTCTTTGGATTGGCAAAACCAACCCAAACACCCTCTGCAATTACCTTAGCCATGGGCATTTGGGTGGTACCATCTATCTCAACATTTACCCTATCGTGTCGATGACGCCAAGTTCGAACTCCTAAATAAGCAAGATAAAGAGCGCCGCCTATCCTTAAAATCGTTCTTATTGCGGGAGAGTGGGTCAATATCGCCCCCACTCCAAAAGCCACAATAGAGCCCTGGACAAACACTCCTACCGAGTTCCCTAGAACTGTCCCCACAGCAGCCCTAGAACCTAAAGCTATGCCTCTTCCGATAGTAAATAAAACACTTGGACCAGGAACAACGATAAATACAATCGCCACCGCTCCAAAAGAAACAAACTGCGAAACTGAAATTACTCGTCCACCCTTTTACAATAGAGGCCACAAAGCAGTCAAAACCGATGCTAAAGCGCATTAGCCAGGTGATCTACTCGAGTAACTCACCCAAGTGCGCTGCTCGATAGTACGTCAGTGCCGCCATCAAAGAAAGCTACTGCACAGAACCGATCTATTCAAAAACCAAAAAATCGATCAATCATTTACCCTTTTCGAACTGCCAGGCAAAACACCCCATAGATCAATTCCTTAGTTAAAAGGACCCCAGCTGACTCTAGAGGTCGAGGCTATCCATAGATGATTAAGGCTTGTATCGCCCTGGCTCGAGCAAATCTATCTGACCGTCTGGAAGCACCCTGGTTCACCACCCGGCACATCGGCTCGAACTCTAAAGTTTCACAAGGGCTCGCTTGAGATTTCTAATTCCTTGGGCAATCCTAAGCTCGTTTTCAATCAGCGCAAACCGCACGAAGCCTTCGCCACCAGGACCAAAACCATTGCCAGGCGAGGTAGCCACATTTGCCTGAGTCGCTAAAAATTTAGCAAACTCAAGCGATCCGTACTCCGCATACGGTTCTGGTATCTGCGCCCATACGAACATAGTCCCGGCTGGCTTTTGTATCTCCCAACCGATCTTGGCTAAACCATCACATAGCGCATTTCGACGTGCTAGATACTGAGCATTCACCAGTGGCGGATATTCATCCAACTCATTTAAAGTCACTGTTGCCGCGATCTGAATCGGTTGAAATGCCCCGTAATCAAGATAGCTCTTCAACTTGGTCAAGGCAGCAACGACATCCTTATTGCCAACCATAAATGCAATCCGCCAGCCCGCCATCGAGTAAGCCTTGGTCAGAGTGTAGAACTCGACCGCGCACTCCTTAGCTCCTTCTACCTGCATAATCGAAGGTGGCTTGTACCCATCAAAGGCGGTATCGGAATACGCAAAATCGTGAACAATAATCACCCCACGTTCGCGAGCAAAGTCTACCAACCGCTTCATCCATGGTAGATCTACGCACATTGTCGTTGGGTTATGAGGAAAGGAGACAACGATTACTCTAGGCTTAGGCCAGGTGGACTCATATGCCTCCAGCAAGTTCTCCCAAAAAGTTTCGGGTGACGACCCGGGCTCGCCCAAACGAACTTGACGAACCTCCGCACCCGCGAAGAGAGGAGCCCAAATATGAATGGGGTACGATGGCGACGGCACTAATGCTGTATCTCCCGGTCCCACAAGGACCCACATCAGATGAGAGAGACCCTCTTTGGCGCCAATCGTGGCAACGACCTCAGTATCGGGGTCAATCTCTACGCCATATTTTCGCAAATAGAGGCTAGAAACCGCACGCCTCAAATTGGGGATACCCTTCGAAGAAGAGTAACGATGATTCCGCGAATTATGTGCCGCCTCGGTCAACTTTGCGACTGCGAGCTCGGGAGAAGGTATGTCTGGATTTCCAAATCCTAGATCAATTACATCTTCGCCAGCACGGCGCAGATCCTTCTTTATCGAATCGATAATCCCAAAGACATACGGGGGCAAACCATTAATTCTGCGAAATTCCATTGTATTAGTTTAGTATGGTCGCTTTTGATCGTTCAGCTTGAAAATATGGCTGAATAATCATAAAATCAACTCTAAGGAGGTCCATCCTCTTGTCACATGCCCCCCAAACCCTTATACGACCAAGACTGCCTCATTAAAGTATGATTAGATGGCGACCATCAAACAGGCCCACGCATACAGAGACGGAAATCCCCTGCGAGCATCATTACGAATCACCAATAAAGAGTTCTAGGTCGCCACGTTCAACTCTTCCTCAAAAACTCATCTTTGTGATCCCCTGGGTTCGCTCACCCAGGAAAAGACTAAGCCTTTTGGGATAGAGCCTTTTCGGATAGATAATGTAATCTGGAATGGGTCGCCACAAAGCAACAAAAAGTAGAAGAAGGTAACCATAAACCTGGAGGCCCTCAGCCACAACCAAAGAATCAAACCGCTCAATCGCCTTGGGAAAAACGCTAACCAAAAAGACGCCACAGGTAAAAGACGGGTGTCTACTATAGATTTAGGGTTCGTCTCGAGACGGCCAACTGACACCTTTTGTGTGGGGGGGGGCAATTGCATCATCGCAGGGCTAAAAGCTTTAAGAATTCACAAAGCTCAATTCACAAAGCTCAATTCACAAAGCTCAATTCACAAAGCTCAATTCACAAAGCTCAATTCACAAAGCTCAATTCACAAAGCTAGGGAGTTATGGATATGAGGTTACGCAATTGCAGCCGCGCCGATAGCGCCGGCCAATGGTCCAAATTCAATCGCTTGAAAGACAATATCTTGCCTAAGGCGATCGCTGGGCATCGCCAAGAGATAGGCATGGTTCAACTTTTCCTCAAAGAGATCAAATGAGGCAGAGACTCCTCCGCCTATCAAAACCATCTTGGCATCTGTTGCCTCAATTAAGTTAGAGATGACTACTGCCAAATAGGAGCAGAACTCTTCAACAATCCGATTTGCGACCAAGTTGGTAGCAGCAATCTCAAAGATACGTTTGGTCCATGTTATTGACGTTGCGTCCGCATCATCGGGTATTTCATTTAGACGGCCCTGCTCCATAGCCCGTCGAGCTCGTGAAGCTAAAAAACTACCCGATGCATAGACCTCCGCACAGCCACGTTTACCGCAGACGCATTGGTCTCCGCCTACGGCAATCACCATATGTCCAAATTCACCTGCAAAACCTCTAAAACCCCGTCGCAGGTTTCCATCTTCAACGAGCGCACCACCGATACCCGTACCAATAGTCAAAAGCAGAAACGAACTACCGTGATTCGCCATCGCGGTTACAGCTGCGCAGTTGACGTCATTTTCAAGATGAACTCTCCACCGACCTGCACTTTGTATCTCGTTTTGAATGTCCATGCCAACGAGGCTAGGAAGATGAGCACAGCTTTGAATGGCTCCGCCTGGGGCTATCAAAGCGGGCAAGCCGGCACCAACGGCCTCGATCTGTCCTGGAACGATCTTGGCGGTCATACATAGGCGCCCAATTACGTCCATCATCGCCTCCCCTAGCCACTGTCCATGAGTGGGGGCAGGCACGAAGCAAGAAGCAACAGGCTTCAAATTTTGATCGACCAAAACTCCAGCGAGTTTTGTCCCGCCCAAATCAAAGCCAACCCTAAAAGATAACACTAATGTCGGTTTGCGCCGTCATGATTCGTCTTTGCCTCTACGCGCGTCTTAAGATCCTTTAGAGCACTATGGACAATCTTTGCCTCGGCACGACGCTTCACGAACCCTGGAATTGGCACCAATAGATCAACTTCTAGAGAGTAACTTACCTCAGTCATTCCATCCTTGGTTGGAGTAAAGAGATAACGACCATCCAATTTAGATGTGAGGTCTGCCTTCTCTTGCGACCAAGTTATCGTAGGAAGATCCGAGTCACCATATGAATAAATCAAGGTGTATGCAGCGCTACGGCCAAAGGCAGCTGCCCTGAAAGAGACGCGCTTGCCGCGATTTAATTCATCACGCTCAAGTACTTCAACAGACTTGATATCGCCAGCCCACTCTGAATATCGTTCAAAGTCAATCGCGATGTTGTAGCAATCGCCAGGACTTGCTGCTACAATCGCGGTCTCAACAGTCTTGTCCATAAAACACCTCGCCGTTCCAGTTTAAACCTATTGGTCACACATCAATAAACATTGAGCGGACTCTTACATATCGCTGATAATGACGCTTCATTAATCACGCCAAAGCTATCATAATCAATTGTTTCAAAAAAAACCTGTTACCAAGGACCCTTGTTTGCCAAAATATCTCTATATCTAGCAAACAAGACCCTACCACACGACCGAATAAACCTATAACTGAAAATATTTACGCCATTTATCGGCAAGCATCTCATAGTTGAAGTCCCTAAGCGACCTCTCTCGAGCCGCCGACGAGACTTGGCTGCGTAGATTAGGATCTTTATAGAGTTCAATGATCTTTTGTGCAACAGCCTTGGGGTCTCTTTGATCTCGCAGAACAAAGCCAAAGCCTTGGCCTCCAACTGCTTCTGCTGACCCCCCGGAATCACCGGCAATTATCGTAAGACCCGATGCGGCTGCCTCTAAAAATACGATGCCAAACCCTTCTTGTTCTAGTCCAAACCACCGGTTGTAACAAAGCATCGAGAAGAGGTCGGAAAGTTGATAAAAACTCACCAATTCATCGTTGCTCACCCGTCCAAAGAATCGAATTGGCGCAGAAGACTCCTTTGCCAGCGCTTCAAGTCGGCGACGTTCCCTTCCATCTCCTGCTATCGCCACCACCAGGTTAGGTATCTCTGCCATTGCCAAGGCCGCAGCTGAGATCAGGACATCCATACCTTTTCTAGGGACCAAGCGTGAGATTGAAAATATGACAAATGCGTCATCTGCAAAGCCATATCTGACCCTCAACTCCGCCTTTTGTGATTTGGTCGCAGGTTCAAATCTCGCACTGTCTACACCGGGATAGACTACTGTAGATTGGGCCATTGCTTGTGGGGAAAGCACATTCGAAAGAGCATCTAGGGTGTAGTTGGCACACGAGATCGCCCCCTTTGCGCCCGACAGAGCTTGCTTGACCAACGACCTCAAAACAGGAAGTCGAGCGGGAATAACCGCCTCAGCTCCCCAAAGAAGAATAGTTACATCTCTATCGATCTTCTTGGAGAGCATCCCAATTGGTAAAATTGGATTCAGTGCTACGCTTTGGGGATTCATCTGATCAATGAGGTCCTCAAGGGTTCGTACAAATGATTTAGTAGGTAGCAGATTCTTGCACCTAACCCTAATTACCTTAAAGGGCAACCCACTGTCAAAGTCATCGTCCCCCGGATAGTGTGGCGTTATGACCGCGAACGATTCAGGTGGTAGTCGCTTGTAGATCTCAAATAATGCGTTTTGGATTCCACCTACCTTGGGAGGAAAGTCGTTGGTCACCAAAAAATGCCTCACAGGCGCTAGCTTTTGATTCGCCTTCCAGCTAAGGGACTTTTTTGAGCGCTTAAAGGTCACATTCCTCCATTGAGATACTTGCGATTCGATTACTTTTTGGTCTCAGTCATGATAATAGGTCTTTATCTCAAAAGGTGAAACAAGATGAAAATCCTTCGAGAAGTGCAATGAGCCAGACGCATGATCAAAGGGAGCTAAAAATTATCCGAATCACCCTGGAAAATCTTCCACAGTCTAGCGACTTCTGAATGGGCTACTTTGTCCTAAGCACACCTCCTAGCTCCGGAAGAAATCCGAAGGACAAACTGCTCGCTATTCAAACTACTCGATCTCAATTTGAATAAGAGCGCGCACCACAGAAGGTACTGTCGCTTTCGGGACTGCCACTTCGAGAAACTAAGTAAGTTGATCTAGGGCCCACTTGGCATGCTCCACCAAGATCAAATCGTCACTTTCGCAGTAGTTCCTCAAGACCTCTAATACCCTGTGGAACTCTTGGAGCTGTAATGCTTTAGAGTTTCCGAGGCCTACTAAGGCATTGCGCCGTAGAGTATTTACGTCCCGCTTGTAGATATAAAGGTGAGAAAACCGCTCCAATAATTCCTGATCGCCGAGGCCTAAAATTGCTATAAGATCGGAAACCACCTCATCCAAGTGAGGTTCATTAGCCTTCAGTTTCGCATTGTAGGGACATACGTCTTGACAGATATCACACCCATAGATTCGAACGCCAATGCGGCTCCTCAGGGCAGGGTCAATCCCTCCGGGTCGCTGAAGTACCCAAGATATACACAGCCGTGCATCGATTGTGCCGTTAGGGCCAATGGCAGAGGTGGGGCAAGCTTGAATACACGAAGTACAACTCCCACAACCCGTAATCCGAGAGCGCTTTGGCGACCTCTCAATCTCAGCATCTGTAATAATGGTTCCAATTACGACAAAACTTCCATGGCCTTGTATGGAAAGCAGTGAATTCTTTAGATAGATGCCAGAACCACTTCGCACAGCAGCCTCTTTGTCGACAAGCGCGTTAGAGTCCATGACAACTACAGCCTTAAACCCTTTAGATCGAATCAATTTCGCCAAAGTCTCAAGGCGATCCCGCAAGATCGAATAGAAGTCGCTCCGCGCATATTTAGCAATTGGAGAGGAAAATTCAATCGCAATTTCCGTGGATGGATAATACGAAAGACCAAGAGTAACCATGGAACGCGCACCATCTAAGATCGCCGAGGGATCGGTCGATCGTTTAGGGTTTCGATAGGTGAACTCCATGGAATCGGCTAGACCGATCTCCTTGCGATCTTTGAGCATTACCAAGACATTTCTAAAACGCCTTATAGGTGCCACCCCAAAGCCAATTAGCCCCAATTCCAGAGACTTCGCCTCAAGTTCTAAATAAAGTTCCATCATTATTTCCGCGCAACAGAGACGATTGGTCGACCACGACATCGCCAAATCGATCTTCAAATCCAGTCAATTTGCTATCCACGTGCCTTGAGTGATTACAGGTACTAGGAGTGACCGCCCCTGTCTCTTTGCTTTGGACTTAGTCGAAGTCCAGATAGCTTCAACCGTCGCACAAGCTCCCTAGAATCCACTTGTTGTGCGCCTAGTTCCAGGGCTGCGTCTATCAGAAAGTCCGGAATGTCATAGTGATCTCCTTGGAAAGCGCGTTCAGGAAACCCAAGCATGAATGCAAAATCGTGTAGTTCCACAAGCGAATGATCCGAGATTAAATGCGCATGCATCACCCCACGAAACTCCCACATTGGTCTATCCACCAAGATGGTCATAGATCAATCGTATTTTTCCGTACGCACACCATCTGGGTCCATTCCCAACCGAAGAAGAATCTCTTCAGAGAGGTCTACCACCTCAGGAGGCCCACATATATAAGCAACGCGAGCGGATACTTCACCATATATCTCTTCAAGCATTTGAGCGTCGATGCGACGATGGTATCTCGCCCTAGCGTCATCCGGATCACGCGTAAATGAATGGCTCACCTCTAGCCAGTCATATTCGGCGCTTAGTTCCTCTAACTCCCGACCATAGATAACATATTCGTAACTTTTGGACGAAAAAAGAAGATGCATAGGAATTGAAGTACCCATAGCAATTTGATATCGAATCATGGCCATCAAAGGCACAACACCAGAACCTGCCCCAATCAAAAGCACGGGACCACCATCACTTTGGGTCCAAGTAAAAGCACCGTAGGGCCCACGTACCTCCAAAAGGTCTCCCGGTGCCACTTGTCGCACCAGAACCGGCGACACCAGACCTCCTGGAGTCTCCCTGATGCCTACCTCGATTATTGAGGAATCCGGGTGCGGAGATGATCCGATTGAATATGCTCTTTGAATAGGGCGAGGACGACCTTCAATTGGAATTCTAATATTGTAATACTGACCTGGAAGGAACGGATCCGCCTCAGGCACTGCAATTCGAAGGGTATTTGTCTCTGGTGTCTCGACAATAATATCGGTGACTTTGGCCATCTGCCACGGCTTTGGCTTGGATCGCTCTTTCTTAGTAGTCAACTCTACAGTTAGTTCGCTCGCCATCTATTCCTGCCCTAACTCAATTCTTCAATACCTACCATGGTGAACAAAGGCCATACTTGTGGCCCAAGTCCGTAATCCACCACGCCAGTAATTAACACTATCTAGATGTTATTAATCCTAAATGAATGTGAAAACTTTCGATCGCAATCATGACCAATGTCATCATGAATCTAACAACTTAGAGATAAGCCGTCCCTGACGGCTCCTCATGGTTCTCTTTGATAAATAGCTTCCGACCAATACACAGGCTAAAGTCTTGGCAGCGCTTTAGTAGCAAGCGAGATCTTTCACCTAATTTGAGCTCAACCTAGAAAAGTCACTGCTCTATAGATGCTGCAACTTCGGCACTATCGTCGACTACGGACTTATTCGAACCACACCATCGGCAAGTAACCGACTCTACAACAAACTCCAAAACCTCACGAGATTCGATACCAAGTTCTCCCCCAAGGCTGTAATGGAAGAAAGACTTCGATCGCTCCGAAGCTACAACGTCAAATCTGGTCTTATTGCCACAGTTATCACAACGATATTTAGGCATTTGAACGGAACTCATAGTGGCAAAATCTTCGTTTCTATCTAAAAATAAACCTGTAAAATAGAGACCTTTTAAGGCCTCTGACGTGTCGCTTCAACTAGGAGCAGCGCCAATCGAACTTCAAAGCACGGCTCTGGGGATAACCGCAAAATAAGCGAAGAGGACCAAAGCGCCTCAAATCTATCATTGCGATGCCACCTACTAATAACTCGAACCCTTCAAACTTCGTCAGAAATGCTCTTATCTTGAGAAGAACAACCGTTCAACAAGAGTCATTACAACTCCGCAGTTCGAATCAAGGGTACCTCGAAGTCCTACAATCAACGCAACCAAGATGAAACACTACACGACCTTTCAGTCTAACCGCCAAATTGAAACTCGTGAAAACTTTGATCCATAAAGCGACGACGACCAAGCCAGCTACAAAAAACATTTGCTCCAAATGCGAAAAGCTATCAAGACTTTCATCTGACTTGGCTCCACCAACACCATCTCAGATATTACAAGCCTAAGATATTGTCGTACGTATGTTCTATCTAGATATCACCGGGACGCAGACAATGCAACTTGAATTTCACCATCAAGATTCCTACCTCGATAAAATCAAGTTTCTAGTGGTCGACGTCGAGACCACCGGCACTTCAGCGATCGACAACGAGATCACCGAGATCGCTGCCGTTGTGGTCCAAGGAGGTAGGGTGATTGACTCTTACGAAACTCTAGTGGCGATAAAAGGAGAGATCACTCCATTTATAAGCGAGATGACAGGCATCCGACCTGCAATGCTTGAGCGAGCACCCTCGCTTGAAGAGGCTATAACTCGCTTCTATGAGATGACAGAAGATACCGTGGTTGTAGGCCATAACGTAAGGTTCGACCTCTCGTTTTTAGGTGCAGCGGTCTCGAGATATTGGCCAAGTGCCAAGATTGATAACGCGACAATTGACACTTTGACTCTCTCCCGACGGCTCTTGCGCGGTGAAGTTCCAAATTTCAAGTTGTCCACTATTGCTGGTGCCCTAAAACTTGATCACCAGCCAGCCCATAGAGCTATGGCTGACGTACTTGCCACCGTGGATCTACTTCATCTCCTCATCGAGCGCTCGTCGAGCTATGGAGTTGTCTTTCTGGAAGAGTTTGAAGCACTGCCAAATCTTATAGGCGACAGGCATGCCAAAAAACTTAGGATTTGCAACTACATTCCAAGAAAAACCGGAGTCTACTGGATTGAAAATCAACTCGGAGAGGTCAGCTATGTTGGGAAGTCAACCAACCTCAATGAGAGGTTTCGTTCCTACTTCAATTCAGACAGTAGAAAAAAGGTAGACCCCATGCTCGGCTCATTAGCCTCAGTAGGCATTGCGACCACTGCCACGGAACTTGAGGCCCTACTTCTTGAGTCAAAACTCATTGCTGAGCTACGCCCTCGATTTAACTCTTTGGGAAAAATTGAGGCATCCAACCTCTGCTATATTGAGCTTCCTATAAATAGGAAGTCCACCAAAGGCAAGACGAACAAATTGCCAATACGACGATTGAGTAGTCCCCAGTGGTCATCCGATAGCCAAGCGATTGGTCCTTTCCGATCTTCTGCATCTGCGAAACTTGCCAATTTCGCGTTGCAGTCGATCTTAGAACCCAACCTATTCTCGCGAGATAATACAAAAGAAGATTTTGATATTATCACAGGAATCACTGAACTTTTGACATCCCCAAAGCCAACAGCGCCAAATGGTAAATCAAACGAGACGCTACGGATTCTACAATACCTAAGTCACCACCTTCACATAAAGATGATGACCCTAGCCTCATCATGTGAATTCGAACGAGCCGAGTTGCTCCGCAGGGGTTCCGATTATCTAATCAAAGGTATCCTTCGCCAATGGATAACCTGCTACCTCCAAGAGATCGAAATACTTGAGCTTTACGCTTCCTCACAAGACGTTCGTCTGCTCTTGAGCTTCGGGCAGATAGATATATCCGTCAAAGAGATAAAAAAGATCTCCACTCTAGCAGGAAGTTCTCAAATAAAAATTACATCAGGCACACCGCTACCAAATAGAGGCGATCATCCGCCAAAGCTTGCGCGCCCAAATGGTACACCCGACCCTGAGACGTTTGATGAACTATGGCTACTCTGGAAGTACATAACAAGGGTCAATGATTGGGAAGTCCTTACCACGTCGACTCCGCTAGCACTACCGACTTTTCTTTCGCACCGTTCATTTTCGCCAACTTCTAACAAGAGGTACGACAACGCTAATCCAAGGTACCCACTTCTCTGTGGTGCCTCAAACTTGAAAATGATCCTTCGCTAGTCGCAGGAAAAACTATGACATGTTGGAAGTGGCAATAAATCCTTCAAGGGTTCTTTTAGCGCGACCCGAGTCAATGAACTCTCGAGCCATCTCAATTCCGTCGGCGATGGAGCGTGCTCCCCCACCAACGTAGATTCCTGCCCCAGAATTTAACACTACGATATCTCGCACCGCGCCTTGCTTGCCATCTAAGCATTCAAGTAGGATCGATGCGTTGTAGCTTGCGTCACCCCCGAGAAGCTCTTTTGGATCGCATCTGCGAAGACCAAAGTCCATAGCATCCAAAACATACTCGTCAAAAATTGCGCTCGAATCTCCGTCGCGGGTAAGTTCTACAACATAATTTGGCGAAGTTGTTGACAATTCGTCATAGCCGTCATAGCTGTGGGCCACGAGAGCATGTTCTGATCCCAATTTGGACAAGACCTCCGCCATCGTCTTTAACATTGAACCATTGAAGACGCCAACTACCTGCCGCTTGGCTTTGGCTGGATTGACTAGAGGCCCCAGAAAATTAAATGATGTCGGAACGCCAAGTCCCCGTCTGACGGGAACTACATTTGCCATTGCCGGATGATATCGAGGCGCCAGACAAAAACCAATATTTGTCTCATCTAAGCAACGACGTACTTGGGTGGGACCCAAATCTATTCGAACACCCAAAGCCTCTAGGACGTCAGCAGAACCAGAAAGCGATGATGCAGCTCGATTTCCATGTTTTGCCACCTTAATTCCACTAGAAGCCACAACGATGGCCGCCATAGTTGAGATATTGACTGTGTGTTTTTGATCACCACCGGTACCGCAGGTATCTATCAAGTCATGAGGATAGTCCAACATGACTGCCTCATCAACCATGGCATTCGCCATGGCTGTCATCTCTTGGACGGTCTCTCCCTTGGCTCGAATCGCCACCAAAAACGCTGATGCAATAATCGGACTGAGCTCTCCATCAAGCAACGAAATCATCGCACTGTATGACTCTTCATAGGTCAAAGATTGACCCGCCATCAAGGTTCCGAGGATATTTTTCCAATCAATTGAAGGACTGGAAGCAGAACTACTAATTTTTGAACCCTGGGACATGAATCCAGACTAACGGTTTTATGCAAGTTGTTCATCCAAACTTTCACGCCATGGCTTATTTGTGCCATGAAAACCAACGTGGAAGGCTCCCAGTTGCCCCAGAGGGCCTTTGGCCAATGGCTAAAGCAGCCAATTGGTGCGATTTTCCGGGAATTTGTCGAGTGGCGGGGAGGAACTTCCCCTCCCCGCTCTCACAGAACCGTGCGTGAACCTCTCAATTCACACGGCTCCTAGCGAACCGACTTTTGGTATTACCCCAAATGACCAGTGAGCCCAAAGATTGGGTTCACGTTCGGCTATTTGAGATAGGTATTTCCAAGCATTTGCTCGTATGCTAAGTCGCCTGTACTTTTTGCGTGCCCATCTAATCAAATAGATATTGATACGTCGGAGGAGTTGGCCTAATCTGGATTTGTAGAAGCGTCCATAGTAGTTGATCCAGCCTAAGATCACCGGGTTGTAAAGCCTGGCGAGTTCGGCTATGGTTTGGCCTGTTTGGAGGTGAATACGAAACCGCCTAAGTTCTCTGCCCATTTCTTCTACCGCTTTATCTGAAGCCGCTGGCAGGAAGTTGTTAAACTGCTGCTTGAACTTATTGCGGGCGTAGCGTGGTGCAAAGGTAAATCCTAGAAAGTCAAAGCGTATTTGTTCGAACTCTCCTTTACGGTTGGAGTCCTTACAATAGACGATTTTGGTCTTTTGTGGATGTAACTCCAACTTGACCTGCGTCATTCTCTGACCTATAGCCTCTAGGATCTCTTCGGCTCGTTTCTTTGTTTTCACATGTACCAAAAGGTCATCCGCGTATCGTTCAAACGGGGCATAGGGTAAGTTCTTTACCATCCATTTGTCAAAAGCGTAATGTAAGAACAGATTCGCCAAAATCGGAGAAATCGCCCCGCCTTATGTGAAGTAAACGATTATGCGAAGTTGAAAAACATACCCGCATTTCACAGGGTATCTACCGGTGCACTAGCTTCGCATAATCGGGTATCAATTCCTCAAAGACCTGTCAAGGAGGCAAGGAGGTCAGCATCGTCCTTCCATTCGAGCAAATCTGGCGAGATCATGTTGGGATACGCCTTTTCGAGAGCTTAGCGTTTCAACTCGGTATCGGCTCGGGCATAAATCTCGGTAGTGGAAATATCTACATGCCCCAAGAATCGAAGACCTAATTCCTCAGTGAACTGCTCGGCTCTTTACTTTCAAGAAACGTTGCCGCCCACATGGTTCCACATGCGGCGATAGTAGTTGGTAGTCGCCTGGGTATAGTGCAGCCGATATAGCTCGGCTTCCAAGTCAGTTGTCAATTGTGAAAATGATTCAGGAATCAATTTAGTGCCTCCTCAATGGACTATGGGATCATAAAGATCTGCCACTCCATTTTGGAACACCATGGCGTTATGCGAAGTAAATCAGACCCAAATACCACCGTGAAATGCGGGTATGTCTTTCAACTTCGCATAATCGTTTACTTCACATAGGGAGGCTTATGCGAAGCTTCGCATAAGCCTCCTTGGGGTAATCCTTGCTCTCGATCTATTAGTTGTCCATCTTTGTTTTGCATTGGAGCTTTCAACCAACGTTTGATGTAGAGAATTATCCATGGCTCTGATACGTGCATAGAGACAGCTTTTAGCAGCAGTTCATGATCTATTGTGTCGAAGAAGGCCTTGATATCTAGATCAATGACCCAATCGTACTTCCAACATCTCTTGCGTGCTTTTTCAATGGCATCATGGGCTGAGCGATTCGGCCTGTAACCATAGGAGTCTTCGTGGAAGACCTCTTCCAATCTTGGCTCTATGTAGGCTTTAGCTACCCCTTGGGCGATGCGATCTTTGACGGTTGGAATACCTAGGATTCTTTTACCGCCATCTGACTTGTCTATCTCGACATATCTAGTTGCCGCTGGAAAATAACTTCCAGAAGCCATTCGATTCCAGAGTTGGTAGAGATTGTTCTTTAGATCCATCTCAAAGACTGAGATGGACTGCTTATCAATCCCTGGTGCTCGCTTTGTGTCTATTGTGATTGGCTTTTGCCTCTTTGTATGCTTTAAGTACGACGTACTTGTCTTTTGTCAAAAGCTTTTTCTTGTCGTGGTCTTGACATTTGATCCCTCCCCCTCAACTTTTACCTTGAGAAGTTGTTCATTTGCCAATTACAACTAGATCTGCTGTTTACTCCATCTCTTTGGCTTACATCCTCATTACAAGGACTTCGTAGCTACTACGGGATGGTCCGCCCCCAATCCATAGGCATTTGGTACTTTCCCTCTTGTTGATCTGCAACTTGTAGGTTTTTCCTCATCTTTGGGCTTAGCCCATGTGGGCTTAGCCAAGAACGTCTAGGACTGGGTTCTCATGTTCCACATAAACGCCTGATGTTAAGCTCACGCCACCTACACGCCGGATGCCCCCATATAGCCAAGGGGAGCACTAATTGGGTTAGTCTCCAAGTTGTCCCGAAAGTTCGACGTCCCTCGGTTTCGACATCATCCATACCAATTTCGAACGCTTCGTCAGTGGTTTGTTTTCACTCGTCTTCTTAACTCATACCTGAAAGAGTCATTGCTCTAACTTTTTTAGTACCGCTTTGGACAACGCTCTTTGAACAACGCTCTTTAGCTAATGCCCCGTGCCATTATCGATAAGGTGGTTTGGAATCTCCTCCCAAAAGGCGATCCCGGAGGGCGTAGTTCCATCATCTATGTAGCATTGCAGTGTGATTGTTATCAGCTTGTAGGTGATTTACAACCTCTTTCATTCATGACGCACGGCGGAGATTGGGCTGACAATTATGACCAAGCGCTTCAAGGCAAGACTGCTTTCGCTACCGACGCTTGAAAAAAAAACGCGCTAGCGGATTCAGGTATTAGGGAGAATCCGGGAGTTACACAAGATAAGGTCTCCTCGCTAGTCGGTGTGGATTTGGGGTAGCGTGAGCCCCCAAAGAAGTGGAGGACCAGTTTCACACCCGGAACGCTTTTAGTTTTGATATTGTCGTCGGGTCAAAGGTCATAGTAGTATTTCAAGCGCATGTCGAAGTGGCCCGATGGTCCTCGGGAACGTCTGCGCCATACGCAATAGCGTTGATGGTTGCGAACCAGACGTCTTAAGCCATCACTTTAGAACCTCGTTCGCCGTCTCGTATCCTTCTTTTCCGCGCAGCCGGAACGCATCGATAATGCAGCGCTCAGGCGTATAGATGCCCATCAAAATTCCTCGGAAAATCTCAATCTCTGTTCGTCCGATCTCGAAGGTACCCACATCGAACGAGTGCCACCGGATTGGTCCGTTGATTGCCGGGTGTCTCTTGCTTCGAGGCAGCGCCAGGTCAATCGTCCTCGGAATCTCGTCTGTCAAGTCGTGTCTAGCGAGAGCTGACTGGAGGCATAGCATCGCTTCGGGACGTAACGCTGCAGCAGCGATGAGGGAAGGATCTGTGTCACTAGCTTCCGTTGCTTGGTAAATACCACGGGCCAACTGCGCGATTTCTCCTTTATCTCGTAAATGGTAAAGCGACTGCCGTGGTAAGCCACTTTTCTTGGCATCGGCGTAGGTGAACCAAGGAAGCTCCTTAAGCTTGCTCGGTAATGAAAATGTGTCGGGTCTCATTGAGTCATCTCCGCGAATAACCGTATACAGATATAATTATCTGTATACGGTTATGTAATAACCTTAGTCGCGTATCAAGTAAGAGGTAACTAGCTAGCCACTCACAAACAGTTTCACCTTGGTACATCCAAGAGTTGAGAAACGAAGTTCGAAAAGGCTTTCTCGAACGACGAGACGTCCAAAAAAGGACTCTGGACCAATCAATCCACAAATACGAAAACCGAGATACCAGATCCTTCAAATCCATGCGATTGCACTTACTGCTTCTTCAAAGACTTGGCCATGGAACAAAACATCTTCAAGAGTCGTCTTAGGGGACATGAGTGCCATGTTGTGAAAAGGAGTCATCAAAATCCCTCGATTTGCCATAAATAGATGCATGTAGGTATCAAGATCCTCATCGGCTGAAGCAGCTGACTCACCACCACTTACTGGAAGCACTGGAGTAAATCGATACTCGCTACGAGCACCCAAAGTAGAAATTGTCCAAGGAAGATCGGCCCCGTCTATGACGCGCTGTACCCCGGATGCAAACTGTGCTGAGAGCGCATTCATTGCCTCCTGGGTTTCCTTGGTAAAGACTTCAAGCAAAGTCGCTCTCGCTGCGGCCAGAGATAGGGCATTCCCCGCCAAAGTGCCTCCTATTCCCCCGGTGTCTACATAGTCCACACCAGTTTGAGAATTAATTCGCTCAGCAACCTCTGTAGTAATCCCAAAAGCACCAAAGGGAACGCCACCTCCTAGAGATTTGCCAATCGTCAAAAAATCAGGATGCAGATCCCATTCTCGGGTACAGCCGCCCCAACCAGCAGAAAAGGTGTGGGTCTCGTCAATTACAACCAACGAACCAACTTCGTGGGCCGCCTCGATCACGCTTTTTACAAAACCATCTTCTGGTAGGACAATGCCTATATTAGTCATGGCGGGTTCCATCAAAATGCATGCAATCTCGCCAGTTGCCAACGCCTTTTTCACGCCATCTAAATCGTTGAACTCAACAGCGACAGTTGTCGAAGATGGATCAACACTTGGTCCAACATTCCCGGCCCGCGATCTAGTAACCCCGTCTTCTAAGACCACAAAGGTTTCATCAACGGTACCGTGATAGCAATAGGAAAAGACCATCACCTTGCCTCGGCCTGTAATCTGCCGCGCCAAACGCACTACAAATCTATTTGCATCCGTAGCAGAGAGGGTGAACTGCCACAAATCCAGTCCAAAGCGCTCTGAGAGGTTCTTGCCTACGAGCACGGAATCGGCACTTGGAAGCATTGTGGTGATACCGCCGAGTAGGCCAATTCTCTGAGTAATTGCGCTAACCGTGGATAACGGGGAATGACCTGCCATGGCCCCAGTATCCCCAAGACAAAAATCAATATATTCGCGGGAATCAACGTCAAAGATCCTATTGGCAGTAGCAGATTTGAAAAAAACCGGGTATCCGCCGATCCACTTATTCATCCAGCTCATTGGCACTCCCCCAAGGAGCACTTTGGATGACTCTTCAAAAAGGGCCCTGGAATTTGCGGTTCTATCGTAGAACTGAACCTCTTGTTCTGCGATCAAGCCCCTCAAATGCTCTCGGTTCAATATACGCTTGGATCCGACCATCTATCTACCTACCATCCCTTTCATCAAACCACAGACCTTTTGAACGCTAGGTCAAAAAGGACAACCCATTTCCAGTTTTACTGGAGAATCTCTGATCAACATAGAGCTAACTCTCGCAGAACATCAAATTAGGCTAACACTTTGGGGGCTTCGAATCTGTTGCCAGACTGACTATTGCGCGATAACAAAGAGGCCTTGACAATTGTGCAAGAGACAAACATTTCAAAGCAAACTCCCCATGGCAATCGAATGGCTCGAACTGCCATCGCCATGAAATCCAAAATACCCTATCGCAGGGCCCCAAAATCGCCAAAACCCCGACTTCGCAAAATTCTCCAGCCATGGTCTTGGGTTAAGAGCCCAGTTACCAATCAGCAAGATAAGGGAGCTTCAGATAACATAGTAGAAACCTCACAGCTCTACAAGATATATTGCTACTGGGATACGATCGATAAAAAAAACGGCGCTTCAAAGAGCCAACCCATTTCGCAAATTACCGCTCCGAAGCTAGCATCGCTCAAAGCCCAACGTACACCTTAAGTTCGCGACGGGCTCTTGCGAGTCGTCTCCTTTGACGAGTATTCAGACCGCCCCAAACCCCTTCTGACTCCCCGCTAGCCAGAGCGAACTCCAAGCAACGATCTTTCACCCTGCAAAGGTTGCAAATAGCCTTGGCTTTGCGCTCTTCCAATTCGTCTTCCGGATAAAAAAGACTCGGCCGTACCCCTTTGCATGCGGCGTTCTCTCGCCACGTTTGGACTTGCATCAACTACCCCCAAAAACGATCCACTGTGCACCCACTAGCGAAAAATGCATCGCACAGCGCAATTCATCATTAACACGATTATGTGACAGATTTCACTCATTGTAAAGAGGCAATCGCAATTAAAACAAATCTTTAACGATAAATGGTTGATTTTTACTATTTGCACGCATTGTTTTCACTAAACGTGAAAGGTCCGTACATTTGCCATCGCCAAACAAGCGAGGCCGCCTTTTCGCCAAGAGTGAAATTAATTACGTATAAAACGAGAAAAACCGCTCAAGAGACCTGCCATTGCGCTAGTTTCGTTGAAAAAGAAAGCCACTTTAAGGAGACTCTAAAGATGAACTACCGGACCCTGGGATCGAGTGGATGCTCAGTTTCAGTACTCTGCTTGGGCACCATGACCTTTGGAAACGAGACCGACGAAAACGAGAGCTTTGCGCAGTTGGATACCTTTATGGAGGCCGGAGGAAACTTTATAGATACAGCCGACGTCTACACACAGGGCCAATCCGAATCGATCATTGGCAGATGGCTGAAAAAGACAACGCCATTCCAACGCGATCAGGTGATAATTGCCACTAAGGGTCGGTTCCCAACGGGAAGCGGACCAAATGATGCTGGTCTCTCCCGTCGTCATTTGACAAAGGCCATCGATGCATCGCTGATGCGCCTTGGATTGGAGACAATAGACCTTTACCAAGTTCACGCCTGGGATCCATGGACACCATTGGAAGAGACTCTTTCGTGCCTCAACGATGCAGTATCAGCTGGGAAAATCAGATACTTCGGCCTGTCAAACTTCACCGGCTGGCAACTTCAAAAGACTGTAGATCTATCTCTAAATCGACATCTCGATACACCTGTGACCCTCCAGCCTCAATATAATTTGCTTGCGAGAGAGATCGAATGGGAAATCATCCCAGCCTGCCTCGAAAATGGAGTTGGTCTTCTTCCTTGGTCCCCGCTAGGTGGCGGATGGCTTACGGGCAAATATAAGAGAGACCAGATCCCAACTGGGTCAACACGCCTTGGTGAAAATCCGAATCGAGGAGTTGAATCATACTATCGACGCTCCAGTCAAGAACGAACCTGGGATGTATTGTCCGCCGTAGAGAAAGCGTCAAAGAACTTTAATGCAACAATGGCACAAGTCTCATTGGCATGGTTGAGAGATCGCCCCTCTGTCAGCTCCGTAATACTTGGCTGTCGAAACGTAGAACAGTTAAATGACAACCTAGGCGCAGGAGATCTTCTCCTTGACAACGATTCAATTGAAGAACTCAATCTAGCAAGTGATCCTGGCGCTAGCGATTACCCATACGGCGGACCCGGTAACGCCCAAAGGTCAAGAAACATCTCTGGAATCAAATAAAAAAAGACTCCGATCTCCAAATTTATCTGCTGAGAATGTTTTGATTAACAGACAACCAATAGCCAAGGCTAAAAAGGCCAAAGTGTGCATTCGTAAAGAGCTATAACCTTCAGCAAACGGCCCTAAAACTAAGTATCTCAGAGATCGTCGGTGTGACGATCTCTGAGATAGCAGTAATGGACAAATGGCATAGTTGTTTTAGCGACCCTCTATCGGAGATCCAAAGCCGAAATAGCGTAGTTTAGCCAATGAAAAATCGTGATTTGATAAAAAATCCCCCAAGGGTAATTATTGCCAATCCTTGACTAGCGAAGATACGCATTGGGGCGATAGGTGTGTCTCGAAATCATAAAAATGGTGACCAGAGCAAACTTTGACGTCGCCTTTAGCAAAGGCATCAGCTTGTTCCTGGGAAAGATTGAATTTAATGTAATGTACCGACGCGGTCATCTCTTGTCGAGTTAGTTGCTCTTTGTGACTTGGATCGGTAGTGGCATTGACTTCATACTCTTGGCCATCGAAGCTTATCTGAAGCTTTACCGACTCCTCAATTCCGACTAGCTTTGGCAACCACTCCATCAATTCCTCCTGAGTTCTAAGCTCCAAAAATAAGGTAGCCGACAACTCATTCTTAGCTGGGATCAAAGGATTGTAAATTGCCAATTCGGTTTCGATCTGATCATCACTAACCATCTTCTCCGCGCGAGCCATCTCTTGAATTTGGAACCTCATAGTCTCGCGGTTCTCAAAAATCAAGGTAAGAAGTGGCCCAACCGAGACACGGCGATCTTTCTTTAGTGAGATAATCTCTTTTCGATATTGATCTCGAACTCTCTCATACTCGCGTAAATCAGCGATGTCGTCCAATGTTAAAAGCTGCATCTATTCTCCAGTTGATATCTTTTGACGCTTATCTTGAATAAATAAAATTATGGAATTATCGCGGTCCAAGCAGATAGTGCCAATAAAAAAGATAGATTCACCTGCTAATCGATCTTCATTCCATAAGCCCGAGCCATTATGACCATTGGGTGGTCGACCTTTTTAGAAAGTTCTTCGGTGATTGCATAGTTGGCCAGGTGGCAGTCGCCCGAAATCGATGTGGCCGGCGTCTTTTCTATCGCACGCGCTAGCCCACCTGCGACCTTCTTAGCGAGTTCGTAGTTCTTCGCACGATATCCCCATGTCCCATCGATCCCTGAGCACTTCATAACCACGGAGATCTTTGCACCAGTCAGCTTCAACATATCTCGACTCTTGAGGCCGATATTTTGAGCCTGAAGGTGACAAGGAGCGTGATAGGTGATGTCTGGGGCAATCTCACCGGGAAATTCAAGGTCAATGGACTCTTTGTCCTGTCGATACTGTTTCATGAAGAACTCAGAGGTGTCATAGGTGGCCTCAGAGACCCTCTTAGCTGCCTCGGTATCCACATAGATTGGATAATCCCTCTTGATCACATATGAACAGGTCGGTTGGGCAACGACGACAGACCGACCAGCTCGAACTTCAGCATCTAGTACCTCAACATTCGCCTTTGCAACTTCTGTAAACTTTTCAACATCACCGCTATGGAGCCAAGGTGCCCCGCAACACTTAGCGCGCTCAGCAACAGTGCAGCCAATCCCATTGTGCTCATAGACCGAGACCACCGCTTTGCCTATTTTGGGATCCATATACTCAATAAAGCAAGTTGGAAAGACTGATGCATCGGCACGTCGATTTGAGACAAAGGGTCTTGGCCTCTTGCGAAACCACGTAGTAAATCTCTCTTTCGCATAGGGTGGCAAGACCCTAGCGGCTGCAATACCTGAACCTTTCTCCATAAGATTTCGGCTGGCGGTTGAATGGACATCTGTCAACTTATTGACAAGTGGCGAGAATGCCACTGAAGCGATTCCGATCAGGTCTGTATTTCCAAGGACCTTATCGGAGACTTTTTCGATGAATGTCTGTTCTCCACGTTCTTTGCGAATCGTCTTAGCTCGCAACATCAGTCTAGGAAAGTCGAGCGCCCATTCGTGAGGAGGCACATATGGACACTTGACATAACATAACTTGCATTGATAACACTCATCTACGACCTGATCGGATTGCGCTCGAGTCATCGCGGCCACGTCACCGTCGTATGAATCTATGAAATTGAATAGTGTCGGGAAAGAAGGACACAGGTGCAAACAAAGGCGACAACCGTGACAGAGGTCAAATACCCTCTCGAGCTCACCACGAAAATCTACTTCATCGTGGTATTTCGGATTCTTTGGATCATAGGTGATGGTCAAGTACATTCTCCAAGATAATCAGACCAGGTCTAGCCGCGAAGGCGGCTAGACCAATGGTCTTTCAAATAGCTGCTACTTTAAGAACTTACAAAAATAAAGCTTATTTAAGCCAGTGACTCAAGTCCCTGAGTAAAACGACCCGCATGGCTCTTTTCTGCCCTTGCAAGTGTCTCAAACCACTCAGAAATCTCGTCAAATCCCTCTTCACGAGCGGTACGCGCAAAGCCTGGATACATCTCGGTATATTCATAGGTCTCACCCTCAATGGCAGACTTTAAGTTGTCTTCGGTAGCCCCAACAGCGACTCCAGTAACTGGGTCACCTACACCATCAGCAAGAAAGTCAAAGTGGCCAAAAGCATGACCCGTTTCGCCATCTGCGACAGCGCGAAAGAGAGATGCAACATCTGGATATCCTTCAACATCTGCCTTTTGTGCAAAATAGAGATAGCGCCTATTTGCTTGGGATTCGCCTGCAAAGGCCTCCTTCAAATTCTCTGAGGTCTTTGTCCCTTTTAGCTCAGCCATTTGCTCAGTTCTCCTAATCTTGTTCAAAACAACTCGAAAGCTGTAGTTAGTTTTATTGCGATATTTAAATTAGATGGTTTAATGAACAATAGCTCAATTGCTCGAAGCATTACTACTACGGCAAGTTTTACAAACTCCACGAACCGTAATTTCAACGCTCTCCACCGAGAAACCGACTCTGTGGGAAAGGACGCCGATGTCTTTTGGAGTTTCAATAGCAACGTCGAAGACACCTTTACACACCGAACATACCATGTGCTGATGTTCTTGATCTAGGTTCGGGTCAAAACGTAAAGCTCCGATCCCTAAATCAATAGCATTCAGCTCACCCATCTCAACGAGCTCACCAAGAGTTTGATAGACGGTCTTTAGCGAGACGGTGGACATCTCAGTTACCAATTCACCAAAGACACTCTCCGCGCTTGGGTGATTTGGGTTCTCAAAAAGAATCTGGAAGATCTTGGCTCTTTGAGGTGTAACTTTTTTTCCAGCAGCTCGAAAAGCATCTGTCAGCTCGGATGGGCTCTTCATCAAGTTGTCTTTCCATCTAATCAACAGTCATTTACGTTCACTAACAAATGTCAATAAATGACCGTTGTTATAACCTGTCGACAAGAGATAAGATTCCTTGGGATAGAAATTTAATTAATTCTCCATGTAATCATTTCGTGCTACGAAGGCCTAAGTCCCTTGAGATTCCCTCGTCCAAATATCTCGATCATGCGGCCCAGACCCGAGTGCGCAACTTCACAAACGATAATCCATACAGATATAAGGACCAGTCCTCAACTCTATCTTCTCCCCATACTTTAAAGCGAACACCACATAGAAGCAAAAGACCAAAGTGCAAAAAACCATGACCAACAAAGTCTGAGTGGGATTACACGAACAGGGCAAAAGAGCAAAAGATTCAGTTGAGCCAAGCCGCAATCAAAGTGACTGAATAACCACTCAGCTACAATAAGGTCTTAGCACCTATCTGGAATTGACATTCGTTCCGTCGTCCATCGACGAATAATCGCCATTGATAACCTCAGTTACGTAGGGACCATTTGAGCAACATGAAAGCCACAGGTGCTATGTTGGACCAACTAGTCGAAGTCGATTCATCGCAGTTTCATATCGAATCAAGCAACTAAGGCGTCTCATGATGGTAAAAGATGAAAATCCAAATCAGGGCCAACTCCAATTTAATCCATCCAAGGGGTATCCCGAAATTAGCTCCCGCTAGGAAAGAATCCTAAGCGATTTGGAAGCAACTCCAAAGAAGACAAACAGCGATGCGCCAAAAGCACAAACACTTCCATATCGATTGCTCCGGGAAAGAGATGCTTTGTAGGCCTTTTTTTTGGGGGGGGCCGATTCGCCATCGCTCAATCTATCCAAAATGAGAGCCGTCGCCACCGAGATAGGCTATTGGCTAAAATAAATGACACTTTACAACTTAGGTAAATAAAACGTCACGTTCGTTTTCGTGTACCTTCTCAGGAAGATACCGACCATCATTTTCAAGATTTGGCATATCTATACCAAAATTGATTTACAATTTAGGCTAGCGCCAAAATCAAAAATCGGAGAGGATACATTGTCTATCACATCGCCAAAGAGGCGCGCATCACTAGATGAATTGTCGAAAAAGAAGTTTGACGTCCTGATAATCGGTGGCGGAATAACTGGTGCGGGTGCACTTTTGGAGGCAGCCTCGCGCGGATATAGCGCAGCACTGATAGAGGCAAGAGATTTTGCCTCCGGCACTTCATCAGCGTCTTCAAAACTGATTCACGGTGGCCTTCGTTACCTAGCTCAAGGCGAAATCGCCCTAGTTTATGAAAATCTTGCCGAACGATCGCGACTACTTTCGAACGCCCCAGAACTGGTCTCAAAGCTTGATTTTGTCTTGCCGATCAGAAAGACCGCCAGCCCTTTTGGTCCCTTTGGGGCCCCAGCCTACATGGCAGCGCTATGGGGATACGACCTAACCGGCGGCTTTCGCATCGGAGCGTTCCACAAGCGCATGGACAAATCGATCGCGAAATCAATGTTTCCTCGCCTTCGCAGTGACAATTTTTCGAGCGCATTTTTATACCATGACGCCTGGGCAGATGATGTAGCCCTTACCCTCGCGGCCATAAATACCGCCAGGACTCGATATTCCGCGACTGCTGCAAACTACGTCGAAGCGATAAGTCCCATCTTTGGAGAAAACAACAAAATCAAAGGCTACCGCGTCCGTGATAATTCACCGGGCTCCAAGGATGAAGGCCAAGAGTTTGAGATAAGCGCCCGGACCATCATAAACGCTTCGGGAGCATGGGCCACCCAGATCATGGCGCAACTAAAAGAGAAACCACCGTTTGAGATACGACCGGCCAAAGGCGTTCACATAGTCTTTTCGCAGAAGGTCCTACCTGCGAAGGTCGCTTACGTCCTGCCGGTTCCAAATGACTCTCGAACGATCTTTCTATTGCCTTGGGGCGATTATACCTACGTTGGAACGACAGACACTGACCTTGGGAAAGAGAGGGTCGAAACCACCATGGACGACGTTGAGTACCTCCTAGGGGCAGTCAACTACTCACTAGACACCCCACTTTCAAAGTCTGACATCACAGGCGCTTGGGTCGGCGTGAGGCCCCTGGTCTCACAACCGAAAGATTCAAAGGCGCTCAGTGAGAGAACCAAAGATCTATCAAGACGCCACAAGGTTGTCACATCACCCGAGGGAATGATCTCTATTACTGGGGGGAAACTCACAACCTATCGAAAGATGGCTTCGGATGCTATCGATGCCTTGGATACAAAAGACGGACGTGCCACAAAGTCAATTTCAAAGCGAATAAAGTTAAGATCACCTGCCCATATCGATCCACAGAGTCCAACGCCAGATTCTGCAAGAAAATCGTTAGTTCCAGGGATCGGATGGGACATCTCTCGGGAAGATATAGTCGCGCTGATAGTCGAGACTGATGCTCTGACGCTCTCGGATATTCTTCTTAGGCGTGTTCGCGTTGGAATTTTGGACCAGCGCGCTGCAATGGAGCTTTCAAAACCGGTCCTAGAAATCCTTGGCGAAATCCTTGAATTGACCAAAGTGGAAAAAGATAACCTATCGATGGCCTTTTCCAACGATCTCGCAAGAGAGTTACCACCTGAAATTCTCGATAGTTCTAAAGCATAAATTGCCCTAGAATCCTTATGCAAAATTAGGGCAACGACAAATTGCATATATTAACGCCGAAATTTACCAATTGGAAGGACTCCTAAAGACGCGATGTTGAATCGACATGAAATTCTTGCCGTGGACATCGGATCGTCCAGCATCAAAGCCTCCATTGTCTTTGATGATCTTCAAGTAGGTGCCGCTTGGTCAACTCCCATATGGCCAAAGACTCCAATACCGAATTTTGTTGAATATGATGGCAAAGAGTTCATCGAGAGCGCCAAAGCTGTCATCTCAAAGGGCCTTACCCATTCTAATTCGATTGATGCCATCTCAATAGCCAATCAAAGAGCGACGACTGCCGTTTGGCGCAGATCGACCGGCCAGTGCGTTGGCCCCATCCTCTCATGGATGGACCTACGCACTGCCCCCCTTTGCATTGCGCTAGCCCAAAATGGTCTACCAATTGCTCCAAATCAAAGTGTCACCAAGGCGGCATATCTGTTTTCGCTTGTAGATCCAGCCGAACACGATGACTTATGCTTCGGGACACTTGATTCCTACTTGATATGGCACCTAACCAATGGAAAGTCATTCGTAACCGATCACACAAACGCTGCAATGACCGGCTTCATCCAAGAGACAGATCTTTCTTGGAGCACCAAGGTCCTTGCGAACGTCGGGATCAATCTTGAATGTCTCCCCAAGATGCTTCCCAGTGCTTCGCACCTAGGGGATGCGACTATTGATGCACGTACTCTACCAATACTTGGAACCATTGGAGATCAACAAGCATCGCTAATTGGCCAAAGTGGATTCAAACCGGGCGACACAAAGATAACCTTTGGGACAGGTACGATGCTTGACCAAAATCAAGGCAAGACTCCCCCGCCAACAACCAGGCGCCTAGAAAACGGCACCTTCCCTGTCGTTGCATATACCCATATGGATCAAGTCAATTGGGCGAGTGAGGCCATAGCACTAGGTTCAGGATCCATCATAAATTGGCTCGTCTCAACTGGAATAATTAAATCGCTTGAAGATGCAAATAACTTTGACAAAAACTTTAGGGATACCTCTAGGACCTATGTTGTTCCAGCAAGCGCGGGCTTTGGCACTCCGGAGTGGGACTTCGGAGCACGCACCTCAATTCAGGGACTCACATTATCGACCGATCGCACGGCACTGCTAGCTGCCACTCTCGATGGCATCGCTCAAATTGCCGCCGACTTAGTGCAAGCGACCGAAAAAGATACCAACCTCCCAATCAACGACCTTCGAGTTGACGGTGGGATGACACTCAATGAGAATTTTCTCGCGCTGGTCGCCAATGCAACGGGTTTGACATTGAACATCTCTCCTATGCGCGAATCTACGACCCTTGGCTCGGCCATACTCGCCCTCTCGCAATTAAATGAGGTTGCAATTGAAGATTACTCTCATCAATTACAACGAGGCTCAGTGATGTTACGCCCACAGATCGAAAGGGAATCCAAGGAATGGATCGACCGACGAGAGAGGTGGAAGGAGTCCAAGGCTAAGAGCCTACGATCGGTTCCAGAGCTAAGCGACGTCTCGTTTTAAATTATCTTGGATCGTCACTTACATTGTCGTGCCGAGATAAAGATTCAGGTTTAGGAATGCAATCGCTTCATTACACGCACAATTATTCGCATAAACTATAACCCCGTGTGTAAAAGGAAAGATCGAGAGATATGACTGTCGTAGGAATCATAGGAGGCGGCCAATTAGCTCAAATGATGGTCCAAGCTGGCATTTCTCTTGGTCTTGATTTCAGGCTCCTAGCACTTGAATCAGATGAATCTGCACCGAACTTTGTACCGCGGACGACGAGAGTGAAAGAATTTACCTTCGAAGAGCTCTCAAAATTTTCCACCGATTGTGATTTGATTACATTTGACCACGAATTAGTGCCAGCTAGCACGCTGCGACAAATTGATGACCATCACACCAAGTTCTTCCCCAGTGCAAATACTTTAGAATTGGCTGCACGTAAATCAGTTTCGCGACGGATGATGGCCGAACACAAGCTGCCTACCCCCAAATTTCACATAGCTCATAACCTCCAAGAATTAACTCTCGCAATTGAAGATCTTGGCGGAATTTGCGTCATAAAATCTTCTCATGGAGGTTACGATGGCCGCGGAATCTTCTATGTAAATAATCGATCTGAATTAGAGTCATTATCCTCGAAGCTACCTCGTGACTTTGAAGTAGTCGTTGAGGAACGACTCGATATAACCCAGGAGATAGCTGTACTAATAGTACGAGCTAGAAGCGGCCAAATGGTCTCATACCCGGTTTTAGATACCTTTCAAATCAATTCAATTTGCCACCATGTATCCGCACCTTCTTCAATCCCAGAAGAACTTATCGACAGAGCCTCTAATCTAGGGTTCCAAATCGCAGAGATGACTGGTGCGGTTGGAATACTCGCCATCGAGATGTTTGTCGTTGGCGATCAGATATTAATCAACGAAATGGCTCCGAGGCCTCACAATAGTGGCCATCTTACAATCGAAGCTTGCGTGACATCGCAATTTGAAAATCATCTGCGAGCCATCTTGGATCTGCCGCTTGGGTCGACCAACCTACGACAAGGGGCGGCGATGGTAAATATCATAGGCAACCAAAACGACCTTCCTTATCAAGTCGATTTGGGAAAACTTACTAAAACTCCAGATATCAAAGTGCATCTCTACGGCAAAACTCCCAGGGATGGACGTAAACTGGGCCACATTACTGCTCTAGGTTCTACCGCCACAGATGCACTCGCAAAGGCAAATCAAGCTATTGCCGACGCACTACAAAACTAAACCGCTTTATGCAAATCAGTCATTTCAGCTTAAGTAAGGTGGAAATCTAGGCCCCATTTATTCGCCTTTTCGAAGATTTGGATCGCAATGGCATGATTGAATCTAACAAAGACTTCGTGCGGTCAAACTCTAAATGAGATCTCTGACGGAATCGAACCTGTTTGGTCAATCGCTGAGATACTGCCGACAACAGTTGCATTACGACCACGCGATTTAGCCCCATACATTGCCCTGTCGGCTGCGAGCAAAACGCTTGGCGGCGCCGCACCCGGTTGCATGCACGCTATACCAGCAGAAAAGGTTACTCTGCCTACGGCCTTCCAGCTAATTCGAACTCTATCCACAAATAGTCTCGCGTCCGACTCGTCGCAATTGCGCAAAATGACAACAAATTCTTCGCCTCCGTAGCGACATGGCAAGTCCTCATTACGAACCTCGCCAAGCAATATGCGACCAAATTCATAGAGCTCGAGATCGCCTTGGGCGTGGCCCAAAGTATCGTTTAATACTTTGAAGTGGTCAAGATCAAAAAAAGCGAGTGAGTCATTGTCACCGAGATTATTCAACTCTCCAAAAAACGCTCGCCTGCTATAGAGCGCGGTAAGCTCATCAAATCGAATCTTAGTGGCTAACTCCTCATTTTCATATTGAGTGGCAATCACCCTGGCCGCCTCGCCCAAAAATGATGAGATCGCCGCAATTAAATCTGCCTCGGGCTTTGGAGCACTTCGCTTCCAATAGATACCAACCGCTCCACTAAGAACAGTCTCGGTGGCGAGCGGCATAAAAAGTGCACTTGAATAGCCGAAGATCTCTACCGCACTTCGGTCCAGATCCGACAATGCAGTATTAGGAACAAAGATCGTCTCTTTGCTTCTAGAGGCTTCAATAAAACCCGACCTACCATCGGAACTCACTAAATTGGAGGTTACAGACTTCGATGTCTCCCGCTCAGGAAAGGAAGTTGCAAACTGTATCGAACCAAACCTCGAGCCTTTCTGCCAGATCGCCAAGACAACGCCAAAAGTTGACAGCAATCCATCGATGTGTTTAGCAACATAGGTCATGGTATCAATAGTTCGCCCCGTTTTAGCAACATCAGAGAATCCGCTCAGAAGCCAATCGTTGATCCGCTTCTTTTGAATCTCATGCGAACGAAGTAATACTAGAGAGAGGGCAACTTCGAGGCCAACCAATTGAGAGATAACGCCAACGGCGAGCCATCTTTGGACTTGCAATCCCGAAAGTAATGGAATTGAAGCAAAAAAAGCAATCGCTGCGTTTACAACGATCAACCTCGGATCCTGCATCAGTCCAATGTATACATAAATCATCAAAATAAGTGGTGGAAGAACAAAAAACCCACCCCTAAAAAGCGGTCCCAGGAGTCCGATCTCGATAAAGGCTGCAATCGAAATCAAAAGATTAACCCTTTGGTCAAGTTTGCGCCACGGTAGCCCCAAAAAAATGCTTCCCACAAATAGACCAACTAGCAAAATAATTAGCGAGAAAGGCTCATTCGCACCAAAATAATCCACCGACGGGAGGAGGCAAAGTCCGATTAAATTCAATGCAATAAGTTGAAGAGCCCCAAAGATGCCAGCCCGCTCGCGGGTCGGAAGATCCATCTTCGAGAGTAGGCCAATATTCCTAGTCAACTTCAATTCAACGACCACCTATACGACAATCGGATAACAGTATCGTATTCAAACTACCAAATTTGAATACCGCAATCTTTCCTTCGGCGACAATCGTTCTAGCCTTAATAATTGACGGAGAAATGACCATCCAAAAGATCCTAAATATATGAGGGTTTCAATCCAAATCATGAATTTGCTCTGTGCGAGTAACATGTTGCGAACCTAGCCGTATTATTTTTGCCATAGACAAATAAAAAAACTACAAGATAAGGATCGATTACGTGAACGAACAAATTAGTGACGTCGTCATAGCAATGGGATCTGGCAGCGATCTTGAAATCATGAAAGTTGCAAAGGATGTACTCGAGGCCTTCGAGGTGTCCTCAACGTTGAGAATTCTGTCAGCCCACCGCACGCCATTTGAGATGCTCGACTTTGCCACAAATGCACGAGCCAAGGGGGTCAAGGTGATAATTGCCGGTGCTGGTGGCGCAGCGCACCTCCCTGGAATGATCGCAGCCGCTACTACATTACCAGTGATAGGCGTTCCGGTTTCACTCAGACGACTCGATGGATTAGATTCTCTATTGTCGATCGTCCAAATGCCAAGAGGTGTCCCAGTGGCTACCGTTGCAATTGACAATGCAACCAATGCGGCAATTCTAGCGCTTCGAATCCTATCTATTGGGGACAAAAAAATCGAGTCGAAGCTCATAGAATACGCCCAATTCAATCGGCAAACCTCACTTGCCAAGGACGCCCAACTGGACCCTAACTAGCAAAAATATGCCTGAATCACGATCTAAAAATCTAAGAAAGTGATTCAGGCATAGCTCAAAGGTTAAGTCTCTTCTCTACATGGACTAGTTATCACTTGAGGACGAACCAGATCCTAATGTAGTTGAAGTTGAGACAGACGATGTTGTCGTACTCGTTGGAACAGTAGTAGTTGTAGACGAAGGCGAATTACCGTGATCAGTCGAATCCTTCTGTTGGTGTTTCGAATGACCATCGCCACCGCTAACCTTGGGCGCATTGTCACACTCAACCTCTTTACCGGCAGGATTCACCACTAACACCGAGCCAGCACTTGAACCGCTGGTTGTCGTCAATGCACCACCACTACCAGAACCAGCACACGACACGATAGGGATCGTGGTTGAGGTAGTCGGTGCTGCGGTGGTTGAGGTAGTCGGTGCTGCGGTGGTTGAGGTAGTCGGTGCTGCGGTGGTTGAGGTAGTCGGTGCTGCGGTGGTTGAGGTAGTCGATGCTGCGGTGGTTGAGGTAGTCGGTGCTGCGGTGGTTGAGGTAGTCGGTGCTGCGGTGGTTGAGGTAGTCGATGCTGCGGTGGTTGAGGTAGTCGATGCTGTGGTGGTTGAGGTAGTCGGTGCTGCGGTAGTTGAGGTAGTCGGTGCTGCGGTGGTTGAGGTAGTCGGTGCTGCGGTGGTTGAGGTAGTACTGCCAGATGGCAATGAGATCCCTATGCTCGCTGCAGTAAGCGACATAGCACCCTGAATTGGTCCTGGCAAAGCACCGGTAGCGGCCGCGGCCGCGGTCGCTGTGACCATAACAGCTGAGGCCCCAGCCAAGACAGCCTTAGTCGTTAAAAATTTCAAGTTCATCTTATTTTCCCTTCAAACGGAGCGTTGATTAGGTCCGTCCCGTCATTAATTTCCATGTTCATCGCAAAAAAAGTGTTCCCCTGGCTATCTAATTGCCATATCGATCCACCATCACACCATCAATGCGCGATACGCCTAGTGAGTTATGTCGTCGATCCTTCACCATCGCCACAAGGAGCAAAAGTCCTTTGTCTAACCTCGCTACTAAAAAGTCATCATTCACAACTGCTTATAGAAACGATGCTTGCGATAGAGGCGTTACAGAAATTAAAAGATTTAACTCCTCTGCAGCATTTACCAACTGCCCTCAAATACCGAAGTCGAACATCAAACAACCGGGAAAACAACTACCAGAACCTCGATGGCTACAAAGCCAAATCAAAAGCCATCGCTGCCATCGACTCAAAGGTACACATTTATTGAGATTCACAGGTCGATCACTCCATTTCGACTCCTAAAGGGTCAGCACTCAGATAACCAGATCGAAAGCTCCAATTAACCTCTGCAAGAACCATGCAAGGCCTCACAACACCCATGTAAGATGCAAACAGAAGCACAGTATTGACTCTCTATCTGTGCAGAATCAAGAGCCATCTTTTGTCTAAACCTGAATCCATAGAAATGGACCAGCTTGAGCCCTTCGGTGTGACTCTGAGTCGGTTTTTCGGAACTGATTTAGGTTTGACGGAGGGTCTATGGTTTAAATCTGGTTTCAGAGTGCCAAATATGACCTAATCCCTTTGTGGTTGAGCCTGTTTGGTCATTTTTGAGATTGTGAAATCTCATTTTGGGTATAGTGACCTAATCCCTTGTCTTCTAGAGCAGTTCCTTCAAGTAATATTCAGTGTGTTAGGTAACCAGATGTTCAGGTGATGGCGATCTCAAACTTTCTGATCCGATCAAGAGCCTCTAAGAACTTATCCTTATAGTGCCAGTGTTCTTCAAGATGCAGTATTACTTTTATAGCTGAACGAGTGATATGTCCTGCGATCTGAAAGTAACACCGTCGAAGCTTTGGTGTGGTGATAACAGTTTCTGTAATAGCACCTATTCGCGCCAGGTTGTGCAGTTGCACCGCGCCAGGTTATGTAGTTACACAAATAACTAACCAAACCAGAGCCAACCAGACCAGAGCTAACCAAACGGCATTAGCGTTCATGTATCTGGATGGAACATGATTCCACCTAGAACCTCCTTTGAGATCCTTGATGACTAGTTCGATCTGGGCATGTGCTCGGTGATCAGCCTCAAGGAAAAGCGTTTCGCCTTGTCGGTCGGTAATAAATGCGTGATAGTCATAGTCTCTAAATAGTGCCAGCTGAGACCCGGGAGTAGGCTTTGTTCTTCCTACGATAAGACGAACGTCTTGTAAATCTTTTGCAAATGCGCAATTTACTGTATTTGACGGTATTTCACTTCTGCTACATCAGCTCCACCTTCAAGCCAATAAGGAATTGAAGTCCATGTTTCTTCTGGTATGGCTGCAATAACCTGCTTCAATCGTTTTGACATCCGTGTTGTAATGCAAAAGCGAGCATTGCCCGCGCTAGCTGCGTCTCTTACGGCTCTTGAGAAGAACCCAGAGTCAAAACGCATGGTTATTTCACCAGTTGCTCCGGCGGCTCTGGCATTGTTGATTACCTGGGTTACAAACTCCCCGGCACCACGAGCGGTATTGGCGTTGCCTTCACGTGTCACTATTCCAAGAATGTCACCTGTTTTACCAACAGCTGCTAGGTGTGGGTGATACCCCCTTACTTTGGTATAACCAAAGTAAGCTCCTTCTTTTTTGTTTCCATATACCTGACATATTGTGGAATCAACATCAATGGTGAGCGGCTCATCACCTGGACCTGCTCCAGCTAGCCAGGCTCGTTTTAGCAACAAAGCCGCAACTCGTTCAACATCTGCGATGTCACTGGTCTCAAAACTACGCAAGAAGACACCAAACCTAGATGGTGCTGGCATTATCTGACCAAGGATAACTTGTGCATTTGGGCTTTCAAGGATTGCAGTGTCATCAATGCAATCACCACCGGCCAAGATAGATGCGACGATAGCCATAGCTTTTCTGCCAACATTTGCTCGTCCAGGACGATCCTCTAGGTCAATGTGTAAATCAAAGAGATCCCTAAGGCCAAGTCTCTCAGCAAGGGTGATAGGGAGTATTAACCCACTGTTGGAAACTGCGTTCGAATCGTCAAAGGTGACTATCAAACACTCTAAAGCACTAGTAGATGCTTGCATCTAAAAGGTGCTCCTTGAACTGATGGATTTGAATTGTATTCAAACATCATTCCACCAGTTCAGAGCACCCTTTCTATGTCTAAATCAAAGTTGAGCGGCTAAATTTTCGGTGGATCCAGGTTAAAGCAGACCAGTTACAAGTCGCCCTCGAGGCCAGAATCTCTATCTGAGTAAGGTATCGATCTCTGCTAAGGAGAGAACTACCGACTGCGCACCCAAGCTGGATTTGGCCCTTACCCAAACGCCTCATCTCAAAATTGACCGATATCTGACGTGGATCCTATTTTCTACATGCCTTGACCTATGAAAACCATGAAATTGCTTTCATTTAGGTAGGAGATATCGAGCAATTAAATTATCAATTCACAGGTGCCTAATAACCATTACCTTTCCCCTAGGTTCCATGGGATGCTTCTCGGTCTCCATTTGGTCCTACCTACAAATCAGGAGGGGGGGGAAGCGAGCAAGCGGTGCCAAATCATCAACTTGGATCAACATAGAACCCTTGAGAGATTATGAGATGAATTACTGCGGCTCCCCAACCATAGCAACCACGCCTGGAACTCTCGCGCCGTAAAGTTCGCGCAAACGCGAAAGACCTCTGTGAGAGATGACCCGAACATTTTCAGGAGACCTGCCTATCACAACCGCCACCTCGTCAACACTCATACCAATCAAATAGCGCATGAAAACTACTTCGGCAAGTGCCGGTGGAAGAAACCGCTGGAGCACCTGGATCAGTTCGCCGTCTCCAATCCGATCAATCTCTAAGCTATCATTAGAGATTGTATCTACCTGGGTTTCAATCCTTGAGATGAGGCGTGACCCACGAATACCTGCTCTGCGGTAGTCGGTCACCTTGTTCTTTGCAACTGTTAGTAGATAGTTTCTAAAAGAATTCGAGGTACCTTCAAAACCCTTGACCGAGCGGGAAACTGAAATCCAAACGTCCTGAGAGATATCGTCAGCCAAGGTGGGGGCTACTACAGCTAAATATTTCACTAGCATTGGATTAAACCACTTCCAAAGTTGGGCTAATGAATCAACATCACCCTCTTTGGAGCCACTCAATATTTGGCTGAAATCGTAATCCGTTACCATTAATCATCACTATAATACTACTTATCGTGATGATAAGCTAGGTAGGCCAAAGATAAGAAGGTTCTAATATCACTCTAAGTAATCTCGTACACGTATCTCATCTTTCCCATTACGGAGAAATATCAACTGACCCAAAAGTACCAGCCCTTCCAGAGGCGCTACGGTCAAACTCCGGCCTAAATTCAATGACACTACTGATACGACAAAGCGCTATCCTTAGCCGGATCTCTTAGCCATTGATGCCAGCCATTGATAAAACGCCTAAAAGGTTGAAAATTGAATGTGCTCTCCTTTGGATCTCTCGAAAACTCGGGCTCTAGGGACTTACGAATGATTGATTAAAGCTTTCGGCGCCTTTCAATCTTTCATCTCATCTGATTGCAAATCAAGTCAGAAAGTAACTAGCGAGGTAAATCCAAGTCGTAACTAGCCATACTTTGCAAAACCATCACTTGAAATCTTTAAAGCAATTTCAATGCGCTTCATAAACTCAGGTTGAAACTTTCGTTCGCATGACTGAGACAGCGAATGGCACATTATCGCGATCGTTTAGGTACCTAGAAATATCCAAAGTTGCTTCTGCGACAAATCTATCGAACTATCAACTTCGCATCTCTCTAAATCCTTGTACCAATGATAAAAATATAGAATCAGTGCTTCGACGAAATAAAGAAAATCCCGAACTAGAGTATCTAGGGCAGAGTTAACCGGGTAGTCGCGAGCATTGTTATGCTTGAGGAAGGTCGGGGCTTCACAGGGCAAGGTGCTCAATTAGAGGCAGGGTGACCTGACGGAAAGTGCAACAGAAAGTATACCGCACAATCGATCGTGCAACTTGTACCAACAAACTAAACGATCGATCTGTAAGGGTGAAACGGTGCGGTAAGAGCGCACCAGCGTTTTGAGCAATCAAAGCGGCTATGTAAACCCCACCCGAAGCAAGATCATATTGGAACTAGTGGCGGCCCGTCGCGATGAATAAAAACTTCGTCGAGTTCCGGGTAGATCGCTTAGATGGATGGCTACCGCGAATCTCACGATTCAAACAGAACCCCGCCTACAGGTTAACTCTGCACCAACAGCCATCGAATGGCCTCTTTTTACAAATCTGGTGAGCTTGTGTTACCAATGGTGGAACCGGGCCCTCTAAAGCCTAAAAAACGCGCCACCTAAAAGGATTACCCTCTTGGTGGTAGCAGAATCCGACCGCAATCCTCACAAAAATGAACTTCGGAGCTAAATCTCCGAATCCTATCACCGAGACTCGAAGATAGCCGGAGACGACATCCAGAGCAACTTCCATCGACGACATAGGCAACCTTGTCTATGACCGAAGACGGCACTCTATTGATCAATGCGATAACCTCGGGCATAGCCTTAATCTTGGCCTGAGTCAGCTCCTCCTGCAAGAGCCCATCCTGCAAAGCCACATCCCGTCGCAACTCCTCTAGCTTATCTCTTGCAACAATTGCCTCCTGAGCCAATTCCTTGACCATAGTTTCTAATTTTGATCGATCCCTCGCGAGCTCCTCGAGCCGCTCAATCATTCCCAGTTCTGCACCCGTATACTCAAGAACTTTGGCTTCCAAGTTGGCAACCTCGAGTCGAAGGGCAGGAAGGGATTTATAATCAAGGTTCTGTCCACCGTCAAGACGTTGACGAGAGACCTTTAGGGATGTAGAAAAGCGGTCCAACTCCCTCTCGAGCATCTTTCGCTCCTCTTCGAGAGCACTCTCTTCCTCAACCAAAATCTCAGCTTTTACTTTAAGTTTTTTATAGTTTTGAGCCTTAGATCTATAATCGGAAGCCTCTGGGCCGTTGGAAATACGCAAATTATTTCGATGGGCGCGGCTAGCCAAATCAGAAATAAGGTAGAGACCCTCGATATCCTCAGCACTCAAAGAAAAACTTTTTGAACTCATACTTTAGCGACCTCATCAATATACGCTTACCTATCACCCTAACCATTGCAACGCTAGAACCACACCACTGATAACCACGCTAAAACTCCGTCTAGTTCAAAGGCTACAAAAAGTTATCATTACTAACCAGGTTGCGACGACGAAGGACTTACCGCAGTTGTCGCAGTTGTCGGAGGTGTAACCGCAGTTGTCGCAGTTGTCGGAGGTGTAACCGCAGTTGTCGCAGTTGTCGGAGGTGTAACCGCAGTTGTCGTGGAAGTTGTCGCAGTTGTCGTGGGGGGAACAACAGCGCTTGTGGTTGTCGACGAAACGGGTTGCGAAGTTGTAATAGTGGTTGGCAAAGTCGTTGTAGTGCCAACTGGCGAGGTAATCGCGCCTGGCGAATCAATCGGTACAATGAACTTAGAAGGCGGTATCCAAGCAGGGTTGACGTATGGGAATTGAACCACAGGATAAGAAGCCAATGCTGAAGTCATATAATCGTGCCAAATCCGCGCTGGATAGGTTCCTCCGTAAACAGGTGCTCCACCAACATCAAACATCGGCACAGACCCAGCAGGATCTCCCATCCAAACCGTCGTAACCAGCTGAGGCGTAAAGCCATCAAACCATCCGTCGGTAAAATTATCGGTCGTGCCAGTCTTTCCCGCTGACGGCCGCCCATAGAGGCGTGCTGCAGTTCCAGTTCCTCTAATAACGACCTGCTGAAGAATTTGATCTTCAACCGCGACAATTCTCGCAGAAAGAACTCGTCGAGAGGAAACCACCGGGCTATAAACATTGGCGCCGGAATAATCTTTTATCGAAGTTACAAACCTTGCCGGATGCAGGTATCCACCATTTGCTAAGACGCTATAGGCAGTCGCCATTTCAAGCGGAGTTACATTTTCAGAGCCGATCACAACCGAAGGAACTGCTGAGAGAGGAGTGGTTACACCCATCACCTTTGCAGTATTGATAACATTTTGAAGGCCAATTTTGACACCAAGCCGAACGTAAGCACAGTTAACTGAATTAGCTGTCGCATCCGTTATTGTCATAAGGCCGTATCCAGGTTCGGCATTGGAGACAATGTAAGGAAAGGGCTTCGTATTCGGAACAGTGAATTTACAAGGACCCGTACCGTCAATAATATCATTAGGACTATAGCCCTGCTCAAGAGCTGCAGCTAAAGTAAAAATCTTAAATGACGATCCTGGCTGCCGACCAGTCCCTCCGCGTCCGGTCGCAACATTGTAGCCTCCACTTCCCTTAGTGGGATTTCCGCTCACCATAGCAACCACGTTGCCATTTGAAGGATTCATCGAGATCATTGCAGAGGTGAACTTCCCATTTGTATTCGGTAGGACTCTTGCAACAGCACTATTGGCAGCGGCTTGATCTGTCGAATTAAGTGTTGTTTTAATTACGTAGCCATCGTTTGCAAGTGCCGCATATCTTTGGGTGGGATCGCTTCCTAGAAAACTGTACTTAGCTCCGGTCTCAATGCGGTATATAACTTCTGTAACAAAAGAAGATGGGGAACTAAAGACCAAACGGTGCGAAACCGTAGGAAGCGGCTCTGCCTTAGCAGCAACATCCTGAGCCTTGGTTATCGTTCCATATTGAAGCATCTGATCAATCGCAAGGTTACGTCGGAAAAGAGCATATTTAGGATAATAAAACGGATCATAGCCACTGGGATTTTCAATCAAAGCGGCAAGTAAAGCCGACTGAGCGATATCAAGCTTGTTCATAGGCAGACCGAAATAGGTCTCAGATGCAGCTGATATCCCGTAAGCACCTTCACCGAAATAGATGGTGTTGAGATAGCGCTGAAAGATCTGGTTCTTAGACATGACGCCTTGTAGACGATAGGAGAGTATTGCTTCTTGGAATTTCCGCGAAAGTGTACGCTGTGGAGTCAAAATTGCATTTTTGACTAGCTGCTGGGTAATAGTGGACCCACCTTGCAGTCCTCCACCACCCGAAAAATCCGCAATCAAAGCCCGTCCTATGGAGCGAATATCCAACGCTCCGTGTTGGTAAAAAGTGTGGTCCTCAACGTCCAAAATTGCCGAGCGAACCAAAGGCGGTACCTGTGCCAAGGTCACCGGAGTTCGATATTGCCCATTTTGAACTTCATAAAGCAGATTCCCTTTTGAATCGAGAATCTTAGAGGGAACAGAAAGAGGTCTTAGGACCAACGGAGATGAAAACGTTCCTGGCTCTTTCAAGATCGAAAGGTTACCTACTGCCGGAATTAGCAAAACAGCTGCCGCACCCAACAAAACACCACCGACTAGCAGCGCGAAAATATACTTGAGAACCCTAAAGCCCATATAATCTTTTAAACCCCAATAGATAGCTGACACCAACGAAAAGGCGAGATTCGAGATCAGAGCCCCATCTTCGTCGGTAGGTTGGGCTAAAATCTAAGCCGAACGGTCGAAACCAATCATATCGCCAAATTGCAAATCATAGGCATCGCCGTTCTCAGCTCATACTCAAATTCTCTTGACTCATTCTCAGAAACCAAATCGACAGCTTCACAAAAAGCGGATTCTCACCATCGAGATAGACTTTCCACACCCGAAAAAGATCGTGCTCAATCAGGCACAATTGGAACTATCACGCAAAGCAATCTTGGCAATTAAACGATTCAACTGACAAAGTTCCATGAACAAATCGCACGAGCCCTAAAACAGTAAAAACCTCGTTTTGAATTTAGATGCGAAGGCACCAAATTAGAAGGAGCGACTTAGCTCATTGCAATACCATCCAACAAAGGACACCAATCCGAGCTTACTCGCACCGAATCAAGACAACCACTTGGGGCTCGCTACTGCTACTCTCCAGCTGAGCACTCTTGAACGAAGTTTACTATAATGCCTATATGACGAGGTTAGTGCCTATTGGGGTGCCAGCACAGGAGCTTGGGGTACACCCCATGACGCTACGGAGATGACAAGCAGAAGGACGTATCGATCCTCCTATACGCACACAAGGAGACAGAAGGCGTTATGACCTATCTAAGCTTCGTGCTATTACTCCTCATAAAGCTCCATCCACCAGAGCTACTATCGCCTATGCCCGCGTGTCAACCAACGCTCAAAAAGACGACTTGGTTCGCCATGTGGCTCTCCTAGAGAGCTATTGCGCCGCAAACGGGTGGAGCTATGAGATCATCTCCGATGTAGGGTCAGGACTCAACTACCATAAGCGTGGACTAAAAGTGCTTATCTCTTGGATTTGCTCCGGCGAGGTTGGGCGGCTGGTGCTCAGTCACAAGGACAGACTGCTTCGTTTTGGGTCAGAGCTTGTTTTGTCTCTTTGTGAGCATTTTGGAGTCGAAGTAATCATTATCAACGCTAGCGAGGATTCAACCTTTGAAGAAGATCTGACAAACGATGTCATTGAAATCGTAACCGTCTTCTCGGGCTGGCTATATGGATCGCGTAACCATAAAAACAAAAAGGTTATGGAACGGCTTCAAGAGGTGGCCAAAGAGGTAACTCCATGATCCGATCTCCGAGCCTCACTCTATGGTTAGCATTATGAAGCGCACGGTACGTCTAGCCACGTTGCCACTGAACAAGAACAAGTATGACGAGACGCGCTCTGTGATTGGGCACTATAGCGACGCAAAGCGCGTCTTTGTAGCTCATCTGCGCCAGACTAGCCTATGGAGGCTGCTTGATAGAAGCAAAAGCTTTCGTGACTATGCAAAGGCACAGGGCTTATACCCAGAGGGCATCAACGTCCATTTGGTAGACCAAGCTGCCTTTGACGCCGTGGATACCTGTATTCGCCACATCGAGTCCTGCTTTGTAAGAGCTAACGTCAAGGCAAGGGTGTGGAGACGCTTCACAGACGAAGATGAGAGGCATTATGCCTATGCTTGTCTAACGAGATACTCGGCTATTGGCCAAATCATGGGTGGCGGCGTGCCAGAGATCTCCACTGTGACTACCTCCCCCGAAACGGGTGCAAAGATAGCCTCGTACTTACATCGCGTCATTCGAGATGCACTCGATGGTAGCTGGCCAACCGTTATCAAGTCTCACTCTATGTCTTTGGACTCTACCTTGTATTCAGTGGTCGACAACGACACAGCTAAAGGCAAGACCAGACGCTATGTCAAAGTTGTCAGCTCAACTCGCAACAAACGCATCTCGCTACCCCTGTCTGGCATTTCTCGTGTGTCGGGGAATGTCAGGGTCGTACTTGATGAAGAGAACAAGCGGGCCTTCATTCACGTTAGCTACGACGTTGCAGCTCTAGCCAAGGCCACCGGCCCCGCTGTATCGCTCGACTGGGGAATCACCGAGGTCTGCACTGATGACTCGGGAGTTCATCATGGCGACGAGTATGGCCGAGCGCTTAGTTCCATGGCTAAGCGCAGGCATAAGACCGCCAAGGCAAGGAACAAACTTCACGCTCTATCAAAGAGAGATGCTGGCTCCAGAAGAACCAAGCACATCTCACGAAATAACCTAGGGACCAAGAAACAAAAAGCTCGACTCAGGCGTGCAAAGGCACAACTACAGACAATTTCGGGCGCTGCAATCAAAGAAGTGGTCTACGGAGAGGGCAATCGCACCAGAGCTAATGGACGAGCTCCCCAACATCCATCACAACGGCCAAAAGAAATCATCACCGAAGATCTGTCTCACCTAGGGGGTAAGGCTAAGTCTAAGAAGATATCTCGACTCTGCTCATCGTGGGCAAGGGACGAGAACCAAGAACGCATTATGGTACATGCGCATGTCGGAGGTTCCGGCATTAAAACGGTCAACGCGGCCTACACCAGCCAAACATCTCCTAATCCAACGTGTGGGTATGTCTCTTTCGACAACCGAAGCGGGGATGTGTTTCACTGTCGTAACCCTTATTGGGATTGCAATTGGCAGGGCGATGCAGATCACGTAGCCTCCATGAACATCAAATCAAGGATCCAAGATCACCAGATCGACCGGTTCACTCCCTACACGGAAGTGAGAAAGATTCTTGACGCGAGGTTCCCACGCTAAATGGAAAGCCGGAACATCCTCGAAGATGCCAAGGATAGCGCTCACGGCAGGACTCCAAGGATACCACGACAACGCGAGTTGGACGTGGGAGGTGTGCAACCACCGACTCGCCCTAGTTCTGTCCCCGTGGATGGGGCAGAACACGCAAAGGCGTCTGGAGAGCGAAAACAAAAGAGGTGCATATGAATGTATATGTATTTCGGAGCGGCAACGGCAAGGTCCAACCAGGTTCAATAACCAAATATAGAAACCAACGGCCAGAAGAAACGCTTATAAATCGCCAGCAGAAGACGGAATCTAAATACATACAAAAGGCGCCAAGCATAAGGCGCCTTTTGTATTACAAACGTATTTATAAACTTTAATAATCTCCCCTAGGGACGTAGCCTCCACGTCCTAGCGAGTAGCTAGATTCAAAATCTAAACTCTCATCGACGCCGCCACGGACCTCGGTCACCCAATCGAGTCGACCCTTGATTATTCGCTCTATTCCCGCCTGTAGGGTTACAGATGAGATTGCACAAGATGAGCAACTACCTTGGAGCTGTACCTCAACGACTCCCGCCTCAACGTCAACACTAACTAGAGCTAAATCGCCACCGTCTGCTTGAACAGCCGGGCGGATCATCTCTATGAGTTCAAAGACGTCTCGAGTTCTATCATTATCCTGAAAGGTGCTTTGATCTATAGTCACGAAAACATCTTAGTCCACCCGAGCAATTGTTACTATCGCTATAGGAGTAATTGACCAAGAGATTCCATATCCAAAGATGGGACTAATGGTCCGAGTGCAGGCGTTCTATCGCACCATCTAACTCAACTTGAGCAGCTGCTTTGTTTGAGAATCCCTCAATGGTGGCAAACTTTTTAGGTTCCAAATCCTTATAGTGTGCAAAGAAGTGGCTTATTTCGTCCTTCAAAAAAGAAGAGACATCTTCGATGTCGTGGATGTGATCAAACCTTGGATCACCATCAATGACACAAATCAGTTTGATGTCGCGCCCTTTTTCATCGGACATCACAAACGTGCCGACTGCTCTAGCCTTGAGGTGACACCCTGGCACCAACTCCGCATCTAATACTAACAACGCATCCAAGGGATCGCCATCTTCACCCAAGGTCCCCTCGATATATCCGTAGTTGAGAGGGTATGCCATAGGCGTGAACAGAACCCGATCCAACCAAACCGCATTGGTTTCATGGTCGATCTCATACTTATTTTTGGAACCCTTTGGAACCTCAATCACAACTTCGAAACTCATAGAAACTCCTTGACTCAAAGTTACTGGATGCACGGCTATGACATCACAAACAACTTGATCTCAACTGCTATAAAACCGCAGCTACAATACCACAGCTATTTTCAGGTAGCCATAGTGATACGTCGAAAAATCCGATCGCGCAAAGATACAAACTAGGCTCCTATTTCCCAAATACCGCAATCTTTGATTAGATTTCTCATACTATTTGCAACAAAATTCATAGCGCATAGCCTCGACTTGAAACCGCATAGCCGAGATTCAAGCAAATAATTTAGAAAAATCTCAGAGCATCAGAGCTCTCGGTGTTTCACAGCAAAATCAAAAACTTCAAAGCTTGACGACACGTCCACCCCGATGACTATCGATCGGCGCCAAATACTCCCCGGACTCTATCGCTATATCGCGCTCTGTAACCTCTGCCAAAGTCGAAGCGGCCAATCCATCCCTAAAGGAGCTCAATGCGCCCTTCCAAGAGTCATGGAGTGGACAAACTTTTTCCCAATAACAAGGTCCGTCACCCATCGCGCACCGATCAGAGTGAATATCGCCTTCGCCGGCTTCAATCACCTCTAAAAGCGAGATCTCAGTGGGTGGCCGAGATAGCCAATACCCTCCACTTCGACCAGCTCTTGAGATAGCAATGCCAGCTCTAACTAGGTCAGCAAGAACTTGAGGAGTAAAACTCACTGGAATAACAGCAAATTCCGAAATTTCTCGAATTTTTTTTGGAGTTCCATCGACATACGCTCGCGATAGACAAATAGCAGCTCGCAGTACATAATCACCCCTTCTCGATAGCGTCACATTCAAAATTAACTCCCAATTTTTCACAATCTGACTTGACATTTATATTCTACAGTGACAAACTTTACGTTTAGTACTTTACTAAAGGTACATAACATTACAAAAGCACAATAGGGGGTGCAGATCGATGACTTACGTCACTGATCCAAAAACGAAGGCTATGCCCTTCAAGGATGAGGATGATCCTCGAAAAAACGTTACCAGTGAGGGACGGCTCGACCCAGTCGCAGTCGCGATTCGGCTGCGACCAAAGGTCGAGACCGACATGGCATCTCACTTCGCTCCTAGCGATCCAAAGCTAGACCTCAGTCGCACAAAGCCAGTCAAAGCTATCCTCAAGAAGCGTTGGCTCCAATTCGCACTGATCGTTCCAAACCAGCTCATCTTCTGGTTGGTTATCTTTTCCGGCTTGATCGGGACCGTAGTACCAGGATTAAACTTCGCAACCGCAATTACATGGTACATCTGGTTCTGCATCGTATTCGTCCTTATGGTCGTCGTAGGACGAGCTTGGTGTGTTATGTGTCCCTTCGGCGGCTTCGGCGAATGGATACAACGTAAGACCTTCTTCAAGAAGACCCAGAAATCACTAGGCTTTGGCCTCAAGTATCCAAAGAAGCTAGCTGCTTACGGATTGGTCTCCTCAGCGGTCAGCTTCTTGGTACTAACCTATATTGAAGAGTTCTTCAATATAGCTGGTCCAGGAGCACCCCATGACACTGCATACATGGTCCTTGGCATCGTAGCATTCGCAACAATAACCTTCCTGGTCTTCGAACGTCGTACCTTCTGCCGCTATCTTTGCCCACTATCAGCCCTAATTGGTTCCGTCGGATCGATGGGATCGATCGCAGGCTTCCGCACAAAGGATCGTAACGCTTGCCAGTCTTGCTCAACCAAGTCCTGCATGCGAGGCGGCGAAGAGGGATACGGATGCCCATGGTACACTTGGGTCGGCAGCGCGGACTCCAACTCACTTTGTGGTCTTTGCACCGAATGCTACAAGTCTTGCCCAACTGACAACATTGGCCTCTATGCACAAGCTCCTCTCACCTCAGTAATCCAACCGAACAAAAAGAGAATGGACATCGCCGTTGTAAGCGCTATTCTTCTGGGACTCGTCGTCTTCCAGCAAGTAAATGCACTCAGCATGTTCACATCGTTGGACGATTGGCTAAATAAGCAAACCCACTTCCCACAATATCCAAATCCAATCGATTACGTAGGCTTCATTGCTCTCTTCGCCTTGGTTCCTGTTGCAATCTACAAAGTAGGCGCAATTCTCTTCTCTAAGGGAACGATCGCCACTACTGACGGCACCTTCATGACCAAGAGAAGCGAATTCAGAAATTGGTTCATCTCTGGCTCATACGCCCTGCTCCCAGCCATTGGTGCTGACTACTTCGCTCGTCAGCTTCCAAAGTTCTTCAAGCATGCAACCAGAATCGTCCCAGCAGTTGCTCACCCATTCGGTGGCACCGCAAAGGCACTCTACAACTACCGACTTCTTTCGGACTCCCACATCGTGATGGTTCAAGTCGCAATCATGATCATTGGAACTCTAGCGTCTCTTTATGCAGCCGCGAAGATCTCCAAGAGGGATCTCGTCTTGACCAACAAGGGTTCAAAGGTCGCATACGCCTACTTTGCGGTAGCAATCCTCGCAATGTCCATCCCAATGACCTTGCTCTACATACCAATGCACGCCGCAAACTAAATGCATCAGGGCTGATCGAGTTCGCCTCTTGGTCAAACAACATCAGCCCTACAGAATTGATTCGATTTTACATCTGCTCCACGCTAACAAAGATAAAAAGCCGGAGCCATCAAGGAGTTCTACAAGATGACAACTACCTTCAATCCAACTAAGATTTCAAAAAACCACAGCGAAGCCCCAGAGGTCCCCACACTAGGAAGCGAACTTCTCATCGAAGTCCTAACTGATCGATGTGCGGGCTGTCAGGAATGCCTTATTCGCTGCCCAACGGGAGCCATTGGCCTAGACACCGACAACTGGATCGTCACTGTCGATTCAGCACTTTGCGTAGGATGCGGACAGTGCGAGCGCACTTGCCCGTTTTCAGCAATTACAATCGACGGAACGCCAAAGGTTGCACCAAGCGAGCGCCATTACCTTCAGAACCGAGCCATACCCGCTATCGCCCCTTGGGAAGAGACCAGATCCGGCTTCTCTAACCTCGAAGCTGTTCTCGCCGAGGCATCACGATGCCTAAGCTGTCCCGATCCAACATGCGTTCGCGGATGCCCAGCGCACAATGATATTCCAGCAATGATTGCCTCGATCCGAGAGGGCAACCTAGATCAAGCTAGATCAATATTCGAAGCCACTACCCATCTTGGATCGATCTGCTCACGAGTTTGCAATCAAGCTGTCCAATGCGAGGGAGCTTGCTCGTGGAAACTAGCTGGTAATGAGCCGGTGGCAATTGGCCTTCTTGAACGTTTCGTCTTCGACAATAGCGAGATCCATGCTCCACATATCGAAGCTTCCTCTTCGATGAAGGTCGCAGTAGTTGGTTCCGGTCCTGCAGGAATGTCTGCGGCATGGGAATTCGTTGAAGCCGGAGCTGAAGTTACGGTCTATGAGGCCGACCCAATTCCAGGCGGACTATTGAACCATGGCATCCCGGAATTTACTCTTCCAAGTGAAAAAGTTAGTGAAGTTTGGAAGTCTCTAAGCGACGCAGGCGTGAAGGTTGAACTAAATCACCGCGTTAGCCAAGACGATCTTCAAGACTTTACCGAAAAGCTAGATGCAATCGTCCTAGCAAATGGAGCATCATCACCGATAAGGCCCTCAGTCCAAGGGTTGGACAGGCCGAACGTAATCGATGCTATGGCCTTTCTTGCAGCTTATGGCGAAAAGCTTGGCGCACATAACGACACCAATGCCATTGAAGGAAAGAAGATCCTCGTCATCGGAGCTGGCAACACAGCAATGGATGTTGGACGAATTGCAATCCGCTTCGGAGCTATTCCGACTTGTGTTGAATGGGTAACTGAATCGTTCGCTCGTGTTAGAAGTGACGAGCTCGAAGAGGCACGACATGAAGGGGTATCCGTCCGGTTCAACACTACCGCTACATTGATAACCGACGGAAAAGCTACTTTGGTGACAACCCAACAGAGCGATCCAAAGGTACTACCTAAGCTGATTCCGGGAACCGAAGAGATCGTCGATGCGGATATCGTCGTTCTGGCACTTGGATATCGTCTTGGAAGCGAATTCGGACAACTTGCACCACAGGCACCTTTTAGAGCCAGCGAATCCACAAAGCCTGACGACAACTGGATCACTAGTGGTATCTTCTCCGGTAACCATAACCACAATCGGTCGATAGCCGATCTGTCTTGGAAGCGAGAAGTCGCCGTTGCCGCCGCTCGAAGCCCCTATGCTGCAAACGTATTTGTAGTAGGAGACGCCCTAGTTGGGCCGTCCAGTGTAGTCGAGGCAATGGCTTCCGGAAGAGAAGCTGCACGCGCTTCAATCAGAGCACATGCTAGCAAAAAATAGCAACGAGGCGCGCGTTACATCCCAATACTAAAACAGGGAGGATGCCAATACGAAAGAAAAATCAATCAAAAAGCTAGATCTTAATAATTACCTTATGAAAGATCAGATCACCTTCGACTAAGGAAGTGATCATAAAGTTTCTCCCTTCGACTGCATGAACCCTGCACCCCCAGTGCCATGCTTCGAAGGGAGATCTTTTATTATCTACATGATACATAGATATCGCCGAAAACGGGATGCACATTTAATAAAACTATTCCCAAGTGGACTTTCACTAGTCCTATGCCCCTGGCAAGTCAGTATAGAAATACTACTCTCCCACAAGGGAAAATACCGAAATGGTTAGCTAATGGTGATTTGGCCGACGTTCCCAATACCAATTTGAAGTCCCCGAACCCTTGCCGAACAAATGACCAATTGCTTTGCCAAGCCTAGGTGCAGTGACATTCACCGTTCATTTATCCAGGCCAACGCGTTATAAACTCCCGGTCGTGCGATGTTAAATCGGAGGCAATGACCAAATCAGAAGATGACCTAATACCTGATGGAATAATTCGCGCCCTACCGGAAGAAATATTGTCTGTGGTCATTAATGGCCATCCAGTGGTAGTCACACTAAAGAAAACCACTCTTAGTGACGATATTCAACTAGGCGTTAAAATCATCTTTACAGGAACGGGTAATGAAATGGTAAAATGCAAGAACCTAGAGAATGCACTTCATTCCACTAAAGATCAGCACATCACCAATAGTGACTTAATTAAAGAGAAGGCCGCCTATGATTCGCAGACCACGGAAACGGCACAGCATCTCGTATACCTAGAGACCCAAATCGCCAAGAATTCACTAGAGAGACATGCTCCAGATATCAAAGGCGCAGTCGATCTTTTAGCCTTTGCGAGCGAGCCCACCACAGCCAAGATACTCCCCTTCCCACAAAAAGCACCGCCTAAAGACGATCCCAACTTGGCCCCGGGTCCACCACTACTCACTGAGATTATAGATTTTCAAAGCCGCTCCCAGATAGCACTGCTGAATCGAGCAAGGAATGGAGCTGTCGGATCAAACATAATCCCGGAAACGGCTGACATCGAACTCTTCAAGCTTCACGAGCTTCGATCACTGCGAACAATGCGCTTTTCAAACTCAAACATATCAATCGAAACTTCGATCGCCAATCGTCAATCGAAACAATACGCAAGATCCCAACGCCAAGACGACGAACCCGATCAATCACAGAGACGCTCGATGAGCCATTTAAGGTACAGCCAAGGGCCGAATCTCTCTCGGAAATTTAAAGCTAGTGTTGTGGATACCGACAAACTATGAAATGCTACGAACTCTGGGACACCGATTGCGACCTTAACCTCTCCCGAGAGCACCACTATCGGTGTCGAATGCAAGCCCATTCAACCGATGACGTCATCAATCGTTGCTTAGATGCTGGCTTTACCCCAAACGAAGTAAAAGAAGTACTTTCAATCAATGCTGATATACCTCCCGATAACCGAGTGTATGAATTCCTCACCACGTTCTCTCAAGGACGGGCTGCGCTGGAATCCACCAGAAAAAAGAAGGAGATAGACCTAGAAGCACTAGCTCGGATCAATAATGCTAAATACCTTTGCGAAATAGCGTCCAATCGTTATAACACCGTCGAAACGCTCAATTTCCTGGCACAATCACCTCATCGCGCGGTACGAGTAGCCGTTGCAGGCAACCCAAACACGCCACCTGAAACGCTAGTGGAACTTTATCTCGAATCAACACCCGAACTGCGTGGCTTTTTAGCTGAAAATCCAGCCACTCCTAAAAAGTATCTAGAGAAGATTTTCAAACGTGACAAGGGTTCAGCCGAACGGCGACTGGCAAAAAACCCCTCTGTTCCCGGCGAGATTCTAGAAGCGATTATTGCTACCGAAACAGCCGACACCAGAATAACGATCGCAAACAACCCCGGCGCGGAACTTCAACTTCAATTTAAGCTCGCCGAAGATGCTGACTGGAGAGTTAGGTATGCCTTAGGGAGATCGGTCTTTGCAAAAAATGAGGTCATTGTCAAACTCGCCACCGATCCATTAGCCTCTGTGAGATCCGCGATCGCCTTGAACCCGCGCACCCCACATCCTACAATGCTCCAATTGCTAGAGGAGGAGGATTACGTGGTACGGTACCGTCTAGCCCAAAACTCGGCTCTACCTCTACCAATATTTACAAAAATCATTGACGATCGCGATTCCTCAGTGCGAAGGATATCGACTACAAATAGCCACTCCCCTTTTTATTACATACCTGAAGAAATGGCTGATGCGATAGAGAACCAACCGAACTATGCATGGGTATCTTTTCTCTCAAATGAACAAATTCCAGAATCAATTCGACATCAATTAAGAAACACAAATGTGCCCCAAACCGACGTAGCTATTAATGAATTTTCCCATAGCCATCCGAGCAATATCGCTCTCTTTGCTGAATTAATTGCTCGCAATAAATACAAAACGAGCTTACATGTGAAATTTACTTTAACTGGATTACTGTGTCGACATCCTAAACTAACCGATGAGATTGAAGAGTTGACCATTAGCATTCTCGAAGAGTGTGACTACTCTGAATCGATCCGACTACATTTGCGCCAAATACTCATATCGAACTTCCATGGAGAGCACAATGTCATTCAAGCTTTGCTGCGTCGCACCGTCGCTGCATAAAATCTCAAGTCTTTATCAAGAGCTAAAAAGCAGGTCGTCTTGATACTCGAAGATGACCCCAATCTGATCCCAGAGTTAGAGTTGCACTGCTTGAAAAAGATCATTTAGACAAAATCGATCTACAAATTAAATTCGAGAGCTCCGGTAATCTAGAGTCATTAGATGGACTTCGATCTAAATGAATCTCAACTTCTCTTTCGCTCTCGAGTAAAAGCGTTCGTAGACAAAAAGGTAATTCCGAACGCTCGAAAACTTGAGCAGAGTAGAACATATCCTGAAGATCTCGTTCTGGAGATGGCCGAGATGGGCCTCTTTGGAATGACTATCCCCCAAAGCTATGGCGGACTTGGCCTTGACTGTGTGTCGATGGCTATCGTCTTTGAAGAACTTTCACGTGGATGGATGGGACTAGCTGGGGTGCTAGGGACCCATAGCCTATCGAGCGCAATGATCTCCAAATTTGGAACGCCTAAGCAAAAAGAGAGATACCTACCCAAGCTAGCCAGCGGTGAAAAAAGGACAGGAATCGGACTCAGCGAAGCGAATGCAGGCTCCGACCTCCAAGCGATCAATACAACTGCGGTAAAAGTCGACGGAGGCTACATAATTAATGGCTCCAAGATGTGGATAACGAATGCGCGCCACGCAAATCCCCTACCAATCCTCGTAAAGACCGACCCCAAAGCGACACCTAGGCACCTCGGGATGTCTATATTTCTCATAGAGACACCAGCCAAGGGATTCTCAATAGTCAGAGACATCGACAAGCTGGGATACATTGGCCCTGAAACCTGTGAAATTGCAATTGAAGATCTCTTTGTAAGCGACTCTCAACTGCTAGGTGAAGATACTGGCCATGGTCTGAGCCAAGCGCTTTGGGCGTTACAACTTGGGCGTATAAATGTTGCGGCGCGCGGAATTGGTCTTTCACAACGCGCTTACGACGAGGCCCTCAAATACTCAAACGACAGAAGCGCCTTTGGCTCACCCATCTCCGATTTCCAACTTATTGGGGCTAAGCTCGCCGAAATGGCCATGAACATTCAGGCCGGAAGATTACTTACCTACTGGGCGAGCGAAGCAGTCGATCGGGACCTTCGACTCGACCAACCACCAGCAATGGCAAAGCTATTCGCCTCAGAACTCGCTTTATCGACCTCACTCGAATCGATGCGTATCCACGGTGGATATGGATACTCCACGGACTTCGAAGTAGAGAGACTCTATCGCGACGCCCCTTTATTAGCCATAGGAGAAGGAACAAACGAGATATTAAAGACGGTAATTGCAAAGTCGATCAATCGGGACTACCGAAATAAAAACCGAAGATAGTACTACCAATCCAGAGAAATATCTCAAACATGCCTATGATTAACGATCCGACTTCCATCAGAGCATGAGCAATCAATTAGCCTTGTTAACTTTTTATACTATCGAAAAAGGGCTAATTAAAAAACCAGCTTGGCGTAACTATCTACCTTGAAATTTCGGCGAACGCTTTTCAACGAAAGCCGTGATAGCTTCCTTGGTATCTAAACTTTTGAAATTAATGGCCTGGGATTTAGCCTCGGAATCAAGGGCGCCGACCATGGTTGAGTCGAATGAATCGTTCAAAAGTGATTTGATCAAAGAGAGCGCAATAGGAGGTCCCTGAGCCAGCCGAAGGGCCCAATCACGAACGAAAGAATCGATTTCGTCTTCGTCGATCAATTGGTTCAACAGCCCCATTGAAAACGCCTCTTGGGCACTCAGGATATCACCGAAAAAGGCCAACTCCTTCGCCTTATGCAGTCCTATAAGTCGAGGAAGCAAAAAAGACCCGCCGAAATCAATCGAGAGCCCCCGCTTCACAAAGATCTCCGAGAAGCGAGCTTGAGGGGAGGCTACTATCAAGTCGCAGCCGAGGGCCATATTGCACCCCGCACCCGCAGCTATTCCAGTAACTTTAGCGATAGTGGGCTTAGAAAAACGATGTAGCATGAGGGCGACATCGTTAATCTCCCTCATTCGGGCCATTCCATCACCACCGACGAGCTCGCCGCCAGAGAGATCAGCACCGGAACAAAAGGCACCGCCCGCACCTGTTATCACCAGGACTTTGGCTGTAACATCTGATTCTAGGGCGACAAGAGTCTTACGCAATTCCATCCACATTTGATTGTTGATCGCGTTCTTCTTCTCAGGGCGGTTGAGAATCAGCTCAACCACACCTTCATTGTCTCGGCTTGTCAAAATAGTTTCCATAACCCACAAAGGATAACACAAGGAACCGTCGAGGGCTTAAAAATTAATCAAATGAGACCCAATTATCCCCCGCACCCAAATAGACCCGGAAATCAATCCTTCCTCAAACCTCGCCCAGTCACCGCCAAAGTTAATTACCAACGCGATATAAATCCATCAACTGCCGTTTCCGAGATGAAGCTAGAAAAATATCATTCATTCTCAAAAACGACAAATTACTTTGTTAGATTTAAGTTGGCCGAACTAGTGATCGACCTTGTGAGCTAATTTTTGGAGGAAAAGCACTTATATGCGAAGCGAAATAAAGGGAACCACGATGCCCGTTCTCGAGATGTGGCTTGATTCCGGCGAATCGATAATCTCAACACACGGCGAGCTCTCCTGGATGACTCCCAACATGACAATGAACACTACATCCGGGCTAGGCGGAGGAGGAAAAGGACTTCTTGCTGGTATAAAGAGGGTGGCCGGAGGTGGATCCCTCTTTGTAACCAAATATAGTGCCGCCAATGGCCCAGGAAGCGTCGCCTTTGCGGCCAAAATGCCGGGCCATATCTTTCCAGTCGAGATTACCCAAGGGGCAGGATACTTAGTACATCGACATGGCTGGCTCTGCGCCACACCCGGAATCACTCCGACCATCGGCCTTCAACAATCTTTTAGGGCGGGCCTCTACGGGCGAGATGGCTTTGTGTTGCAACGTCTTGAGGGCAGCGGTACCGCTTGGATCGAGCTATCTGGGGAGACAATCACATACGACCTCCAACCCGGACAGAGTCTGCTAGTCCATCCTGGCCATGTGGGGATGTTTCAAGATACAGTCGCCTTCCAGATGACAACCATCCAAGGACTCTCCAACATCTTCTTCGGTGGCGACGGATACCATCTAGTAGCACTGACCGGACCCGGCAAAATCTGGTTACAGTCCATGCCACTTCCAATCTTGGCCCATTCGCTGCAACCCTATATAGCTCCGCCTCAGTCATAAATGACAATAACCCCTAATAAAACCCTAATAAAAGAAGTCGAACCGTACGCTAAAAAACTACCTTGAAAATTACACCATTGCTGGGCGTGAGGGACCTTGCTTAGCTACGAGCGGAATCGATCCACCTTGGGGGCAACGTCCCAAGAAAAGCCGGGGCTTTTCTTGGGACGTTTCAAAGAACAACCAGTATTTTTATATTTGCAGTAAATAGATCACTGGTACACCAAGTCGTCAATAAAGCTAAAGAATTTCTAAATCGCCAGCGTCGCCAAGGCCAAAACACGACCTTCTCATTTAGAAGCTAGAACAAGGAAGCTACCGGGACCGAAGAGTTGTGACCACCTCGACTTAACGCAGACTCCAAACAAAACACATGCGAAATTATTTGGCTTTCTGCCTCAAATACCAAATCATCGACCGTCACCACCCCTTTTATCTCACCAAGGAACAGCAGATATCATGGACTCGCAATTCAATCATGCAAGCGCTATCTATCTGTTTGAGATGTGGATACCATTGCTTGTCCGTAGTCCATCCCTGCCTAAATGGTAATTTAAAACAAAGCCAAGATTACAAAGCGAAATCCAAGAAGCGAACTTTTTAAAGTGGGTATCTAAATCCTCGATATCTGCCTAGATAGCTCCAAACCACACGCAAAGGCAACTATCGACAACAAGAACAACCGCCCGCCTCCTCAAATCCTAAACCACACGTTGCAATCTCCAAAACCACACGTTGCAATCTGAGATGAAGCTAGAAAACGTTTAATTCAACCCCCTTGGACCTAGACTGTTGAAGTTGTCTTAAGGAACCTTAGGCAAAAGAGGAAAGGCCTCCCTCAGTGCTCGAACGCAACATCGGACCGATCGGAAGGATAGTTGATCCATCAACAAATCAACTCTCACAGTGTCGCAAAGTTCAGCCTTTTCAAGCGTCCAAAATCTACCTTTGTCCCGCATGTAGCTATGAGATTGGCCATGGCATCGGCCACTTTGTAGTAGTTCCCGACTTTGATCCCACACAGCGTCGTCACTGGCACGAAAGTTGTCTCAAACGGGCGCTTTCGCAAAAGATAGCCACTTCAAACAGGTCAAAGGGGCGGAAGCGCAAAAAGACTAAAAAGCAAAGGCACGACCAAGGCCACGACGAAAATCATCAATCAAATCATCAATAGATTCAATTCCGACGCTTACTCTAATCAATCCTTCACTCACTCGTTTTCCATCTTGTCTAGCTCGTCTTTCCACTTGAGTCTCCACCCCTCCCAAGCTCGTGGAATTAAGAGCGATCTCTAAACTCTCACAAAACAACTCAGCCCTATATGGGTTGGGACCCAAGTCAAACGAGAACATGCCACCACCAAATCGCATCTGTCTCTTAGCGATCTCAATTGACGATTCGTCGCCCAGAAATGGGTGGTTCACCGATATGACCTGGCTTTGAGCGGCCAAAAAGCTGGCCAACGATAGAGAATTGCCCGAAGCTCTCTCTATCCGCAGACCTAGGGTCCGGACTCCCCTTAATATTAAAAACGCCTCCATTGGGCCAAGGATTGCCCCATTTAGGGTCCGAAGGGTGACCAAGGATCCGTGCCACTCTCGATCTTTGGTGACAACCACGCCACCTAGGACATCTGAATGGCCAGAGAGATATTTAGTCGCGGAATGCACCACGACGTCCGCCCCTAACTCAAGGGGATTTGTGGAGATCGGTGTCGCAAAGGTGTTATCGACACACAGGCGCCCGCCAACTAAATGAGTACTAGAGGCGATGGCCTCAATGTCATAGATCGACATCAAAGGATTAGTGGGCGTCTCCATCCATACAATATCAACGCCACTACTAGCTTCAATAGCATCACAGAAGCCCTTGGTTGAGGAAGCGTCAACGCCCTTATAGAGAATCTGGCCTGATCGAAATCTGGCCTCGAACTGATTAATAGTTCCCGTGTAGGAGCCGAGCAACGCAAGCACGCTGATTGGGCGATGAAATAAAAAGCTAAGCGAATCGATGACGCCGCTACAGGCCGCCAGCCCGGAAGCAAACGCGACTGCCTTACCCTCTTCTAATCCCCCTACCACCTCTTCAAGGGCCTCTACGGCCTCTTGAGAAGAGCGTGAGTAGATTCGCTCTCCCCCAGCTATATAGGTGCTTGAAAATACGGGAGAGACATTTAGGGGAGATCCGGGATATTGCTGTGGGCGCCCCAAATGAACGCTCTTGGTGTTCTTTGCCTGTTCCATTAAAGCCCCGAATCAGTCGTCATATGGCAATTATGACTAAGAGCTTAATGGCGACAAGTCAAGCAACGGACCTCAATGAATCGCCTCTTTCTTGGGAAGCTCTTCCACATTGACATCTTTAAAACTAATTACCGAAACGGACTCGACGAAACGAACCGGCCTATACATATCCCACACCCAAGCGTCTTTCAATTTGACCTCGATATGCATTGCCGAACCAGATACGACCGGAAAAATCGAGACTTCATTTGCTAGGTAAAACCGTCTGTCTGTCTCTACAACATATTTAAACATAGGCAAAACAGCTCTGTACTCTTGGTACAGAGCTAGCTCTACTTCAGACTCAAACTTTTCTAGTTCCTCAGCACTCATATCTCTTCCTCAATGTCAGATCGGATTGGCTCACTAGCGATCCTAGTGTCATTCCAAAAATTCATGAAAAGACAATCGAGACTCGCCAACACAACTGAGCGCCATAGCGCCATCGAGTTGGACGTTTGAATTAAAGGAGTCTTCCTTTAGGAGCATCAATATCTCCCAAGGGATATTAATCGCGCTTCTCTTTGATCTTGGCAGCCTTACCAATTCGATCACGAAGGTAAAAGAGCTTAGCGCGACGAACGTCACCTCTCGAAACCAACTCAATCTTAGCAATAATTGGAGAGTGAAGAGGAAAAGTCCTCTCGACACCCACGCCGAAACTTACCTTACGAACCGTGAAGGTCTCATGGACGCTTCCGCCTCTTTTGGAGATAACAACACCTTGAAAGACCTGAACACGCTCGCGGCTTCCCTCTACAACTCGAACGTGTACTTTGACCGTATCCCCTTGGGAAAATTTGGGCCTATCAGCCTTTAGGCTATCAACATCGATTAAATCGGTCGGCTTCACTACGTCTCTCCTGACTAAATTAGCGACAATCAATCATAATCGCTCGAAAAACTTTATACCGCCAAAACACCACCAAGCGATGATGCGGTGAACGACACAGAGTAAACATCCTAGTCGAGATGGGGTAGAAGATCCGGCCTCTTTGACCGAGTGCGCTCTAAAGCGCTCTCCTTGCGCCACCTAGCAACCTCGGCGTGGTTACCACCCAAGAGCACCTCTGGAACCGAAAGGTCTCGAAAATGCTCCGGACGTGTGTATTGCGGATATTCAACTTGATTATTACAAAAGCTCTCTTCGTAGAGAGACTCATGGTTTCCAAGGACGTTTGGAAGAAGTCGCGCGGCAGCCTCGATGGTTGCCATGGCTGCAACTTCACCCCCTGCCAAAACAAAATTTCCCAAAGAGATCGCCCCATCCACCAAATGCTCTTCAACCCGAGCATCGACCCCTTCATAGCGGCCACAAAGCAAGGAGAAACCTTCCAATTCGCTGAGTTCACGAGCAAAACCTTGATCTAACGGCCTTCCCCATGGAGCCATCAAAAATAGGGGCCTAGGAGGTTTAGTCTCTTCTATTGCCTCAAAGATCGGCTCCGGTCGCATAACCATTCCCGCTCCCCCGCCATATGGGAGATCGTCAACGCTCCTATGACGATCATGGGTAAAGTCACGAATATCTATACATGAAAGCTCTAGCGCACCAGAGTCTTGAGCTCTACCAAGGATCGAAACTGAACAATAGTCCTCGATGACTTTGGGAAAGATCGAAAATACCACTACCTTCAAACGTGCTCCTTCTAATTCACTCTCGACGATCGATCTGTTGGACCGCAACCATCTTTGGCCTACATCAGATAATTAGAGTCCAACATTTCCAAAAGCAAAGAAAACCTAGTTCAACCTTGGGGCTCAGAACTAGACGGGTAATCCACAAATAGCCCCTCTGGCGCCTCTATGTAAATCTTTGATGAAGCAGCGTCAAATCGACTTACAAATACAAGTGGCACAAGCGCTCCACTGGCAAGAGAGAGCAGATCGCTGGCGGGGTTCTCGATAACTTCAATCACCACACCCCGATCTATGCCATCTTGGTCTAAGACGCTAGATCCAATCAACTTATGAATCCAAAGCGCTTCATCGTCTTCGATGGGCTCTCCGTAAATCATCATCCCCGAAAGTAATTCGGCGCGATTTCGGTCGCTATAACCCTCAAAGCCGATCAAGATACGGTCATGATGAACCTTTGACGACGCCACGATTAACCATTGTCCGCCAACGAAGAGTCGCGCACCGACTTGCCTACGTTCTTTCCGATTGGAGACAAACGATACCGAAACCTCACCTTTTATCCCATGAGGGCGATGAATTCTACCTATTTCTAAAAGGTCATCAGTAATTTTGAACTCCTTCACATTCGACGTAGACCTAGCTCGACGGCTAGCAACGAATAACCAACTTCTCGTTCCTACCCATACGACAATAGGGCCTTAGTATTAATTTTCTCGTTGAGCATGCATGGCGCCATGAAAATCAAGCATGCTCCCAGAGATATATAGCCCGGCCGTAAGGAAACGACCGGGCTATATATAATCACTTTATAATCACTTAGCTGATTAAAACTCTTAGCTACATTGTTTGACCAACAAAGACTAGCTAATTACTCGCTTCAACAATCTCTATAAAGGCGTCACAGCCGTCTTTGGCAGCGGCGGCACGAACGACTGCTCTTATTGCTCCGGCGATCTTACCATGGCGACCAATCACGCGTCCCATATCAGACTTATCTACGTGGAGGGTCAATTTAACTTTTCCGCTCCCTTCGATCGTCTCGCTAACCGAAACACGATCGCTCCTTTGAGTGAGTGAAGCGCCAAGATAATCTAAAACGCGTAAAGCAGTGGGAGCTCCTGTAGTGGCTCCATCACCCTCGCCCGCCTGGATAGTCTCATTCGACTCCGAGCTTGAATCATAGTCAACCACTAGTTAGAACCGCCCTTGAACTGATCCCAAGTTCCACTAATTTCAAGAAGCTTGCGAACGCGCTCGGTAGGCTGGGCACCTTGTCGGAGCCACTTGAGAGCCTTCTCAGAGTCGATCTTTATATCTGCTGGTGAGCTAGGACCGGTGCCATCAGCCTCGACTACGACTTTGGTAACGGGATTGTAAGTACCCAACACTTCGATGAAACGACCATCACGAGGAGACCTCGCATCGGCAGCAATTACACGGTAAGTTGGGCGCTTCTTTTTTCCCATACGGACTAGACGTAGTTTTACAGACACAAAATCTCCTAAAAAATATTCGACACACACGAGAGAGAAATTTTGTCCTCGAGCAATTGGAAGTGTCGACTAATTACAGCCTCTAAATTCTAGAGTCCTTCGGCACACTTTGGTGCACTTTATCTCTTTATCTCTTTGCGCGCCTCTTTTTGGCACCCTTTGAGGCAATATTTTTTTTCGTTGGACTCGGTCCGCCGAGGCCCATCTGTCGCATCATCTTTTGCATATCTCTGAACTGCTTCAACAAATTGGAGACCGCAGTAGGGGTACTTCCAGATCCTTTGGCAATTCGATTGCGCCGGCTTGCATCAATTAGGCCGGGGTCACGTCGCTCTTGATGGGTCATCGACGAAATGATCGCCTCAATCTTGGTCAGTTCGCCCTCGTCGATATCAGCATCCTTGATCTCCTTTGGAATACCCGGCAACATAGAGATGATTCCCTTCAGAGGGCCCATCTTCTTGACTTGCTGCATCTGTTCCATAAAGTCTTCAAGATCGAACTTGCCCGCCTGAATCTTTTTAGCACCGCGCTCGGCTACATCTTTATCCAGATTTCGTTCGGCCTTTTCGATAAGGGTTAGGACGTCGCCCATACCTAGGATTCGATTTGCCATCCGATCTGGATAAAAGCTGTCGAAATCTTCCAGCTTCTCGCCTATAGAAGAAAAAGCGATCTTCTTACCAGTAACTTCAACTACAGATAGTGCAGCTCCACCTCGAGCGTCACCATCTAACTTGGTCAAAATGGTACCCGAGAGATTTACCGCCTCGGCAAAGGCGTTTGCCGTATTTAGCGCATCCTGACCAGTCATAGCATCGATCACCAAAAAGACATAATCCGGAGAGACGGCGTCTTCGATTGCCACCATTTCAGCCATCAAATCTGCATCGACCGCTAAGCGGCCAGCAGTGTCAACTATCAGGATATCTCGGCCCAGGGACTTAGCTCGGTTTAGACCCGCACGTGCCACCTCAATGGGTGAAGTTGTCTCAGAAAAAAAGTCCACCTTGGCGCTCTCGGACAAGATTCGCAATTGCTCAACAGCGGCAGGGCGAGCAAGGTCCGCACCCACTAAAAGTGGATGTCTACCTTGGCGGCGCAGATGAAGTGCCAACTTAGCAGCAGCAGTGGTCTTACCAGAACCCTGAAGTCCGACCAACATAATTACCGTTGGAGGCGACGATGCGAAGGTGAGTCTAAAGGCATCACCACCAAGAGTCGCCTTCAGCTCCTCATTCACCAACTTCACAATCTGCTGTGCCGGAGTAAGTGCTCGGGACGTCGCCTCTGAGACCGCAGCCTCGCGAATGCGACTTGTGAACTTGCGAACCACCTCCAAGTTGACGTCCGCCTCTAGAAGCGCTAAACGAATCTCTTTGAGTGCCGCTTCAATGTCCACAACCGAAAGGCGGCCTTTGCGCCGCATCTTCGTTACTACGCCCTCGAGACGCTCGGAAAGATTATCAAACATCTTCTAAGATCTCCCTGATACCTAGCTCGACAGCCATGGCAGTCGATCAAATCACCTAATCAGCATAAATGGTATTTAGTCACGCTACCTTTTAATGCTCGATTTCTATAACCTCCAAAACAGTCTCGCTAACCCAAAAGCACTCAATTCACATTTGAAGCACTGCAAAAAATGCCGATTTGGTCGATTTCATCATCGTCGCGGGCCACATAGGCCCAGTTGAAAAAATTGAGTGGAGAAGGCTCAAAGGTACTATCAACATTTCCTAAGTAAAAGTCCTTGGCAGAGGAAGTTCCTTGACCTTTTAAAAGTGCCATAGAGCAGTGAGGTCAAACTAAGTTTGCAATGGCTCGGCACGATTCGACAGCCATAGATGACCTCATTTCTAGATTTCTAGCTCGGACACCTCAAATAGACCATATCTACAATTTGCACCGTTGACCTTTGCAGCTATATGACAAAATGGTTCTATCGACCCCAACCCATCTTTCCAAAAATCAAACCATTCTCCCAGCTATTTGAGTATGTGGTCTTACGTTGGGACACTACAAATGCGTCGCAATGGTCTTTATCCGTTTAAGGGGATCACTAACTCCTAAGAGACGGTAGATCTCTTTGTGAACCGGCTCAGAAACACCACTAGTGCGGATGTGATAGACAACGCCTTTATCTGATGTAAGAACTATGGTGGCTCGGCGGTGACTGTTGAGTTGCTCTTTAATGGTTGACCATCTTCTCTTATCGTTATTTTGCCTCAAGGTCAGCTCAATAGCACTAAGGAGGTGATAGGCAAGTACTGAGATGAAGAGGTGAGCAGCAGTTCGGCTAGCTAGTTGATGATAGACCGGTCGAAGTCCAAGATCACTCTTGAGGGATCTAAAGGCATCTTCTACTTTAGTGAGAGTCGTATAGATATTCCAGATCTCACCTGCATCTAGCTCGCTATGGCTGGTGTCTATGACGTAGGCTCCTTGGAGATTATCATCTTTGGCTTTAGTGGGTTTTTCTGTAATAGTGAGATTGATTACTTTGTCAAAGCGTCTCTTTTTGATGATCTTGCCATGGTCTTGATGATATTCAAGGGATATCTCGTATTTGGAAGCAATACTTGGGTACTTGGCCTTGATGCGTCCGATACGCTCTGAGACAACTGTGGTCTTAGATATAGAACCCTTTGTGATTGAGGTATTCAACGAAGTGATATCTACTAAGAATCTCTCGTTAGCTTGACTAGAGATCGCTGATTCCTTCTTGGATCTCCCCAAAGAACGACACAACACCACGGTTGTGGTGTTGTTGTTGGAGGAAGAGGAGGAGATGGAGGTGGAAGAGGAGGAGATGGAGGTGGCGTTAGTATCAGTGTCGGTGCTGTCGCTGATATTGTTGCCGGTGGCACCATTACGGATATAGTCGTCAGTGTCGGTGCTACTGTCGCTCTTGATGATTTTGGTGTCATCGGTGCCGGTATTCTTGCCGGTGACACCATTACGGATATAGTCGTCAGTGCCGGTGCTGCTGTCGCTGTTGCTGATACTGTTGCTAGTGTTGCCGGAGGTGGTGTAACTGTTATTGTCGTCAGTGCCGGTGTCTTCTTCTAGCGTTTGCACTTGTCCTTGTACTTGTGTTTTCACTTGTCCTTGTACTTGTGTTCTCACTCGCCCGTGTGGCTTTTGTGGTTCCACTTGTAGCTTTTTCACCAGTACTGGGGATCCTTGGGCATCGTAGATCTCGGTGAAGCCTTCCATCTCCATGAAATGGCTTCGATAGAGGCTCTTTTTGTTAGCTCTCTCAATTACTACGTAGTTGAGATTGCGCTTAATAAGAAGTTCTAGGTTTGCCTTGGTAGCAATTCCCCTATCCATCACAATGGTAGGAACAACATCCCCAAAGAGAGATCCATCCGATAGAGACTCCAAGGCATCAAGTACGCTAATGAGAGTTCTAGGCTCAGAGGTATTGCCCTCATGTATCTCTGAGTAGATGGGTAGTCCCCTGTGATCAACAAGTAGTGCTAGAGAAACTAATGTGCAATCAAAACGCTTCTCTTTGGAATGTCCATGTTTAGCTAGGGAGTTCCCCTTAGTAGAACCTTCGAAGTAGGTGTTGGTTAGATCAAAGAGAAAGAGCCTGGTATTCGTCCTAAAGAGATCAGAGCTAGCTCTATAGAGTGCTGGCTCTATGACGCCTTTAGCGTCATAGAGCTTATCTGCAATTGCATAGACCTTATCCTTGTGAAACTTAGAGAGATCGATACCACATATCTCAGGTAGTGAAGAGTTGGAGTTGATATACGAATAGGTCTTTCGATCAGATCCAGGATGAATAAGACGAGCTATTATCGTTGCCTTGGCAATACCAAGGGATTCACCCGATAGACCTGCACTCTCTAGGATCTTATCGAAGCTAAGAGCTTCATAGAACGAGTTTCCTATGAGTTCTGGACCGATACTTCTACTATTGATAGTCTTAGCACTAGAGAGATCCACCATCTCAAGGTCAGCCTCAGTAGCTCTTGTTTCTTTAGCGGCTGCAACTTCGGAACGAATTGCATACTTAGTGATTGCTAGATCTGCGTATCTGGCAATAATAGGATCTGATTCAAAGAGTGAGGTTACTCCAGAGAGTCCCAGGTAATAGCATTGGCAATTGCATTGGCCAGAGCTGGCCACAATGACTTATCCAGGTCCAGTTCGGTCAAGGTCATTACTATACGTTGACGGGGACCTTTTTCACAGCGGTAGGACTCAACGAGTTGGTACTTACTGTAGCTAACGCCGGTCTTTTTATTAACTGTTGGAGTTTCACGGATAAACACAACAAGACAATAGCACCATGTCAGAGCTAATGCAAGTCATAATCAAAACTACTCAAAAATTAGGACACTACATTCGCGACCCAAAAAGACCTAATACCCATCTACCAGGGCATCTATAAATGACACAAGCCGAAAATCCTCAAAAATCAACTCAAAAGGGGCCAATTGGGGCGATTTTTCGGGAAATCTGCGAAAGATGGGCCAACGCAGGAACATCTCAAAGGTGTCTAGATAAACCTTTTAGGAAACAATTCGTCGACCAATGGTATCAAATTAGCACCGGGCCAGGCCAACCGAGGACAAAGGAAGATAAAGACAGAAAAGGTCACGGCTAAAGAGAGGATAAATCCAGCTGAAGTAGCGATTTAAAACCATCTCAGCCCCAAAAAATATCCAATCAAAACAGCGCTCCATATGATTCTGTCTTTAGATCTTGAGCGTGCCATTAGATCTTGAGCGTGCCATTAGATCTTGAGCGTGCCATTGGATCCTGGGCCTACATGTAGAGATAAATGCACAAATCTCGAACTCAGTAGCTATCTTGCTTGGAGCAGAGCCACGTTTTCAACTTTACCAACCATAACAAGATCTTTTAGAAATTTGGCATGACCATCCAAAATTGTTCAAGCTCTTCGAAATTTTAATAGCCCTTGAAATTGTTAACTTACAGTGATACACCCATATCCCCCAAAGTGGTATGAAAGGCTAATATTTTGATCTCCCAGGCACAAGGCATCGCCCGTCTGACCGCACATCTTCAAGAATTTCTAGGTGCTTGGCCACCTTCGGCTGAAGGGATCGAGGTAATAGGCTCGCCCATGAGAACATTACCAGGTTGGGACGGGACCGTCGCTAAATACGTTGGAGTAGTTCAAGGCAATGGGGCCGGAGTGTTGTCGGTACCGCCTTCCCAACTCGAGAGGTTCAAAGATGCGCTCAATATTGCTGTTGAAAGACACGGTGCCCCTGATGCCCTAAAGCACCTGCCCGAATACCTTGAGCTTGGTGACATTACTTACTTTAGCGGTATCTTTAGGTTCACCTACTCTCCAATTGAATTTCCATCGTCTGGGAGATGGTTCGACTATCTCGATCCGATAGTTCCCACCTGGCTGAAACCTTTTAAGAGTGAAGTCCTTTTAGCCCTTGACGAGGATGGAGACTATATCGCTGGCGTAGGGGTCAAGCACCACGGAAACTATGGCCGTGAGATCTCAGTAGTAACCGAAGAAAGAGCACAAGGTCGCGGCTTAGCTAAGGCATTGGTATCCCAATGCGCACGCAAAATTATCGACGATGGATACGTTCCCACCTATCTGCATTCCCCTCTAAACCTCGCATCGTCAGCCGTCGCTAGAGCCGTTGGATTCAATGATTTAGGGTGGAGGATAATCGGTCTGAGGGCCGTTTAGTTAATGTTTAGGGCGAAGTGCAAATCAATTTATCCTTCATGATTCGCCCTTTGATTTGAAACGTCAAATTAGCCACATCGACTCGTGAAAGTCAAAGTGGCTCCTAGTGTCCCCTCTCATAAGTTCCCTGAGTTCTAGTTCCCCAGATACTTTGCCATCGATGCGAATATCTCGTCAGCTGTCTTTACCCACCTAAATGGTGTTGGGTCTTGGTTCCAGCGCTCTGCCCAGGTGTTGATCGAAGCAACGAGTTGCTTTTGTGACTTATGGGTGGATCTGTGGAGCATTTTGGTAGTCAGTTCCGAGAACCATCTCTCAACCAGGTTCATCCACGAGGAGTAGGTGGGTGTAAAATGGAAGTGGAATCTGGGGTTTTTTATGAGCCAGGCCCGTACAGCATCGGTTTTATGCGTTGCATAATTGTCCAGGATGACGTGGACTTCGAGTTCTTTTGGAACTTCTTTTTTCACCTGATCCAAAAAGGCTATGAACTCGATCGCCCGATGAGCCTTTGTGGTGTTGGTGATCACCTTGCCAGAGGCAACATCAAGTGCTGCAAAGAGATTTGTTGTGCCGTTGCGTTTGTAGTCATGTGTTTGCCGCTCTGGAACAAAAGGTCTCATGGGAAGCAGTGGCTGGGTTCTATCCAACGCCTGGATCTGTGTCTTTTCGTCAATACATAGTACCAGTGCAGCATCAGGGGGATTGAGATAGATCCCAGTTATGTCGCGGACTTTTCGGTAAAGGCCGGATCGGTACTGATGTTGAAGTATCCCAAGACATGGGGCTTGAGGCCAAAGGTTCTCCAGATACGTGAGATGCTCGCTGGTGATACCCCGATCCGCTTGGACATTGAAGACGTCGACCACTGGGTAGCAAGCGGGGGCTCTTCTTCCAAAGTGATCCTTAGAATCTCGGCGATCTTTTCGTCATCAATGCTTCTCGGTTTTCCACTTCTCGGTGCGTCATCGAGAAGTTCCACTCCGTAGTTGATAAAACGCCGCTTCCATTTGCATACCGTCTCTGTAGATATCTGAAGTCTTTGCGCGATCTCGTTGGTTCCAACCCCTTCGTTACTCCATAGGGCAATGCTGGCCCTTGCCACCTGTCCTATGGGAGCTGTGGACTTTCTTACCACTGCTTCTAATTCGCTACGTTCTTTGGGACTGAGCGGAACCACCGAAGCTTGTCGTCCAGATCTCTTCTTGGGCGGCTTGCTCTGGTTGGCATCAATGTTTGGCTCCTCTGAAATGGTGTGACTTTGCATCGTTCTCCCTTGCAAGGTTATGTCCTTACCAAGGAGAACAACCTTAGAAGGGATTAATTCCTCAGTTTCAGGGAAATTATGAGAGGGGACACTAGCCATGAGCTCAAAATCAAATTTGACCCCCGATGCCGCCTCGCTTAGAGATATTATTGATTGGCTGCTATGGCCAACTTGGAAGTGGTGAATACCGAAACCAAATTCTAAAGGTTGCATTAGGTGCCCCGAAGCGATCACTACAATAATTACGATACTAAAAGGCAAATTATGGAGTCAATAATAACAAATACCGGAATTCTAGAGGACGCTAAGTCCATCGCGACGGAGATGATAGATCTCCGAAGAACGATTCATTCCAATCCAGAACTTGGACTCCATCTGCCCGAAACTCAGCAATTAATCTTGAAGTATCTCGAGAACCTTGGCTTCGATATAACGCTTGGCAAAAATAGTTCTTCTATTATTGCAATCCTAAAAGGTGATCAGCCAGGACCATCTACCCTACTACGGGCAGATATGGATGCATTACCCATGCCTGAGGATACAGGCCTTGGCTATGCCTCTAAAATTCCCAATAGAATGCACGCCTGTGGCCATGACGCACACGTCGCAATGCTTTGTGGAGCCGCAAAGATATTGGCTCTTCGAAAAAGTGAGTTACGAGGACGAGCGGTTCTAATGTTCCAACCAGGAGAAGAAGGCTACGGTGGAGCGGCTGTGATGATTGAAGAGGGGCTCATCAACGACTTTGGCACTATCGATCGAGCCTTCGCAATCCACATAACGCCAGTGATTCCTAGAGGGATTATCGCAATAAAATCAGGTACCTTGATGGCATCTGCGGATGAATTCTCGATAGAGGTGATTGGAAAAGGTGGCCACGCATCAATGCCTTCGGATGCAGTTGACCCAATTCCTGTGATGTGCGAGATCGTCTTAGCTCTTCAGTCCATGGTTACTCGCCGCATTCCGGCATTCGATCCCGCAGTTCTGACGGTATCCAAGATAGAAGCTGGAACCACCTCTAACGTAATACCCGAGAAGGCAACCGCTCTTGGGACGCTGAGAGCGGTCTCTGAAAACACGAGGCTAAGTGCGATCGAACTGATCGAAAGAGTCGTGATCAATATCGCCAAAGCACACGGATGTGAAGCCCTCTTGCAACTCCATCACGGGAGTTACCCGGTAACGATAAACAACGAGGTTGAAACCCAGAGAACTGCCGGAATAACAAGAGAGCTACTTGGTCAAAATTCCCTGGTAATGATGCCAACACCAGTCATGGGAGCAGAAGATTGGTCATTTGTTCTTCAAAACCTTCCAGGTGCCATGGCCTTTTTAGGAGCAGCCCCTCCTGGAGTGGCAATGCCGGCTCCGAATCACTCAAACAAAATGATCATCGACGAAGATGCAATGGCCATAGGAGCAGCCCTTTACGCCGCTATGGCACTCTAGCCAAACCAAGCACTTTGGCCCTTTGGCCGATTTTCATTACCAACCGTCATATACTGTTTATTAGTGGCTTCTTCCAACTCAATGGGAGTGGCCACTTTTTTTCTTTTTTTATCCTCTTGCCCAACTCTGTCATCTCAAAGGTCTTCTTTGGATCCCATTTAGCTGGTAACCATCTCAAAAATCAACGCTGGCAAAATAATATCTGGTTGATCTCAAGTTATGCTCAAATGGCGCCGAAATGCTCTAGACACAAGGTAGAAAGTTATCTTCCTAACTGGTGATGATCAATACTGAACTGAAGATCCCAAACGGGATAAAAGTCATGTTTTGATCGCAATAAGAAACGACGACTAGAAAATCAAGGGCTCGTGAGCCATCGATGTTGGTTTTCGAATCGCCGAGTTCACGGATGACAAAATAGGGGTTGGTCCATTTTGAGGCAATTTCAGGAATTGCGGGTTGGTCAACGACTCGCAATCGGTTCAATAATTCTAGGTTTACTCTTCTTGGTTGTGGGGGGATTCGCAATAAATACCACGTCAAGTGGATCATCGACCATAAACCAACTAACAAAACTAGCCATAAGCAGCAAGACCACCTCAGATCTAGAGCAGATTGCCACCCAAATCGCTCTCGCGGAAAACTCAGTAGCATATGACTTTGCCTCCAACTCTGTGGCTAGCGGTGACATCGCGAGCTACAAGCAGGCAGTTGCTCAATTCGCTGCATTGGATAAAGCTCTCACCGCAAGCACTCTATCGAATCCAAATAGGAAACTTTTGACTCAAGCAACGTCGGGCTTTGACACCTACGTCTCAATGTCTAACCAGATCAATTCTCTTTTATCCACCCATAACGCAGCGAACACTAATAAAGCGGGCAAGATAATTGCAAACTTAGCCTTTGGATCCATGGCTACTCCACTAAATAAGGTGGTCACCTCGGTGGACAACAACTTTCTAGCGGCGTCAAATGGAGCCTCGTCTTCGACAACCCTTCGGCAAGAGATACTCATATCACTCATTGCGATCGCACTTTTGGCCTCAGTCCTAATCTCGCGCAAGACTGCTCGATCGATAACAGTTCCATTGAATGATCTCGTAGGATCGCTCGGCAAGGCAGCACAGGGCGATTTGACTGTCAGCGCAAACTATCAATCCAAAGACGAAATAGGTAGTTTATCGGTTGCCCTCAACACCTTTATAACGAAGGTAAAGGGTGCCATAACGGAGATGTCGGCCACCTCATCCACTTTGGCTAACTCTTCCATAAGGCTTACCAAAACATCTGACGAACTCTCAACGTCGGTCGAAGGTACGCTTGATCGAACCAACAACGTAAGCCGAGCCGCCGAGAAGGTATCCACTAACGTTACCCAAGTCGCTTCTAGCACTGAAGAACTTCGAAGTTCGATTGACGAAATCGCACGAGGCGCCGCCGAAGCTGCTCGCGTAGCAGGAACAGCCGTCGGAACTGCCGAGGTAGCCGTAGCTTCAATGTCCAAACTCTCTGAGAGCTCTTCCAAGGTTGATGAAGTTGTCAAAGTTATCAATGCAATTGCCGAACAGACCAACCTGCTCGCTTTGAACGCTGCCATCGAAGCAGCTAGGGCCGGTGAGGCTGGAAAGGGATTTGCTGTCGTCGCCTCCGAGGTAAAGGATCTTGCCAAAGAGACCTCTGAAGCAACCCACAAGATTGCAAACCGTATCTCTGAGATGCAAGAAGATACTGACCAAGCCATCGAAGCAATAAATGCTATCGCCGGCGTGATCGCAAAGATAAACGATCTACAGACCTCGATAGCATCAGCAGTAGAAGAACAATCGGCAACAACTCAAGAGATTGGAAGGTCGGTCTCTATTGCAGCAGACGGTTCCGGTCAGATTGCCCACCGTCTTGAAGAAGTCGTAAGCATTGCACGCTCAAATACCGACAATGCCTCGGCTACAAAAGAAGCAGCTCAGGACCTCTCTAGGTTTTCAGATAGCCTGATTCAATTGGTTGGACGATTCAGATTGGGTGGACCAACAAACCAAACAACCCAAAAATCCGCCCCCAAGCAAAAAGCACATCGCTCGCGATTTGCTCCAAAAGAAGATAAGGAATCCTCCAACCACAACCTCGAGACCAAAAGATAGAAGGCTAGTAGGAGCCAACTATCTCCTTTTGTGAGACAAGATTCAAAAAGATCAAAAACCCGGAGGTCAACCAATGGCCTCCGGGCTTTTTGCAATAGCAGCCCAATTTTGCGAGTAAATTCATTTCGTTATTGCCCGCCTGTCAAGAATTTCCAAAAAAAACAAGGCTATTCAACCCCGCATAAAAATTGGCCAAACTCCCGAATAAGAAGCATCATCTTTTAGCTCGAGCTACAACGAGTCGCGTACCCCGACCTGTATCCCTGACTTGTATCATTTGAATACTGTCGTCCTTTCTTGCTCGACCGTAGGTGACCCTATAGGGGATGACCAAACGAGAAAGCAACTATAAAAGAGATCGGAGTTACACCCAAATCGGCCTAACAAGATCTCCTTTTTAAAAGAGTTCGTCCATCTCGCCTGATAGGTGATAGATCGCATAAAAGCTATTGGCCATTTGCGCTTACTCGCTTGAAAATGAAAAAATTGAGGCGACATTCGCTACGCTCGCCTTGGCAAATCCCGAAGTCATTATCAACCCCAAACAAAATATCGTGGTTCCAAAGCCAACCAAAAGCCACCAACTCGAATGGCTAGCACCTGCAAGGTTACCATTTAGGTTTCCACCCATTGCAACCGATAACATGGCCCCCACTATCGCGACACCAAGGGATTGGCCAACCTGACGACTTGTGGATGCAACGGCGGCGGCTACACCAGCCTGTTGCCTGGGCATTCCAGAGACAGCGGCATTAGTAATTGGGGCATTCACTAGCCCAAAGCCAATTCCAAAGACTAAATAGGCGCCAAAGAGCCACGAAAAGGGAGTAGTTGCGCTAAGACCAGTCAAGGCAAGGCTACTTAGCCCAATTCCGAGGCCACCAACTAGCAAAGGGACCCTCGGCCCATAGCTTCCCACTATTCGACCAGAGAGAGGGGCCGCAAAAATTGTCATTATCGCCATTGGAAGAGTGTCAATTCCGGCCGAAAGTGGAGATAATCCTCTAATATTTTGGAGATAGAGGGTATTCATAAATAAAAAACCACCCAAGGAACCAAAGGCTGCTATCGCAACGAGAGTTGCTCCTGAAAAGGGGATACTCCTAAAGTATCTAAGGTCTATCAATGGTTCATTTCTACGGGGTTCGTAGATCAAAAGCAAGACAAGAGCGATGGCCGCAACACTAAAGGTGGTTACGATCTTCACGGATCCCCACCCAGAGGCCGGCCCTTCAATAATTCCAAAGGTAGCCGATGCCAAAAAAGTCAATATCAGAAGCTGTCCAATTGGATCTAGCTTACGTGCGTGGTCGGCACGCGACTCCGGAATAAACTTCCCTGCTAAGACAAAAGCAGCAATTCCAATTGGTACGTTGATCCAAAAGATCGAACGCCAACCCACCGAATCCACTAGAGCACCTCCCAGGATTGGACCAAGTGCCATAGATACTCCAATCACGGCGCCCCAAATTCCAATGGCCTGGGCCCGCTCTTTGGGTTCAGTAAAGGTGTTGGTGATTATTGAGAGTGCTACAGGGTTCAACATAGAGCCACCAATGGCCTGCAACATTCTAAAGGCCACTAAAAACCCTAGATTTGGGGCGAGACTGCACAGCAATGATCCCATTGAAAAGACGGTCAACCCTATCTGGAAGGTCCTACGTCGTCCAATTCGGTCCCCAGTGGAACCAGAGAGCATCAAAAGACTGGCCAAGACTAGGGTATAGGCGTCTACGGTCCACTGTAACCCAGAAACACTCGCCCTTAAATCTCTCCCCATCGAAGGAAGTGCCACATTTATAATCGTGTTATCAATTCCAACGATAAACAGGCTCATTGAGCAGATAGCCAAAACGGCCATGCGACGCGACTTACCGAGATTGTTCAATGAAATTCCATTTGAAGCCAATAAAACCTCCTCAGAGTATTCAACGAGCCCATTACGCTCTCCTTTAAAACCAGCTGGAGTTCATACACAAAACTTCAACCTGGTCCAAAATATAAATGACCAGATCAAAGATAAAAAACTCAAACCTCTAGCTCTAGCCATGAAAAATCCACGTTGCCAAAAAAAACAAAACACAGACTGATGATCCAACCCACAAAGCCGCATTAACTAACTATCGAATCTTATTTAGCCATGATCAACTATAACTAGGTTGCGCTCTAAATAAAGTCCGGATCTTTAAATAAGTAGTTGAAGAGACTGCTCCAAAAACAAGGCTCCCCTAACATAGATATGGATCAAGCAACACTCTCATAGGCTTCATCGGGATTAAGCCGAGATTTTCATTAAGGCGAGAAATCGTGATTTGTGCACTTCACGTGGCTTAATTATCATTATTCCTCGGCTAACATTTCAGTACTAACGCCGCCTATACGGGACCAGAAGTCCATCCTAGGTGAGGATCTTCCCGGCGGGAATCTGGTTGCTGGAGTAGTCGTCTTCAAAGTGAGCACGGCGCCTGACGGTGGGAGTAGACACGTCCCTGTTTGTCGACGAACGCAGCCAGAGTCCTGATTATCTTTATCCACTTGCCAATTGTCGAGTTTCAAAAATGAGAATCGTGAAGTTCTGGAACGGTAGATTGCCAATTGGCACAACCTTGGCATCTATACCTGTCCCTTTCTATAAACATATAGATACAACGAATAATAACGATAATCAACTGAAACATTAAGCCGAAGAATTGTTCAGTAAGCCACGACTACGCTGGAATAACTATGATTTCTCGGCTTAATGAAAACCTCGGCTTAATCGCTATGATGGACAAGGCCTGGCTACACCGCCCTTTGGTGAATAGCCATCTCAAGGGCATCGGTTGCCAAGTTTGCCTTAAGCGATGGCGATACCTTCCATCCTAGTGTCCCCTCTCATAATTTCCCTGAAACTGAGGAATTAATCCCTTCGTAAGGTTGTTCTCCTTGGTAAGGACATAACCTTGCAAGGGAGAACGATGCTAAGTCACACCGTTTCAGAGGAGCCAAACATTGATGCCAACCAGAGCAAGCCGCCCAAGAAGAGATCTGGACGACAAGCTTCGGTGGTTCCGCTCAGTCCCAAAGAACGTAGCGAATTAGAAGCAGTGGTAAGAAAGTCCACAGCTCCCATAGGACAGGTGGCAAGGGCCAGCATTGCCCTATGGAGTAACGAAGGGGTTGGAACCAACGAGATCGCGCAAAGACTTCAGATATCTACAGAGACGGTATGCAAATGGAAGCGGCGTTTTATCAACTACGGAGTGGAACTTCTCGATGACGCACCGAGAAGTGGAAAACCGAGAAGCATTGATGACGAAAAGATCGCCGAGATTCTAAGGATCACTTTGGAAGAAGAGCCCCCGCTTGCTACCCAGTGGTCGACGTCTTCAATGTCCAAGCGGATCGGGGTATCACCAGCGAGCATCTCACGTATCTGGAGAACCTTTGGCCTCAAGCCCCATGTCTTGGGATACTTCAACATCAGTACCGATCCGGCCTTTACCGAAAAGTCCGCGACATAACTGGGATCTATCTCAATCCCCCTGATGCTGCACTGGTACTATGTATTGACGAAAAGACACAGATCCAGGCGTTGGATAGAACCCAGCCACTGCTTCCCATGAGACCTTTTGTTCCAGAGCGGCAAACACATGACTACAAACGCAACGGCACAACAAATCTCTTTGCAGCACTTGATGTTGCCTCTGGCAAGGTGATCACCAACACCACAAAGGCTCATCGGGCGATCGAGTTCATAGCCTTTTTGGATCAGGTGAAAAAAGAAGTTCCAAAAGAACTCGAAGTCCACGTCATCCTGGACAATTATGCAACGCATAAAACCGATGCTGTACGGGCCTGGCTCATAAAAAACCCCAGATTCCACTTCCATTTTACACCCACCTACTCCTCGTGGATGAACCTGGTTGAGAGATGGTTCTCGGAACTGACTACCAAAATGCTCCACACATCCACCCATAAGTCACAAAAGCAACTCGTTGCTTCGATCAACACCTGGGCAGAGCGCTGGAACCAAGACCCAACACCATTTAGGTGGGTAAAGACAGCTGACGAGATATTCGCATCGATGGCAAAGTATCTGGGGAACTAGAACTCAGGGAACTTATGAGAGGGGACACTAGGATCGTCCTTGAAAATACGTCTGTAACGAAGGCAACGTAGGCCCAGCCAATCTTTGTCTTGACGTAAGTGATATCCGCCACCCACAAGTTGTTTGGCTCATTAGACGTAAAGTTCCTGTTTGCCAGGTCTTTCGGGCGTTCTACGAGCTCATTCGCGACGGTGGTTACGACGTAAGTCTTACCACGTCTCACCCCAGAAATACCGAGCTCAGCCATCAAACGCTCTGTTGTGCAGCGCGCGATGTCGATACCTTCGCGCTTAAGCGCACACCAGAGCTTCCTAAGCCCATATACGAAAGTAGTTGTCCTTGTGAATTTTACTTATCTTCGTCTTGAGAGATTTATCACGAATAGATCTCACTGAGGCAACTCGTGATTTATTAGAGTAATAAGTCGAGGAAGCGAACTGTAAGACCCTACAGATCGGCTGGACTCCCCACTTTTGCTTATTGCAATCTATAAAAGCAATTACTTGCTTCGCTTCGCGCTTTGACCGTCCAACTCGGTCGCAAAGAAAATCGAGGCCGCACGTAAAATCTCATTAGCTCTACGAAGCTCTACGACTTCTCGCTCTAGTTGACGGGTGCGCTCTCTCTCATTGAGTAGTTGTTCCTTTAGTCTCACCGACATCTATCGAAGCCTGACGTACCCAAGTACGTAGCGTCTCGGGCGTCATTTACAGCTTCTGAGCAACAGATTGAATAGCTGCCCACTGTGGGGGATACTCACCTCGATGGTCCGTGACCATTCGTATTGCTCGATCACGAACTTCGGGTGAATACTTCTTTACTCTTGCCATAATGATGACTCCTTAACTGAAAGACTAGGAGTCTCCAAGATTTCCGGGGCGTATCACTGGTCTGGTTAGCTCTGGTCTGGTTAGTTATTGGTGCAATTGCACACAACCTGGCACGGTGCAACTGCACACGACCTGGCACGAATAGGTGCTATTGCAGAAACTGTTATCACCACACCAAAGCTTCGACGTTGTTACTTTCAGATCGCAGGACATATCACTCGTTCAGCTAGAAAAGTAATACTCCATCTTGAAGAACACTGGCACTATAAGGATAAGTTCTTAGAGGCTCTTGATCGGATCAGAAAGTTTGAGATCGCCATCACCTGAAGATCTGGTTACCTAACACACTGAATATTACTTGAAGGAACTGCTCTAGAAGACAAGGGATTAGGTCACTATGGCCAAAATGAGATTTCACAATCTCAAAAATGACCAAAAAGGCTCAATCACAAAGCGAATAGGTCATATTTGGCACTCTGAAACCAGATTTAAGCCATAGACCCTCCGTCAAACCTAAATCAGTTCCGAAAAACCGACTCAGAGTCACACCGAAGGGCTCAAGCTGGTCCATTTCTGTGGATTCGGGGTTAGTGAACTCGAAGGCCAGATTGGCGCGCTCACCGAGAAGGTGACGACTCTCGCAAAGCTCGTCTTTGGCACCTCGTCGGAGAAGAGTAAGTCAGTCGAGCCTAGAAGAGGCAAAGACGATATCACAGGTGAGAAACGCCCCCGTGGTCAACAACCAGAGAGTCCAGGGCATGGCCGACGGGACTACTCGGCCCTTGAAACCGTCGAAGTGATCCACGACGTACCAGACAACGAGCGAATCTGTTCGGGTTGCGGGGCACCTTATGCCGCCTTCGGCGAAGAGACCTCCTACCAGATCGACTGGCAAGTACACATCGTGCGACACCGACATCGCCGCCCTACCTACCGCCCTACCTACCGGCGCACCTGCAAGTGTCAGACTCGGGGCATGCTCGTCGCACCGGTCCCGGCCAAGCCAATCCCCACTTACGGTTAAGTCTCTTGACAGATTAGTCCCGTATAGCAAAGCCTTCATTTATCTCAGCCTTACGCCATGTTGGTCTCTTGAAGTGATCTGGTCTTCCCCACCAGTTTTGAAAAGCACGGTCTAAGTCTCTCAAGGCTTGTTGCTGGATAGCAGCAGAACCCTCTTCTAACCAAGTCTCCTTGCGGGATTGGGTGAGTTCCTTGGCTTGGGTATTGTAGGTTATCTTTTGTGATCTACCCGTAACCCATAAGTTGCGTTGTTCGAGACCAAGATTCCAAACAAAACGAGCATCAGAGCAGTGTTGTACCAGAATGGGTAGTTCTTCATCCCTTGGGTATAAGCGCTCTCGAATACTCATATCTATACCTATCCACTCAATACACGCTGGACTTTAGTTGGACTTGTCAACATACAGATTGAGTACTTTAAGAAAAGAGAACTGCGCCTATCCATCCCCGCCCTTACGGACGGGGTTTTCCGGCGCTCTGATAAATTCATAGGCAGAGATGGTCACTCCGTCCTTCATATTCCTAGCTTAAATCGTTGAAGTTAGGGTGTCAAGTATATAAATCCCAAAAGATACCACTACAGATGGTCTATTCGATCCCGAAACCTTCTTACATAGTTTCACCGAAGGTACCCAAAATTAAGCCAACCGGAGCGAGAGTGAAGCATGTCTACCTAAAAATGCCGCCACAAGCTGAAAGATTGCTGCCACACAGAGCACGACCAAGATTGAAGCCGTCACACTCAAAAACCACATGAGACCGATAAGAAGCGAGATGGCGACGATACGGCCTACGTTGGTCGCTATCTCTCGAGAGAGCACATACTCGCCCCTCAGTTGCGCTGCGGACGGATCGGAAGCTATAACGTCCAAGACAACACTCGACAAAGAGACCATAAGGCCCGGATAGGCAAAGCCTGAAACGAGTCCATAAACCAACAAAATGGCGAAGTTAGCCCCAAATAATAATAAGATCAGAGCCATCCCGTATCCAAGGGCTCCAATCCACATTGTCCTGCCTCTAACTAAGGGCGGCAAGCGCCCAGCAATAACTGAACTAGCAACTCCGGCTAGCGAAGCGATTGAGACATAGATACCCTGATCACTTGAGCTGTGTGTTGCAAGTTCGACCAAAACAATCATCCCCAGATCTGCACCGCCCTGTTTGAATCCGTGAAGGGCGATTGCGATCCAAATAAAGCTCCAGCCTCTTTGGCGGGGTGGGACGATTAGAGCATGACGCATTGAAACTGCTCCAACCCCGGTGCTAGTTTGCAACTTTCGCGAGGTCCACCATGCTAGACAAAAGCTCACTAATGAAACCCCAAAGACACAGACATAGCCAAGTTCACCGCCAACACGCGAGATTATCAATCCCCCAGCCAAGGGCATCGCCACATTGAGAATGCTCATAATTGCGAAGCTCAAACCATAGTAGTGGCTTCGCTCATCTGGACTAAGGACGTCAAAAGCCAATGTGTTATTGCCAAACCAGTAGATCCCAGCAGCAGCTCCATTGAATAACCCGAGTGGCACGACCAAACCAACCGCACTTGTCCTCAGTACGATAATGAGGAGATAGAAGGCTGCCGTCAAAATTAAGCCGATCCGAAAGAGCTGCCTGGGTGAACTTTGCGGAAAAACCTTAACGATTATCCCCGATATGATAATAAGGCCGACATATCGCCCCAGCCCATAGAGGGCCATCTCATCTACGCTTCCACTGGCCACATAAAAGAACAGCGAGACAAAGACCGTCGATGTCGCAAAACCACCAAAGACAAGACCAGAGCTAGCAAGCAGGCGCTGTGCCGGCCGGCCGATCTTTAACAATGACGCTAACTTCGAATCGCTATTCTTTCCAGTCAATCGTTCTCCGGACTATATTTGTCAAATCGCAGACCTATCTCATAGGAGACTTTATCGACAAAGTTGCACCACCTTGAACAAATCCGCCGAGGTGAGAGGCTAAAAATTCGACTCTTGCCCAAAGGGCAAACCAAATGAGTTGGCTTTCTCGAAGGCCTGCCAACTAAACACCTTAATTTTCAAGTTACAAAAACTACGATAATAAAGTGATCTTCAAAAGTGGCAACTGCGCCAAAGAGCTCTCTTCTGATTCTATCCTTGATAAACCTAACAAACCCGGAAAACGCCATTTATGAACAAAAGGCTGTTCACACACAGAGGCAGCCCCTAGTGGCACGAAGAGACTCTCTCAAGCGCCCGCTAAGGCAGTGCGATATTAAAGTCCACTTCGAAGTTGTCCAAAAGGCTAAAAAAGTCAATCAATGCGCCAACGTCGCCATCTATGATTACCTGCTTGGAACCTATAGCATCGATCATGGCAAGCTTTTGGCTAAGGACCAGATCCAGCACATGGCGATCTAATCGAATGGTAGCTGTAGCCTCGAGATCATGGCGGCCTAGGTAACTAAGCGCACTATTTTCTAACCACAGGACCCACTTCTCGCCGGTATCAGGAAAGTCCCAATTTATAGCCATATTGCGCCCCTGCGCATTTGGACCATTGAGACGGACTCCAAAAAGATCAAAGATCATATCGATAGACATCGAAGAGAGAACTTCAAAATTTGCCCCAGGTCGGGCCGTGGGAACAAATGAGACCTCCGAGCGAAGCTCTAGCGCTCCACAAAGGTAGAAGTTACGCCAGGGACCAGATTCAGCCTGATAAGCAAGCTGCTCATATGTCGAAGCAAGAAGTTGACGGGCAGCGATATTCTCTGGTTCGCTAAAGACCAAATGAGTCAAGACTTGGCTGACCCACCTATATTTTCCAAGGCCATAGTCGCGCTGTGCTCGTTCTAGTAGGGCCGCAGCTCCACCCATGTATTCAACATAGGCCTCACCGGCCTCGCTTGGCGGAAGAGGATTGAGATTGGAGGGATTGCCATCAAAAAATCCTAAATATTTCTGATAAACCGCCTTCGAGTTGTGACTTAGCGTGCCATAATATCCTCGATTAGAAAACTCCTTGGCAAGGCTGTCGGGTAGCTCAAGCTTCTCAGCAATCTCCAAAGGCGTAAATCCATGATTGGCTAGGCGCATGGTCTGATCATGAATAAAGCGATAGGTATCACGCTGACACTTTAGATATTCAACCAAATCGTCCTGCCCAAAATGGGGCCAATTGTGACTGTTGAAGAGCACGTTTACTCTTCGTCCAAAGAGTTCAAGGGCTTCGTTTATGTACTTCGACCAAGCTAGGCTGTCGCGCACCTGCGCCCCTCTAGGCGTATAGACGTTATGCATAACGCCACTACAGTTCTCGGCCATACAAAGGGCTTCGAGTTCTGGGAAAAAGAGAGCCATCTCTGCTGGAGCTTCAGAGTCGGGAGTGTACTGAAATACGATCCTCACACCATCGATGGAGAGCTCCTGCCCGGTCTGCGAGATAAGAACGCTAGGAGCTACCAGACTTATATTTCCGCTGGGAACGCTCTTGCCCAGCCCACAGTCGATCTGTCCATCGGGCCCTTTATCAAGGATGTTGCCATACATATATGAAGCACGTCGCAACATCGCGTTGCCTGCGATGACATTCTCAAAGACCGCTGCCTCCATGAAACCGATCGGAGCAATGATCGGAATAGATTCTTGCGCGATCTCTTGGCGAGATGCTACCCCGCAAACGCCCATAAAATGATCCGCATGACTATGGGTGTAGATGATTGCCTTTATCGGCTTGGCCCCTAGTTCGCTCTCGACCAAAGCCATTGCCGCTCGGGCAGTCTCACTTGAGGTCAACGGATCGATAACGATCCATCCCGAATCTCCTTCGATAAAACTAATATTCGAGATATCAAAGCCCCGGACCTGATAGATACGTTCCGTTACTTTAAAAAGCCCGTAAATCCCATTCAACTTGGCTTGACGCCAGAGACTCGGATTGACAGTATCTGGCGCTTCCCCTTCAACAAACCTGTATGCATCCATATCCCATACAATGCGTCCGATAGATTGATCGTGAAAGACCACCAACGAGTCAAGCGAGTCAATTCTTCCCCTAGTTGCCCTCTCAAAATCTCTTTGATCATCCAAACTGAGCTTGCTGGCAAATTCTTCATTTGCGCTGCGGGTAAAGTTTGACGCATAGGTTCTACCCGTCTCGCTATTTACGGACGGAACATTTGCACTCAAAATATCTCACATTCATTACTAAGTAGAAGGTAGAGCGCTTAGGACTACCCTCACAAACCTAAAACCACCAAAAATTAGGGAAAGATCTAGTTTCACCCCTTGAAAAGGTTCTCCAACCATCGAAGCCTTGATTGAATCATGAGTTTGGCGATTCGGGAGTCTGGAGCAAATCCATCACATGCATGAAAGCCACCAGGCCAAACGTGCAACTCAGCGACTCCTCCATGGGCCCAGATTCTCATTGCGTAATTGACGTCTTCGTCTCGGAAAACCTCAGCCGAGCCTACCTCGATGTAAGTTGCTGGTAAATTTCCCAAATCGCTTGCGCGTCCAGGTGCTGCATAGATCGAGACCTCATCACTACCCCTTCGATCGCCAAGAAGGGCATTCCACCCGGTATCGTTGCTACCTCGATCCCAAATCCCAATTCCGTCAATTTGGTGGCTCGAAATCGTCTCGTTCCGATCATCTAGCATCGGATAGAGCAGTAGCTGTCCACAAAGCTTCGGACCGGACCTATCGCGAGCCATAAGTGCGACACCAGCTGCCAATCCACCACCGGCGCTCCCACCAGCAACCAACAGTCGATCCGGGTCAAAACCCAGCTCAGAGGCGTTATGGGCCATCCAGGTTAACCCGGCATAGCAGTCATGAACAGGCGCTGGATCTGGGTTTTCCGGAGCAAGTCTGTATTCAACGGTTATGGCAATAGCATCGAAGTGCTCAACAAAATCCAAAACATTGCCTATTCCTACAAATCGATCTCCTATGACCATTCCGCCACCGTGAATATAAAAGATGCCAGGTCCTCCGGGGATGTGATCGCTCCTTGAAAAAATTGTCACAAGAACCTCTGGATCGCCGTTAAATCCGGGCACCAAAGTTTCAGTGAACACAACGCTTCGATCGACTAGAAGGTCTTCGATCGGAACAGACATTGGGTTTGCGCGAAAGATCGGAATCATTTCGGGAGTAATTGTGGATGGGATCAAATCACCTGCGGCTGCCAGTGCGGCTGCCAGCTCTGGATCAAAAGGTGGCGCCGGATGCGAGAGGTCACTCAAATTAGCCTGCTTTCTAAATACCCGTTAAATCAAATCAGCGACCACTATAGCCCTCGGAAATCCTTGAGTCATTTGATAATTGACTCTTGCGAAAAATTCTTTCCAAAAAGTAGAGGATTCGCTTGTACTATCCCTAGAGATCCTGACAAAAAGCTACTGCGTGCTATGTACCTACACCCAAGAATTAGGTATAGGTACATAGCAAATTTACCTGAAAAGCCTCAATGACAATTGAAGACTTGAATGTGCCCGACAAGATCGGCCATCAGGGTCTTTGGACAAAAAAGAATTTCCAAATTCGCTAACAAGAATCGTCGGAGTCCTAAGATTTAATCAGGTCGCCTTGGGTAACGGCGAGAACTCGTACCACCAAGGATTCAAGGAGAACCCGATGGGCATCTCCATTCAGGCCTTCGCCATGGACCCTTTTATGCAGATCCACCAAAGCCCCATCTCCATATAAGCGGCTCTCCAGATAAGGCACTAGCAGGCATTCAGAGAAGTCATCTTTGTCGAATTGACTCGCCTTATGAGCCTTACTTACAAAATATGCCAACGCTCCCAAGTCAGTCTGGATTGCGTTCTTTGATGGAGATCTGCGAGAATAGTCTTTAAACCAATTGCCTACCATGTCACCGGCCATCGGTCGCGCAAAGTAATACCCTTGTCCATAAGGAGCACCAAGGAATTTGGCAGCCTCAACCATACCAAGATCTTCCAACCCTTCCATAACTACGTCACGCCCGAAATCTCGCCCCAGATTGATCAACATCTCCATCAGGCTAAGTGTCTGTAGTGGCGACTTGTATAGCTGATTTAGGACCTCGCGATCCACCTTGATAGTTGCAAATGGCAATGTGGAAAGACGAAGCAAACTTCCATAACCAGATCCCAAGTCGTCGATTGCCAACTTCACGCCCATCTCGACCAGGCGCGCAATCGATTTATTTTGTGAATCCTCAGAGATCTCTTGAGTCTCAAGAAGCTCTAGATATAAACGACCAGCATCCACCCCCCTATGCTCTAGAGCACCTTGAACCCAGTTTGGACATTCCTCGTCCGATAGAACCGAAGGGGGAAGATTGACCGAAATGTCAAACTTCATACCCAAGCTGTCCCATTCCTTGAGGCGATCGAGGGTCTGGTCCAAACCTTGACGAAAGAGACGATCCAGTTCCACTCCACCTAGTAGCCCTAAAAAACCATCGGGATCGATAATCGTCCCGTCGTCGGTCTTCAACCTGGCGAGAGCCTCGAACTTCTCGACTTCGCCAGTAGCAAGATTCACAATTGGCTGCATATACATCTGCAGGCCACCGGAAAATAGCGTCTGACGGTATTTGAATCCAATCTCATGCCCAACGACTCGTAAAGCGTTTAAATTACATTTTCGATGTAACTCGCCGATTCGAACCTGGATGCCCTGGACGAATGGAGATAGTGCCTTGGAAGCAAACTGATTTGGAAAAGCTCCATAGATCTCCACAAGAGAGACTATCCGTTTATTTTCATCAAATATCGGAACAAATGTAACACACCTAATCGCCCCACCCCGAGCCTTTTTCGTACCCTCTCCTAATGGAACCAGAGCTTGAGCGTTCGAAGTCGTGACAATCGTCTCGGTATGCCAAGATCGAGACAGTAACTCTCTTTCGCCCATAAACCTAAATAGATTAGCGTGAAGGGATCCGCTATCGCCTTTGGATTCATCGTGATTTTGGGCAGAGGCTAGCACCTCAAGGCGAAACTCCCCTTCGGAGTCCAATTTCCAAAGCGCTACGCCAACTATTCCCGGAAGACCGCTTAGCCTTTCGAGTTCAGAATCACGAATAATATTCCATTCAGTGTAGTCATTGGAAATTTCCCTACTGAGGAATAGGCGGTACGAACCGATCGTCTCTTCCATCGAACGCAATTGCACCTGTGCATCTTCGTGAAGTCGCATCTCAGAGGCTAATAACAGACGATACCGATCACGTGAATCAAATGGAGCGACTCCTAAATGTCCATTAAGTAGGCTACGGTACATCGAAACTGACCTCATCAAGGTAGAGCTATCGCTTCCAATCAATGCATGGACCCCTCCAATCCTTTTGGCTGACTCTTCAATATCCAAACGTGTCGTCTTAGGTGAAAGCAAAAATTGAAGATGGCTAGCTTGGATCTTCTTTAGAGCATGCATCTCCTCGACGGTTAATGTAGAAAATATCGAATTCGCATCACTCTCTTGAAGCAAACCACCATAAAACTCTTCCACAAATTCAGTCGCTGCTACCTCAATATATCTGTGAGCTCTTTCTAAGAGTCCAACGATTTCACTGCCGTAAGTGGGGTCATCGTCGTTTTCATCATCTGTCCCCCCAGCCATTCGCCACCACGAGTGCCGCGAACCTTTTGCCTCTTTGGAACGATAGAGAGACAGATCGGCTTTGCGCATAAGCATATCGCCATCTCGAGCCTCAAATGGGTAGAGCGCAACCCCAAGGCTCATGGCAAGATTGACAAAGCACCCCGGCGATACCTCAAATGGAGCTTCTACGGCCTCATGTAGACGCGCCATAATAGCGTCCAAATTCTCCTTGAGTCGCGTACGATCAATACCTCGAAAAACGACTACAAACTCGTCACCACCGAGTCGTGCAACCAAATCATCATCGCGCAACCTCATCTGAATTCGACGGGCAAACTCCCTTAAAACGACATCTCCGGCATGATGGCCCCAGCAATCATTTACGAGCTTGAAATCATCGAGGTCAAGGATGCCAACACCGACCGTTGAATCAACTATTTCAGCCTTTTCGAGAGCATCTTCAAGAAATACTTCCAACCGCAGGCGATTAGCCAACCCGGTCAGTGGATCATGCAATGCTAGATGCTCAATTTGACGATGCATCCGATGTTCCCTATTCACCCTATCAACTCGCTCAAGGCCATTAGAGAGGCTCTTAGCAACTTCATTCAATAACTCACTAAATTGATCCTGTCTGAAGGTGCTAGGAGAATCCAGAATCAATAGCGACCCCCACTGTTGCCCATCACGGCTTATAGGCACACTGAAGGCATCTTGTTCGAATGGCTTTTGGCCATTTGAATGCTTTGGGTCGACCTCGATCTCCCAATTGGAGGTTCTATTGAGTTGCCCATCCCCAACGGTCAATTGGTAATCTAGAGAACTGCCTCTTTCGATGAACGTGGACGAAGCGAGGTCAAGAAATCTCAGATATTGCCCCGTTCCTGAAGATCCGGCCCTAGCGACGACCTCGACACCATTTTCATTGGCTTCAGCAACGATAAGAGCTGACTTCATGCCAACAATATCAACCACCAAATTACACACCTGACCTAGTAATTCCGCCTCGTCGTTGGCCCTTACCACGGCAGAATTCACCTCGGCTAAAAGGCGCGTTAGCAAAACCAGTCTCTTGCTCTTTTGAATCTCTTCTTCGAGTTTGAGGTTTAACTCCATCACCTCGAAGGTACGCCACCCCAAAGTGTCGTTTAGCGCACTTACAGAGTCTATGAGAAGGTCCTTGACGGAATTTTCCCGATCCGTTGAGAGGTCTCCCTCGCCATTGCCTTCTTGGCAATCGCGAATCTGGCGTGTCATACGGGAATCCACCTCCATAATATGATGCAGGAGCCATTGCGCTAAAAACGAGGTGAGATTCAGAATCACATCACGGGGATTAATTTGCGCGAAGTCTTGGGCCCGCTCTAGAAATTGAACAAAATTACGATGGGCCTGCATATGAGACCTGCAGTCTTCATCTGGCAAACGAAACCGGACCATAAGTTCTTCCTCAGCGCCAAAGTGGTACCGAGTGTATTCAACAAGCCGCACCAAAATCTCTTTTAGCTCCGCGTAATAGGAAGATCTCTCAAGGCATGCTGCAAGCTCATTGAAGATAGCCACCAACCGCATATGCTGATCATCAACTATATCTAGCCCGCATAACAGCTGTTTGCTCCAAAGAAGCTGACCAGATATGTATCCATCCCGAACATTTATTCCATCGGAGTTTGAGTCATCATTTGACCGGCTCCTACTATCCAAACTCAACGCACCCCTCCCTGCTAATTGGGGTTAAGGCAATCTCCGCTGACTTCATTTAAATCCAATTCAACGCCGCACCACTCTACTGCAAAGAACTTAACCAACAATGCCACTGCCTTCTCCTAAGTAACTATCGTCAACGAAGCACCCATACCTAAACCTATCTCATGCTTAGTAAGGCTAATTCTCGCACATAAATCATCTCAAGTCTTCAAAAGAAACTATTAACTATTGCGAAACCGACGATGTCAAAAAGATGGGCCCAGCTCCCCAGCTCCCCAGCTCCCCAGTGATCAAGGCGTACCAATTTTCAAGTCACCCAAGTTGACCTTGATGAAGAACCATAATTCTGCCCAAACAAGGTTTCAAATCCCACGACAAACACTGAGAAACCGCCCTATCACGAAGAAGAAAATTTCTCAGGTTTAGGACCAAATCCCTAACGGCTGACTCGTGCATGGCTCAAAGATCTACAACTAGGAGGTTTTAGCGCGAGAAAAATCCTATCAATTCCCCCAAAGCGCCTCAACCATAAATCTCCTACAACCACCAAGGCGACAGCACGGGGCAAATCAACACAATGTTCCTCAATACAAGCAAGGAATTTCTCAAGACTAATCATGAAGTGGATTTCTTATTATCTAATCTAATGTGGCGCGAGTGGGATTCTATATTTTTAGTATTCAATTAATTTTTATGAGTATTTCCGAAAGAGATACACCCATTCAAAGATATCTCTGACCAACCGACTCTGGCTTGGTAATGCAATTTTATATGGTGTTAGGTTTGACTCACTTTCAATATCCACGGTGGATTAGAATCATAAAATGAGCAATAGATCTTGGTGGGGATGGGGAAACAGTGACGAGGGTCTCTCCAAGGCAGCCCGAAACCAAGTCACCCAGATGCTCATTGCTTCCTTTGGCGCGGACTCGATGAATCGCCAAGATCCAACCGAGATTGGAGAGATCCATCTTCGCAAGCCCCAGGTTGAATTGGCCAGTTCAATTACGATACCTTCGCGAAACGACCCTATAAGTCGTATTACTCATTCATACGGAAAGAGCTACAAAGATCTCATACGAGGCTTCCGCGGCCAGTACGAAAATCCGCCCGATATAGTTTCATACCCACGAAACGAAAACGAGATTGTACAACTCCTCGATTGGGCTGAAAGCTGTGAGGTAGCCGTAATACCCTTTGGAGGAGGTAGCTCCGTCACAGGAGGCGTCGAACCCAGCACCGAGGGAAGGTTCAAACGCACCTTGGTTATTGACATGTCATCGATGAACAAAGTACTTGAGATCGACTTAGAATCCAGATCGGCAAAGATTCAAGCCGGCATCTTTGGTCCAAAGTTAGAAGACGAGTTGCGTCCAAACGGGCTAACATTACGGCACTTTCCCCAGTCATTTGAGTTTTCAACTTTAGGTGGATGGATTGCCACACGGGCGGGTGGCCACTATGCAACTCTTTACACCCACATAGATGACTTCGTAGAGGCCATCGACCTCATCACACCAGCCGGCCGACTCTCCACTCTAAGATTCCCTGCTAGTGGCGCGGGACCACAACCCGAAAGGCTCATACTGGGCTCTGAAGGCGCCTTTGGGATAATAACCCAGGCATGGATGCGCCTTCAAGATCGTCCCCAATTTAAATCGGTAGAGTCAGCATCATTCTCGCGCTTCGAAGACGCAATATCAGCGCTGAAACAACTTTCACAGAGCGGTTTAAATCCGTCGAATCTTCGACTGCTCGACCCAATCGAAGCTGCAATTTCAATCGGAGACTCCTCTGGAGATACAATTGTCTTAGTTGGATTCGAGTCAAAAGACCTACCGACACAAGGCTTAATGAGCCAAGCGACAGAGATTCTGGCATCTCACACCGGCAAATTCCAAAAGCCAACCTCTGCCTCATCAACCTCTGCGAATCTATGGAAGCAATCATTCCTAAAGGCACCTTACCTCAGGGATCATCTAATCTCACTCGGCATTATGGTTGAGACCTTTGAGACCGCATGCACATGGAGCAACTTCGACAACCTTCGCTCCAAAGTTACCATCGAAGTTAAAAAAGCATTGGATGCAATCTGTGGCGGAGGCTATGTTAGCATGCGCATCACCCACGTCTATCCAGATGGGCCAGCTCCATACTTCACCGTCATAGCCCCAGCAAAGACGAATAGCGAAATAGCACAATGGGAAGAGATAAAGTCGGTAGCCAGTGAAGCAATCCTTGCAAGTTGCGGTACTATCACTCACCACCACAGCGTTGGTCGCGACCATCAATCATACTATCTAAGACAGATACCGACCTTATTCGAACAGAGTTTACGGGCGATGAAAGATAGGCTCGATCCAAAAGGAATCATGAACCCTGGAGTGCTTATCCCTGATCATAGCCTCGCTATTTAGCCTGAATCCACAGAATTAAACCAGCTTGAGCCCTTCGGTGTGAATCCAAGTCGGTTTTTTGGAACTGATTTAGGTTTGACGGAGGGTCTATGGCTTAAATCTGGTTTCAGAGTGCCAAATATGACCTATTCCCTTTGTGATTGAGCCTGTTTGGTCATTTTTGAGATTCTGAAATCTCATTTTGGGTATAGTGACCTAATCACTTGTCTTCTAGAGCAATTCCTTCAAGTAATATTCAGTGTGTTAGGTAACCAGATTTTCAGGTGATGGCGATCTCAAACTTTCTGATCCGATCAAGAGCCTCTAAGAACTTATCCTTATAGTGCCAGTATTCTTCAAGATGGAGTATTACTTTTCTAGCTGAACGAGTGATATGTCCTGCGATCTGAAAGTAACACCGTCGAAGCTTTGGTGTGGTTATTACAGTTTCTGTAATAGCACCTATTCGTGCCAGGTTGTGTGCAGTTGCACCGTGCCAGGTTGTGCAGTTGCACCGTGCCAGGTTGTGTGCAGTTGCACCGTGCCAGGTTGTGCAGTTGCACCGTGCCAGGTTGTGCAGTTGCACCGTGCCAGGTTGTGCAGTTGCACCGTGCCAGGTTGTGCAGTTGCACCGTGCCAGGTTGTGCAGTTGCACCGTGCCAGGTTGTGCAGTTGCACCGTGCCAGGTTGTGCAGTTGCACCGTGCCAGGTTGTGCAGTTGCACCGTGCCAGGTTGTGCAGTTGCACCGTGCCAGGTTGTGCAGTTGTAAACAGCGACGTTTTTTTGACCCACATCAGCGGTTTAAAATTGACCCGCCCAATTGAGTTCAATAGTAGTTGTTGGTGTCAGTAAAAGTGTCTCATTTCTAAGACACCGTGGATCTGAAAATCTCAGTTGAGAAATTCGTTTAGCCGAGCAGTAAGACGCTCTGCATTATCTCTAGTTTGATCGAAGGTGACTATCACTTCTTCATTATCTCGAAGTAACTTGACCATCCAGGATCGCTCCTCTGGTCGACTCCGGGTAGTTGCAGAACCAAAATGTACCTCTGCTCTAATCGGGCCCCTTTTCCTCTGTCTATGAGCTGCCATACGACAAGCTGCTGAGCAGTACCTTTGTGGTCTTGCTATGCAATGTTCCGGAAGTATTTGATCACACCCCTGTCTCTCGCAGATCTTTGAGATAGGTAGTTCCGTAACGTTACGCAATGGGTTCTCCTCTCTGTTCAGTTCTCAGCTGAGATAGTTCCGTAACGTTATGAAATGGTTCTCGGGTTCGCTCTAGTGATCCCAGCTGAGATAATTCTGTAACGTTTTGAAATAGGTATTGGTTCTTCGGTATTTGTAACCCCCGAACCGATTGGAAATCATTTGAGACCGGATCAGGTTCGCTTAGGTATCGCTAGTGTTGACTTCGAGTTTTCATTTTTCCACCTCTTCACCTTTCTTCACGTTGTCACCAGTTTGTGGATTGGTATAGATTCCTTGTTTGATTCGATCCTTGAGCCGTTAGCTGTTGCCCTTGATGTTTATAACGTGGCAGTGATGTAACAGTCTGTCTAAAATTGCGGTACTTAGTACTTGTGAGGTCAACCAGAATTAGTAGACACCTAACAATTCAACATACGATGTTGAATGAAAGAATTTCACTATGGCAATCAATAAGAGGAACTTCACCTTGAAGTTCAAAACAGAGGCAGCCCATAGGGTAATTGATTCTGGTCGTAGCGTAAAAGATGTGGCTATATAGCTTTCGCCTAAAGAGGATTCGCTCAGAAGATGCGTCCGTGATGAAAGAGGAAAATTTATGCCATCTAACCTGGACATTTATGGTCGGGCTGAGAAGATTTGAACTTCCGACCTCTTGACCCCCAGTCAAGCGCGCTAACCAAGCTGCGCCACAGCCCGAACTCATTGAGTTACAACATCTTAGCCCGTAGGAAGGCCAGGACGGCGACGAGAAGACAAAAAACCACCCTTTACACTTTCGGAAAGATTGAAACCTGAACCTCGAAGCGAATCCAGTATTGCAATCACAAAGACGCTAAACACTCCAATTTGCACAAGCACATCCGGCATCAAGACCGGAGAAGCCACCATCAAAATTACTAATCCTAAAATGAGAAAGACCCCTGGCACCACCGACCGCAAAGGAAGTCGCTTCACGGCCAGAAATAAGCGCTTGCCAAAAGCCTCTCCCAATAAGTCGACTCTAGAATTAATGTAGATTCGAAAAGCCAAAACCAAAGAGGTAAATTCTATTAAGAATTGAAATCCATTGACTGCAAGGGTTCCGCGATCTGGGGTCACCAACAATGTACCAATTGTGCCTGCAACTACCAAAAAGAGCGGATCTCTCCTCTTGATCAAGATCGGAACAAGCAAAATAGGAAGATAACTGCTCCATAGAATCGGTGTCAAGACCAAAGATGCCGCAATCAAGGCGACAAAGAGGATGGAATCGTCCTTAGTCTTGCGATAAATTCCAAGCCCTACAAATATCACTCCACCAGCAACTGCTCCAACCGATAGATCGCGTAAAATATGGCTTGTTACGAGAGTTCCCATCAACCGAGTCAACGACCAACCCTGAAGCGTCTCATGGCCCGAAAGAAGTAACAACATCTTGGCAAATCCAAGAGGTGAGAGGGGCCCAACTACAAAGCCAATACCCAATAGAAGTATCGAGCTAGTCAATGACGAAATCGTCAAAGAATACCGTTTAGTCCAAATGGGAAAAAGCAAAAGAGGAGCCAGATAGAGCTTTGACATTGCGACGCCAGCCAATACAAAGCCACCGACTATCTTGAGCCGATCTCTAAAGTGCCAAACAAAAACCATCCCAAAGATCAGAATTGGAGTCAATGTACCCATCTGGATGGCAATCACGAACGGGCTAGAGACCATTAGGGCTACGGCGACCAAAGGTTTAGCCCCAACTGAAAAACGAATAGTGAGTGCATTTAACAAAATCGAGAGATAAACAAAGATCATTGAGGCTAGATAGTTGGAAAAATAACCCAATGGCTGTAGGAGATATGCGACAAAATAGGGATATACATAGCTAGATCCCGAATAAGTAACCGGCGATCCCACGGGCGGATATGGACTCCGACCCCTCGAAATCTCGCGTGCCGCATGCAGGAAGACAAGAAAATCAGATTGATTGACGCGCCGAACATAATAAAATAGGATGATCGATGTGAGAACGACGCTCAACCAAAAGATAAGTTCCGACCTAATCAAACTGCGATTTAAACTAAAAAATCTTCCCTTTTTCATCGATCCGCCGAGATAAATATTCATGAATATAATCTGTCAAACGCCAGCGCTCAGGGCGATTGTCGCCAGGCACTCTAAAGGCCTAGACCACAAAACAGAGGTATCGCGAGCCTTCATCAAGCAGACTACCAACCATGAGGATCAACAGAGGAAATTCGCATCCACTCTCGGAACGATCCCTAAAGCGCTAAGTTCGCCAGGTAACACCTTAGCAGAACTTAGCAACAACCAAACGTAGGCGAAACTTCAGTGTATGGAAGATTTAGAGGACCCTTTGTACCCAAAGCGATCAACTGGAGAGGTTGATTGAGTAGAATGTTCTATCTCTTCGTTCGAGGTACTACTTAGAATGTGATTTAGGTTTCGTGATATGTCTGAAGATGCAACGCTCTGCTCCTCGGCTGCCGCGGCGATCTGCGAGACCATATCACCAACGCTTGCCACGTCTTCAAATATCTCTAACAAAGCATTATCAGCCCGAGCAGACGACGCCTCGGATTCGGCAACCTTGCTTGTAAATGATTCGATCGACGTTACTGCGGCCGACGTGCCATTTCGGATCATCCTAATCTTTTCGGTAATTTCCGTAGCTGCGATTCTGGATCGTTCCGCCAACTGTCGCACTTCGTCAGCTACAACTGCAAATCCCTTGCCAGCGCTCCCCGCCCGGGCTGCCTCAATCGCGGCATTTAGGGCCAAGAGGTTCGTCTGTTCGGCAATGCTCTTGATGGAAGAGACGATAGAGTCAATCTCTTCAGATTGAGTACCCAGCTCAGAAATTATATGTGCTGTATCTTTAACTCTCAAAGCGACATCCCGCATCGCCGCACTTGCACTCTGTATTAAAACTTTAGATTCAGAGGTAACGCTTGACGCCTTTATCGAAGAATCACTAGCTACTTGAGAACTCCTAGCAATTTCAGCTACAGTAGCGCTCATCTCTTCCAACGCAGCAGCAATAGCTGAGACTTTATCGTTTATACTTCCGGTACGTTGAAGTTCAAGGGACCGCTGTGTGCGTTCAAGGGCACGCTGAGTTGAAATATCAGTCCAACAGGCCATGTAGCATAAAAGCTCACCCTTTTTCTGGGGATGCCATATGGGATAGGTTTTAGTCTGGAAGTAGATATCATTGCCCATTGGAATATCGGCAACGTGCTCTGAGCTTGATCCACTTCCCATCTCGCCCAGTATTCGCCGAACCCGCTCCGGATCCTTATGAAATTGATGAATCGAATTTCCCATCGCGTGCGCTAGATCCGAGTGTGGTAACGCCTCGGTGAGCTTGGAATGGTACTTTACCATGGTTGACGAAGCAGCCTTATTCATATAAATGATTGTATTTTCACGGCTTGAGTCACAGAGCATAACAATGTTATCTACCAAGTCCAAGACAGCTTCGAGCCGTCCGACATCTACAGTCTCTTTCGATTTACCAAACATATTTCGATAATCGGCATAGCACATCATCAAGTAAACGAATTTTTAATTATTCAATTAAATAAATATCCGAATTTGAATATGTTTGCCGATAGTATCAAGCAAATTACAACCATATCAGGCAATTAAAATCCACAAACCTACAATTCAGACGATCCATTAATTGCACAATTGCGTTCTAAGATTAACTAACTAAGCCTATTTAGCAGCCGACTTATTAATTCGAGCAGATCGATCCAGGATGTTTCAAGCCTACATCCTCTTTGCAAAGCTTCATAAAATATTCAAAAATGGTAGATTACGCTCTAAAATCAGGCGATCACTTTTGACAAAATAATTACAAACGCTATAACCAAGCTAATGACGCTTATACCTTCTATTGGTCAGCATGCCTAGCCGATCACCACCCAACAAATGGCTATTTTCTACCGACACAAAAATCAGTCGATACCGCAATCGAACTTCATGAGCTAAGCAAAAAATTACTGGAATGGAAAGTCCAGGGTAATTATCAGGCTAAATCAGGCGACCGTGCAATTAGAGGTGATGGGGCAACCAAATAATCAATTGAACCAAGCGATAGACCAAATATATCGCGGTGGCCACCACTAGTAATTTGAAGTGCCATGGAGCTTTCTTCGGCTTCACAATAGGAGTGTCGCAAACCGGACAGTGGCCATTACGCGGAATTCTGTCGTCCTCTTGAAACTTCGCACATGTTTCACACCAAGCCAAAAAACTCACCTACATAAATAATAACTTTGACAGTGATCCTACTTCCTCCGAGATCGGAACTACAAGAAAACCTTGTCAGGATGGTTTGGGCTGAGAGCAAATTCTATACCGGATGAACGCCGTGGTGCTTTGGCACATCTAACCTTGGCTTTCCAATGGCACAGTCAAATCTTCCAATCAACTCACTGCGCAGATCACTTGGACTGACTATGTCGTCAATCACCAAATCACTCGCAAGTCTATACAGATCGACGTCAGCGACATATTCGCTTCGCTTTTGTGCAATGAATTGCTCCCGCTCGACTGGGTCTACAATTCCAGCAATATGATTGGCATAGACTGCATTCACCGCAGCTTCAGGGCCCATGACCGCGATCTCTGCGCCCGGCAAAGCAATGGTTGCCTCGGGCGAAAAAGCGGGTCCGGCCATGGCATAGAGTCCAGCCCCGTAGGCCTTTCTTACAATGACGGTCACCTTCGGGACCTGAGCCTCTGATACCGCTGCGATCATCTTCGCGCCATGGCGAATAATGCCTTGTCTCTCGACTGCTGTACCAATCATAAACCCTGGCACATCAGCTAAAAATAAAAGAGGGATGTTGAAGGCGTCACACATCCAGATAAATCTTGCCGCCTTATCGGCGGAATCCACAAAGAGAACTCCACCACGGCTGGCGGGATTATTTGCAACAATCCCAATGCACTTGCCATCGAGTCGAGCCAAGCCTACGATCAATTCAGGCGCAAAAAGAGGCTTTACCTCAAAAAAGCTACCTTCATCGACCAATCGCTCGATCACATCCAGCATCTCATACCCAGCCGTGGATAGCTCCGGGAAGAAGTCATTCTCGAGCTCCAGCGTTGGGGGCTCACTCAAATAGGTTGGAGGAGTATCTCTAAAGTTGGTCGGAAAATAAGAAAGGTATTCTCTAGCAGCGGCAATCGCTGATTCGTCGGAATCAAACAGATTATCGCCACAGCCCGAGACACTTGCATGCATGCGAGCGCCACCCATCTCTTCTAATGTAGTCTTTTCTCCAATCACCATTTCAGCCATCCTTGGTGAACCGAGGTACATCGAAGCGTTGGCTTCCACCATAAAGACAACGTCACAAAAAGCAGGTATGTATGCACCTCCGGCCGCACTCGGGCCAAAAAGACAGCAGACCTGGGGTACCTTCCCACTAAGTTGCACCTGATTATAAAAGATCCGTCCAGCTCCACGTCGACCCGGGAAAAGCTCAACCTGATCAGTGATACGCGCACCAGCAGAATCGACCAGATAAACGATCGGTAGTTCCAAACGGAGCGCAGTCTCGGTAATTCGAATTATCTTCTCAACGGTACGTGCACCCCAAGATCCAGCTTTCACTGTAGAGTCATTCGCCATCACGCAAACTCTGCGCCCATCGATCTCACCTAGGCCGGTTACGACACCATCGGCAGGCAAAGAGTTGGATGAAACATTGGCAAAGAGGCCATCCTCGACAAAACTGCCCTGATCAAAAAGGAGCGCTGTACGGTCGCGCACGTAAAGGCGTCCGCTAGATTCGAGCTTGGCTTTGGATCGCTCGCTATTTCCGGTTCTAATCTCCGAGCGAACTTTATCCATATCAAGTGGTCTACTTGTCAAATCTTCCCCTTAGGTGAAAGCTCCATATGAAGTTATCAATGTAGCAGCCAACAAAGTTACAAAGCAATTGAAAACATTAATAGATCAAGTTAATCAGTCGGAACGACGACGAACCCTCATCTTTATAGGAGTTGGGCCGAGGCCAAATCTCTCTCGCAACTTACGCTCGAGATAGCGCATATAACCAGCATCTATCGGTCTCGACGAAAAGAGAGTAAAGGTAGGTGGGTCAGTCGCACCCTGGACAGCATAGAGGATCTTTGTTCCCTTAGGCGGATGTACAGTCTGAAACTCAGAGATAGCCACATTCAATTCACGAGTTGGAATTCGTCGACGATAGGCAACGATCGCATTTTGGACTGCAGGAAGAATTCGATGGACTCCCAAACCAGTTTTGGCACTAATCCTAATAAAAGGAGCATAGGTGAGGAATGCCAGCTTCTCTTCGGCCTCCTCGCCACGGATCAGCTTGTCTTCAGAGGAGAGGTCTTCCCACTTATTCAAAACGACCACCACGGGACTACCTGCAGCATCTACACGCTCAGCGAGTCTTTGATCTTGATGGGTAACACCTTCTTGGCCGTCAACCACCAAAATCGCTACGTCGGCTGAGTCTATAGCCTTTAGCGCACGCACCATAGAGTAATACTCGGTTCCACTTGCCTCTTTTGCTCGCCTACGCATTCCTGCAGTATCTAAGAACCGAAGTACTCCAATGTCGGTTTCGATGACCGTATCCACTGTGTCGGTGGTAGTACCTGGCATATCGTGGACTACGGCTCGATCATCACCAACCATCCGATTGAACAAAGTCGATTTACCCACATTTGGCCGTCCCACAATTGCCACCGAGAAGATTCCGTCATCGACATCGGTTTCGCTATTCTCGCCATCATCAAGATCGATAGAGCCCTCAGGCGCATTCTCAGTAAGTCGATCTATGAGCACATCAAGAAGGTCTCCCGTCATTACACCATGCAACGCAGATACTGGAATTAGATCGTCAAAGCCAAGCGCTGCAAATTCCCAAGAATTAAAGCGACGAGACTCAGACTCTGCCTTGTTAGCTACGACTATGACTGGCTTAGAGATACGACGAAGCAGTTCCGCGACATCAGCATCCTCGCTAGTTATGCCCACTGCAGCGTCCACCACAAAGAGCGCTATGTCGCAATCGGCCATAGCCGAGCGCGCCTGCTCTGAGATCTTTACCTCAAGGGCGTCGCCGGCTTCAAGCCATCCGCCTGTATCGATCAACTCGAAACTATGGCCCCGCCAAGCCGCAACATAAGATTTGCGATCTCTTGTAACGCCTGATCGTTCCTCAACGATGGCATCCTGTCTACCCACTATACGATTTACAAGCGTCGATTTACCGACGTTTGGCCGTCCCACGACTGCCACTTTAAACATTAACGCTCCTTGAAACTTCTCGCCTTGGAATTTATAACTTCCAATTAATAAAGCTCGATAACTATCGAGCTAAAAACTCACCCTTTGGTACACCTTTGTGCCCATAGATCTCCTCCAATACACCCCGAAGAGCAATGCCATCGGTCGCCACAACGCGAATAGGTGCGTCTATCTCATCCACGGAGGTGCCATCTAAAAAGATATCCTCAGAGAGAGCCACATCTGGAAGGAGATACAAATCATACTTTGACGCTTTTGAAATGGTTCGTTTGATGTCTTCTCCGACCATCAAACCCGCAACACCGATATTGCCTCCGAAAAAGTCGTTGCGTACCTCTAAGAATTCAACATTAGGAAATCTAGGCGAGACTACCTCTGGGAGGGTTGCCATACCATAAGTCGAAGTCAAAATCGCGATTCGACGGTCACTCCTTTTGCGCGGAACTCCCACCGAGACTCCGATCTGATCGGTGATCCTCTGTGCACGATAGCCACTCTTTGGGGCACCTTCTACCCAAGAGAAAAAGCCCGACTTCACAGAAAATGCTGCGTCACTATTTCCGTTGAAGGCTGCCTCAAATGCTCTAGCGATACCAATTCCATTCTCGTGTTGTGAAAAATCGTCATAATCTTCATACTTAGGAAGTGGCACCTGGGCGAGAATGTAATATTCATCAGAGGCGTAAACCATCCTTCGTCCAAGTAGTTCCAAAAAAACTTTCTGCATCGAATCGATAGCTTCAACCACCGAGAGCGCCTCTTGCTGGGTATGTGGGCGCATCCGCCCCTCGTTAGAAAAGCGTGACACGCCTAAGGGCACAACAGCTACATTCACCAATTTCGGGAAACGATCCAAAATCGATATAAGAGTCTCGTGCAAAAAAGCACCATCATTCACACCTGGGCAGATCACAAGCTGACCGTGAACCTCTATACCCGCCTCTAAAAGTGCCTCTAGCCAACGCAAAGAGGTGGCACCACGGCGGTTTCGCAAAAGCTCAGTCCGTAGCTTTGGATGCGTTGAATGGATCGAGACAAAGAGCGGTGAAAGCTTCTCAGTAATTACCCGTTCTAAATCAGCTTCTGTAAAACGGGTTAGCGTTGTAAAGTTTCCATAAAGGAACGAAAGTCGATAGTCATCGTCCTTCATATAGAGCGTCTTTCGCATTCCCTTTGGCAACTGATAGATAAAGCAGAACTCGCAATGGTTGTCACAGGTCCGAACCTGATCAAATATCGCGGAGGATACCTCAATTCCCAATGGATCTCCGGCAAGCTTTTCTATCTCAAAATCGAACTCAATACCACCTCGATCGATCAAAAGAGCTACATCTGACTCTTCTACTAGCATCTGATAGGCTATGACGTCGGTTGGAACCTGACCATTAATCGACACTAGCTCATCGCCAGGTATAACACCTGCCAATGCCGCCGGGGAATTCTTCGCTACTGAGAGCACTATTGGATTCGACAATTCGAGACACCTATTGCCTTGGGCTAGAATTTAGCGTATGGCCGTTGAAAAAGTTTTACTAGCAAAGCCTAGAGGTTTTTGCGCAGGAGTCGAGATGGCAATCAAAGCCCTCTCTTGGATGGTGCGCGTCTTCGACCCTCCAGTCTACTGCTACCACGAGATAGTACACAACAAAATTGTTGTAGATCGTTTCTTAGAACAAGGAGTTATCTTCGTGGATGACCCTAGCGATGTTCCAAATGGCGCACCAATAATGTTAAGCGCACATGGAAGTGCGCCTTCAATCGTTGAGTCTTCACGTTCGATCGCCAGCATCTCGATAAACGCAGTCTGCCCACTTGTAACAAAGGTACATCACGAAGTAAAAACGCGAGCAAACAAGGGGTTTGAGATAATCTATATCGGCCATCACGGCCACGATGAGGCACTTGGGACCAAGGCGGTAGCGCCTGAAAATGTGAAACTCATTGAAACCATCGCGGAACTCGAGGATTTGACGATCGAATCGGAGTCAGTCGCGCTCATCGCCCAAACAACGCTAGCTCTGGACGAATGGAGAGAGATGGCTGATCGCGCCAGCGAGCTTTACCCGAGTCTTTGGATGCCTGGCAAAAGTGATCTCTGTTTTGCAACCACAAATCGCCAAAGTGCCATTAGGCATCTTGCGCCGCTAGCACAAACAACAATTATTATCGGTTCGCAGAATTCCTCGAACACCATCGCACTTGAAAAGGTGGCCAAAAAGGTTACCGACGCTAGGGTGTTACGGGTCAATTCTGCAAGCGAGCTTCCAGATGATATTCATGGTGTCGTTGCGATTACAGCAGGCGCTTCAGCCCCAGAGGACCTTATCCAAAAGGTAATCGAACGACTAGCCCCAATTCAAGGAGTCGAAGAAGTTGCCGTGGTGGACGAAGATGAATATTTCCCGCCTCCACGAGAACTAAGAGAATTTCTACGAAGTCTCACATTGGTTAGCGCCTTTGTCTTCGGGGCTCCCAAGCCCGCTTACTTCCCCTTAGATAACGATTCATCAATCTCCGCGTCGTCTGTAATAAATTAATCGCTATCACCAAATTCACCCCAACTAACGGAAGCTACACTGTTTCGCCTTTTACCGCCTTAAAAAGGCGAAACAGTGAACCGATACCAGTAACTCATGATCGGAGCAATTCAATTTCTAAGATAAAGTCTCATCATTTCGAAGATCGAGTCTCATCGAGCCGAACAAATAAATGATTTCCGTGGTCAATAAGTAGCCAATGAGCCACATCGGATTAGACAGTTGATGCATAATTTACATATGCATGAAAAGACTACGACGGATGAAAAGACTACGACCAGTTCACTCAATAATACTTTCAGCGCCATGGATTCATCCAACAAAGACCAATGGATGGCGATAGGCCACGAAACCTCCAAAAATCAACCAAGGGTCGCTCAATCGATATTGACGATGTTAAATTCGCTAAAAGATATCGTCGATGGATTTTCTGTCGACCAACTTACCCACTCCCTGCAAACTGCAACGCGCGCTGAAGAGGATAAAGCAGAACCTCAAATGATTGTCGCTGCGCTCTGTCATGATATTGGTAAAGCAATTTCTGTGGCTAACCATGCTCAAATTGCGGCTGAAATCCTTCGTCCTTACGTAGACGAGGACGTATACAACGTAATTAGAACCCACCAAGAGTTCCAAGGCCGACACTATTTCGAATATTTCGGAGGCAATCCAGATGCTCGTGAAGGCTACCGCGACGAAGCATGGTTTTCAACTGGTGAAACTTTCGCGGATAAATGGGATCAAAATTCATTTGATCCTACCTACCCCACTCAACCTCTAAGCCACTTTGAGCCGCTAATTAGGCAAACCTTCGCAAAGCCAAAAAGGTCATTTGGTTAATACGAAGAAAACGTGATCCTTAAACTTCTTCCTTGAATCAACTAATGGTACCAAAGGCTATAGGATTCTAAAATAATAAAGATTAAAACCACGGTTGTCTCTAGGCGACCTAGTGGCTTTGTTGGATATTTTCAAATCAGCACGCTCTCAACCAACGGTTCAAGGAGGAAGTAGTGATTTCGATGCTCAAGGGCGAACGCAATCAAACGATAGCCCGAATCGTCTTTGCTTGGTGGGTTATCTTTTCACAGACGAACTACATGAGTCATTCGAACTCAGCCTATGAAATCTTCATATTACTCTCAAGCGTCACCGCAGGAGCTGCCCTGCTATTGTTATCCGGGGTAAGAGGTGAGCTCGATCTAGATCTTTATAACTTCATCCTACTCGCATCAACCTTTATCATGATTTCGAGCTACGTGATCTACACCTTGGTCCTACTTGGATTAGTCGTCCTACGCGACATCTCCATTCCGGGCGGTATCCTAGATATCTTTCACGTAATCGTCCTAGTCGGCGCAGGTATTGCTATCTCTGGTAAAAGATTTAGAGAAGATGGCACCTATTGGCGAACAATTGCACTTATAGGCAATCGTAGCCAATAACGATCGCCTTGTCGATTACCTAAAGATAAAGGCGATGAACACACCAAAAGATGCCAGCCATAGTAGCATTTAGAGCTTCGAATATGTCCCGACTCCCTAATCCTTGCTAGCTACTCCAGACTAAAATAGTCCCCCAAATACAGTCCTATCAAAGAACAGCATCCTTTGGAAGCCACGAGATAGTTCCTAATCGTTTGATCAACGCTCTCGCCTCATTTACCGTTTGGATTACTAAAACAACCACAACCGTAAAACAACCACAACCGCTCTAGGCGCGTCAGATTATCGGGTAGCCCAAAAGAAAAACCAATTGATGGGTCACTTTGAATTACAAATCTCAGCTATTACTCAATGAACTACCTCGCAATGGGAGTAAAATTTAGTCAAAATTCAATTGCTAAAGCTTTCCCGACTGCTGCCCAAGGGCCTCTAGCGCCATATCATATTGCGCTTGAAGATCATTCCTAAGTCTGTCTGTCAAGACACGAATACGAGATCGAGCTATGCGCTTTTGATCAGGGTCGCCCTCGACTCCATCTAAAATTGCTGGCCCAATAGACATGATGCACTTCACGGGACGAGGAAACTTGGCACCCTTAGACATTGCACCCTCACTGCCTGCAATTCCAATTGGGATAACTGGAACTCGGGCCTTAAGTGCAATATAGGCTGCTCCATCGAGCAGGTCGGTAACGATTGGCCCGTGGCGTCTAGTTCCTTCGGGAAATAAAACTAGCGACTGTCCAGCTTGTAATATCCGAATACTAGCCTCAACGGCATTGCGATCAGGAGTACCGCGACTGACTGGAATCCCTCCCATACTTCCCATCACCTTTGCTAGAAAAGGATACTTCCACAGTTCCTCCTTGCCCATATAGCGAAGACGCCTTCGCGTCAATGATGCCATCAAAATTGTGTCGAGATAGCTACGATGCGTTGGCGCTATTATGTAGGGTGGTTCTGGGAGTGGAAGATCACCTTTGATTTCTAATCGAAAGTAAAGACGATTGACGACATTCAAAATTGAGGTCGCTGTTGCATACAGACCGCTATCAACTGCACTCGTATGAAGTCGAACTTCAAAGTCGCCAACCTTCATCAAATCATCCAAAAGACAACCTCCCGAGATATGGGCAAATTTCCCAAACCTAGCAACACTCTAGCGCATGACCAGCACGTCATGGATGCGCACGAAGCTTATAAACAAAATCCGACAAGGGGCCGTTATCTAAACGAAACGGTTCCCATAGAGTGTGACCAATTCATCCAAAAGATCATCGATAGTTCGATTAGATGTATCGATCTCAATCGCATCGTCTCCAATAGCTAGGGGACTATGAACTCTCTTCGAATCGCGCAAATCGCGCTTGGAAAGCTGTTCAGACGTCAACTCTTGTCGCCTCGCGAGGCGGACCTCCGGGTTAGCCACTAGAAACACCTTGAATTTAGCCTTTGGAAGCACTTTGGTCCCAATATCTCGACCCTCTAGAACGGCCCCTCCATGACTTTGAGCGTAATCTGTCTGCCATCTACTCAAAAACTCCCGAACGCAAGGATGTACTGCTATCTGGCTTGCGGCCTCGGATACTTCAGGGGTGCGAATGGCTCCAGAGACATCGGACCCATTTAGAAACATCCTGCCATCGACGTAAGAAAGTACCACCGATTTAGCGAGTTCACAGACGGCGGCCCCATCATCTAAGTCCAGCCCATTTTGAATCGCCAAAAGGCCAATTGAGCGATAAGTTGCACCAGTATCCAAAAATGCGAGACCCACCTTTTGGGCGATCAATCGAGCTAAAGTGGACTTACCTGTACCCGCCATTCCATCAATCGCTATCGATCTTTCATGCCAGTCCTCAACATTTTCCACAATACGAAACTATTCGCTCATGAGGAAAATACCTCTGATTTATGATGGAAACAGGCGACCTTGACGGACCTAAGGTAAAACCACACAATCCCTTTGGACAGATAGAGCCAAGATGATGCCAATCTTCAAAAACAAACTATTCAGAAAGAACTCAGAAAACTCGATCGATTCCTGAAGAATTCGGGCTAAGAATATTGGTGTGGCAAAATCAAAATTTCCAAAAGACAGAGGCCTTACCGCAAGAATGGGATTGACTGTATTCCTTCTCGGGTTGGTTTACGTAATTTTTATCGCAGTGCTTTTAATGCTCAAGCTCTCACTCTCGCTTATAGCAGTCGTTGCCTTCGGGATTCTCTTCGTGCAGTACTTCTTTTCCGACAAGATTGCTTTAGCATCTATGAAAGGAAAGATAGTAACCAGGGAAGAAGAGCCTCAGTTGCACGCGTTAGTGGATCGCCTATGCGCGTTGGCCAATATGCCAAAGCCTAAAGTTGCAGTCGCTCGAAATGATATGCCAAATGCATTCGCCACCGGTCGCAACCCATCAAATTCAGTGGTGTGCGCAACTACTGGCCTCATGAGGAGATTAAACGAGCAGGAACTAGAGGCCGTGCTTGCTCATGAACTCTCGCATGTAGCCCACCGCGACGTCGCAGTCATGACCATTGCATCATTTTTGGGCATGGTAGCTGGTTTTCTTACTCGAATCGAACTCTGGACCGGTGGAGGTATAGGCGGAGGTGGCAACAGAAGGGGTAACGGAAACAATAACCAGGGAAATGCTGGAATGTTGATTCTGGTTGTCTCGGTAGTCGTCTATGCCGTTAGCTTTCTAATCACTCGGGCACTTTCTAGATACCGCGAACTCTCTGCAGATCGATCAGGAGCGATCCTGATCGGGCGCCCCTCAAATCTCAAGTCAGCACTGATCAAGATCACAGGAGAGATGGGCCGAATTCCAACTCGAGACCTAAGAAGCGCCTCTGCCTTCAACTCCTTTTATTTCGCTCCAGCGATTAGCCCTAATAGCATGAGCGGACTTTTCTCAACGCATCCGAGTCTAGAAAAGAGAATCGCTCAGTTGGACAAACTCGAACGCGATCTGATGCAATAGTTTTTCATTTTATAACTGCGTGGCAAGCAACTTTTGGAGCAAGGTTACATTGTCACCTTGCAAAACGCTGTCACCTCCAAATAGGTTAAAGCTGGCGTGATTTTTGGGATCAAAGGCTTCAAAGAGCCACTTGAACTTCGAACGCCATAATTTTTGATAATCGAGATTATGGCAAATCAGATTGGATAAACGCTAGCTCGAATTAGGTGAAAAGTCATCCGATCCTTGAAAATCTTTCCAAGTAGAGCCACAAAGTAGGCCCCAGATCGATGAAATAGGGATCGAAGAAATAGCGGGTTTACTTGGACCCATAGACAACCACAAACCAGCCGCACATCCGACTGCTTTGACACCTAGGGGGACCATGGGAAGATGCATCTCTAATCAGTTGGGAAAAACTATCCCATTTTGGCCACTCTTCATTAGAGAATGACATTTGCCCGAATGAAGATAAGGAATAGAATATCGATATAGCATCGGCTCTTTAGAAAGGCACCGGTTTGGGAAAACTTCGCGACATCATACTTGGGCGCACTGCTCCAGCTCAGGCTAACTTAGATAATCTTTTTGCACTGCCTGCGGCAGGGATTACGCTTGAAATTTCAGCTAATTTGATATCCACCAACAAAGCTTCGGTCTGTTTCAAACCAGCATCTGGAAGCGCATTCGCCAACACCACTTTGGACTTTAAAGCGATCCTTGAGATGGAAGATGACGGTCAGAAACCTCCGGTTGAGACAATCGATTCTATGGGCTATAAATGGGTAACGATTGAAGCCGACAACCTTGAAACTCTAACGACCGCAATCCATGCGGTCAATTCCACCTTAGAGTCAAACAACTTTGGGCCACAGCTGCTCTGTTCCGTCTTTGCCTTTACCGATCGCGATAGCGCACAGCGCGTTTATCTCATCTATCTATATAAACGCGGGACCTTCTACCCATTTGCACCACTTAGAGGCGAGCGACGAGACAATGAGCGCGAGCTTTCTCTTCAAGCGATAATCAAAGACGATATCGTCCTAGAAGCCGACCTTGAGAGGTGGTTTCCGATCTGGGACTTACCTCTGTGAGCTAATAGCACCGTTGTAGTTTAATGAGAGAACTAGTTTCAAATCCCCATCTCTTAGAGGTTAAGGTCACAAAACTACAGAGATCATCGATCTTGTCGCCTCGGCGCAATCTAATATGTGATTTCTTTTATTTGTATCCATAGTTGGAGATGGAACCCACGCAGTATCGCATAAAAAATTTAAAAAGGATACTCCGCTAAAGGCCAAATGGAGCCAATCGCTAAAACTTGTCAAAAGAGCAACGTAATGTCGCCTATCGCACTTCGATCTCAAAGCCACAAGATCTAAAGACCGAAACAAAGGTAGGGAAAGAGGTCTCAACCGATTCAAAACCCTCAATGTAAGTCTCCCCTTGAGTTAGGGCACCTAAAATAGCGCCAGACATCGCTATCCGATGGTCATAGTGACTTACAACGACACGTGGCTCTTGAACGAATCCATTGCTTTCTAAGACGCCTTTGGATGGATCATGGCCAATGCCATCGACATAAAACCCTCCATCTAACTCACCAGTATCTACCCCAAAAGAGGCGAGCATGTCGCAGGTGGTGGCTATTCGATCGCTCTCTTTATGTCGCAACTCCCCAACACCTAAAAACTCAGTTCTCCCGCGCGCCATGGCCGCAGCTACACCAAGAATGGGAACCTCATCGATAAGATCGGGGGTGCCATCTGGCCCAACTACTACTCCACTCAATTCACTAGGATAAGATTTAATATCACCCAAACCATTGCCCTTATCGCTAAGGTCAATCCGCCCACCCATAGAGATCAGAGTCTTTAAAAATCCATCGCGTTGCGGTCCCAAATATACGTCCGTAACCTCTATTGAGCATTGACCTATCAGTCCCAATACAACAAAAAAGGCAGCCGAAGAGGGATCACCTGGAACCTTGATGTCGATTGGGCGCAATTTAGATGGCTCAATCGAGATTTTATTTGCAGTTGGGGTCCTGGTCACTTCTAGATTTGCGCCAAATTGGCTGAGCATCTCTTCAGTATGGGCCCGTGTTGGAACCGTCTCTACCAAAGTGGTAGTCCCCGAAGAGTTCAATCCTGCAAATAAGATGGCAGACTTTACCTGAGCCGAAGCCACTGGCATCTCATAGTCAATACCGTGCAACTTAGTGCCAACTATTCCAAGAGGTGCAAGGGTTGAATAACCTCTACCAATAATCTTCGCCCCCATCTTTGTCAAAGGGTCGATCACGCGACCCATGGGACGCTTTCCAATCGAAGAATCACCCTTCAAAAAGAATGTATTACCCTCACTGCCCGCAAGAACTCCAGATATTAGGCGGATCAGTGTACCCGAATTGCCAACATCTAAGAAGTCATTGGGCTCAGATATATCAAAGCCAACCCCCCTAAGGATAATTCTGGAACCTTCTTGAGAGATATGAACGCCTAGGGTTTCGACAATATCCTTAGTTGCGAGGACATCGAGAGCACTAGATAGGCCATCTACTGAGTACGTCCCGCTCGCCAAGAGAGAGAGTAAAAGACTTCTATGTGAGATCGATTTGTCTCCAGGAACCGACACCGAGGCCTCGTTGCCAATCCCACCTCGTACAACAGCCTTCATAGGGACATCTCCTGACAAAAATTTATAAGTTATAAAAATCGATAGTGGCCCAATCTGGCCAAAAAACTAGCAAAACAGCACGTCAAATCCACGACCATATGGCTAATGGCAAAGCAAAAGTTATCTTCAATCGTTTCCAGAAGGAGGAAAGTAGACTACGAAGTAGCGACCCCGGATTCACCCTAGCTAGAAATTAAAGCCCAAAGGCTCATGATCTCTAGGCTGGAAGATCGTCGCGCAACCCTTTCGCGCCCCAAAGGTAGACATGTCGGAGCTCGTCTCGAGCCTTCGTAGTTTCAATATGGGCCATGACCCGAATGCAAAGGGGTGTTCCGCCATCAATCGAAAGTTCCTGAGCACACATTAGTGGCACGTCGCCATAGCCAAGCTCTCGCGCTGCAGCCGCTGGAAATGCGCCGTGTACGTCGGGAGTTCCAGTAAAGAGTATCGAAATCAACTGGTCCTTATCAACCTCATTGCGCAAAAACATCTCTCCCAATAACTCTTTGGTACGAGTGATGATCTCCTCACGGCTATCTCTATCTATTGTTGTTGCTCCACGAAGTGCTCTGACTGACATTCGAAAAATTTTAGTCACTTTCCAACGCAGCCGCCCACAGAGACCGAAGTTCAATCTCCTCCAATTTGCGAAAATCGCCCGGAATGAGTTTGGAGTCCGACAACGGACCAATGCGGGTGCGGATCAATCTCTCGACATCGTACCCCAAGACGGCTAGCATTCGCCTTATCTGTCTGTTTCGGCCCTCACGAATGGCAATACGGAGCGCACCATTTCCTAGATCATTCACTTGAGCTGGAAGGGTAATACCATCCTCCAATTCGACGCCTTTTCTTAGGCTCACCACATGTTCGCGACGAACCGGACGATCCAATACCACAAGGTATTCCTTTTCGATCTTGTATCTTGGATGTGTCAAGCGGTTGGTAAATTCCCCGTCGTTGGTCAGTATCAATAGCCCTTCGGAATCGGAATCCAAACGGCCAACGGGATAGACAGGCGGAGTCGAGGGCACCAAATCGATCACCACCGGTCGCTCATGAGTATCACGCACCGTCGAAACCACGCCCCTTGGCTTGTGAATCAAATAGTAAACTCTCGACGAATTCACCATAATTGGGACGCCATCAATCATTACAGTATCGCAATCAAGGTCAGCGCGATCTCCCAGACAGGCTACTTCACCATTGACCATGACGCGGCCCGCTACAATCAGTTCTTCGGCGTGACGGCGCGACCCAAGTCCAGCCTGGGAAATCACCTTCTGAAGACGTATGCGGCTACTAGAGTCGTCGATATTGTCCTTTGTAATCCCTAGATCTTTTAGTCCATCCCAAAAGTCTGACAAGTTACGCCTCCTCTCTCAAGGTAACTTCGAAGGCCTCAGCTATCTCAATTGGTGGGGTAAAGTCCGCCAGATGAGGAAGATCGCCCAAAGAGCCCAGACCAATTTTTTCTAAAAACAAGGTTGTCGTTCCAAATAGCACTGCCGATCCCGGACCAGAATCTCTTCCCACGCTAGCTATATAGCCCTTCACCCCCAATAGTCTCATGACTGCATCTGAGTTAACCCCTCGAATTGTGGATACGGCTCCTCGTGAAATGGGTTGCTGATATGCGACTATTGCCAAAGTTTCCAAAGCTGCACCCGAAAGTTTAGACTCATTGACGTCATCAGAGAAGTTCTTCAAATATTCGTTCAAAGTAGGCTTAGTATAAAGACGAAATCCTCCAGCTACCTCAACTAATTCCACGCCGGAAACGCTATCATCATACTTTTGCGTTAGTGTATCGATCGCATCGCGGATCTGGCTGGGGTCATAACGGCTAGCTCGACAGAGCTGATCGACGGTAACTGGTTCAGTTGCCACGAACAATATAGCCTCTACAATCGCGCATAATTCAAATTCCGACAATGTCTATACCTTCGAGGTTCCAGCAAATCTGGAGTGCTATTTAATCGTGAGTTCAACCAGCCAACTTCAAATTCATCATTTTTACATTTGCATGGCCCCGAGAACTCGGGTAATGGTACCACTTATCCTAGTTTGCACCCATTACATGAGACCACTTTGACCCAGAGAACCGCATGGCTAAACCAGTAGTCGAGCCGAAAGCAAAATTGGAGAACTGCTTCCCTCCTGCGATATCTCAATTTTGCCCAATTTGAAGAGCTCCAAAAGCCCAAGAAACATCACTACAATTTCAATTCGATGAGAAGAAAACTCAATCAATTCATCGAAAGGTACCTCTTTTTTGAGGGTCAATCGAGCCAAGATCTTATCTCTAGCTTGGGCTACTGAAACCTTGGGAAGCGGCGTTACATGGATCGGACCAAGACTCTCCTTGGGTTGTCTTGAAACCACTTCTCGATAGACGAGAGCTAGCTTGTCTGGAGAAACCTTACCCAAGGGATCGGCGACCAAGTGAGAGAGCTCGATCCCAAATCCAGCATCTCGAGATCGCCTTCTTCCCCCAACCTCCAAAAGCGACGCAATCACTAAAGAAACATCTCGATAGGTCTTGCATTCAAGCAGACGCGCCAGAAGAAGGTCACGCTCTTCAAAGAAAGCAATCTCTTCTTCATCATCTAAAGCGGTAAGGTTCGGGAATAACCGCCTACATTTAATCTCCAACAAAGTAGCAGCTACCAATAAAAACTCCGTGGCTACTTCAAGGTCTATCGCCTTGCGCCTCTCGATCTCCACAAGGTAGTCGCTCACCAACTTAGAGATAGACAATTGATAGACATCTAGGTCCTGCCCTTGGATCAAAGAGAGCAATAGGCCAATGGGTCCCTCATAAATATCCATCTTGACTTCAAAGGACATTTAAACCAACTTCACCCACATCGACCAAAAATTTTGAACAAATCACCAAATGTTTAGACCTCAACGTCACCATTAACACTACCAGGCACCTCTGAAGGCTCCATTAACTGTAGGCAAGATAGTCCAAGCCCAGATCTACCAAAGACCGATGTTCCCATAAAACCTCCCAATCGTCACGTAAAGTCCCAACACATCCGAACAAACTGTGTTCGCTAAAAGAGACACGAAAAACCGAGTCAGCCCAGATAACCATCAAGAACTATTCTCCATCCCAAGGTAAGATCACTTGTAGCATCTACCTCCCCCATCAAGAGGGCGCTAACTCTTTGTCCATGGATCTGAAAGTTTGAAATCGATAGGGATAAAATGATAACGAAGGCGACCTTTTTCAAGTCCAGCAATAATGGGTAGCCTCCAAAATTAGCCGCTACAGGTAGATCTCATTTCTAATTCGGATAGATATCAAGATGAAAATCAAACACAGACCGAGCTTTGATGTGGCATTATTTTGACAAGTCAATATCTCAAGGAAGACAATGAAAATAGTAAGTCCCATGTCTGGAACGCTAATTACCTTCAGCGTTGCAGTTGGATCATCAATCTCCAAAGGAGACGATGTAGCCATCATCGAATCGATGAAGATGGAGATACCTGTCTCAGCAGAGACTGACGGTGTTGTGGCAAAATTATCCCTAGCCCCGGGTGACTTCGTTGAAGAAGGACAAACAATAATAGAGCTCGCCTAACTGCGCCCAATTTGACCATTGCGACCTAGTCGCTCAGATAATCGTTCGCTTTCTTCACCAAATTTCGCTAACTCATGGGTGCTACCGTCAAATCGAGGTAGCAGATCACCCAAGTTGACCCTAGGGCTAAATAATTAACAAGTCAGTCACAATAAAAGATGCCTTTGCGTCTATAACATCATAAGTTATAGATAAAGCTCGCCACCGTTGAAGCTGGTTAATTGCCACCTTTACCTAAATTGTATTAGATCGGCTTGGGCGCTGTAGCTTCGCCAAGCTACCACGTATGTTCTGTTTATTTAGCCGCAACTACGCCAAATCAAGCCAAAAAGCTAAGGAGACAATAATGACAGCTTCGAATCTTTATCTGATCCGCCATGCAAAAGCAGGAGAACGCTTGCACGATTCAAAGGATGATCAAGATCGGAGTCTCTCTGCCAAAGGGAAGTTGCAGGCTGAGATGATCGCTCAACATCTTGGAAATCGACCAATAAATTTTCTGTGGGCATCTCCCTATGCCCGTGCTATCGAGACACTGACGCCTTTGTCCACCGTGACCCAAAAAAAGATCATGATTGATCGTCGAATCGGAGAAGATGCCTCGATCAAAGAGTTGGATGCCTTTATCGAAGAGGTGATCCATCTCGAAGGAGAACACGCGATCTGCAGCCATGGAAACATTATTCCCTTAATCCTACGACTGTTAGAACGCTATAGCCCTGACTCGATCAGATGCGCAAAGGGCTCAATCTACCGCGTCGACTTATCTAAGCTTGAGGTCGAATATCTCGAATTCAAGGTCGTATAGCCTAAAGAACCCCTCGCCAATTAGCCCAAGCACTCTAGTCATAGAACTGATCTAAAATAATCGATAGCGCGCATCAACAAGGTCCGTCACGCCTAAGAGACGAGACAATTGCCATACCGTAAAAAACTCATCACAAAGGAACTTGGAGAGGGTTGATCACCACTAATAATTATTCTTTGTTAGAATAAAGGGTGTTTAAACGGTACGACGAGACTAGTGCGGGGTAGCAATGACGTTTGTAGATAAATATCTGCTGAGCCATTGGGGGTTCGATCCGATATTTTTCATACTCACGGGAATACCTGTGGTCTTGTATGTGATCGGATACCGAAGACTCGAGGCCACAATTGCTCGGGGTTCAAAACGATCGCCCAAACGGCGGCGACTCAATGCGTTGATCTTCGGAAGTGGAATTGCCATCCTGGTTCTGGCTGTAATGTCACCTGTTGACTATTGGTCCGATACTTACTTCTGGGTCCACATGTTCCAGCATGTCATGTTGATGGTCTATGCACCAGCGCTAATAGTGATATCGGCTCCATGGTTAGTTATCTACAGAGGACTCCCTGTCAAATGGCGTCGATCCCTAGGTCGAACATTTCTTGTGAGCGAACAAACCTCAATTTTAAGGTCCATTGGAAACTTCTTCATGAACCCAGTTTTCGGATTCTTGTTTTTCAACGTCGACATGTACTTTTGGCACTTTCCAGCCCTACTTGACCTGGCGGAACGAAACCAGGTGGTCCACAACTTTATGCACTTTTTCTTTGTGGTCTCAGGAATGCTTCTTTGGATCCATTTAGTAGATTCCCATCCAATTCGACCTCGCATCTACCCCGAGATCAAGCGGATTGTCCCGATATTCTTCACAACGGTCCTCTCTTGGATCCTGGCCATGATAATGGGCTTCGCATCAGTTCCCTTCTACAGTGTCTACCTACATATACCAGGAAAGACCCTTTCGGGAATGGCCGATCAAGAACTTGGCTCTGCAGTTCTATGGGTCCTGTGCATGGAGCCATTTACCTACGCTGCGATCTACAACATTCGAAAGTGGATGTCTAGAGAGGCAGACTTTGACTACGAACTAGAAAAACTTACGACAAAGTCATCAAATAACAAGGTCAAGAAGAGGATACCCGGCCTCTCATAGAGTGTCATTATCGAAACTTGTTCTACGTCTAACAGCCAACTCGTGGCCGTTTTACCCAGAGGGGACTCCCCACTACTAGATAGCATGGGGTGCAAGGTTGAAACGAGAAAATGCTCAACCATATCGACTTTACCCATAGATAAGCATAAAGTTTGCAAAAAGTCAGACGTAGCAATCAATTTCGACCATCATCATTGAAGACCCATTTATGTTCGCTATAAATGCTCGATGCTTCGTTGAAGTGCATATTTTGCGCAGTTCCAAAGAATGTTAGTCCAACAAAGAATTAGACGGTTCAAAGATTTTGGCGGGATGGACCGAAGATTAAAGAAAGGTCAGGTCGACCCATCAACTCATATCTTGGCTACATCTCTTTCAGTTACGATTCTTAAATCTATCCAAAACGTCAAATCTTCTGGGAAAACTGCATCTAGTCAATCCGCGCCTTCGCGAACTGGAAAAGCTCGACCCAGAGGCGCTGTTTATGCGCTAGCTTGTATATATTTCGCCTTAGTCTTTGCGAACATCAACTCCCCATCGAATCCACCCAAGTGACACTCTTGAATCCTAAAGTGCCCACCAACCACATTTATCCGAGCAATGCTTTTTATGTTCTTATGTTCAATCTATTACCAAATCCATAAATCTCACCAGCCATAAATCTCACCAGAAAATCGCCCCTGCGACAAATACAAATTTATTTCGGTTCCCATCAAACCTTTGATCCACTCAAAGAAGCCCTAAACATAAATCAAAAAAGAACAGACATGGCGCCAACTCCCACAAAGCACTAGGCAGATCGGCCATGAAGCCTCCTTGGAAATCCCAATCTGACTAATTACCCGGGCCAACAAACCTTGATTGTGAATAGCACGACAAATGGTCAGATCAGATCTGTTCCAATTTGAAATCCCCAATAACACACCACAGAAAACTATCAGATAACAAAGGGTAACCAGGTAACTTGACGATCAGCCTCGATGAATCTTCTCGTCTCGAACTAGTGCGCTAATGACTTGCGCAATAGTTGAACTTGCCTCATTGACGCAAAAATTTACAACCATATTCATGTCAAAGGAGTCATCGGCGAAGTCCGAGATTACGCGAATAGCACCCCAGGGCACCCCTGCTGCAAGCGCCACCTGAGCAAGAGCAGCGCTTTCCATATCAACGCAGATCGCATCGGGGAAATTTTTCTTTATTGCAATCTTTTGCGCTTTTGTGCCTATTATCGCATCTCCGGAAGCCACTTCGCCTATCACACATTTAATCGATCGCGAGATTGCACCCGATCCAAAAGACGATTCGCTACCTACATTAGAAAGGCAATATCTATTGGCTATCTCCACCTCAAGCGCCAAAATCCCTGGATCGGCAGAGATTAGATGACAACTTGCTCCCGGAAGAATGCCAGGCGAATTCAAAATGGGACGAAGGTCAAAGTCATGGTGAAAGGCGCCACTTGCAAGCACTATGTCACCGATGTTTAACCGATCATCCAAAGATCCCGCTAATCCGGAGATTAAAAGTGCACTTACGGTGTACCTCTCTACCAGGGAGGCTGCGGCCATCGCAGCGTTAACTTTACCCATCCCCGAATAAGCCATCACAACGATTGAATCCCCGATTTGACTTTGAGACATCGGAACGAGCCCCTCAGTGATTTCAAAACCCTGGAAATGACGATTACGGAGCTCAAGGAGTTCCTCTTCCATAGCCACAACAAGTCCTATAACTTTGGACTTTTCCTTTGACACCGCAAAGCTCCTTATCTCAACCAATAGCAAAGCTAGCAAATCAATAAATTGCCAATGGCCATTGTAACCCTGATCGAGAAAGTAACTCGGCTCACAGAGACCATATGGGAGAAAGCCATGTCCCATTTGAAAAAAGAGGCTAGACACTGGGCTACTTCTACAGCGTTTAACTTTGAGGAGCTTGATGAAGATATCTCTCGAGCGGTTAGAATCTTGGCTTGATGAGGGTACTTTCAGGAATTCAACCAACGGGACAAGCACATATCGGTAACTACTTTGGAGCAATAAAGTCCTGGGTCGCCCAACAAGAGCTCCAAGACTCCTATTTCACAGTCGTAGATCTTCACGCCATAACGATAGAGCACGATCCGAAAGAACTCTATTTGGGCACATTGGAACTATTTGCAACTCTTTTGGCCGCCGGTCTTGACCAGGATAAATGCACACTCTTCGTCCAGAGCCACGTAGCAGCACATGCAAATTTAGCCTGGCTAATGGAGTGCACTGTCAGCATGGGCGAGCTTAACCGAATGACCCAATTCAAAGACAAGGGCCGTGGAAGCGAAAGTGTTAGGGCCGGTCTCTTTACTTATCCTGCGCTTATGGCAGCAGACGTCCTATTGTATCAAGCAGATAAAGTACCAGTTGGAGACGATCAAAAGCAACATCTAGAACTCACTAGAGACCTAGCGATGCGCTTCAACCGACTATACGGCGAGGTGTTCACGGTACCGGAACCATCGATTCCTACAATCGGTGCCCGAATAATGGATCTTTCAAATCCAACAAAAAAGATGTCTAAGTCCTCCTCCTCGCCTGCGGGTATAATCTATCTGCTTGAACCAGCTGATCAAATCAAAAAGAAGATCTCAAAGGCCGTAACCGATACCGACAATTGCGTGGAGTATGACCCTCAAAACCGTTCGGGAATCTCCAACCTCTTAGAGATATTTGGTGTAGCGACCGGCAAAGATCCAAGATCGATTGCTCAATCTTATTCGAGCTATGGAGCGCTCAAAAACGATCTAACGGAAGTGCTCGTTACAAATCTGGCACCGATAAGAGACAGATTAAATAACTTACTAGATGACAAAGCTGAACTAGCAAGATTAATGCGTATGGGCGCCGAAAAGGCTGAAATTACAGCCAACGAGACCCTGCAAAGAGCACAAGACGCGGTCGGGTTTGTTCCTAGAAGTCAATAGAGACGATCAGGCTTTACCTTGACATTTCATAAACCTTTAACCTAATATCAAAACCTCAAGTTGTAGTTACCCTAAAGAGCAACTTAGGAGACTTCGATAGCCGTGCACCAGGGGCGATTCTACGGGCAAACTACTTATATATAAGGAATCTTGTAGGTTATTCACTTAGGCAAGTACCAGAGCTAATCGGCCTTACTAATCGGCCTTACTAATCGGCCTTACTAATCGGCCTTACTAATCGGCCTTACTAATCGGCCTTACTAATCGGCCTTACTAATCGGCCTTACAAAGAATAGCCGTAATGCCAGATTTTGCGTTGTTGTACTGAACAACTAGATAGATGAAAGAACCCAAAATGAACGAACACCTATAAATTGAAGTAAATAAAAAATGCACACTCCCGCGACCTTGGCGCCTGAAAGTTATAGCTAGAGGAGCAAAATTATTGCATCTAGTTCATCAATTTCAATAACTTTAATAGAAGAATCACTCCGACCGAGTTCAGATTTTAAGTAAGATAATGAGCTGTATAGATTCATGCAAGCAAGTTGCGGGGTGATTTCCTTCCGATATGGACATAGTGAGCCGGCTTTCCTTACCAAAGGGTTACATCGGATTAGTAGAATCGTTTTCACACAAGAATGAATTGCATTTACTCGCGAACAAAAAATCGCTGACGGCATTTATTGTCACTAATTGTGCAAAATACCCTTACAGCCACAAACTAGTGCTATGATAAGTCACATAAAGTAGTTGGTCCACCACCCGCCCAGAGAATGCGGCTACACCAGAAAAAAGGAGCGCGAGCCAAATAAATGCTTACATCAAATCGCGTTCCTATCGAACATCTCGATCGAGCTATTACCGAATTCACCTTCGCTTCAAAGGCAACCTTCGTCATAGCCATCACCTTCAATGATGCTAACTCGATTATGGGACTTGTCGCCAAGAGAGCTTCGAAGACAAAGAACGAGACAATCACTCTTGAATTAGGCTCAACGGATTGGATGAAGTCCAAGGAAGTCATTCGCCACGTTAAAATGGCATTACCTTCGCATAAGCCACGTAGAGTCAAGATGACGACGCCTCTCAAGGAAGAACTGAGCCACTTCATCCCCGAAATTTTGACTCTAAACGACCACTCCTGGCAACTCATAGTCCCTATCTACAAGTCAAATCTTGCCTTAATTCTCATCGATGCCAAGGAGTGGAATACTCCATCAATCGCTGAATTATCCAGGCTCATCCCTAAAGACGTAACGGCATCCTTTGACCCAACCTCAGACGAAGCCTTAGACAGACTTATCCTTGAACTCTCCAGCGCCGCAGCTACCGCGGATTCTTGGGTTACAGGATTACGCAGCCTCTGTAGTTGTCTTGCAATACATCTAGGATTTTCTAATTCCACCTTATATGCGCTTGATCAAGGTCGACTAGTCCCAGTTGTAGCTTGCTCGAACGGGGAGGTAGTAAACTTCAATAGCTCCTATCCAACCAAAAAGACTCTAAGCGCACTTTCCAGCCTCTCTGATAGAGCATTTGAGTTACGGACACCTATTGACTTCGACTCAAACTATATCGATGCGATGCACTTTAAAGATTCGCGCTCCAACGCTGATGGAAGTCGCCATGGAATAGTCGTCCCACTTCGTCGCGGTGAGAGTAAATTGGGCGTAATCGTCCTTGAGAAACCGATAAACAGCAGCTGGAATAACCTCGTGGATTCCCCAAGTGTTACCCTTTTGCTGGCACATCTCGCGCTTTTATTTACTCAATTTCAAGAAGACCAGCAAAAAGAGCTCCGCCTTAGAGCAACCGATGGACTTGCACCCATGTTGGACGCCGCCACGCAGATTATCACCCGTGATGAAATGGCAAAGTTTCTTGCACGATCCCTCTCATTAACCCTTGGATCCGAATCCGCTCTATTTGTTCTATTTGAAAATCAAAGCAAGATCTCCGTCATTGCAAGCTTTGGATGTGACGAAAACAAAACGGAGCAAATTCGCAGTAATTGGATCGGAGTCGAAGCTTCCTACCTTCCTTTTTATCGCACTATTGCGGCTTCCCATGAGCCACTACTCATCGAATACACCGATTCCAGCTTCTACACAAACGAGATAGTAGATCTAGTCCAACAAAAGCCATATGCGATAGTCCCAATCTCCACTTCGGATGGCCTAATAGGTTTTGGAGCATCAACGATCTCAAAAGACAGGAAATTCTGGAGTTCTCAAGAGAAATCAATCGCACTGGATTGGAGTATTTCAGCAACACTGGTCGCCGATAACGTCGGCCTCCGCCTTTCTGAACAAAGGAGCCTCGAGAAATTTCGCGAGATGGCTTTCAAGGACTCCCTAACCGGCCTTCCAAATCGCGAATTATTCAACGATCGACTCGGCGTCGCCCTGGGGAAAGCACAGCGAACCAATGCGCGGACCGCAGTAATCTTCATCGACATCGACCTATTCAAGCATATTAACGACACCTACGGCCACCAAACAGGCGACCAAGTTCTAGTACAAATTGCCCGACGCCTCCTTGGGGTATTTAGGGATACGGATACCGTGGCACGCCTATCTGGAGACGAATTCGTAGTTCTTGTAGAAAATGCCCCTGAACGGGACGAATTGATCGAAATTGCTACCCGCGCCTTCAATAGACTCAATGACCTCTATTCAATCGGCCAACTCGAGTTAAATGTCTCGATATCCATGGGCATCGCACTCGGCGCGGCTGGCATAAGCGGCCTAGATCTTCTGGCGAATGCTGACAAGTCGATGTATCGATCCAAAGAGCGTGGTCGGGCGCGACTCTCATTTCACGATAATCGAGAACAATTTGGTGAAATCGACCTTCGCGAGACCTTTGAATTTTCAAAAAGAAAGATCGAAGACCAGGCAACAAATAAGTTGAGATCTGACCTAGTGCCCACTCTCTACCTACGCTTTAGTGCCGACTATGTGGAAATGGCAAAGTTGCGCCATGCCATAGAGTCGCTAACCGGCAGTCCTGCGCCACATTCATATGATCGCCGGATTCCAAACGACCTACAACCGACCACCTTTCTAGCAAGCCAAATAGGTGACGTACGACCTGAACTTGTCGCCTTTAGACCTGGCCTCGATGTGGCAAACTCCAACGATGGACACCACCTCTCTGTTCTTAGAAAATTGACAGAGATGGGTCCAACTTCCGAGATCTTCTCGTCGTCAATGACATATAGAGGAGCAAAGGTCTTAGTCGAATTGGGGCCGATCAGCGTGCAAGGGGTCGGAGACCTGGCATATTCTGTCGCTAACTTTGCCCGAACCTTTGAACGACATAGAAGGCTCGTCCTCTCAATCACCTCAGGAGAACTAGCAAAAGATCCAGACCTCCTCACCGCACTTTCGGCATTAGCAATTAGATTTCGATGCGAGCTAATGATCTCTTCGGTAGAGAATCGAGAACTACGCTTCCATGACATCTGCATGCCAATGGTAACATATCTCGCAATCAGCGCCAATGAAGCAGTTAGCGACGCTAACCGCGCAATTCCGAATTCCCTCTCTTCTCTCCTGGCAATTGCACATGACCGAGGAATTCGAATCGTAGCGCAACATCTAAATGACGAGCACAACGTGGATCCTCTTGTAATGGCCGGTGTTACAGTCATCTCAGGAGATGTAGTGAGCTTTGCCACCTCCAGAGATCCACATCCAAGACATCCCTTTGGCAATAGCATCTCTTTCGGCTACTAAGTAGCCCCATTAGACCCCTTCGAGGGGGCCAAAAAGCTATAACTGGCAGCATTTGAAGGATCATAAGTCAATTGATGTCGAAAACATCCCCCAAGCCGGCATAAACTAGACAACTGTGCGTTCGCTTCTAAATAAAAAAGAAAAGCTACTTGGCTTCGCCATAGCAATCTATGCAATAGTCGTCTATTTGATCTTGTGGATACCCCACCTTCACGATAAGGTCGTCAAAGGTCAATCATCTCCATACATATACGCGATTGAAGGTGTTGCGATTGCCCTCTTCTTTGCGCTTACAGTCTTTGTAGGCAAACGAATTTGGGTCGGGTTCGCAGGACTAGCACTCTCACTTGGACCTCTTGGCAAATATGTCGTTTTGATGATGCCTGCTGTTATCTTCGCGGCCTTTTCTGGCTTTAGATTTGTCATGCAACCCAAGAAGGATCGGATCAAAGCTAACGCAGAGGCGAAGCAGTCAGCAAAGGCCACATCGACTCAAAATCAAATTCAATTCGAATCACGACGCATTACACCACCAAAGCCCCGCAAAAAGAGACAACCAACTCCAGCACCTAGCAGTCAACTCTACGGAAGCTTGGGCCGATTGGGACCCAAGGGTGGTGCATCTTCAGAACATGATAACAAAAAATAGTTCCCACGGCCGAACTAATAGTGAACGTAGTAATTATTTGGGTTTAATCGTCAATCAAGGTGTGACAATGCAGTCCAAGCCCAAAACAAGCGAGTTCATTGCAGAAACGGTGAAAAATTGATATCTCAAACACTCGAAGGCAAAACATTTTTTGTGACCGGAGCAACCGGTTTTCTAGGAACTGCCCTAGCGGAACGAATCCTAAATGTTATTCCCGACGCAAAGCTGATCCTTTTGATTAGGGCGGGCCGTCGTGCATCTCCGATAGAGCGTGCCAAGCGAGAGATCATTAAAAATGATGCATTCAACCTCATGCGCGAACGCTTTGGCGATGACTTCGACCGTTACATAAATTCACATCTAAGTGCTGTCCCAGGCGATGTATCAAAGCCCCTTCTGGGCCTAGACGACTCTGGTCTTGACGCTCTTGCAAGTGCTGACATCGTGGTACACTCTGCAGCTACCGTTAGTTTCGACTCACCATTGACACAAGCGGTATCAGTAAACCTTCTTGGACCAACAAATGTCGGTGATGCAATCAAAGCGGCTGCCCAAAGAGCCGGGAAAGCCCCTACCGACACCCACTTTATTACAGTTTCAACCGCCTACGTGGCTGGCTATCGCAGAGGGTTAGCACCCGAAAAGCTTCTTCGAAATACCCCGTTCTCGCCGATGCCTGACTTTAAAACTGAAGTTAACGTAGCCTCTCAATTACGTGACGAGGTCGAACGAGACTCCCGAGTCCCAGAGCGCCTCGAGGACTTCAAAAAGAGCGCCCGTAAAGAACTAGGGGCGGTTGGTGGACCGCTTTTAGCTCAAAAACTCGAAAAGATTCGCGACGAATGGGTTAATGATCGTCTGGTTGAACTAGGAATTGCTAGAGCTCAGTCGCTTGGATGGCCCGATGCCTACACCTACACAAAGGCATTAGGCGAAGAGGCACTGGTCTCCAACCACTCCGACCTTGCCATCTCTGTCGTTCGACCTTCTATTATTGAATCTTCAATGATCCACCCATTTCCGGGGTGGATAAAGGGCTTTCGAATGGCAGAGCCTATCATCATCTCCTACGCTAGAGGTCTCCTCAAGGAGTTCCCCGGAGTACCTGAAGGCATAATCGACGTAATTCCCGTCGACTTTGTAACTGGTACCATCCTTGCTGTAGCTGCGGAAGATAAGCCAAAACCTTCGACAAATATTCCTGTCTATCAGGTTGCCTCGGGCTCTGCTAATCCTCTACGCTATAAGGTCCTTGTCGACCTAGTGCGAGAGTGGTTCCTAGAACACCCACTTTATGATTCACAGGGACAACCTATCCTGGTACCAGAGTGGAACTTCCCCGGCCGAGGTCGGGTCCAAAAACAACTCGCAAGGTTAGCTACCAATTTAGAATTCGCTGATTCGATAATTTCACATCTCCCCCTCAGAGGGGAACGAGCCGAACTCGTAACAGACTTAGAGGAGAAGAAGGAGGCTATAAATAGAGCCCTTTCATACGTCAAGCTCTATGGCTCCTACGCGGAGACCGAAGCTATCTTTGACGTAAAGAACCTCCTTGCGCTTTGGAATAAGCAAAGCGCCTCAGATCAATTAGATTTTGCATTCGATCCGCGACTGATCAATTGGGACTCTTTTGTAACAGAGATTCATCTACCTTCAGTAGTCAAACACGCAAGAGTAAAGACGACCCCAGATCGCAAGTCCACTAGCGCTCGAGTGGATCGTACCACCTCATCCATATTGAACGATGAATTCAAAGTGGCAGCTTTTGACCTAGAGAACACAGTTATAGCATCCAATGTCGTCGATGCATATGCCTGGTTTGCAACAAAAGATCTCCCTCTTGGTAAGAAAGCACTTTTTTCGCTCGCGCTAATGGCTGAAGGACCGTCGCTGATAGCCTCTGATCGAAGTGATAGAGGTGACTTTCTGCGCAACTTCTATCGACGCTATTCAAAGGCAGAAGCGGCTCATCTCAGTGAAGACGCCAACGAACTCTTCAACTCCTACCTCCTAAAGAAAGCATTTCCTCGGGCTATCGAACGGATTCGCCATCACCGCAGATTGGGTCACAAGACGATACTGATAACTGGAGCACTCGACTTTGTCATAGCACCATTAGCGCCACTCTTTGACGACATCGTCGCATGTACCATGACGACCGATAGCCGTGGACGCCTTACCGGAAACTTAGATCAAACCCCACCTACCGGGGAAGCGCGAGCCATTCTGCTCGGAGACTTTGCCGATAAATACGAGGTATCCCTCTCCAAATGCGTTGCATATGCGGACTCGTCATCCGATCTTCCAATGCTGGAGGCTGTTGGCTTCCCGGTGGCTGTAAATCCAGAACCGCGCCTACTAGCGATGGCAAAAAGACGGGGTTGGACGATAGAAAATTGGGAACGGCAACCAGGACATTCAAAACTACTCCTCCCGATTGGTAAAGCACGATGAAAGCTTTAGTATTCTCAAGATCTCCAACGAGGTACGCGGCGACGCGGACTCTTAGCGTGGTTAGTTCGCGTTTCAATGCGTCGGTCTCTCCCTTAGACTTCACAACTAACTTCGAACTACCAAATAGAAACCTTCCTTATCAACAATGCAAGGTACTTTTGAGCGGAATCTGTGGCTCTGACATATCCATGCTGGACTCATCTTCTTCTCGATACTTCGAAGATTTCACCAGCTTTCCTTTTGTCCCCGGCCATGAAATTGTTGCGCTTGCCCCCAATGACGATGGGACTAAAAGGCGAGTGGTAATTGAACCGGGATTAAGTTGCATCGTACGAGAAATCTCGCCCCTCTGTGACTACTGCAGCGTTGGCGCTACCGACAAATGCATAAACACCATCTCCGGATCACTAAATAGTGGAATTCAAACTGGCTACTGCCATTCAACTGGCGGAGGATGGTCTGAGAACTTTATCGCCCACCCGAGCCAAATCCATGACTTGCCAGAGTCGATCTCAAATGAAGCAGCCCTCATGATCGAACCACTTGCATGTGCCATGCATGGAGTTCTGCGAGCTAAGCCCAAGGCCGATTCTGAGGTAGCAGTTATTGGCGCTGGAACCGTCGGTCAGATGACGCTCGCAGCCCTCTTCACCTTGGCGCCTGAGGCCAAGGTAAGTGCCTTAGCCCGCTACTCAAACCAAGCCGAACTAGCTAGTTCGTTCGGTGCCTCGATTTTACGTTCCAACGACGAACTACGTCGAACTGCAAGGCGAAAGTCAAAGGGTATCATGGTTGCCAATAGGGTAATGGGCGGCTTCGATACCACATTTGATTGTGTTGGCACAAATGAAACCTTAAGCCATGCACTCGAAATAACTAGACCTGGTGGCACTGTAATTCTCTCCGGTCTTCCTTCTCCGATGCGAATAGATTTAACTCCGCTTTGGCACAAACAAATCTCTATCGTGGGCACCTACGCATATGGTAGCGAAATCTACGAAGATAAGACGATACGAACATTTGAACTCGCTATTCAAAGAGCCAACTCGCTTGGCTTGGAGCGATTTGTATCGACAATTTATCCCCTCGAAGATTTCGAAGAAGCAATTAATCACGCTAGAAATTCAGGGCGCAGAGGAGCGACCAAGATCGCATTTGACCCTGCATCCAAAGTTTCACACACACCTCGAAAGGCATCCTAATTGAGTCCTAGACCTGGATTTATCCTAAATGTAGACAAGTCGTATCCGGGAACTCTCTTTTGGCACGGCGAAGGCTATCGAATTGAAAAACTTCCCGAAGGTTCATCTGTCATCTATGCACCTGAATCGCTACCATCTTTATCTGACCCTCTCGGGGCCATCGAAGATGCTCTGGACAACCCAGTTGGCGATAGCGATCCGTTGGATACCCTTCTGACCTCAGGGATGCGCTTGACAATCGCCTTTGACGACGTGTCGCTTCCTCTTCCTCAAATGGTCTCACCCGACATTCGCTCCCTAATAATTGAAGCAGTATTAGAGCGTGCGGCTAGAGCAGGCGTCGAGGACGTGGTGCTGATAGCTGCTTTAGCTCTCCATCGCCGAATGACCGAATCCGAACTTCGCCATGCGGTCGGAGATCGAGTTTATGACTCGTTTTACCCACGCGGTCTCCTTTTGCAGCACGACGCCGAAGATCCCAAGGGGCTTAGCTTTATAGGCCTCACGCCACAGGGCGAAGAGGTCGAAATCTCCAAGCGCGCCGCTGAAAGCGACCTGATAGTCTATGTAAATGTCAATTTAGTCTCCATGGATGGCGGCCACAAGAGCGTAGCTACTGGTCTATCTAGCTATCGGAGCCTAAGACATCACCATAACGTAAAGACAATGGTCCACTCTAAGTCATTTATGGATCGTCACAATTCGCAGTTGCACTCGTCCAACTGGAGGATGGGAGCAGTCATAAAAGAGGCAGGCATCAAGATCTTCCAGATCGAAACCACTCTAAATAACGACACCTTTCCAAAGCAATTCGAATTCCTCCAAAAGCGCGAATGGGAGTGGAACCTAAAAGACCGCGCGAAATTCATCACCACATCTAAAGCTCTAGAGGCCACTCCCCATGGATGGCTCGTAATATCTTTCACTCCATAAGATCTCCCTATGGCCTTACTGGCGTGAACGCAGGTGAGGTAGACGCCGTCCATGAAAAGACGCTTGAGCGGGTCTACAAGCAACAACTGGTTCATGTCTCTGGACAATCCGACATATTGACTATGGGTTTGCCATTCATTGGTCCATACAATGTCAATTCGATCATGAACCCAATTCTGGTCTATTGTTTGGGACTTGGGTATTTCTTTAATATGTACAAAAACAAGCCTCTCGTGCGAAAGGGAGGTGTGTTGATAATGAGCCACCCCACGCGCAACGAATTTGACCCGGTCTTTCACCCTTCCTACATTGACTTTTACGAAAACGTCCTAAGTGAAACCACAGATCCAATTGAGATCGAGGCAAAGTACGAAAAGAGTTACGCTGAGGACCCCTGGTATATCCATCTCTATAGAACAGGTAACGCATACCATGGAGTTCATCCGTTCTATATGTGGTACTGGGGAGCCCACGCACTTGACCACCTCGGAGCAGTGATTATTCTTGGTGGCGACCCTAAGGTTGCAAAGCGACTGGGTTTCATGGCAGCAAGTACCCTTAATGACGCATTAGCAATGGCCTCGGCTTATGTTGGTACTTCTCCGTCGATTACACACTTGCACTCACCTCCTCTGTTGATGGCTCAAGTTGAATAATCTAGAATTCGAAAAGATCTAATACCAAGGACGAGCAATGGCAAAAATGCGTGGACTACTGGGCAAGATAACTATGCCCTTCCCACTTGGTCGGCCCACTTGGCCAGCCAATGTAGAAAGAACAATTCCCAAGTCAAAACTCGGTGCAAACTACGATACAGAATGGGCTAGAAGGTACTCAGTACGTCTTGTACGATCACTGATAACTGACTATGTCACTAAACCCGCGATAAATATAGTTGCTTCCCCAAAAGTGCTCGGTACCGATCGCCTAAAGGGTATCGACGTACCTGTTATCTTTGCCGCTAACCATGCCTCTCACTTAGATACTCCGCTTCTACTCTCGGTGCTTCCAGATGACTTTCGCCACAAGACGGCTGTTGGAGCCGGAGCAGACTACTTCTTTGACCGCAAATACAAGGCAGTCATCTGGTCATTCCTCTTAGGAGCAATTCCTATCGAGAGAACAAGGGTATCGAGAAGATCAACCGATTTAGCCTTAGAGATCCTGCGCGATGACTGGAACCTAATTCTCTTTCCTGAAGGCGGCAGAACCCCTGACGGTTTCGCAAGGGAGTTCAAAGGGGGCGTCGCGCAGCTAGCCCTAAAGACAGGCTCGACCATCGTACCCGTCTTCATAGGTGGCACCTATGAGGTCCTAGGTAAAAATAAAAAAGGCTTTAGCCCCGGTTCTACAGTTGTAAACTTTGGCAGGCCAATAAGTCCTAGCGGTTCAAATCCCCGTGATTTAACCAAAGAGTTACAAAGTGCGGTCAACCGTCTTGGAGATGAAGTCTACAGCGACTACTGGGACGCTGCGCTAAGAAGCGGAGCAAGTTCCACGCCGGACTTGGCCGACAATGGCGATAATTCCTGGATAGCAGAGTGGAATCGTCCCAGGTTTAGCGACACCTTTGAAGATTCAAAGAAAAGTCGTTGGCCAAGATTACCATTTATCGACAAGCCACTCTGATTTAAAAGCCTGCTAGAGAAAGACGAGCCGAGCCTTAAGGTCGACGTCGACATATTTATTATCCAATGTACTCCCAGGGAACGGCTTTCTCTCGGTTTAGGTAAGGCCAAATTACACGATGCCAGCTCGTTATTTATAAGGTCAGTTTTAAGGATAAAATCATCTACCCGTCGCTCTTTGGCTGTCTAGCGGTGGTTATCCCATCCACTTATAACCTAACTACCAATCGCTCCAAGGACTAACCCCTGGTTGATCCAAACTCTAGATACGAGGAGACTTATACTTGGACCTAACGCCTAATAAAACGAGGGACTGAGATAGCCTAAGGCAGTACTAATTGGTTAAAAATTGAAAAATCGGCGCCGAAAGAGCGGCTATGATTGCACTAGACGCAGACCCGAAGGAGCTATAGAATCTGGCTCACTAACCAACTCGGTAACAAATTCCGTTTTATGACCAGGAAAGACGGAGACTGAATAAAGTTTGGCCCCACCGTCTTCATCATAGGTAATCCTCTCACACCAAAGCGCCGGCGAGTCACGCGGTACTCCAAGCAACTTGGCATCGTCATGGTCGATTGCAATGGCCACAATTGTCTGCACCGCCCGACTCAGACGCTTAGCTAGATTACCCCGCTCCCCCAAAAGATCATACAAACTCGCCTCCTCCAGTTCAGGTATCGAAAACTGAGCACCAATTTGCGCCGGAACCCAAACTGTAACCCTAGCAAACGGATTACCATCGGCGAGGTTGATTCTCGTTATGACAAGCAACTCGCCCTCGCCGAGAATCTCCTTCAGCCGGCCCTCGGCGATCTCAACCCGTGCGGAGATAATCTTCCTGCCCGGTTTAACACCTCGTTCAGACATCTGGGCTTCAATGGTAGTGAAGCGCCCTAAGCTCTGACGTACCGGGTCTGAATTCGCGATCCAACCAAAACCCTGTCTTGAGTCAACAAGGCCCTCGCTTCTCAAGACATCGAGAGCTTTTCTTACAGTAATCCGACTAGCCCTATGAGTTCGTGAAAGGGCCGCCTCGCTCGGTAAGACCGAGCCACGACTCACCTGTCCGGACACAATTTGCGTACGGAGGCTGGATGCAATCTCTATATATCTGGGTGTTTTTTTGCTTTCTATATTCCCAAGATACCCAAAGTTGGATACAATTCCAAAACCGAGCCCTCAACAATCATTAAAAGCAAAAAAGTAAAAGCTAGGTTCTAATTTTAGCGTTACAACTTAGGCTAGGTACAAAAAGCGCCTAGGCGAGAGATTCTCTGGTTGGGTAGATTCTCTGGTTGGTATATATTCGCTCACCGACCTATAAGCAGCCAATCTCCTCTGTAGACATTAGTTAGCTGTTCAACTTCGAGATGCGCCAAAATCGTTTGGCTAATTTCCGAGAGCGCGATCAACTGTTGGCCACTCAACACATTCGCAAAGCAATGACAGACTGCTACGGCGTGGATAGGCTCCGCCATAGTGATTCGCTTCAGACCCTCTTCAGTGAGCACCTTAATCGATCCACGCCGATCGGTGCTACATATCCTTGCGAACAACGACGCCACGCACGCCATCCGGCTAAGCTGCTGAGAGGTACGACTGCGCTACCAGCCAAGACCGCTGGCGAGATCCATCGAACGCATCTGGTGGTCAGAAGACTTCGAGAACACAGCACTGGTCCTCATCGACCACCACGTCGGCACGATCAGCTGGGCGGGCGAACTCGTGGTCGAAGAGAAGGAGCAGTTTGTTGCTGGCAGCACAGCTCAAGATGTGAGTTACGGTCATCGCGCGCTTCGCTGAGGCGGCTGGTATACCTCTTGTCCTCACGAGCAGCCTCGAAACCGAAGCACAAGGACCGCTATTGCCCGAGTTCGAAAAGTTCCTTCCCGAAGAGTTCGTCGCGCGCATCAAGCGAGAGGGAGTCATCAATGCTTGGGAGGACCCGGCTTTCGCCGAGGCAGTGAGAGCCACTGGCAAGACGAACTTGCTGATAGGTGGTTTGACGACCGATGTCTGCTTGGTCCCCCAGCCCTATCGGCGAAAGAAGAGGGCTTCAACGTCGTAGCACTGATGGACACCTCGGCTGCTTGCACCAAAATCGGTGCCCAGAACAGCCGTGACCTCTTACTAGCCACGGAAATCGAGTTGATGACGGTGATACCCATGATCACCTCCATAATCTCAGGAACTACTAGAACCCTGCCTCTGGGGAGCTTTACGCCGCGTCCGGTGAAGAGGGTGTCTATCACGCCTTCGCCCAGGGCGACCTCCGCTAACATCGCCACCGGAACCCTCGTCGTATCTGCGGTGTGAGGGTTCCGGTGGCCCGAGATTCAAGAGGGTACAACTTTGCGTGATTGGCCCAGCGCATCACAAGAGCGAGGCTTCTTCTTGCCTGTAGCTGAAGCCCTGACAGTCGGCGTCGTGTTCGTCGCGGTATTGCTGATTGGTTATCACTCACCACGCCCGCGCGATGGCCGCGTCGACGTGGTTGGCAGTCCGGCATCCGTTCCGGCGCTAGTTCATCAATGTCAATCAAAGCAAACCGGGGGCTCTCGACCTTGTCCGGGCTCGCTCGAGCGAAATAGGCCTCGAGTCGCTACGCGAGGGACGGATATTCGGCGTCCTCACTCTAAGCAGCAATCCAACTCTCTACGTTGCCGGCGCCAACGGGCTGTCAGTGACATCTGGCCTCGAAACGAACTCTTACACTCGATGATCTCGCAGAGCGCTCCATTGCACACCGTCGACAAGTTGCCCCTACTGCCCAATGACACGTCGGGGCTACCCCTCTTCTATCCAGTCTTTGGCGTTGTAATTGCCAGCTACCTGTTCGGGATCGCGTCGGTGACTACGGGTCGGAGCCTCTCACCGACTGGTCGCTGGGCCCCGGCGTCCCTGCTTGCATCGCTACTCGCCGCATTATCAACGTTGATTGCTCGCTTCAGTACTCAAACCATCAACGGCCACGCCACTATCGTCTTCCTCTTTCTCCTGTCGCTTGTTGTAGGTGCGGAACAGCGATGTTCCTCGGTATCTTCAACACCTTTCGCGCAACCATGGCCACTGTGGTCCTGGTGCACTCGCTAGCGCGAGCGGGGGTCTGCTCCCGGCTCCGTGGCATCCTCGTTGGCTCGGAGCGTTGCGCGGCCTCTTGCTTATGAGTGTGGCACTTACTGGTATTCGCGACGCCGCCTACTTCAGTGGGTTGGAGTGATCCAACCTCATCTGTTCAGTCTGCGTGGTCGTCGCGAATACCAGTAAGTGCCACACTCATAAGCAAGAGGCCGCGCAACGCTCGAGCCAACGAGGATGCACGGAGCCGGAGCAGACCCCGCTCGCGCTAGCGAGTGCACCAGGACCACAGTGGCCATGGTTGCGCGAAAGGTGTTGAAGATACCGAGGAACATCGCTGTTCCGCACCTACAACAAGCGACAGGAGAAAGAGGAAGACGATAGTGGCGTGGCCGTTGATGGTTTGAGTACTGAAGCGAGCAATCAACGTTGATAATGCGGCGAGTAGCGATGCAAGCAGGGACGCCGGGGCCCAGCGACCAGTCGGTGAGAGGCTCCGACCCGTAGTCACCGACGCGATCCCGAACAGGTAGCTGGCAATTACAACGCCAAAGACTGGATAGAAGAGGGGTAGCCCCGACGTGTCATTGGGCAGTAGGGGCAACTTGTCGACGGTGTGCAATGGAGCGCTCTGCGAGATCATCGAGTGTAAGAGTTCGTTTCGAGGCCAGATGTCACTGACAGCCCGTTGGCGCCGGCAACGTAGAGAGTTGGATTGCTGCTTAGAGTGAGGACGCCGAATATCCGTCCCTCGCGTAGCGACTCGAGGCCTATTTCGCTCGAGCGAGCCCGGACAAGGTCGAGAGCCCCCGGTTTGCTTTGATTGACATTGATGAACTAGCGCCGGAACGGATGCCGGACTGCCAACCACGTCGACGCGGCCATCGCGCGGGCGTGGTGAGTGATAACCAATCAGCAATACCGCGACGAACACGACGCCGACTGTCAGGGCTTCAGCTACAGGCAAGAAGAAGCCTCGCTCTTGTGATGCGCTGGGCCAATCACGCAAAGTTGTACCCTCTTGAATCTCGGGCCACCGGAACCCTCACACCGCAGATACGACGAGGGTTCCGGTGGCGATGTTAGCGGAGGTCGCCCTGGGCGAAGGCGTGATAGACACCCTCTTCACCGGACGCGGCGTAAAGCTCCCCAGAGGCAGGGTTCTAGTAGTTCCTGAGATTATGGAGGTGATCATGGGTATCACCGTCATCAACTCGATTTCCGTGGCTAGTAAGAGGTCACGGCTGTTCTGGGCACCGATTTTGGTGCAAGCAGCCGAGGTGTCCATCAGTGCTACGACGTTGAAGCCCTCTTCTTTCGCCGATAGGGCTGGGGGACCAAGCAGACATCGGTCGTCAAACCACCTATCAGCAAGTTCGTCTTGCCAGTGGCTCTCACTGCCTCGGCGAAAGCCGGGTCCTCCCAAGCATTGATGACTCCCTCTCGCTTGATGCGCGCGACGAACTCTTCGGGAAGGAACTTTTCGAACTCGGGCAATAGCGGTCCTTGTGCTTCGGTTTCGAGGCTGCTCGTGAGGACAAGAGGTATACCAGCCGCCTCAGCGAAGCGCGCGATGACCGTAACTCACATCTTGAGCTGTGCTGCCAGCAACAAACTGCTCCTTCTCTTCGACCACGAGTTCGCCCGCCCAGCTGATCGTGCCGACGTGGTGGTCGATGAGGACCAGTGCTGTGTTCTCGAAGTCTTCTGACCACCAGATGCGTTCGATGGATCTCGCCAGCGGTCTTGGCTGGTAGCGCAGTCGTACCTCTCAGCAGCTTAGCCGGATGGCGTGCGTGGCGTCGTTGTTCGCAAGGATATGTAGCACCGATCGGCGTGGATCGATTAAGGTGCTCACTGAAGAGGGTCTGAAGCGAATCACTATGGCGGAGCCTATCCACGCCGTAGCAGTCTGTCATTGCTTTGCGAATGTGTTGAGTGGCCAACAGTTGATCGCGCTCTCGGAAATTAGCCAAACGATTTTGGCGCATCTCGAAGTTGAACAGCTAACTAATGTCTACAGAGGAGATTGGCTGCTTATAGGTCGGTGAGCGAATATATACCAACCAGAGAATCTACCCAACCAGAGAATCTCTCGCCTAGGCGCTTTTTGTACCTAGCCTAAGTTGTAACGCTAAATTAGAACCTAGCTTTTACTTTTTTGCTTTTAATGATTGTTGAGGGCTCGGTTTTGGAATTGTATCCAACTTTGGGTATCTTGGGAATATAGAAAGCAAAAAAACACCCAGATATATAGAGATTGCATCCAGCCTCCGTACGCAAATTGTGTCCGGACAGGTGAGTCGTGGCTCGGTCTTACCGAGCGAGGCGGCCCTTTCACGAACTCATAGGGCTAGTCGGATTACTGTAAGAAAAGCTCTCGATGTCTTGAGAAGCGAGGGCCTTGTTGACTCAAGACAGGGTTTTGGTTGGATCGCGAATTCAGACCCGGTACGTCAGAGCTTAGGGCGCTTCACTACCATTGAAGCCAGATGTCTGAACGAGGTGTTAAACCGGGCAGGAAGATTATCTCCGCACGGGTTGAGATCGCCGAGGGCCGGCTGAAGAGATTCTCGGCGAGGGCGAGTTGCTTGTCATAACGAGAATCAACCTCGCCGATGGTAATCCGTTTGCTAGGGTTACAGTTGGGTTCCGGCGCAAATTGGTGCTCAGTTTTCGATACCTGAACTGGAGGAGGCGAGTTTGTATGATCTTTTGGGGGAGCGGGGTAATCTAGCTAAGCGTCTGAGTCGGGCGGTGCAGACAATTGTGGCCATTGCAATCGACCATGACGATGCCAAGTTGCTTGGAGTACCGCGTGACTCGCCGGCGCTTTGGTGTGAGAGGATTACCTATGATGAAGACGGTGGGGCCAAACTTTATTCAGTCTCCGTCTTTCCTGGTCATAAAACGGAATTTGTTACCGAGTTGGTTAGTGAGCCAGATTCTATAGCTCCTTCGGGTCTGCGTCTAGTGCAATCATAGCCGCTCTTTCGGCGCCGATTTTTCAATTTTTAACCAATTAGTACTGCCTTAGGCTATCTCAGTCCCTCGTTTTATTAGGCGTTAGGTCCAAGTATAAGTCTCCTCGTATCTAGAGTTTGGATCAACCAGGGGTTAGTCCTTGGAGCGATTGGTAGTTAGGTTATAAGTGGATGGGATAACACCGCTAGACAGCCAAAGAGCGACGGGTAGATGATTTTATCCTTAAAACTGACCTTATAAATAACGAGCTGGCATCGTGTAATTTGGCCTTACCTAAACCGAGAGAAAGCCGTTCCCTGGGAGTACATTGGATAATAAATATGTCGACGTCGACCTTAAGGCTCGGCTCGTCTTTCTCTAGCAGGCTTTTAAATCAGAGTGGCTTGTCGATAAATGGTAATCTTGGCCAACGACTTTTCTTTGAATCTTCAAAGGTGTCGCTAAACCTGGGACGATTCCACTCTGCTATCCAGGAATTATCGCCATTGTCGGCCAAGTCCGGCGTGGAACTTGCTCCGCTTCTTAGCGCAGCGTCCCAGTAGTCGCTGTAGACTTCATCTCCAAGACGGTTGACCGCACTTTGTAACTCTTTGGTTAAATCACGGGGATTTGAACCGCTAGGACTTATTGGCCTGCCAAAGTTTACAACTGTAGAACCGGGGCTAAAGCCTTTTTTATTTTTACCTAGGACCTCATAGGTGCCACCTATGAAGACGGGTACGATGGTCGAGCCTGTCTTTAGGGCTAGCTGCGCGACGCCCCCTTTGAACTCCCTTGCGAAACCGTCAGGGGTTCTGCCGCCTTCAGGAAGAGAATTAGGTTCCAGTCATCGCGCAGGATCTCTAAGGCTAAATCGGTTGATCTTCTCGATACCCTTGTTCTCTCGATAGGAATTGCTCCTAAGAGGAATGACCAGATGACTGCCTTGTATTTGCGGTCAAAGAAGTAGTCTGCTCCGGCTCCAACAGCCGTCTTGTGGCGAAAGTCATCTGGAAGCACCGAGAGTAGAAGCGGAGTATCTAAGTGAGAGGCATGGTTAGCGGCAAAGATAACAGGTACGTCGATACCCTTTAGGCGATCGGTACCGAGCACTTTTGGGAAGCAACTATATTTATCGCGGGTTTAGTGACATAGTCAGTTATCAGTGATCGTACAAGACGTACTGAGTACCTTCTAGCCCATTCTGTATCGTAGTTTGCACCGAGTTTTGACTTGGGAATTGTTCTTTCTACATTGGCTGGCCAAGTGGGCCGACCAAGTGGGAAGGGCATAGTTATCTTGCCCAGTAGTCCACGCATTTTTGCCATTGCTCGTCCTTGGTATTAGATCTTTTCGAATTCTAGATTATTCAACTTGAGCCATCACAGAGGAGGTGAGTGCAAGTGTGTAATCGACGGAGAAGTACCAACATAAGCCGAGGCCATTGCTAATGCGTCATTAAGGGTACTTGCTGCCATGAAACCCAGTCGCTTTGCAACCTTAGGTCGCCACCAAGAATAATCACTGCTCCGAGGTGGTCAAGTGCGTGGGCTCCCCAGTACCACATATAGAACGGATGAACTCATGGTATGCGTTACCTGTTCTATAGAGATGGATATACCAGGGGTCCTCAGCGTAACTCTTTTCGTACTTTGCCTCGATCTCAATTGGATCTGTGGTTTCACTTAGGACGTTTTCGTAAAAGTCAATGTAGGAAGGGTGAAAGACCGGGTCAAATCGTTGCGCGTGGGGTGGCTCATTATCAACACACCTCCCTTTCGCACGAGAGGCTTGTTTTTGTACATATTAAAGAAATACCCAAGTCCCAAACAATAGACCAGAATTGGGTTCATGATCGAATTGACATTGTATGGACCAATGAATG